>JAGWWF010000044.1 GCA_018970445.1 Alphaproteobacteria bacterium | reverse complement strand
GGCATAATAAGGCGGCAGATACACCACCATCGGCAGGCCCACCCCGGTCAGGGGCAGGCAAGGCGCGGCAAAGGCCGCCAGCGTCCGGCGTTTCAGATGCACATCATGCCCCTCCCCAGGGCCACGCCCACTGTGCGGTGGCCGTGGTGTGCGCGCAAGCCTGTGGATTGGAGGAGATTTTGGGGGGAGCCTGGCTTGACCGTCGTGGCATCCCTGCGATGTTCGCGGCATGACGATTGCACTTCGCCGTGGCCATTCGATCACCGCAGATCTCGATGTTCCGGCGCGATTGTGGCTGGGGTTCGGCGTGGAGGTCCCATCCGAACCAGCCGCAGACCCGCAATTGCGCAGGCTGCCTGCTGGCGATGGCGGCCAGCCGGTCTTTCTACCCGAACCGCTTCCTGGCTGCCCTGTCGTTGTGGAACTTGTGGGAATTGAAGTTTCGCCGGATGGTAGCCAAGTCCGGGTCACCGGCGATCTGTTGCTGGATGCGTCCGCTGCGGGACAGCGACGCCGCATTGGCTTTTATGTAGCCGATGGTGCTGCATCCCTCGCCCATTTTGCCATTGGCAGCCGCCACCAGTTTGGCTTGTCTGCCATCGCGCTTTCGCTGTGGCAACCGCGCACCAAGCCGGGCCGCACCAAAGCCCCCTTCATGCACGCGATGGTTCAGCAGGCGGGCGGCCGCCGGGATGATGTGCATGCCGGTTTGCAGGTCATCGATGTGGCCACTCGTGCCGAAACGCTCTTGGGCCAGTCGATGGTACAGATAACGGCCCGGTTTCTGGACGGGGTTGATCTGGAACTGCCGATTCTGGCGCCGGCCGCGCTGCTGCCGCGCGGGTGGGCGCCGAAATCGCCTGATCTGCTGCGGGCGCGACTATGGTTGCTGGGGGAATTTCTTGGGCCGGGACCGCAGGCGCTGCACCCAGTGCAGCGGGCCGCCCGCTTTCAGGCCAGCATTGTGGTGGAAGACGATGTCGCCCCGCCGCCGCTGCGGGATTTGTTTGGCGATCCCGATGATCCGGAGTTTCAGGAAGCCTGGGCCTTCCATGTCAACGATGCAGCGTGGCCGCACGATTATGATGACACCAGTCCCCTCATCGATCTGATTGAGCCCTTGCCAGCCGGAGAACCGGAATTGGTGGCCAGGCTGGCCCTTGGCCTTGTCACGTGCGGGTTTCGGATATTGTGGCATTTCGATCCACATACCGATTGTTTCGTTACCAATGATGTGCACCCGATCGCACTGGGGCGCACCCGCAGCCTGTGCATGGTGCGGGCCATTGCCGTCAGTGCCGATCATGTCCATGCCGTCATCATCGCGGATTGGTTGCCTGGCGGTCTCGACGGTGCCCATGTGCCGTTGGCCTTCTATGACAGCTATTGGCACCTGTCCCGTCACTTCACCCGCATTGGCGATGTGGCACAATTTGCCTTGTGCCTGATAGCTTATTGGCTGGCACCGGCTGGTTCGCACCGCGTGGCAATGGCAACCCCGGGCTGGATGCACGACCCGGCTGTGCAGAACGTGCCTGGCATGGCCGATCTGGCCCGGCAGGATATCATCACTTTTGAACTGGGGCAGACACAGATGCTGCTCCCAGAAGGCGATGCCCGCCGCGATGAGTTTCGCTTTCAGGGCCAGGTGGAATCGTCGCGGAAACTTCCCTACGGCGTCCTGCTTGAAGATGCCTGGGAAGTGCTGACCGAAGTGCTGGACGTAGACGACCAACCGTTGGTCATCAAACTGCTGGTCACCCAGCGCGCGCTGGCGGGTGGGAAACCGCCGCGCAAGGGCCAGTTTGTCACTGGTGTTGGTTGGTTGCAGGGCCATCTGGTGGAGATGGTCGCCCGCGCCTGATTGGTCAGGCCACCATCCGCCGCCGCGCGGCCAGCGTCTTCAGGGCATGGTCCAGCCTGCCCAGCACCTCGGCGTGCAGGGCGGGCGTGGCGGCCGCAAGGCCGTGCACCAGTGGCTGCGGCTGGTTGAAGCGCA
>JAGWWF010000037.1 GCA_018970445.1 Alphaproteobacteria bacterium | reverse complement strand
GGCGGCCGGCGGTGGGGCCACGGCCCGCGCCGGGCGGGTTGGCCGGGCCGGCGGCGGCGCGGCCACGCCCAGCCGTTCCAGCAGCGGCGCGATTACCGGCCGCAGCAGGGCCGGATTGGCCAGGCCGGCGGCCACCGCGCTGGCCAGCACCAGGCTGGCGCCGATGGCCAGACCGGGGCGCAACCAGCGGCGGCGGGCATGGCGGCGCGGGGCCGGCAAGGGGGGCGCGGCGGGCAAGCGCGCGATGATGCGATCCACCAGGCCATCGGGCAGCGGCGGCGCGGCGCTGGCCAGCCCCAGCAGCCGGGCCAGATCGGCATCGCTGATCGCGGGTTCAAAGCTCATGGCGCGTCTCCGGGCAGATCGGCGGCCGAAAGGCCGGCGGCCGCCAGCACCGCCTTCAGCGCCGCACGGGCGCGGATCAGCAGCGATTCAAAGGCCTTGGGGCTGATGTCGAGGGTTTGTGCGGCCATCGGCCCGGTCAATCCTTCCCAATAGGTCAAGACAATCGCGGCGCGCTGGCGTTCGGGCAGGGCCGCCACGCACAGCTGGATGCGCCGCGCGGTATCGGCCCCGGCCAGCACGGCATCGGCCAGCGGCGCCGGATCGGGATCATCCGGCAGATCGGCCATCGGCAGCGGCCGTTTGCGCCGGCTGCGATCGATGGCCAGATTGGTGATCACGCGGGTCAGGAACGCCGCCACCCCGGCCTGCCCCGCCTGCCAGCGCCCGGCCTGGTGCCACAGCCGGGCAAAGCCTTCCTGCACCAGATCCTCGGCATCGCCGGCATCGCCGGCCAGCCGATAGGCCAGCCGCCACGCCGCGCTGCCGTGGCGTTCCACCAGCCGGGCAAAGGCCGGCCGGCTGCCGGCCGCCACCGCCGCCATCAACGCATCATCATTCTGGCCGGGATCATCCAGCCGTTCCATCAACACGGTTCGGGCCTTTCGCGCCGGCGGGCCTGTTGCGCATAACGCGGTGGCCGGCCACAATCCTTCGCGCACGCAAAAAACACCGGGGGCGGCGAAGGAATCACCGCCCCGGCTGCGTTGATCGCGCACGTAGTCTATCACAAACGGGGAAGGGGCAATGATGATCAGGCAGATGCTGGCAGCCGCCATGCTGGTGGCAGGGGCAGGCGGGGCCGCCGCGCAAGAGGGTGGGGCCGCCGCCCCGGCCGAAAAGGACCGGCCCTGGACGCTGTCGCTGCTGGGCGGCATCACCGCCGTGCAGGCGCAGGCCGATCAGCCCTTTGCCAGCCTGGGCCTGTCGCGCAATTTCGGCAACGCCTGGGTGAAGGGCGAGATCACCTATGTCGGCAGCGGCGATGCCCGCGCGCTCACCATCCCGGCCGATACCTGGATCGGCGGGCTTTCGGCCGGCACCTATGTGGGCAATCTGGGGCTGGAAGCCCATGCCCTGCTGGGCACCCGCCGTTTTGATGCCAGCAGCTTTCGCACCCAGGCCGGCCAGGCGATCAACGTGGGCCGGTCGGGCAGCCTGTTCGGGCTGGGCGGTTCGATCAGTTACGATATCGCCGTGGCCGATCGGCTGTTCATCACCCCCTATGCCGGGGTGGATTACAACCAGATCGATTTTGCCGTCGCCCTTACCGGCCCTTCCGGCCGGCCGATTTCCAGCCAGCAGCAATCGGCCGATGGCGTGATCGGTTCCGCCGGGGCTGCCATCACCCACATGTTTGCGAACGATGGCGGCAGCATCGGCCTGAACGCCGCCATCAACACCGCCAGCAACATCGCCGCCGTGGCGCAAGTGGGGGCCGGCCAGCGCACGGCGGCCGGCACGCCGCGCTTCGTCGATGCCCCCAAGACCAGCGGCAGCTGGGGCGAACTGGGCGCAAGCCTGAGCTTCAATGTGTCGAAAGCGATGGCGATTGATCTGAGCCTGATCCAGACGGTGAGTTTTCCGTTCGGCGACACGACAGCGGCGATTGCCGGGCTGCGCTTCCGGTTCTGAGGACTGTTGGGCGCCGCTGATCCCCCTCGATGGTCAGCGGCGCCCGCAGTGGCCGACTTTGGTGTGAGTTCAGGTGCGGCCGGGCGGGGGGCCCGGCCGGCCCGATCAGTCGGCCTCTGCAACCAATATCGTTGGTTCTGTCTGTTTTGCCGGCGGCGAGGAGGTTGCTGCCATTTCCAGACAGTCTTGCACCTCGAGCACGAAGCTTTTGGTCGGCACACCCTTGTGGATCACCTGGGCAATCCCGTTTGACCGGGCCAGCTGTTGCCCCAGACGATTTCTGGCAGACACATTGTGGCTTGTGGCGATGATGGTCACGCCATCCTGCTGGGCGCGCGCCCGGCGGGCCAGTTCCAGCGCGCTGATGGCCGGCGTTTCCAGATCCAGGATGACCAGATCAAAATGGACCGACTGCATCATCATCCAGGCGTCGGTGCAATTGGACAGGGCGGTGGCGATATGGCCAAGCAGGCGCACCTGTTGCACGATGGCGCGCTGAAAATCCTCTTCCGGATCGATGATCAATATGTTCAGCCGGCGGCCGTTCAGGCTGCCGGCTTCGGCGGGAAGGCGCGCCATGGCGGCTGCGGCGCGTTGCTGAGCCATAGTGTTGTCGTTCATTCCCATTCTCTCATGCATTGCGCGAATTCCTGAGGCGGCGAGCGCGCATCAGCAGGCCAACACAGACCGCGCCCAACAACAGGGTCAGCCCGATCCATTCAGGCTCAATGATCAGCAGATTGGTTCCATCCGGCAGGCTGGTCCGGGCTGCCACGGCCGGTCGGACCGGAGCAGCGGCGGCCGTGGCTGCGCTGCCCAGCGTCACCGCCATGGGGAAGTGGAACCGCCGCAGGTTCATGCCCGGATTTCCGACTGGGCATGATCGATGCTTCGGGTCAGCCAAAAATTCATACCCGCCACCCCATCGGGCCAACGGATTTGCGGAAGAACCGCCAGATCAACAGCGTCGACAGAAGAAATGACAGCATGAAGATCAGCCGTGAATATGACGACGTCACCATATCGAAGCGCCGATCGATTTCGGACCGAATCCCCGGATCGATCCTCGATCCCGCGATGTAATTGTAGATCGAATTGGTGATTTCGCCTGATTGCATGAAATCATAGGCCTGACGGGCATTGTCCGCAGATGACATCAAGCCGGTGTTGGCCAACGATGGGACAGTGCGCGAACGCTGTGCCGCCACCGGGTCCGCCAGCGTTTCGGCGTGCCGCGGCAGGGCTGCCTGGGGAAACGCCAGGTTCTGGTCCGGCACGGGCACGATCAGGCTTGCCGATGGCGTGGGTCCACAGTCGCCCGCCGCCTTGTGCAGGCACGCCAGCGGGCCCAGCGTCTGCATCGTGTGGACGGGTTTCGCCGGGGCAAGGCCTGCCGGGCGTGCAGTGATCGGTTCCTGGGCGAATGCAGGCGTCGCAAGCGCAAGCAGGGCCACGGCCATGCCGGAGGATATGGGCTTGCGGATCGACTGGTTGATCATCGTGTCATTCCCCTTGGTCGGTAAGGGCCAACAGCCGGCGCAGGGCCTTGTGGTCGATGAAGCTGCGTGCGAAATGCGGATCCAGCGTGACGGCACCACGCCGATCCAGCGCGACAAGGCCACGTTGGTGCAGGCGCTGCACGCGCCGCCGCGCGGTTTCGCGTGCCAGCCCGGTGGCGCGCGACACCGCGCTCTGCGACATCGGGATCAGCGACATCGTATAGGATGGCTGTGTGGCGCGGTGCCAGCGCTGCACGTTGCCGACCATGATGGTCAGCACCATCACCAGATCTTCAAGGCCCAGATCAAAGGCCGTCTGGGCCTCGCGCAGAAGCGTGATCAGTTCGTTCAGGGCGGTGTAATCCACCGGCGCCAGCACGGGGGTGGCGGGCTGCGCCATTGTTGCCAAGCCGGCAGAACCGAAGCCGCCGGCCGTGTGCCCGTGGCAGGCGGGTGCTTCAATGGCCATCGTGCCTGCTCCCATTTCGGGGCTGGCCAACGCTGGATGCGCCGACACGCGACGCCGGCCGGCGTGTGGCAACCCGCCATTGATGAGCCTGGAAACGCACGATCATGACCCACTTGATGTTGTTCCGGACTGCCCAGCAGCGCGGAGCAGACCGATCAACCTTGTGGACCCTATTTAGCGTAAGTGCCAAACAAATTTCTAGGAAAAAATGCTGAAATTGCGCCTGCGGCAAATTGATAGTCTATATAATTCGCTTTATATTGGTTAAATTAGGCGGATCAATTCAGTTATTACCATAACCAAGTGATCATGATATTCAATTATAGCAAAAGTATAGTTCAATATCCGCAAGGATAATGTCAAAAAATTCATTAGTATATTGATAACCAATTCGACATCGTGAGCGGATGTTGGATGGCCGGCCGGTCTGCCGGTGACCGGGGGGAGTGAACCTCAATGCAGGATCGCCGGCGGCAAACCGGTGAACTGGTGTGCGTCTGCGCCGCCGCTGCCTGCCAGCACCGCGGCGGCAGAATCTGGCTGTTTGCGCCCCGCAGGCACCGTTCCCGCACCGGGGAGACCAGCAGCCGGGGCCGCGATTCGGGGGAGGCGCGGCCGGCTTGCGCCGCGCCCGGCGTTTGCCGGCAAGGCCAGCGCGGTTGGCGGCGCTGTACACCAACGGCTGCGGAGCCCCAGGCCCGCCAGTGCCCTTCGGGCACTGCCGCCAGAGAGGAGGAACAACAGAAAAGGGCCGCGCCTCGGGTGAAGCGCGGCCCTTCCTGTTCTGGCCGTGGGGCTGACGGGTTTAGTCGTCGTTGCCGGTCAGGAAGCTGGGCAGGCTGCCGGCGTCGCCGTCGTTGCCACGGTCTTCGCGGCGGGGGCCACGGTCGCCGTCGCGGCGCGGGCCACGATCGCCACGGCCGCCGTCGCGGCGCGGGCCGCGATCACGGTCACCATCGCGGCGGGGGCCGCGATCACGGTCGCCGCCTTCGCGCGGTTCGCGGGGCGGGCGGGTATCGGGCAGTTCCTCGCCGGTTTCCTGATCGACCAGGCGCATGGACAGCTTGACCTTGCCTCTGTCATCGACGCCGATGACCTTGACCTTGACCTGCTGGCCTTCGGTCAGCACGTCCTTCACATTGGCCACACGCTCGTTCTTGATTTCCGAGATGTGGACCAGGCCATCCTTGGCGCCCATGAAGTTCACGAAGGCGCCGAAATCGACCATGGAGACGACCTTGCCGGTGTAGATCTTGCCCACTTCCGGCTCGGCGACGATGCCGATGATCCAGTTGCGCGCGGCTTCGATCTGGGCCGGATCGCTGGAGGAGATCTTGACGGTGCCATCATCCTCGATGTCGACCTTGGCGCCGGTGGTGGCGACGATCTCGCGGATGATCTTGCCGCCGGTGCCGATGATGTCGCGGATCTTGTCCTTGGGCACGCTCATCGTCTCGATGCGCGGGGCGTGGGCCGACAGGCCTTCGCGGGTGCTGTCCAGCGCCTTGGCCATTTCGCCCAGGATATGGGCGCGGCCGGCCTTGGCCTGATCCAGCGCGACGCGCATGATCTCTTCGGTGATGCCGGCGACCTTGATGTCCATCTGCAGCGAGGTGACGCCTTCGGACGTGCCGGCGACCTTGAAGTCCATGTCGCCCAGATGATCTTCGTCACCCAGGATGTCGCTGATCACCGCGAAATCCTTGCCCTCCAGGATCAGGCCCATGGCGATGCCGGCGCACGGGCGCTTCAGCGGCACGCCGGCGTCCATCAGGGCGAGGCTGCCGCCGCACACGGTCGCCATCGACGACGAGCCGTTGGACTCGGTGATGTCGGACAGCACGCGGATCGTGTAGGGGAAGTCTTCCTTGCTGGGCAGCAGCGGGTGCAGCGCCCGCCACGCCAGCTTGCCGTGGCCGATCTCGCGGCGGCCCGGCGCGCCGAAGCGGCCGACTTCGCCGACCGAATAGGGCGGGAAGTTGTAATGCAGCATGAAGCGCTCATAGCGCAGGCCTTCCAGGCCATCGATCATCTGTTCGGCATCGGCGGTGCCCAGCGTGGTGGTGACGATGGACTGGGTTTCGCCGCGGGTGAACAGCGCCGAACCATGGGTGCGCGGCAGGAAGCCGACCATGGCTTCGATCGGGCGCACCGTGGTGGTGTTGCGGCCATCGATGCGGCGGCCTTCCTTCAGGATGGCGCCGCGCACGATGTCGGCTTCCAGCTTCTTGAACAGCTTGATCGCCTTCATCTGTTCCTGGGCGCTGCCGTCGGCAAAGGCGGCCTTGGCCTTGGCCTTGGCTTCGGCCAGCGCGGCCTGGCGATCGGATTTGCCCGACAGGCGATAGGCGGCATCGATATCCTTGCCCACCGCCTTCTTCAGCGTGGCCAGCATCGCCTTGTCGTCGGTGATGGCCAGCTCCCACGGATCCTTGGCGGCCTTTTCGGCCAGGCGGATGATGGCATCGATCACCGGCTGGATGCTGCGGTGGGCGAACATCACGCCGTTGAGCATTTCGGCTTCCGAAAGCTCCTTGGCTTCGGATTCCACCATCATCACCGCATCGCCGGTGCCGGCGACGACCAGATCAAGGCTGCCTTCCTTCACCTGCGCCTTGGTGGGATTCAGGATATAATCCCCGTCCATGTAGCCGACGCGGGCCGCCGCGATCGGGCCCATGAACGGCACGCCGGACAGGGTGAGGGCGGCCGAAGCGGCGACCATGGCCAGGATATCGGCCTCGTTTTCGCCGTCATAGCTCAGCACCTGGGCGATGACGTTGATTTCGTTGTAGAAACCTTCGGGGAACAGCGGGCGGACCGGGCGATCGATCAGGCGGCTGGTGAGCGTTTCATGCTCGGTGGCGCCGCGTTCGCGCTTGAAGAAGCCGCCGGGAATGCGGCCGGCAGCGGAATATTTTTCCTGATAGTGAACGGTGAGCGGGAAGAAATCCTGGCCCTCCTTCACGCTCTTGGCGGCGGTCACGGCGCACAGCACCACGGTTTCGCCCAGGGTGGCCAGCACGGCGGCATCGGCCTGGCGGGCAATGCGCCCGGTTTCCAGGGTCAGCGTGGCGCCGCCCCAGGTGATTTCTTCCTTGTGGATGGTGAACATCTTTGTCTTTCCCAGGCGACAGGCCCCATTGCCAGCCGCCACAGCTTTGCGTTGCCGCCGTTCGTGGCGGCGCTGGCACCGGCGCGCTCATTCGCGCCGGGCCGGATAAACGAACGGCCCCGCATCGGGGGCCGTTCGGAGGGGCTGAACCTTACTTGCGCAGGCCCAGCTTGGTGATCAGCGCGGTGTAACGCGCTTCATCGTTGCGCTTGAGATAATCCAGCAGCGAACGGCGCTTGTTGACCAGCACGAGCAGGCCGCGACGCGAGTGATTGTCCTTCGCGTGGGTCTTGAAATGCTCGGTCAGGTTGGCGATGCGTTCGGACAGGATGGCCACTTGCACTTCCGGCGAACCGGTGTCGCCCGCGGCGCGGGCATTGGCGCTGATGATTTCAGCTTTCTTTTCGGCGGTCACCGACATCATGATACTCCTTGATCAGAGGTTGAACCCGCGCAGCACCCGCACCTCGCCCTGATGGGCCTCGACAAGCGCGACGGGAACAGAGCCGAGGCTTGCAAGATGGGTGCCGTTGCTGGCTGGGTGCCCGACAAGTTTGCGCCCCTGTTTGAGCGCCGCCGCCTCGTCGGGCGTGATGGCAAGAGCCGGGATGTCGTCCAGCCCTGTCATCAGTGGCAGTAATGCCTGTTCTGGCGCTGGCCCCTGCACCAGTTCGGCCAGTTTGTCCAGCGATATCGCCTGCGCCAGGGTGAACGGGCCGGAACGGGTGCGGCGCAGCATGGTGACATGGCCAACGCTGCCCAGCGCGATGGCGATGTCGCGCGCCAGGCTGCGGATGTAGGTGCCCTTGGAAACCAGCGTGCTGAAGCTTGCGCTGTCGGCCGTGGTGGCGATCAGGGTGAGGCTGTGGATGGTGAGCTGGCGCGCGGCCAGTGCCACCGTTTCCCCGGCGCGGGCCAGGGCATAGGCCCGCTGGCCATCCACCTTGAGCGCCGAATATTGCGGCGGCACCTGGATGATCGGCCCGGTGAAGCGGGGCAGGATGGCGGCGATGGCGGCCGCGTCGGGGCGCACATCGCTGCTGGCGATGATCTCGCCTTCGCTGTCCAGCGTGGCTGTTTCGCTGCCGAACTGCACCGTGAAATCATAGCCCTTGTTGGCGTCCAGCATGCGCCCGGCCAGCTTGGTCGCCTCCCCCAGCGCGATCGGCAGCACGCCGGTGGCCAGCGGATCCAGCGTGCCGCCGTGGCCGATGCGGGGGATGGGCAGGCCGGCGGTGCGCAAGGCGCGCTTCACGGCGGCGACGCCTTGCGCGCTTGTCAGGCCCAGCGGCTTGTCGAGGATGATCCAGCCGTTGAGGGTCATTCGGGCAAAAGCGTCGAAATCGCGGCAATCGCCAGCTTGAGGGGGGCGAAATCGGTCGTGACAATGCGCCAGATCTGTTCAGGGTCGACCTGTTCATAGCCGTGGCGCAGCCAGTTGCCGACATCGGCCACCCGCCGCCAGGGAATGTCGGGATGCTGCGCAAGCAAGGCCGGGTCAATGTGGCGGCTGGCTTCCGAAATGCGTTCGATCCCGCGCTCGACAGCCGAGCGCAGCAACCAGTTCGCGGCGAAGTCGCCAAAATCAACCCCTGCCAACGCCGCTTCCATTGCGGCAATCTCGCCAGCCATGTCGTTCAATCGGAACTTCTGGCGGCGTTTGGGGCGTTTTGCCGTCATGCAAACATCAAAAGACGCGAACGGCTTCGGCTTCGATATCGGCACGCAGGGCCGGATGCAGCGATGATCGCGTGCACAGATCGACCTTGATGCCCACCAGTTCCTGCGCGATGTCGCGCACGGTCATCACGTCGAACAGGCTGAGCCGGTTGTGGGCCGGATCGAAGAACAGATCGACATCGCTGTTGGGGCCGGCTTCGTCGCGGGCGGTGGAACCGAACAGATAGAGCGCGCCCACGCCCGCCGCCTTCAGGCGGGGCGAGGCCGCTTGCAGCCGGTGCAGGGCGTCCTGACGGTTCATGCAGCCCCCTTACCGCAGCCGGCTCGCCGCGTCACCATCAGCAGGCCAGCGCCCGCACATGGCCGGCATCGGCATAGGCGAGGATATTGCGGTCGCTGGTGAGCAGGATCAGGGCGTCGGCACGGGCCTGTGCCACCAGCAGGCGATCAGCCGGATCGCGATGGAAGGGCTCCGGCAGACTGGCGGCGGCGAGCGCTGTCGGCCAGTTGAGATCAAGCGCACTGGCGCGGAAATTTTCGATGAAGCGCTGCACCCAGCCACGGGCATCACCACCGAACAACTGCCTTGTATTGCTGGTTCGTGTTGCCAGTGTGCCGATTTCCCAGGCCGAAACCGCCGACACGACCAACTGCCCGGGATGGTTGCGCACCGCCTCGCGGCAGGCGGACGATACCGGCATGCCCTCGCTCAGCCGCAGGATGACATTGGTGTCGAGCAAAAGCCGATTTGACCAGTTCACTCAAAGCCCGCCACGGATGCATCCACCAACGCGGCCATCTGTGCGCCAAGTTCGGCCAGATCAGTTTCGAGCGTGGCGAAATCGGCCGCGGTCATGGCGGTGCTGCCCTTCATGCAGCCAAAGGGATCAAACGGCGGGCCGGGGGCGCGATTGTCTTCAAAGCTGAGCGTGACATAGGCCTTGCCGCGCCGGGTGATCTTCACGCGATCAAGCCGGCGATCGGCGCCAGCGGCCATCAAGTCCAGACATTGGGCCTTGAACTGGCTGGCTGACAGGGTGAGTTCACGGGGCATCACGCGGGACCATGGATTGAAATGACCATTTCAATATGACCATTTCAGCCCGATTCGGCAACCGGCGGCTCAATCCGCCTCGTCCTCCACGCTGTCGGCCAGGCTTTTCCAGGCGCGGGCGGTGGGCTTTTCGGCGGGCAGGTCGCGGGCGATTTCGGGGCGGCGCAGCACGGCGTCGATGCGGGCACCGGCATCATAGCTCTCGTCGCGGCGGAAGCCCAGATCGGGCGTGTACTTGGTCGCCAGCCGCTTGGCGACTTCGCCGCGCAGCCAGCCGCGATGCTGGGCCAGCGCCTTCACCACCGCTTCATCGTCGCCGTTCGATGCCTTGATGAACACGGTGGCCTGGCGCAGATCGGGCGTCACCCGCACTTCGGACACCGAAATGATGGCGCGGCCGATCACATCATCGCGCAGATCGCCGCGCGCGATGATTTCGGCCAGCGCATGGCGCACCTGTTCGCCGATGCGTTGCAGGCGGATCGGGCGCCCTTGCGCGTCGGGCGTGGAACGGACCATGACGATACTCCTCCCCATCAAGGGCGGGTGTGGCGGGGGCAGGGCGGGCCTGCCCCCCGGGGCGCAACGATCAGAGGTTGCGTTCCTTCATTTCCACTTCGTAGGTTTCGATGATGTCGCCGGCCTTCACGTCGGACGAATCGGCCAGCGTGATGCCGCATTCCAGGCCCACCTTCACTTCGGCCACATCGTCCTTGAAGCGGCGCAGCGTGGCGATGGAACCGGTGTAGATGATGACATCATCGCGCATGACACGGGCGCGCAGGGCCTTCTTGATATAGCCTTCCGTCACGCGCAGGCCGGCGGCCTTGCCGGTCTTGCCGGCCTGGAACACCTCCAGCACCTGGGCGCGGCCCACCACGGTTTCGAACGCTTCGGGGCCAAGCTGGCCGGCCATGCCCGCCTTCACATCATCGATCAGATCATAGATCACATCGTAATATTTCAGCGCCACGCCATCACGCTGGGCGATTTCGCGGGCCTTGGCATTGGCGCGGACGTTGAAGCCGATCACCGGCGCGCCGCTGGCCCGTGCCAGGGTGACATCGCTTTCGGTGATGCCGCCGGTTGCCGCCAGCAGCACCTTGGCGCGGATCAGCTCGCTGCCGATCTTGCTGACCGCCCCGGCGATGGCTTCGGCCGAACCTTGCGTGTCGGCCTTGATGACCAGCGGGAAATCCTGCACCTTCTTGGCGCGCAGCACCGAGAACATGTCTTCCAGATTGGCCGGGCCGTTGCCGGCGGTGCGCTTGGCGGTGGCCAGGCCGGCGCGATATTCCGCCACTTCGCGGGCGCGGGCCTCGTTTTCCACCACGGTGACCGGATCGCCGGCCTGCGGCACGCCGTTCAGGCCCAATACCTCCACCGCCATCGACGGGCCGGCTTCCTTCAACTGGGCGCCCTTGTCGTCGGTCAGGGCGCGCACGCGGCCCCATTCCTGGCCCATCACGAAGATGTCGCCGCGCCTGAGCGTGCCGCGCCGCACCAGCACGGTGGCCAGCGGGCCCTTGCCCTTGTCCAGCCGCGCCTCGATCACCGACCCTTCGGCGGCGCGATCCGGATTGGCCTTCAGCTCGGAGATTTCGGCGAGCAGCAGGATCTTCTCCAGCAGCTCATCGAGGCCGGTCTTCTTGATGGCCGAGATTTCCACGTCCATCACGTCGCCGCCCATTTCTTCCACCTGCACATCCTGTTGCAGCAGGGCGGTGCGGATGCGGGCGGCGTCGGCGCCGGGCTTGTCCATCTTGTTGATGGCAACGATCATCGGCACGCCGGCGGCCTTGGTGTGCTGGATGGCTTCGATGGTCTGCGGCATGATGCCATCATCCCAGGCCACCACCAGCACGACGATATCGGTGATGCTGGCACCGCGGGCGCGCATCGATGTGAAGGCTTCGTGGCCCGGCGTGTCGAGGAAGCTGATCTTCTGCTTGTCCTTCGTCGTCACCTGATAGGCGCCGATGTGCTGGGTGATGCCGCCGGCTTCGCCCTTGACCACATTGGTGCCGCGCAGCGCGTCGAGCAGGCTGGTCTTGCCATGATCGACATGGCCCATGATGGTGACGACCGGCGGGCGGGGCACCATGTCGGTATCGATGTCGACCTCGCCGACCATGCCCTTTTCAACATCGCTTTCCGAAACGCGGATGATGTTGTGGCCAAATTCGGTCAGCACCACTTCGGCGGTGTCCTGATCAATCTCGTCCACCGCGGCCGACGGCACGCCCAGGCGGGCAAGCAGGCGCACGACATTGCTGGTGCGTTCGGCCATGCGGTTGGCCAGTTCCTGCACGGTGATCATGTCGGGCACGGTCACATCGCGCACCTGCTTGGCCTGGCTGCCCAGCCGGCCGCGTTCCTTTTCGCGGGCGCGGCGCAAGGCGGCAAGACTGCGGACGCGGGTGTTGCCTTCATCATCGAGCGCACGGGTGACGGTGAGCTTGCCGGACTTGCGCCGATCATCGGCCACCTTGAGCCGCGGTGACTTGGCGGCATCCGGCTTGCGGCCGGGGATGATGCGCACGCGCATCGAATCATCATCATCATCGCCCACATCGGTGGGGATGATCAGGCCACCCTGGCCATCGGCTTCGGGCACCGGATCGGGGCGGGTGGCCAGCTCTTCGGCGGCCAGGCGCTTTTCCTCGATGCGGCGGCGCTCTTCTTCCTCGCGCGCCGCGCGTTCCTGTTCCTCGCGGATGCGCACCTCTTCCAGCAGGCGCAGCCGGTCTTCCTCGGCCTGGCGCTGATACAGGGCGGCCAGTTCGGCCGGCGACATGCGCGGGCGCTGCGGGGCCGCCGCCGGGCGGGCGGGCGGTGCAGCCGGGCGCTGGCC
>JAGWWF010000036.1 GCA_018970445.1 Alphaproteobacteria bacterium | reverse complement strand
GTGGGTGCCAGCGTCGGGTTGGTGAGCGCGCCGATCAGCGGGATGGTGCCGGCCGATGGCGGCACGGGGCTGGCGACGTTGTTCATCGCCGCGCCCAGGCCGCGATAATACCATTTCGGGGCCGTGCCGGTGGGCAACGCGCCGGCCGGGCCAAGGTCAACCGGTTGACCGGCCAGCACGAACCGTTCCCGGTTGGCCTGCACCGACAGATCATAGGCGGAGGCCAGATTGACCTCGCTCCAGAACTCGCCGATGTCGCCGCGCCAGAGGTTGACCGGGCCTGTGGTTGATCCCAGCGCGAACCGCGTGATGGTTGCGCCAGCCATGTCCAGCGTGTCGCAGAAGGTGCCGGTGCGGACCTGTTGGCCGTTGACCCAGATGGTGAGGTCGCTGCCCGCCAGCGCGCCGGTGGTGCGCCAGGCGAACATCACGTGATACCATTGGCCGGTGACAAATTGCGCGCCGCCGGGGGTGGCCAGGAACGCGAATGTGTCGGCGGCCGTGTTGTTGTTCAGGCGGAGCGTCATGCGACCAGATGACGTTGTGCTGAGCGCATAGACCGCCGTGCTGCCGACGCGATATTCGAACACGTTGCGCGTGATCGCGTTCCAGGACGTGTCATCCAGCCTGATCCACGCGCTGAAGAGGCCGTTCTGGCCGGCGATCTGCGAGATGCTGCTGGACAGGAAATAGTCGCCAACGCCCGCCCCGGCCGCGTCAAAATAGGCGGCGGCGGCGGTGAAGGCCGGTGGTGGCACCGGCACCAGCGTATCGGATTGCAACGGCCGGACCGCGACGCCGGGGAACGGATAGGTGGCGCTGCCATCCCGCATGCCGGGGATGGTTTCCAGCAGCATATCGGCGTGCACGCCGATATCCCGCGGCGTCTGCAGCACTGCCGACGCGCCGCCGGCCAGATAGCGCACCGCGTCACCAAAACTGAACGGCACGGTGGGCGTGATGCGCACCCGGCCCCGGCGCGGCGTGCCGCTGCCAGTGTCGGTGATCGTCACGGTGCCGCGCGTGGCAGCGGGATAAGAGGTTTCGGCCGCGTTGAACACCGGGCGATAGGCCCCGCTGCGGCCCATTTCCCACCCGATCACCTGCTGCCGATGCGGCACCGCGCTGCTGATCGCCGCGCGGCTTTCCAGCAGGCGCAGCGTGGTGAGGTTGCCGCCGTTTGGCAGCCGCACGATGGCATCGCACCAGGCACCGTCGCTGGCGGCCTCAAAGCCTTCAATGAACGGCTCGCCGATCGCCATGCCGGCCGCGCGGCACAGCGCCACGAAGAACGGCCACATGAAGCCAATCTGCCCGTCGGCATTGGCGGTGGTGGGGTGCGTCGGGCCGCCGTTGCTGCCGCCCGGCACGTCGAACTGGGTGATGATCGGCGCCGGGCCAACAGTGACATCGACGCTCTGTGCCAGCGCGTTGGCGGCCAAATCGGTGATGACCTGCCGGCGCGGTTCGCTCATCGCGCCGGTGAACGCCGTGAAATTGTTGGCCTCCCCCGACGGCGCAACCGGATATGCGAAAATGTCGGACAGCGGGGTGAGCACCGACCACTTGGTGGCGGCCCGGCTGAACAGGCCACGGCCCTTGCTGGCCGGCGCGGCCTGGGCGTCCCACAGACAGTGATCGACGCGCCGGGCGGTGACGGCGTTGACCGTGCCCAGGGTAAAGTTGGCGCCGGCAGCGGTGCTGCCAAAATAGAATGGCCAGAAGGCGTTGACGAAATTGGGCGTGTTCGGGCTGTCGCTGCGATACCAGGCTTCCAGAACCAGATCGGTGGCCCGGCCGGCGTTGGTTTCGGCGGCGGTGACGACAGCCTCATAATCCGCCCACAGGCGGCCATCGGTGCCATCGGTGCTGTCATCGGCCAGGTCAACGCGGCCGGTGCCAGACACGCAGCCCGCCGCAATGTGGAAGACGCGGCCCGGCAGCACGAAATCGAGCGCGCACGCCATGGCAGACATCGCGGGGTTGACCGCCCGCGCTGTGGCGGCGGCCTGCGTCACCGCCGTGGTGACGACCGGCGCGCCGTTGGCGGTCTGCGTGTACACCAGCAGGTTGCCACTGGGCACATTCGATGGCTGGGCGACCAGGTTGTAGGGGCTGGTGGGATTTGTAGTGTAGACGATTTCGGATTGCCCCGTGAGCGCCACCACGAAACTGCTGGGCGTCGGCGCCGGCGTGGGCGCGGGCGATCCGCCGGTGGCGCGGGCCATGAAGCTGCGCGGCACGGGCGGCGCGAAGCCGCGAAAGGTGAAGCGATCGGTCACGGGATCACTGGCTGAAGCGGGTAGAGAAGTTGCCGCTGGTCGCCACGGTGCGCCGGGCGCGCCACAGCACGCCGCGCTCCCGGCTGAACATGGTTTCACTGGCCGGGCCGGTGAAGGTGACGACCGCGCCCAGGTTGGTCGCCGGGATCGCGGTGACGCCGCCATCGAAGCTGCGTTCCAGGATCACCGAGCCCACGCCGCTGCCGCTGATCGAAAAATTGAACGTGCCTTCCATCTCCAGCCAGGGCGTCACGCTGCCGGCGCCGGCCGCGGTGGACAGCACGGTGTTCTGAACGATGTTGGCGGCGTCGTCTGTGGCGCCCTGCGGGATACCCATTATGCGATTCCTTGGCTGCGCTCGTAGGAGCGGGTGATGAAGAGGATGCCGGCCATGGCGGCCAGCGCGGTCCAGTCGGTGGGCTCCACCGGCTGCGAACGGATCAGCTGGACGATGGGCACGGCCACCGCGCGCAGCAGCAGCAGGCCGATCATCCAGCCGCAGAACGGCCGCCAGGCGCGGACGAAGAAGGCCCAGGCGGTGCGCGGCGGGTGGGCGGGGCCGGTGGCGGCGGTGGCTTCGGCGGCACCGGGCGCGGGAGCGGCGGCTTCGGCCAGTGCGCCAGCATGGGTGTTGACGGCGGCGATGGCCGCGCCGATCAATCCACCCGCCATCACACGTCTCCCAGCGCGGCGGCGCGGGCCAGCCAGCCGCGCAGGAATTTCTGCTGGCTGGGGTTGGCCTCGACGATGGCGCGGTAACGCTGGACTGCGACCTCGCGGAAGGCGGCGCGCAGATCGACAAAGCGCACCGCCTGCGCCGCTGCGATGGTGCGCGGGCCGATCTGGCCGTCTTCGGCCAGGTGCGGGTGGTGGCCAGCAAAATTCACCGCGCGCTGCAACAGGCGCGCGCCGTTGGTGCGGCCAGCGTTCACCGCCTGATCGAACAGCATGCCATCCACCCCGGCCGGCAGTTCATCACAGCGGCAGGGCACCCAGAAGCACCACAGATACAGGCTGGCGGCGGTATCGGCGCTGATCGCGCGGATGGTCTGCGCCGTCACCGGGCCGCCCAGACCCTGATCGGCCAGCAGGCGGCGCACCGCTGGGTTCATCGCCGCTTCGCCCTGAAGGAAGCGCAGCGAGATGCCGAAATTGGTGGCGCCGCCGCGATCCGCCTTCAGATTGTTGAAGCCGCCTTCGTGGGCGAACACCCGTTCCAGGCAGATGGAGAAGCGGTCAGCCGCGTCGCGCGTGGCCCAGCCGCGCGACGCGCGCAGGCGGAAATTGGGCACGGTTTCAGGGCGGGCGGCGGCGCTGGACATGATCCCGGCTTAAGCCGGGGTGGTGCGCATCTTCCCGTCCAGCGCGGGACAGGACCGGGAAATCAGCGGGGGGAGAAGAGCGCCATCTGCCGATCATCATCGGCGGGCGCAGCGGGCCGGCCGTGGCCCGATTTCAGCGCCTTCAGCGCGGCATACACCGATGAACGGGGCAGGCGCAACTGCCGGGCGATATCGTCGCCGGACAGGCCGCCGGTCTGTGCCAGCGCCTGGATGGCGCGGCGGCGATAATCGCCCATCGGCAGGACGATTTCGACGCCGTGATAATATTCGGCCACCCTGGCGGCCAGATCGGCGCCGATCGCGCGGGTGAGATCGTGATCGGCGCCGGGGGAACGCGGAACATAGAACATCGCGCCGCCCATCGCTTCGGCCAGGCGCAGATAGCCATCCGCGCCGATCAGCGCGATCAGATCATCCACCAGGTCATAGCGGCGGACTTGAACGCCGCTATTTCCTCCAGCCGGGCGACGGGGGGCGTTCACGGCTTGGCGCCCGCCTTCAGCCGGGCGCCGAGGGCGGCGGCGAGCTGCTCCAGCTGGCCGTGGGTCAGCATCATCACCGGGCCACCAGTGCCCAGCGCTTCGGCCGCCAGCGTGGCCAGCGCAGTGCCGGCCGGCGCGATCCCGGCTTCCACCAGGCGCGCGGTGATCGCCTCGCACAGGCGCAGCTTCAGCGTCCACACCGGATCGGCCAGGCCCTCGGTCGATTGGTTCCACCCGTTGCGGTTGGCGATGGCCTTCAGCGCCTCGATCAGTTTGTAGACCTGCGCCTGATCGGCCCAGGCCAGCCGGTCAACGCCCAGCTGGCGGCGGGCGAAGGCTTCCAGCGCCTTCTCACTGCTGTCCCGGATCACGCCCATCAGGCCAAGGCTGATCAGCATGGCGCGGGCTTTCGACGCGGCGGGGGTGAAGGCGCCCTTGCGCGCGGCGCTGGCGGCGCTCTTCGGCTGCGCCGTGAAGCCCAGCCGGGCCATCTCGCCCAGCGCCGCCTCCAGCTGGGCGCGCGAGCAATCGGCGGCGCTGCGCGCGCCGGTCGCCCGCGCCAGCAGGTCGCGATAATCATCCTCGGCCATGGCCAGCTGCTTCTTGGCCAGCTGCAGCTTGGCGATCATCACCCGCCGCTGCGGATCGGCGGCGAAGCGGGCCGGCCGGGCCGGCGCGCGGGCGCGGGCGGCGGCGGTCATGGCAGCCTCCGGATGGCGTGGCGGTTGACGATGTGGCGGGTGCCGTCGTCAAACTCGACGAGGACGCTGTTCATCCGCCCGCGCGAAATCACCCGGCAGGGCTGGCCAAACCGCTCGGCCAAGGTGGCACGGACGCGCCAGAAGTGGGTGGCGGCGGTCATCCCGCCACCTGCTCGGCCGGGGTTTCCACGGTCTCGGTGGGCGGCGCGGGTTCGGCGGCGCGGGCGATGAAGAATTCTTCCTTCTGGGCGATGTCGAAGCCGAAGCGGCGCAGGCCGTCGCGCAGATCCAGCGCCTCCACGATGCCGTCGATCTCGGCCTCGCTGGCGGCTTCGGGCGGCACGAACGCCAGCGCCTTCAGGATGGCCAGCTTGTCCAGTTCGGTGGTGACGCGCAGCAGGGTCTTCCAGCCTTGGCCTTCGATCAGGTTCACCGCGTGTTCGGCCGGCTTGGGAAAGGCCAGAGCGGGCGGTGAGAGGCGGATGCCGATCTGGCAGCCGGCGAGCAAGGCGCTCTTCTTCTTGCCGTCGGTCAGCTGCTCGCTGTTGGCCTCCCACCATGGCTTGGCCGCCAGCAGGATCGCCTTCAGTTCGGCCTCCAGCGGGGCCAGCGCCTCGCCCAGCCGGATTTTGATGGCGGTGATCTCCTGACCGGCCTGGGCCTGCAGCGTTTCGATCTGGGCCTGCACCGTGGCCCAGCGGCCAACGCGGGCGGTGAGTTCGTCCAGGCTGGTGATGGCCGGGGCGGCCGGGGTTTTCATGCGGCGAGCCATGGTGTCTCTCCTTCCATGGTTGAATCGTGGGCGATGATCAGCGGGGTTTCACACACCGCGCATTCGGCGGTGACGCGGCCGACGTTCCACTGGCGCTGGCCGCAGCCGGGGCAGTGGCAGCCGGGGTGCCACAGCAATCCAGCCGCGATGGCGTTGTGCGGGCGGCGGCGGCGCAGGATGGCGGGCGCGGTCATTGATCGCCCTCCACGGCAGCCGGCAGCGGTGCGCGCAGCGCCCCGCCGATCTGCAGCAGTTGATCGGTGACGGCGCGAAAATCGGGATTGTCCGCCCGCCAGCCATCCACCCGCCGGCAGGCGTGCATCGACATGGTGTGGTCCAGATATCCGCACAGGGCGGCGCACTGGCTGTGGGTGAATTTGCCGATCCGCCAGACCAGCCACACCCACACGAACCGCGGCCGAACATGCACGGCCCGGCGGCAGGCGCCGCGCAGATCATCGGTGCTGATGCCCCATTCCATGGCGACCAGATCGGCCAACCGATCCACCCACACCCGCGGGAAAAGCGCCGCGCCGGGCAGCGCCATCGTGCCCGCCACCTGCCGTTCCAGCGCGTCCAGCCGGGCGCGCATCGCGGCGATTTCACCCAGCGTGGCGGCCCGGTCACCAATATCCGGGATCAGGTTTGGCAGCGGCGCCGTCATGCCGCGCGCCCCAGCTGCATCGGGTGCTGGCCGCTGGCGATCAGGTCCAGGTTCACCTCGATCCCATAGTCGATCAGTCGGTGCAGGGTGTTCTGCACCGGTTCCCCGGCTTCCAGCGCCACGGTGCGCACCTTTTCTGCCGTGGCCGGCAGCAGGGCGGCCAGCAGATCGATGGCGGCGCGGTGGGCGCGATGACGGGGCAGCGGCGGCGGGGCAGCGGCGGCGGGCTGGGCGGCCGGCCCCCCGATCTGGCTGGTCGGCCGATCGGCCCCGATGTCCGGCGCTGCCGGCGGCGCGGCTTGGGCAGTGGCGGCCGCCGCGCCGGCCGGATCGATCCGCCAGCCGACGCCGCGATATTTGTGCGTCTGGATGGCAACGCCCTTGGCGCGCGCCTCGCAGATCGCGGCGGCCACCTGCGCCTTGCCAATGCCCAGCTGGGCCGAAAGCAGATCGCTGTTCACCCACCGGCCCCTGGCCTCGATCAGCGCCGCGGTCACGCGGGTGTGGCGCGGGGCGCTCATGCTGCGTCTCCATCGTTCGTCACCGCGCGCAGGTGCTGGCGGCCGGCGCCGCGCCGGCCTTCGGCGCGGGCCGCTGCCGCCACCTGCGCCAGGGTCAGCACCGGCAGCGTGACCGTGCCGAACGGCGCGGCGGTGCTGGCGACCGGGCCGGTGATCGCCTCGATCTCGGCGCAGCGGTCTTCCACGAATGCCACCACCGCGTTCACATCGGCGCGGTTCAGGCTGCCCTGCGCGTGCAGGGCAGACAGCGTCGCCAGCGCGGCGCGCAGCTCGCTCAAAACGCTATCGATCGTCATTGCATCAAACTCCACAGGGCAGTTGCCGCCGGCACCGCGGCGCGGGCGATGAAGAACCAGGCGGCGCACACCAGGCACCAGCCGGCGAACAGGGCCGCAGCCCAGATGGCGAGCAGCGCGAGGCCGCTGGCCTTTTCCTCCAGTTCGGGATCGGTTTCGTTAAACATGGCGGCCGCCATCAGATCTGGCGCTGGCGCGCGGAAAGCTGCGCGTTCGCGTCCTGCAGGTGGGCCAGCGCGACTTGGCTGTCCTCGGAAACCGCCAGGAACATCGCCAGTTCGATCACCTGGGTGACGGTGCGCAGACCGCCGCCCGTGGCCGACAATTTGGCCAGCCAATCCAGCGCGCCGGCATCGTCGATGCCCCAGGCGCGGCCCAGCTGCTGCGCGTCCTCGGGATAGGCGCGGATTTCCATGAACTTGATGCCGATCCGGCTGTAGAGCTGGGCGTGGCTGATCGCCCGATTGCCGCCTTCCAGCCGCTCCATCAGGCCGGCGTTGCCGAACAGCGCGATGCCGCAGCCGGTGAGATCGTGAATGCCGCGCAGTTCATCCAGCGCCTTCTCAGACAGGTGCTGCGCGTCATCCAGGCACAGCACGGCGTGGGCGCCGGCCACGCGTTCCCGGATGCGATCCGACAGCATCAACGGGCTGCCGCGCACTTCGCGTTCGCCCATCACCTTCAGGATGGCGGTGAGCATCGGCTGCACACCGGCGGTGCTGGGTGCCATCGTGGCCAGGAACACGTTGGGCACATCGGCGGCGAACTGGCGCAGCGCGCTGGTCTTGCCGAAACCGGGGCTGGTTGCGGCGGCCGCCATCTTACCACGACGGGCATAGTGCAGGACGCTGAACAGCTTTTTCGCGGCGCGCGTGGGCTGAAAGGCCGGCGCTTCGATCACCCGGTCGCGGCGCATCGAAACGGCCTCGGCCTCGGCCGCGAAATAGCGCTCGATGACGGCCGCGATCTTGGCGACATCGCCTTCATATTTGTTGACGCCAAAGCTGCTGATCGTGCCGGATGCGAT
Source organism: Alphaproteobacteria bacterium (assembly GCA_018970445.1). Taxonomy (GTDB): domain Bacteria; phylum Pseudomonadota; class Alphaproteobacteria; order Sphingomonadales; family Sphingomonadaceae; genus Sandarakinorhabdus. The sequence continues at coordinate 5,262 of JAGWWF010000036.1, read as the reverse complement.
GCCCAGCTGCTGGGCGATTGCCGTCCACGATTTGCCGGTTTCCGCTTTCCAGTTCAGCAGGCGGGTGCGGGCGGCGTCGACATCGATTCCGATATCGGGCCTTTCCTGTGGTTTCGAAGCCATGTATCCGTTCCTTCTCCAAGCGAGGCCGGCAAATTCACCGGCAGTTTCGATGCCCGGCGGGCTTTGCCCGCCTCTTCCCAGGCCGCTCTGACGCGCCAGCGTGTCAGAGCCGGGGTGCCACCCGCCGGGCATCATTCATTGACCACCAGGCGCAGGCCTGCGCCGAGGCGGTCGATCACGTCATTCTGGGGAGCGGCCAGCGCGGCAGCGGTGCTGCTGCGGCGGCCAGAGCGAACCGGGCGCACCACGCGCGGTTCGTGGGTTTCGGGGGCCGTCGCGGCGGCCGGCATCGAACGGGCCAGCTCGTCGGCACAGAGCAGATTTTCGGCCTCCACAGCGGCGCGCACGGCCTTCCGGTGGCGGGCGCGCAGGGCGGCAGTGGCCTTGGCGGCGGCCAGATTGTCGAAGCCAACCGCTTCCCAGATCGGCAGCTCGGCGACGAACTGGCCTTTGAGGTCATAGGCATAAACGCAGGCGTGCAGATCATCGGGATCGAAGCGCAGCACCAGCCGCTGGCCGGCATAAGCGCCCATGCCTTCGGCCCAATAACGGTTGCCGGCGAAGGTGACGGCGCCGGATTTCCGGTCGGCTACCACCGTGTCGCTGGCCAGCAGCGCCATGCGCAGCTGTTCCGGCGTGGCGCGGCCGATCGGCGCGCCAGCGGCCACCGAGCGTTCGAACGCCTGATCGAAGCTGCCGGCCGAAGCGATTTCGGTGCGGCGGCCCATCTTGGCGTTCAGCTGGGGGATCACCTCGTCCACCACGGCGGCAAACTCGGCCAGCGGGATCGCCTTCTCGCCGTAATTGTGCGGCTTCGCCTGGGTGTGCGGGCCAACATAGGCGCCGTCGCAGGCCGGGTGGCGGGCGATATATTCGGCACAGTCGCGCCAGAAGCGTTCGATCGGCTTGGCCTGGCCGTGATATGGCGTGACGAACACCACCTCGATGCCCATCGCCACCAGCAGGCCTTCGGGCAGATCTTCGCGCGTCTTGAAGCGGAAGCGCGTCTTCGCGCCGTTGGTCATCCACAGGCTGGCGAAGGTGCGGCTGTTGTCGAGATAGGCGCGCTTCGGAATGCCCCAGCGGCGGAATAGATCGGCATAGACCAGCCGGGTGACGGCGGCGTTTTCGGATTTGTCGATGCGCCAGGCCAGCATTTTGCGGCTGTAAATGTCCTGAATGCCCACCAGCATCGGCCGCTCGATCGAGCCATCGGGCCACTTAACGCGCACGTCGAATTTGTGGCCATCGATGTTGACGCTGTGGAGCGCGTGCAGGTGCGCGACCGAACGTTCCTGCGGCGGCAGCATTTCCACCACCCGTTCCATGCCTTCACGGCGGGCCAGCAGGACTTCCGGCGGAATCTCGGCTTCCAGCCGGCGCTGGAAGGTTTTCGCGTGCGGAATCGGGATGCCGGCGGCGTTCGCCCAGGCCTGCACCCTGAAATAGCAGGCGGCGTGCGTCGGCTTCGACGCGCGCAGATAATCGGAGACATAGCGTTGCCAGGCATCGGCATCGATCTCCGCCTTCGCGCCGCCGCCCTTCCGGTCGGGCGCCAGAAACGCCAGCCGATCCGGGCGGGAGACGCCGGCCACCAGGGCGAACCAGTTGTTGATCGTGGCCGCCGAAACGCCGTGCTGGGCGCTGGCTTGTCCGATGGCGCGCGTCTTGGTGGCGCCAGAGCCTTGCGCGGCTTCCACGGCGTTCAGCACGGCCAGGCGGCGGGCGGCCTCGTCCTTCACGCCCTGCGGCGCGCGGTCATAGGCGGCCCACTGCGCGGCGGCGTGATCGCTGGCGCTGCGGGCCGGTGGCAGGGTGACGATGCGCGACGTTGTTTGCACCGGGGCGGCGATCAGGCCGCGCTTCACCAGCTCAAGCCGGGCGCGTTCCGGGAACAGGGCGCTGTGCCATTCGAAACCGCCGCCGCGCCCCGCGCGCTTCCGGTGCAGCGCCGCGCCATCCGGGCCAACACGGATGGCCCAGCGATCGGCGGCGATCAGTTCGTTCATCTTGCGCTTGTCGCGCGGCAGGCCGGGCAGACCCGCCTCGGCGATCTCGGTCGCCGTCATCCAGATGCCGGTGCCGATCATCGCGTGGCACCCCGCGCCAGCGGCCGCGCTTCTGATTTCAGCTGGCGCAGCCGTTCCTGCAGCTCGTTCATCTGCGCCTGGACGTGGCCCAGCTCGGCCGCCCGGATTTCATCGCCAGACAGGATGCGCGCGCCGCAGCGGGCGGTCATCGCATCGGCGATATCCCAGCGGCCGGTGACGGCGATCAGCGCGAACCAGCGGTGCGCCGGGATGGCGTGCTGTTCCCGGCTCTCGCTGCAATAGGCATCCAGCATCGCCTTCGACACCGGCTCACCCAGCAGGGCCGACATGGCCTGGGCGATATCGGCGCGGCTGCGGCCCGATTCGCGGGCCGCGCGCGACACGCTGGCGGCCATCATCGCGCCGAAACCCGCCAGATCGCCCGCCTCGGTCGCGGCCTGCGGCACATCGAACGAGAAGACCATCTGCAGATCGGTCAGGGCGGGGCGACGCTTGGCCATCAGCCGGCGGCCTTCCCGTTGGTCGCGGCGCGGTAAAGCGCGCGCAGTTCGTCGATCAGCTCGCGCAGCTCGTGCGGCTGCCACTTGGCGGCGGCCTTGATGACCTTGGCCTTCTGCTTGTCCCAGCCGTTCACCGGCGCGGGGGCGATGAAGGCGAACGCCTCGGCGATGGTGCAGCCCTTGCCGATGGCGGCGAAGGCCAGGGCGAAATCCTCGGGCGGCAGCGCGGCCAGCCGGATCAGCGGGACCAGCTCGCCGGCCTGCTTGGCCAAGCGCATAAGCGCCTTCTGATCGTCGGTGTAGAAGCGGTGGATTTTGAGATAGTTGAACAGGCTGCGGCGCGAGATGCCCAGCGCTTCGCAGGCGATTTCATCCCAGCCGGCGGTGAGTGCAATCATTGCACTGGCGGTTTCTTCATCGTCGGCGTCGTCGGGCACCTTCGCCAGATCGGCCATCGCCGCCACCTGGGCGGCCTTGTCGAAGGCGTCGTCATCGGCGCGCGCCCAGGCGCTCAGCACCTCTTGGCGGCGGCGGCTGTCGCGGTCGGCGGAGACGACGCGCGCTTCGATCTCGGCCAGGCCAACGGCGCGACAGCCGTGCAGCCGGTGCAGGCCATCGACCAGGACATAACGGCTCTTGCCCGGCAGGCGCGCGACGCTGATCGCGTCATACTGGCGGTCGGCCTTGATGGCTTCGCCGATGGCGGCCGCCTGTTCAGGCTTCAGCGCGCGCAGCCGGTCGGCCGGGATGTCGATCTGATCGACGGGCAGGCGCAGGATGGCTTCGCCAGCGGATTTTGGAGCGGCGGCCATGTTCATTCGCCCCGCTCATTTAGACGGTGCGAATCCCCCAAATGGGACGTATTATCCACGGCAAGATATCGACCAGGGAAGAGGTCGTTGAGGGGGATATTGACAAACTCGGCCACAGCGTCGGCGGCGCGACGGATCGTGCGCCCGCGCAACACGTCGCGCACGGAGCGCCGCGGCAGGCCGTTGGCCAGCTCGAACGCGGCGACAGATCCGTGCGCGATGCGAATGCGCGCCTTGATCAACTCTGGATGGAGACCAGGGTCCATCTCATCCCCTATTTTCTGTGCTAATCCCATAAAGGGGACAAAAGCGTGAAAACGGCCGCAGGTCAAGCCCCAATAGGGGATGATGATGCAATTTCGGGGGATTTTGCACGCCGCTTGAAGGAAGCCATGGCCGGGCTGCCAGCGGCGACGGTGGCCAGGAACGCGGGCCTGCGGCCGCAGATGATCGACAAATATCTGAAGGGCACCATGCCCGGCGCCGACAAGGCGATCCGGCTGGCCCACGCGCTGGACGTGCCGGTTGAATGGCTGATCACCGGGGAAACGCCAGCCGGCCGCGCAGGCCTGATCGCGGCCGACGAGGCGGACTGGGTGGTCGTGCCGCACTATCGGCTGGGCGAGTTCACCGAGACGGGAAAGCCGGAGCCGATCGAGACGGTGCCTCTGCGCAAGGATTGGCTGAACCGCAACGCGCGCGCCTCCACCGGGCTGTGGATCACCGATCTGCCAGCCACGCTGCTGGCCGATATCGGTGAGGAGGGCGACACCATCCTGTGCCGCGACGCCCAGGTGAAAGAGGGCGAGGGCACCTATCTCTATTTCTTCGACGGCATGCCAATTATACGGCGGTTCGAAGCGCCGAAGCTGGGCCTGTCGGAGCCGCAACCGATGGGGTGGGAGCCGGACGATCCGCCCGGCATGCGCATCGTCGCCCGCGTCCTGGGCACCATAAAATTGAGGCCTTGCTGATGCTGGCGCGCGCCATCCTGATCGCGGCCGGCGCCGCGCTGCTCGCCAGCTGCGGCGAGCCGGTGGTCTGCGATCACAAGGGCTTTATCGTCATCCCGAAGGACGCCTCGATGGAAGATGATTTGAAGTGGCGTGGCGAGAACCGGGACCTTCTGAACCGCCGCATGGCAGCGGTTTCGAATGAAGACGGCCAGGCGCAGTTCTATTCCAAGCAGGCTCTCACGAAGGCCGCGTCCTGCCCCTGAAGTGTGTCTGCCGCGCCACGGCGTGGCCATTCTGACACAGGCCCAGTTCCAGCGGTGTCGCTTGGCGCGCGCAGCCGCGCCGCGTCTGGCGATTATCGCGCCAATTCAATCACATCGCCGAATTTTTTGAACTGGGGGGAACTGGGCCGTGCCAGGGCCCACTTCCGCATGACCCACGCTGCCCCGCCGCGCCGTCTGAGATGCCTCCGGGGGGCGTCTCCACCATCGATAAGAGGCTTCTCAGAGGGAAATGCGCGTAACCCGTTGACTCCAGACGGTCTTGTCGATCTGTTGTCTAAATCGGGCTTCACTTTAGACAGTGAAACGCTCGGCCCACCGGTTTGACCCCCTGTTGAAGGCCCTCAAAATGCTATGGAAATCCCACGTGATCCCGCATCATCCCGGTCAATCCCGGCCTCTAATCACTCTTGTCCCCTAACAGTCTAGGCTGCCCTGAACCCCAGGGAGCCTCGATCCGATGAAAGCCATCCGCCTCCGCCACCCCGCCGGCATCGACAATCTGCGCCACGAGGACATGGCCGAACCGGGCGACCCCG
>JAGWWF010000035.1 GCA_018970445.1 Alphaproteobacteria bacterium | reverse complement strand
CCACTAGAGTAAGCCATGGAATGGGTCATCTCGGTTATGCTACACGTGAACTTTTTGTCCAATTTGTTCACCGTATCTGCGCGGAATTGCCACGTTCGACGCTGGCGATGTTCAGTACATTAAAATACGTGAACGCGCCAAATTTTGATGAATTTCGCAATCGTTGGTCAGCAAAATATCTTGGCGGCTTCGTGGTTCACAATCGCGCGTTCGATGGCCTAAAAGGCGACTTTCCAATTGGCTTTTTGATCTGGGACTTGGCGACAAATCAACCAGCACAAGTAATCCAAACTATCGCTATTGGTCGAGGGGGAGAAATCGTCGACGAGAAGGAATTCTACCGGGTCGCGCCGCGTCTACCGCTTTCAGAATGGATTGTAAGGCCACGTTCAAACCGCACACCTTCGGTGCCACTCAAGAACGCGACCACGCCCTCATCCAGTACAAAGGATGTACGCGGAAAATGGTGGGCCGACGGCGCAGTCGGCAGCATGATCGTTTTTGGCAACGACCTTCAACATGCAACAACTACTGGCTTGTTGTCATCAGGATATGGTAACGCTGGGGCATTTTTCGTTACCGACTATAACATTGAAATAGCCGCCATTATATTTAGTGTCCGACGCTTGGTTAAGCCAACTTGGCTAAATGATCGCGATCAATTTCTGCAACCCTCCGAACCACTGACCAATGAGTTCAAATCTGACTGCCTCGTCTGGATGCTGTTCAACGGCAGCAACCTGACTGCCGGGGCGGATGGCCTGCGGTGGAATGATCGTGACTGGTCGCTGACCAATCACTTCATCCCTTTCACCGAAGCCGAGGTTGGCGCAAAGGGGCGGTTCGAGAGTGATTTCATGGTGCGCCACATGGCGGGCATGGCCTTCTCTGCCGAAGCGCGAGCGGTGCTGGATGAGGGGCGCACATTGTGGGCGCGTTTCCATGCCATCCAGTTCCCGCGCAAGATCAGGGACGAATACAAACTGGGCCGCTCTGATGCCGGCTGGTATCAGATTCGCAAGGCGCTTGAGGCCTATGCCGATATCGAACTGACCGATTTCGAGCCGTTCAAGGCCGCTTACAAGGCGCTGGGCGACAAGCTGCGCCCGCTGGTTTATGATCTGGGCTTCCTGCCGCGATAGAGGGCCGCCCTGAATCGAACGGGTCAAGGGTCCGCGACCCTTGCCTGTCACCCCGGCGCAGGCCGGGGCGGAGGCATATTTCTCTTGCCGCCCGCCGCGGCACGGCTGGCGCTGGCATTGTTGGGCTGGCACCATTGGCCGGTTGCACCACGCCCCGCGAACGTTCGCCGGAATCACGACCACAAGGAACCCCCATGAACAGTGCAGAGATGATCGAGCTTTCGGCCAGCGCCGCCGTGGCGGCCATGCGGGCCGGCGCGATATCGGCGCTGGATTATGCCAATGCGCTGCTGGATCGCTGTGCGGCGGGGGCGGGGTTGAATGCGTTCATCACGCTGGATCCGGCGGCGGTGCGCGCGGCGGCGCGGGCGGCCGATGCGCATCGGGCGGCGGGCGGTGTGCTGGGCCCGTTGCATGGCCTGCCGATTCCGGTGAAGGACAGTGTCAACACCGCCGGCATCGAAACCACGGTGGGCACGCGGGCGCTGCGCGGTTGGGTTCCGGCGCGGGATGCCACCACCATTGCCCGGCTGAAAGCCGCCGGCGCCATCGTGCTGGGCAAGACCAACATCCACGAACTGTCGTTCGGCTGGACGAGCAACAATCTGGAATTCGGGCCGGTGCGCAACCCCTGGGACCCTTCGCGCATTCCAGGTGGCTCTTCGGGCGGCACGGCGGCGGCGGTGGCGGCGCGGATGGCGCCGCTGGGCGTGGCCGAGGATACGCAGGGCTCCATCCGGGTGCCGGCGGCGCTGTGCGGCATTGCCGGCTTTCGGCCCACCACCGGGCGTTATCCCACCGATGGCACCGCGCCGATCACCCCGCTGTTTGATCAGATCGGGCCGCACGCGCGCTGCGTGGCCGATCTGGCGCTGTTTGATGCCGTGATAACGGGCGAGGATGCGCCGATCACACCCGCCGCCATCGCCGGCCTGCGCATCGGCATCGATCGCGCGTTCTTCTTTGCCGGCCTTGATGCGCAGGTGGCCGCGCTCACCGAAGCGGCGCTGGCCCGGCTGGCGGCGGCGGGGGCGGTGATCGTGGAGGCGGCGGTGCCCGGCATGGACAGGGTGGTGCCGGTGGCCGGGGCGATCCAGGCGCATGATGTGGTGCCGGCGTTGGAGCATTATCTGCTGGAATCGGGCGCGCCGGTTGATTTTGAAACCATGTTCGCCAGCGTGAGCGCGGATGTGGCCGGGGTGTTTGCCCAGGTGGGATTGCGCGGTGCGCCTGCGGCCATTGCCGACGATGTTTATATCGCCGCGCGCGACGTGGCCCGGCCGGCGTTGCAACAGGCGATGGCGGCCTGGTTTGCCGATCACCGCATCGATGCCATGCTGTTGCCGGCAACGATGGTGGCGGCAACGCCGGTGGGCCAGGCCGATCTTGTGGAGATCGGCGGCAATCTGGTGCCTTTTGCCACCGCCATCGCCCGCAACATCAGCCCGGGCAGCACATTGGGGCTGCCGTCGCTGGTGCTGCCGTGCGGGTTGACGCCGGGCGGTTCAACGGGCGGCGGCCTGCCGGTTGCGATCGAACTTGATGGCCCGGCCGGCAGCGACCGCCGGTTGTTGGCGATCGGCATGGCGGTGGAGGCGGTGCTGGGGGTGTTGCCGGCGCCGCCCTGTCCTACAGCCCCGCAGATGGGTTAGGATGGCAGGCGCAATGAAGGTGGGTGCGCCATCGCCGATGGGCGAAAATCCATAATGAAAACAATGCCGAGTCCCGCCGGATTCGTCATTTCTGTCAAAACTGGAGGGCGTTTTCGGGGCGAATCGCGCCTTCGTGGGCCAGCAGCCAGGCCTTGCGTTCCACCCCGCCGGCATAGCCGGTGAGCGCGCCGCTGGTGCCGATGACGCGGTGGCAGGGCACGACGATGCCGATCGGGTTGGCGCCATTGGCCAGGCCGACGGCGCGGGCAGCGGCCGGTTGGCCAATGGCGGCGGCAAGCTGGCCATAGCTGCGGGTCTGCCCGGCCGGGATGGTGCGCAGGGCGGCCCACACCTTGCGCTGGAAATCGCTGCCGATGGCGGCCACCGGCAGGGCATCCAGCCCGGCCAGATGGCCGGCGAAATAGGCATCGATGGCCGCGGCAAGGGCGGGCGGCGCGGTGCCATCCTGCACGGCCCCGCCGGGATGGTGGCGGGCGAACAGGCGGCGCAGGCGGGCATCGAAATCGGCGAAATCCAGCGCGTGGATGGTGCCATCGGCGGCGGTGATGGCGATCAGATCGCCCAGGGGGCTGGGGAGACGGGAACGGGTGAACATGGGTGGTTTTCCGAACAGGGGCCTGGTCATGCTGAACTTGTTTCAGCATCCATGGCCCACATTCTGCAGCGGCGGTGCGTACGCCGGCCTGGCGGCCATGGATGCTGAAACAAGTTCAGCATGACACGGATGCTTAACGGCGCAATCACCGGGAGGCTGGCGGAAATCAGCCCGGCAGTTTCAGCTGCGGCACGACAGGCCGCCCAGATTGTTCACCCCGCATTCGGCGCGCTGTTCGCCCACGGCAAAGCGCACGATCAGCGCACCGGCATCCGACAGGCGCACCGCATCGGCCACCGATTTCACCGGCTGGCCGGCCACCGCCTCGATCAGCGCGCCGGGGCGCAGGAAACGGGCGGCGGGGGCCTGGGGATCGATGGCCACCACCACCACGCCGGCTTCGGGCAGGCCGGCCCCCAGTTCCTGGGCATAGGCGGGCGACAGATTGCCCAGCGTGACCCCGGTGAGGATGGAACGGCCGGCCAGCCTGGTCAGGCTGCGCGGCGGATTTTCCGGCGGGGCGGCCAGCGTGACGTTGACGCTGCGTTCGGCGCGGTCGCGCCACAGCCGCACCGCCAGCGCCTTGCCCACCCCTTCGGTGGCCAGGCTGTACCGCAGCTGGCCGCCGTTGGCGACTTCCTTGCCGTCCACGCTTTTCAGCACGTCGCCCACGGCAATGCCGGCCTTGGCACCGGGGCTGCCCGGCACCACGCCCGTCACCAGCAGGCCGCCGGGGCGATCCAGGCCCAGTTGTCTGGCGGTGTCGGCGGTGAGCGCTTCGCCCTCCACCCCGATCCAGCCCGAAACCAGCTTGCCCTTGTCGGCCGCGGTAAGGAACACCCGCACCATCTTGGACGGGATGGCAAAGCCGATGCCGTTGGAACCGCCGCTGCGGCTGAAGATGGCGGTGGGCACGCCGATCAGGCGGCCCTGCGCATCCAGCAGCGCGCCGCCCGAATTGCCGGGATTGATGGCGGCATCGGTCTGGATGAAGAATTGCCAATCCGAAACGCCGATGCCGGTGCGGGCGACGGCCGACACGATGCCGGTGGTCACCGTCTGGCCCACGCCGAACGGGTTGCCGATGGCCACCGTGACATCGCCCACCTCCACCCGATCACTGTCGGCCATGCGGATGACGGGCAGCGCCGCGCCTTCGGTTTCCACCTTCAGCAGCGCCAGATCCAGCCGGGGTTCGGCAAAGACGATCCTGGCCTTGAACTCGCGGCGATCGGCCAGCGCGACCAGGATCTGATCGGCGCCTTCGACAACATGATTGTTGGTGATGATCAGGCCATCGGCCCCCACGATGACGCCCGATCCCAGCGATTGCGACACCCGCGGCTGCACCGGGGCGCCACCAAAGAACCGCTGCATGAACTCCTCGTTGAAGTTGCGCGGGCGGCGATCGACAGTGGCGGTATAGATGTTGACGACGGCCGGTGCGGCGGCCTTGACCACGGGCGCAAAGCTCATCGCCACCTGGCCGGGGGCGGGCACGGCGCGCGGCAGATCGGCGGTGTCCATCGGCGGGATCTGCGCGGCCACGCTGGCATCGCTGATCCGGGTGATGCCGATGGCCAGCGCCGCTCCGGCCGCCACGCCCAGCGCGACGCCAGCGGCCAGTTTGGTGCGGGTGATCATGGCGGCCAATATCCTGTTCATTGTCACGTGATTGCGTGCCCAAGTTTAAGCAGCCATGAATATGGGTGGGATTTTCGCGATGCGAAGGGGGCTGATGTGAAACTGTGGCACTGCCGCGATGCGCGCAGCTTTCGGGTGCTGTGGGCGCTGGAGGAACTGGGCCTGCCCCATGAACTGGTGCTGCTGCCCTTCCCGCCGCGCTGGGCCGAACCGGCGTTTCTGGAGATCAACCCGCTGGGCACCATTCCCTTCTTCACCGATGGCGCGGTGGCGATGACCGAAAGCGCCGCCATCTGCCAGTATCTGGCCGACAAGGCGGGCGCGCTGCGGGTGCTGCCGGGTGCTGCGGCCTATGGCGATTATCTCAATTTCCTGCACCAGTCCGATGCCACGCTCACCTTTCCGCAAACCCTGGTGCTGCGCTATGCCGTTCTGGAAAAGCCGGAAAACCGCAACCCCAAGGTGGCCAGCGATTACCGGCGCTGGTTCCTGGCCCGCACCCTCTGGGTGGAACGCGCACTGGCCGATGGCCGGCCCTGGCTGTGCGGGGATGATTTCACCGTGGCCGACATCGCGGTGGCCTATGCCTTCATGCTGGCCGGCACGCTGGGCCATCTGGACGAGGTGGGGCCCAATGCGCGGGCCTTCTGGGAACGGGCCAAAGCGCGCGACGGGTTCCAGCGCGCCAAGGCGGCACAGCGGGGTTGAACCATCAGGCCGGGCGGGCGTCTGCCACCTCGTCCAGCCGCAAGGGGCGGTAGAGGTGGGGGAACAACTGGCCGCCACGCGCCGGTTCCCAGCGCAGCGCGTCGCTCAGGGCGTCGGCGTCGATGGTGAGCGCCATCACCCCTGCCTCGCCGGCAAACCATTTGGCCAGCGTGGCGGCGGCCTGTTCGGGGGTGGAAAGATGGAGATAGCCATCGCGCAGATCGTCGGGCGATCCAGCGAACACGCCTGTCGCCTGGAACTGCGCCCATTCGGCGGCGCGCAGCAGCTTGATGATCGGGGTCATTTCACTGCCCGCACCGGCACCCGCAATGTGCACAGATCGGCCGCGCCAGCGGGGCGTGGAAAGAAGCCGGTGCGATTGGCGCGGGCCTGCACCACGGCGGCAAAGCTGGGGCTGGCGGTGTCCATCATCTGCCATCGGGCAAAGCCGGGGATCTGGCTGGCCAGGCGGACGCGGGTGATCTTCGGCTTCTCGGCCTCGGTCCTGTAAAAGCCCAGCGCCTCGCTGCCGCGCGGCAGGGCGGCGTGGGGTTCGATGCCAGACAGCACCCGGCCGACATTGGCGATGTTGCGATCGAGATGGCGCGGACCATGGCCGATCACCGTGTAAAGCTCGGTGCTGTCCCCCGTGTCCGGCGGGTTGTCGCGGCCAACACCCACCGTGGCATAGCAATGCGCCAGCCAGGCCGTGCCCGTGGCCGGATCGCGCGCCGCCTGCCAGCCCGAAACCCAGCCGGCTTGCGCATAAGTGTCCTGGTAGGGCGATGGCGTGAAGCTCAACCCGGCCATGGGGCGTTCATATTCGGCCGGCAGCGGCGCAGCCTTGGGTTTGGCCGGATCGGGACGCGCCGTCCATTGCACGACATAATTGTCCTGCACCCGCACGATGCGGCCATCGTCGAACTGGCCGGTGCGCACCAGCGCCTTGATCGCGGCGACATGGGCCGGGGCAAACTGGGGCGCCAACTGGATGGCCATGGTGCCGGCGGCGGTCTCCATCACCATGATGTCGTCGGCCGGGATATCGATCCAGTGCGAGGCCGGCGCGTTGGCGATGATGGAATCGGCTGCGTTGTATACCGGCTGTGTTTCCGGCGCGGCTTGCGGTGACGGGGCCTGCGCCAGCAACAGCGGCGCGGCCAGCAGCAGTGGCAGGATGCGGCGCATCAGGCGTCGTCCGCCACGAAGTTCAGCGCCAGGCCATTGATGCAGTGGCGCAGGCCGGTGGGCGGCGGGCCATCGGGAAACACATGGCCCAGATGGCCGTTGCAGCCGGCGCAATGCACTTCGGTGCGCACCATGCCGTGGCTGGTATCGGTGGTGGTGCCCACCGCGCCGTCCTCGGCCGCCCAGAAACTGGGCCAGCCAGAGCCGGAGTTGTATTTGGTGGCCGAACGATAGAGCAGCGCCCCGCAGCCGGCACAATGATAATCGCCGTGGCGCTTTTCATCGTTCAGCGGCGAGGTGAACGGCCGTTCGGTGGCGTGATCATACAGCACGGCACGGGCCGCAGGCGACAGGCAGCTCATCATTCCCTCCAGCGCGACAGCGCATCCAGCGCGCCTTGCAGAATATAGGAGGCGGCCAGCCTGTCCACCCGTTCCGCCCGGCGGGCCCGCGACAGATCCTCGGCAATCATCGCCCGTTCCACCGCCGCGGTGGACCAGCGTTCATCCCACAGCAGCAGCGGCAGCGCCAGCGGTGCCAGGTTGCGGGCAAAGGCCCGCACCGATTGGGTGCGCGAACTGTCGGTGCCATCCATGTTGAGCGGCAGGCCGACCACCAGCCCGGCCAGCCGTTCCTTGCCCACCCACAGGGTCAACGCGGCCAGATCAGCGGTGAAGCGGGTGCGGGCGATGGTGTGGGCCGGGCTGGCGAACGACCAGCCGGCATCGCAGGTGGCCAGCCCGATCGTCCTGGTGCCAACATCAAGCCCGCCCAGCCGCCCGCCGGCGGGCAGGGCCGCAGCAAATTCGGCCGCCGCGCTTGCGATCAATGCGCGGCCTTCCACGCCGCCACCCGGGCCGCCGCATCCTGGCGCACCGCCGCCCAGAACAGCGGATAATCAAAGACATGGAAATTGTTGCCGGGCAGCACATAGGCCGGATAGCCCGATGGCGCCTCGCCGATCAGCAGCAGGCCACGCGCATCGCACCGCGCCGGCACACCGGGCGCAACCAGCCGGGCCGTGGCCAGGCTGGCCGATGGCACCAGGCTGCCGGCATTGGCGCTGGCCGGGGCGGCATCGCCGCGCCCGCCGGTGAGCGGATTGGAACACAGCATCGGGGTGCCGGCCCGCGGCCAGCCCGCCAGGCCGGGCTCCCGCCCATAGGCAGCCAGCAGCGTGGCGGGCTCGGCCGGTTCGGCAAAGCTTTGCCAGCTCATCACGCAGCCGGGCTGGCCACGCACCGCGCAGGCCGGCAGGCCCAGCGCCGGCAGATCGGCGCTGATCGATACCGGCCAGCCCACCAGATAGGCCGCCACCACCCGCCCGGCCAGCGGCGTGCCCGCCACCTCCTGCGCCAGCAGCCGCATCAGGTGCATCGCGCCCTGGCTGTGCCCGGCCAGGATGATCGGCGCAGCCCTGGGCTGGGCCGCCAGAAAGGCGGCAAAGGCGGCCTTCACATCGGCATAGGCCAGATCGCGGGCGGCGCGGGCGCTGGCCACATCATCGGCATCGCTGGCCAGAAAGCTGCCCAGCACGGCCTGGCGATAATGCGGCGCCCACAGCGGCCCGGCATCGGCCAGCGCGGTCGCCTCCATCCGCAGAAAGCCGGCCAGCCGTTCGGCGCTGGGCGCCGCATCAGACCGTTCATTCCACTGCGCCCGGCCAAAGGCCACGGTGGGCGGCACGAAGAACACCGCCACATCGCCCGGTGCCGCCACCCTGCCGGCCGGCCGCCAGCCGGTGGGATCATCCGGCTTGCCGGGCCGGGCGGCCCAGCCGGCCATGGCACCATGATCATAGGGGCCACCGGCCGCCGTGGCCGAAAAGGCCGCGCCCGGCACCAGCGCCGTGGCCAGCAGCCGATCCCCTGCCAGCCGCCAGACCAGGCCCGCCAGGATCACCAGCACGATCACGATGGCCACCAGCCACAGGAACAGGCGCGGCAACCGGGCCGAACGCTCCACCGAGGGCCGGGCGGGCGGCGGCGATGGTGGGGCGGGGGGCGGGGCGGCAGGCGTCTGGGTCACGGCGTTGTTTTCCGGTGGCGAACGCCCGCGCCATAGCCGAAGATTGTTGCGCCTGCGAAGAAAATTGCATCCCTGTCACGATGGGCCTTGAGTTTGTTTGGACAAGCGTCATAAAGTCACAGCATGTTGAGCATCCTGTGCATCGAAGACGACGCGGCCATGGCCGACCATGTGGCACGGGGCCTGCGTGAAGCGGGTTATCATGTCGATATCGCCAACAATGGCCGCACCGGCCTCGATATGGCGCAAGGCGGCAGCTATGCCGCGATCGTGCTGGATCGCATGCTGCCCGAGCTGGATGGCCTGTCGCTGCTGGCCCGGCTGCGCGATACCGGCAACCACACCCCGGTTGTGATGCTGTCGGCGCTGGCCAGCCTGGATGAACGGGTGCGCGGCCTGCGCGCCGGTTCGGATGATTATGTCACCAAGCCGTTCGAGCTGCCCGAACTGCTCGCCCGGCTGGAAGTGGTGCAGCGCCGCGGCCAGGCCGCCAGCGAAGTCACGCGGCTGACCGAAGGCGAGCTGGAGCTTGATCTGCTCAGCCGCCGTGTCACCTATGCCGGCCGCCGGATCGACCTGCAGCCGCGCGAATTTCGCCTGCTGGAATATCTGGTCCGCCACAAGGGGCAGGTCGTCACCCGTTCCATGCTGCTGGAAGGCGTGTGGGATTATCATTTCGATCCCGGCACCAACGTGATCGACGTCCATGTCAGCCGGTTGCGCAAGAAGCTGGATGAAGGCGGTGCCGGCAACATCGTGCAGACCGTGCGCGGCACCGGCTATCGCGTCGGCGGCGAAGCCGTTTCGGCCTAGGGCCAGGGCCGCCGCTGCCATGCCCCGCCCGGGGCTGTCCCCCTGGAAACCCAGCGGCTTCCGGCTGTTGTTTGCGTCTGTCTGGCGCGGCACCACCACGGCCCGCATCGGCATCCTGCTGTTCCTGGTGCTGCTGGCCGCCACCTGGGCGCCGCTGATCCTGCTGGAACGCGCCACCCAGAGCCAGCTTGACAAAGATGCCCAGACCCGGATCACCGCCATCGCCGATGCCGCCGAAACCGCCTGGCAACGCCGCGGTGCCAGCGCCGGCTGGGAGATACTGGATGGCGAATTGCAGGTGCCCGGCCCGCTGGTGATCATGCTGGTGGATGCCGACGGCACGCTGCTGATCGGCAATCTGCGCCGCTGGCCGGCCGAGGTGCCGCCCAACCGCCGTTATTACCGCGTGGCCGGGCTGGCGCAGGAACATGGCGATCCCGGCCCCTATATGGCCACCGCCCGGCCGATGCCCGAAGGCTACCGCCTGCTGGTCGGCCGCAGCCTGGCCGCCGATGTGCAGTTGCAGCGCACGCTGGTCACCACCTTGTTGCTGGTGCTGCCCTTTGCCCTGCTGATTGCGCTGGTCACCAGCCGGGTGATCACCCGCATCATCACCGATCGGGCCCGTGGCCTGGCCGATGCGGTGCGGCAGGTGACAGCCGGCAAGCTGGATGCACGGGTGGATGTGCCGCCCGGCCCGCCAGCCGATGCCTTTGATTCCATGGGCCAGGCCTTCAACGTGATGCTGGCGCGGGTGGAAGGCCTGATCGACGAACTGCGCACCGTCACCGATGGGCTGGCCCATGATCTGCGCTCCCCGCTCACCCGGCTGAAAGCGCGCATCGGCCACATGGCGGTGGGCACGACGATCAGCGCCGACGATCTGGACGCCGTCGCCGTCGAAGCGCAGGCGCTGCTGGCCATGCTGGACAACAGCCTGGAAATCAGCCGGGCCGAAGCCGGCATCGGCCGCGACCGGTTCGAAACGCTGGACCTGGCCCAGATGATCGCCGAACTGGCCGATCTGTATGATCCGCTGGCCGAAGATGCCGGCGTCACGCTGGAGGTGGTGGCCCCCGGGCCGGTGGTGATGCCAGTCCACCGCCAGTTGCTGGGCCGGGCGCTGGCCAATCTGATCGACAATGCCCTGCGCTATGGCGCGTCCGGCCGGCGCATCGAAGTGGGCGTGGGGGCTCGCGACGGCGGTGCCATGATATGGGTCGCCGATCATGGCCCCGGCATCCCCGCCAGCCGTCGGCGCGAGGCGTTGCGCCGCTATGGCCGGCTGGATACCGCCCGCCGCGCCCAGAGACCCGGCATGCAGGGCGCAGGCCTGGGCCTGTCGCTGGCCGGCGCGGTGGCCCGGCTGCACGGCGGAACCCTGGCGCTGGACGACAACAAGCCGGGCCTGAAGGTCATCCTCGATCTGCCGGCCACCCCGGCCGTGCAATAGGATCAGGCGGCCACCACCAGCCCGTGCCGCTTCTTGCCGGCACTCACCTTGCTGCCCGGTGCCACCAGCGTCGCATCGCTGGCCGCCGCTTCGCCATCGATGCGCGCCCCGCCCTGCGCCACCAGCTTGCGCGCCTCGTTCTTCGAAGCGGCAAAGCCCAGGCCGATCAGCGCATCGATGATGGAAACAGGCGCCGCGACGGCAAATTGCGGCAGATCCTCGCCGGCGCCGCCATCGGCAAAGGTGGTGCGCGCCGTGTCCGCCGCTGCTGCTGCCGCCGCCCGGCCCCGGCACAGGGCGGTGGCTTCGGTGGCCAGCACCGCCTTGGCGTCGTTGATGTCTGCGCATTGCAGCGCCTCCAGCCGGGCGATCTCGTCCAGCGGCAGATCGGTGAACAGGCGCAGAAACCGGCCCACATCGGCATCATGGGTGTTGCGCCAGAATTGCCAATAATCGAAATGCGGCAGCTGATCCTCGTGCAGCCACACCGCGCCCTTGGCTGTCTTGCCCATCTTGGCGCCATCCGCGCGCGTGATCAGCGGCGTTGTCAGGCCAAAGGCCTCGCCCCCTGCCACCCGCCGGATCAGATCGGTGCCGTTGACGATATTGCCCCACTGGTCGCTGCCGCCCATCTGCAAGGTGCAGCCATGGCGGCGGTTCAGCTCCAGATAGTCATAGGCCTGAAAGATCATGTAGTTGAATTCCAGGAACGACAGCGGCTGTTCGCGTTCCAGCCGCAACCGCACACTGTCGAAGCTGAGCATGCGGTTGATCGAGAAATGCCGGCCATAATCGCGCAGGAACGGCACCAGCTGCAATTGCGACAGCCAGTCATCGTTGTTCACCATCACCGCATCGGTCGGCCCATCGCCAAAGGTGAGGAACCGTTCGAAAATCCGCCGGATGCTGGCCATGTTGGCCCTGATCTGCGCATCGTCCAGCAGCTGGCGCGCCTCGTCCTTGCCAGACGGATCGCCGATCTTGGTCGTGCCGCCGCCCATCACCACGATTGGCCGGTGCCCGGCCTGCTGCAAGTGCCGCAGCATCATGATCGACACCAGGTTGCCGATGTGCAGGGACGGCGCGGTGCAATCAAAGCCGACATAGGCGGTGATCACCCCCCTGGCCGCCGCCGCATCCAGCGCCGCCGCATCGGTGATCTGATGGATGAACCCGCGCGCTTCCAGGCGCGCAAGAAAGTCGCTGCTGTACGTCATGATGCCGGCGGCCATACGGCAGCGCGCCGCATTTGTCATGCCCCCAGCACCCGCAAGGCGCCATCGGCCAGCGGCCGTTGCAGCGCGCCGGCCTGGGCCCAATCGGCGGTGAGCCAGGTGCGCATGTCGTCCAGCCGATCCAGAATCACCGGCATCGCCTTGGGGTGATGCGGGGCGACATCGGCGTTGGGCGGGCAGGTGAGGAAGCCGAACAGGGTGAGCGTCACCTCCCCTTCGGCGCGTTTGCGCACGCCAGTCCAGCGCGTGGCCAGCCCGGCAAAGCAGGCAGGGGCGGATGCATCGCGCGGGGCAAACCACAAAGGCTGATATCCCGCGCCGCCGTGCACCGGTTCGGCAAAGGCGGTGAACGGCACCAGGCAGCGATAGGGCGGCGCCAGCCAGCGCCGCCAGTGCGGGCTGGCGGTGTTGCGGATGTTGGTGATGCCGCGATCGACGCTTTTGCCGGCCAGCGCAAAGGCCGGGCTGGGCATGCCCCAGCGCGCCCGGTTCAGGCGCGGGCCGGACACATCGCCGCGGGCAAGGCCGATGATCGGCGCCTCGCCATCGGGATAGATGCCGGGCAGCGGCGGCAGATTGCCCAGATCATCGGCCACCGGCCCCAGCGCCAGCGCCGCGGCCAGATCGCGCAAGCCCTGCTGGGCCGTGGTGAGCGCATAAAGATTGCACATGGCGCAACCGTGCCGCACCCGGCCACCGCCGGCAAGCACGCCGCATCACAACGGCGGCGGTGCGTTCGCCCACAACAGGGCAATGCTGCCCAGCGTGCCGGCAAGGCCGATCAACAGGCGAACAGGCAGGGCACGAACCATCCCCGCCACACTGCCACAGCCGCGAAGCCGCCACGCGCCACACTGCCACCGTTATGGCGGCAATGCTGCAACATCTGTTCTGAAATGGATGGTGCCCGGGGGCGGATTTGAACCACCGACACGGGGATTTTCAATCC
>JAGWWF010000034.1 GCA_018970445.1 Alphaproteobacteria bacterium | reverse complement strand
CGCGAAGGACCCTCCCCCGGCCCCACCCTTGCAGGGAGGGGAGAATGGGTCAGAACATCTCGGCCGGCAGCGCCATCACGGTATCCGCGCCGGCTTCCAGCTGCGCCTTCAGGCTCATGGTCTCCGGCAGCACGCGCAGCGCAAAGAAGCGCGCGGTCGTCAGCTTGGCGTTGTGGAAATCGGGATCGGCGGTGCCGGCATCCAGCGCGGCGAGGCTGGCCGTCGCCATCTTCAGCCACATGTGGCCCAATGCGGTATGGCCCATCATGCGCATGAAGGCGGTCGCCCCGGCCCCGGCATTGTCGGGATTGGCCATGCCGTTCTGCAACAGCCACATCACCCCGGCCTGCACATCGCCCAGCGCAGCGGACAGCGGCTGGGTGATGAAGGCCAGACGCTCGTCGCTGGCGGCGGCAATGTCGCCGGCCACCAGGCCCAGCCAGGCCTGGGTGCCGCGTCCGCCCTTCGATCCCAGCTTGCGGCCGACCAGATCGAGCGCCTGGATGCCATTGGTGCCTTCATAGATCATGGCAATGCGCGCATCGCGGACGAACTGATCCATGCCCCATTCGGCAATATAGCCATGGCCGCCCAGCACCTGCTGGCAATTGGTGGCGACTTCATAACCGCGATCGGTGCCATAGCCCTTGATGATCGGCGTGAGCAGGCTGATCAGATCGTCGGCCAGCTCGCGCTCGGCCGGATCGGGGGCCTTGCGTGACAGATCCACCCGGATCGCGCCCCACAGCACCAGCGCGCGCATGCCCTCGGTATAGCTGCGCGCGTCCATCAACATGCGGCGCACATCGGGGTGGACGATGATCGGATCGGCCTTGCCCTCAGGGTTTTTCGCGCCCGTCAGGCTGCGCCCTTGCAGGCGGCCCTTGGCGTAGTCGACAGCGTTCTGGTACGCCGCATCGGCCTGCGCCAGGCCCTGGATGCCCACGCCCAGCCGGGCCGCGTTCATCATGATGAACATGGCGGCAAGGCCCTTGTTCTCCTCCCCCAGCATATAGCCGGTGGCGCCATCATAGTTCATCACGCAGGTGGCGTTGGCGTGGATGCCCATCTTGTGTTCGATGGAACCGCAGGAAACGGCGTTGCGCGCGCCCAGGCTGCCATCGTCGTTCACCAGAAACTTGGGCACGATGAACAGGCTGATGCCTTTCACATTGTCAGGCGCGCCGGGCGTCTTGGCCAGCACGAGGTGGATGATGTTTTCGGACAGGTCATGCTCACCGGCCGAAATGAAGATCTTGGTGCCGGTGATGGCATAGCTGTTGTTGCCATTGGGTTCGGCGCGGGTGCGGATCAGGCCCAGATCGGTGCCGCAATGCGGTTCGGTCAGGTTCATCGTGCCGGTCCAGCGGCCCTGCACCATGGGCGGCAGCCATTTGGCCTTCTGCTCCGGGCTGCCCACCACCTCGATTGCGGCCTGCGCGCCTTCGGACAGGCCGGGATACATGCCGAACGCCATGTTGGAGGCAGCGATAAACTCCTGCATCACCGCGCCGATGGTATAGGGCAGGCCCTGGCCGCCATGATGTTCGTCGGCGATCAGCCCGCCCCAGCCGCCGTCGCAGAACCCCTTGTAGGCCGCCTTGAAGCCATCGGGCGCGGTCACGCTGCCATCGGGGTGGCGGGTGCAGCCCTGGCGATCACCGGGCAGGTTGAGCGGGGCGAGCACCTCGGCGCAGAATTTGCCGCCTTCGTTCAGCACGGCCTCGACCAGATCGGGGGAGACCGCCTCGAACCCCGGCACGTGCGCCTGGCCGTACAGCCCCGCCACGGCATCAAGAACGAACAGCGTGTCTTTCACCGGGGCGCGATAGCTGGGCATGGATCAGGCTTTCAGTGATTGTTCGACGATGGCGCAGAATTGTTGCAGTTCCTGGATGGTGGCATCGATATCGGCGCGCTGTTCTTCCAGCAGCGCCACCCGCGCCCGGCATTTGGCCAGGGTGACGCGCTTTTGCGTCAGCCGGGAATCGCCCACATCATAAAGATCGATCATCTCGCGGATTTCAGCGAGGGAAAAGCCGACATTCTTGGCCCGCAAAATCCACGCCAGCCGGGCGCGGTCGCGGCGGCTGTAGATGCGGTTCTGCCCCTGCCGTTCCGGCGTGATCAGGCCCTGATCTTCATAGAAACGGATGGCGCGCGGCGTGATGTTGAACGCCAGCGCCAGTTCGGTGATCGAAAAATGGCTGGCATCGCCGGCGGCCGGCGGGGCGGGCGCGGTGGCAAAGGCGTGCAGCAGGGCAGCAGCCTCATCATCGGGGCGAAGCGCTTCGGCCGGATTGCTCATGGGCCAGAGGGGTAGTTGACGTTTACGTTAAGGTCAAGCTGGCGATGGCGCGATTGGTGTGGCGGAACACGCCGGGCTCGCGGCGTTTGGTCAGCTCAATGATGGCACCCGCCACATTCTCCGCCGGCAAACTTCCAACATCGCGCGGCAGGGCCAAATCCATCACCGGCGCGGCCCATTGCAGGAAGCGCTCGACCGGCCGCCGTTCGGCGCGGGGGCCGATGAGGAGGCCGGGCTGCAAGATGTCGAGGCGGGCGAAGGCCATTGCGGCCAGCGCCGCTTCCACCTCGCCCTTGGTGCGCGGGTAGAGCAGGCTGGCCCTGGGGTTGGCGCCGACGCTGCTGACCAGGATGAAGTGCGTCACCCCCGCCGCTTTGGCCGCGCGGGCGAAGGCCAGCACGGCATCATGGTCCACGGCGCGGAAGGCGGCGTCGCTGCCGGCCTTGGCCCGCGTGGTGCCCAGCGCGCAGATGGCGACCTGCGCCGGCGGCAGCGGCGGCAGATCGTTGAAATCGGCGACCACGCCCGGATGGCCCACGATGGGCCGGCGGCTGACGGGGATGATTTGCAGCGCGTCCCCCTCCCCACTCGTCACCCCGTGCTCGACACGGGGTTTGGCTTGGGTTTTCGCCAGAGGAAAGCCAAGCCCTGCATCAAGTGCGGGGCGACGATATTGTTTGAGGAAAAGACCGCCCACCAGCCCGGTCGCACCGGCCAGCAGGATGGTCACGGGCGAACCCACAACTCTTTCACGCCGTTGAACGCCGCGGAAATATTGCGTTCGATCGGATCGCCGGTCAGCGCCAGATCGGGGAAGCGCGCAAACAGGCGGGCAAGGCCGATTTCGGCTTCGGCGCGGGCCAGCGGTGCACCCAGGCAGAAATGCACGCCGCCGCCAAAGGCGAAATGCGTCTTGTCGGCCCGGTCGATGTCAAAACGCAGCGGATCGGCATGCAGGGCCGGGTCCTGCCCGGCGGCCATCAGATAGGTGGTCACCGCTTCGCCCTTGCGCACCGGGCAGCCGCCGATCTCGCGGTCTTCCAGCGGGATGCGCAAGCTCTGCACCACCGGCGGGTCCAGCCGCAGGGTTTCCTCGATGGCGTCGGCCAGCCGCGCCGGATCGGCCTTCACCCTGGCCAGTTGATCGGGATGGCGCAGCAGGGCCAGCACGCAATTGCCGATCAGATCGGTGGTCGTCAGGTTCCCGGCCAGCAGCAGCAGATTGCACATGGTGACGATTTCCTGGGTCGTCAGCCGGTCGCCGCTTTCTTCCACCGCAACCATGGCGCTGATCAGATCATCGCGCGGGGCGGCACGCCGTTCGGCGATGGCGCGTTCGAAATAGGCGGACAGCTGATCGGCATTGTCCTTCAGCTGCGCCAGCAGTTCGGGCGTGCGGATGGGCGAAAACACATTGGCCAGCCCCTTGGACCAGCGCCGGAAATCGCCCACGTCGGCGGCATCCACCCCCAGCATGGCGGCAATCACGATGATCGGCAGCGGCGAGGCGAAGCTTTCGATCAGGTCGAACCGCTCTTGGCCCGCCACCGCATCCAGCAGTTCATCGGCCACGTCACGCACGCGCGGCTTCACCGCTTCGATGGCGCGGGCGTTGAAGGCGTGGGTGACCAGCCGGCGCAGACGGGCGTGATCGGGATCGTCCAGCGACAGCATGGAGCGCGGCCCTTCACGTTCCTGCAGCGTCATCAGCCGTTGCACGATGGTATCGGCAGCGGCGTTGTCGGGCGATACCGACAGGCTGCGATCCTTCAGCGTGGTCGCCACATCGGCAGCGCGGGTGAGCAGCACGCGGCCCAGCACGCGATCGGTGTGGACCGGATCCTGTTCACGCAGCGCATCGAAGCGTTCGTGCGGGCGGTTGCGGAACACTTCGTCGAACACGGTGACTTCAAGGCCGGTGGGCACGCTCATCCATCATCTCCGATCATCACCAGCCGGCCGCCATCCAGCCGCCGGTAAAAACAGTCTTGCCGCCCGGTGTGGCAGGCCGGGCCGGCGGGTTCGACCCGCAGCAGCAGGCAATCCTGGTCGCAATCCACCCGGATTTCGACCACGCGCTGGATGGCGCCGCTGGTGGCCCCCTTGTGCCACAGTATACGCCGGCTGCGGCTCCAATAATGCGCCTCGCCGGTTGCCAGTGTCGCAGCCAGCGCATCGGCGTTCATGTGCGCCACCATCAGCACGGCGTCGGTTGTGGCGTCCACCGTCACGGCGGTGATCAGGCCATCGCTGCCCCAGCGCGGGCGAAACTCCGGGCCTTCGTCCGGGGCAGTGCCTGATTTTGGGCTCATGTGACACTTTCATAACATCGAAGGGGCAGACAAAGCCGCGCCGCCCGCCTATATGGCGCGGCATCTGCCGAAAGACAAAGGCCGCCCGATGGACAAGATGCTCACCACCGATCCGTGGGAACAAGATCATCTCCACGAGGAATGCGGCGTGTTCGGCGTCTATGGCGCCGAAGGGGCGGCCGCGCTGACGGCACTGGGCCTGCACGCGCTGCAGCACCGCGGCCAGGAAGCCGCCGGCATCACCAGTTTCGACGGCAAGGATTTCCACACCCACCGCGCCATGGGCCATGTGGCCGGCAATTTCGACAATGATGCGGTGATCGGCCAGTTGAAGGGCGAGATTGCCATCGGCCACAACCGCTATTCCACCACCGGCGAGACCGCCTTGCGCAACGTGCAGCCACTGTTTGCCGAACTGGCCAGCGGCGGCTTTTCGGTGGCGCACAACGGCAATATTTCCAACGCCATGACGTTGCGGCGCGAACTGGTGCGGCGCGGGGCCATCTTCCAGTCGACCAGCGATACCGAGGTGATCATCCACCTGGTCGCCACATCGTCATATCGCACGCTGCTCGATCGCTTCATCGATGCGCTCAAGCGCGTTGAGGGGGCCTACAGCCTGATCTGCCTGACGCCTGAGGGCATGCTGGCCTGCCGCGATCCGCTGGGCATCCGCCCGCTGGTGCTGGGCCGGCTGGGCGATTCCTATATCCTCGCCTCCGAAACCGTGGCGCTCGACATGGTGGGGGCCACCTTCCTGCGCCAGGTGGAGCCGGGCGAGCTGATCATCATCACCGGGCGCGGCCTGCGTTCGATCCGGCCGTTCGCGCCGCAGCGGGCGCGGCCCTGCATCTTTGAACATGTCTATTTCAGTCGGCCCGATTCGATGCTGGACGGCAGCAGCGTCTATGAGGTGCGCAAACGCATCGGGGCCGAACTGGCGCGCGAAAACCCGGTGGCGGCCGACATGGTGGTGCCGGTGCCCGACAGCGGCGTGCCCGGCGCCATCGGTTATGCCCAGGAAGCCGGCATCCCGTTCGAACTGGGCATCATCCGCAGCCATTATATCGGCCGCACCTTCATCCAGCCCGGCGACCAGATCCGCAATCTGGGCGTGAAGCTGAAACACAATGCCAACCGCGCCCTGATCCAGGGCAAGCGCATCGTGCTGATCGATGATTCGATCGTGCGCGGCACCACCAGCGTGAAGATCGTGCAGATGCTGCAGGAAGCCGGCGCGCAGGAGGTGCACATGCGCATCGCCAGCCCGCCCACCCGGCACAGCTGTTTCTATGGCGTGGACACGCCGGAACGGGCCAAGCTGCTCGCCGCCCAGATGGACGTGGAACGCATGCGCGATTTCATCAAGGTGGACAGCCTGGCCTTCCTGTCGATCGACGGCCTGTATCGCGCCGTGGGCGAGCCGATGCGCGATGAACATGCCCCGCAATATTGCGATGCCTGCTTCACCGGCGATTACCCCACCCGGCTGACCGACCAGGAGGAGGTGGAAGTGCCCGACCAGTTGAGCCTGCTGGCAGAACGGGTGATCTGAGGCGCTTGCCCCCCTCGCCCCAGCCGCCTATGGCCCCCCAATGACCGACACGACCAGCAAGAAGATCGCCCTTGTCACCGGGGCCAGCCGCGGCATCGGTGCCGCCACCGCGCAGGCGCTGGCCGCCGCCGGCTGGCATGTCATCCTGACCGCGCGCAGCGAATCCGGGCTGGGCCAGGTGGATGATGCCATCCATGCCGCCGGCGGCAGCGCCACCATCGCGCCCTTTGACCTGGCCGATCTGGACGCCATCGACCGGCTGGCCACTGCCGTGGGCGCGCGCTGGGGCCGGCTGGATGCGCTGATCCTGAACGCCGCGCAGCTGGGCACGCTGGCACCGGTGCCGCATCTTGACCGCAAGGAATGGGACAAGCTGATCGCCATCAACCTGACGGCCAACTGGCGGCTGCTGGCGGCGTTCGATCCCTGGCTGCGCCAGGCCTCGGCGGCCGATGTGGTGGCGCTCACCTCGTCGGTCGGCTCCAGACCGCGGGCCTATTGGGGCGGCTATGCCGCAACCAAGGCGGCGCTGGAAAATCTGCTGGCCACCTATGGCGCCGAAGTCGCCAGCATCAGCGCCATCCGCACCCACATCATCGATCCCGGTGCCACCCGCACCACCATGCGCGCCCGCGCCTATCCCGGCGAGGATCCGGCCCGGCTGAAACCGCCGGAGGATGCGGCACAGATGATCGTGGACGCGCTGAGGCGGTAGATATTCTCCCGGAGGGGGAGGGTTTTGGCGGCTCAGCCCCGCACACGCCGCAGCTTTTCCAGCTTCTTGAGCAGCATGTCGCGCTTCAGCTTGCTGAGGTGATCGATGAACAGCACGCCGTTGAGATGGTCCATCTCGTGCTGCAGGCAGGTGGCGAGCAGGCCGTCGATCTCTTCATCATGGGCCGCGCCCTGTTCGTCGAGCCACTGCACGCGGATGCGCGCCGGGCGCTGCACATCGGCATACATGTCCGGCACCGATAGGCAGCCTTCGGAATAGACCGACAGTTCGGGTGATTCCCAGGTGATTTGCGGGTTGATGAACACGCGCGGTTCGCGCACCCGCCTGATGTCTTCGGGGCGGGCATCATCGGGTGTGCCGTCTTCTTCGGGTTGCAGATCGATCACCAGGATGCGTTCCGGCACCCCCACCTGGATGGCGGCGAGGCCGATGCCCGGCGCGTCATACATGGTTTCGAACATGTCGGCGATCAGGCTGCGGTGCGCGTCGGTGACGGCAGCGACCGGCGCGCTGATCTGCTTCAGGCGCGGATCGGGGGTTTCGATGATCGGAAGAATGGCCATGCGCGCGGACGTATGGCCGGCGGGCGCGGGCGTCAAGGGCGACAGGGGGCGGGCGGGGGCGCGCGTGGGTGGAGTTGAGAGGTTGCGCCGCCCGGCCGGCCAAGGCAGCGTGTGCGCAAACATCTGGGGAAGGATTGCAACATGAACCGACTGGCAGGCAAGATCGCGCTGATCACCGGCGCCGCACAGGGGCTGGGCGAGGCGATGGCCCGGCGCATGGCGCAGGAAGGCGCCCGCCTGGTGCTGACCGACATCAACGAGGCCGGGGTGCAGGCAGTGGCCGCCAGCATCGGTGATGCCGCCGTGGCCTGCCACCATGATGTGACCAGCCCGGATGACTGGGCCGCGGCCATCGCCTTTGCGGAAGGCAAATGGGGCGGGTTCCATGTGCTGGTCAACAATGCCGGGATCGCGGCGGGTTCCACGGTGGAGGCCACCGATTTCGACACCTGGAAGCGCGTGCATTCGATCGATCTGGACAGCGTGTTCCTGGGCTGCAAGCTGAGCCTGCCCACCATGGCGAAGACGGTGCGCGACACCGGGGTGCGCGGCAGCATCATCAATCTTTCCAGCATTGCCGGCGTGATCGCCGCCCACAATTCGGCCGCCTACAACAGCGCCAAGGCCGCCGTGCGCCATCTGACCAAAAGCGTGGCGCTGCACTGCGCCAAGCAGCAATATCGCATCACCTGCAACAGCATCCACCCGGTGTTCATCGACACGCCGATCCTGGCCGGCATCACCGAACGGCTGGGCCGCGAGGAGGGTCTGGCCAAGCTGGGCCGGCAGATCCCGCTGGGCGCCGTTGGCGAGCCGGACGATATCGCCTGGGCCGCTGTCTATCTGGCCAGCGACGAGGCCAAGATGGTGACCGGCCACGGCCTGTATGTGGATGGCGGCATCAGCGCGATGTAAGCTGGCCCGCGTGCCCATGAAACCTGTGTAATGCGTTGCCACCCGGCTTGCGCCGCGCCGTAACTTGCAGAATGCAATATTTCTGTAACGGCGGGGAGCGAGGGGCCCGGATGGTTGCAATCGGGAATTCGGCGGCGCGCCACGCGCTACCGCAGGTGCAGTTTGCGTTGCCGGCACCGGCGCTGCGGCCGCTGATCACCACCTATTATCATGTCACCGCGCCCGGCCCGGTGGAGGATTTTCTCCACCCCGAATGGGGCAATATCCGCTTTTCGCTGCGGGGGCGCTGGGATGTGGCGCGGCCGGGCAGCCTTGATCCCACCCCGCAGCGTCACAGCCTGTTCGGGCCCACCGATCGCACCGGCATCGTCACCTCGCCCGGCGATGCCGCCATGCTGGGCATCGGCCTGACGGCGCTGGGCTGGGCGATGCTGATCGACCGGCCAGCCGATGCCCATGCCAACCGCATGTGCGATCTGGATCAGGTGTGGGGCGCAGCGGCCGGGCATTGTTGGCAGGCGCTGTGCGCGGCCGACTGGGCCGCCGTGCCGGCGCTGCTGGATGGGGTCTTCACCGCCCGCGCCGCCGCCGCCCCGCCGCCCGATCCGCTGATCGAAGTGGTGCAGGCCGCACTGATCGACGGCCATATCGATACCGCGCACGGTTTTGCCGAACAGCTGGGCCTGAATGATCGCACGCTCGCCCGGCTGTGCCAGCGCGTGTTCGGCTTTGCCCCCAAGCGGCTGCTGCGTCGCCAGCGCTTCCTGCGCACCCTGGCCGAGATTGGCGATCGGCTGGATCAGCCGCTGTCCAGCCTGCTGGATGGCGGTTATTTCGATCAACCACACTTCAACCGCGAATTCAGGGCCTTCATGGGCATGACTCCGCTGGCCTATTTCCATTCCCCCCGCCAGATCATGCGCCGCGCCGCCATCGAACGGCTGCGCACCGCCGGCGCGGTGGTGCAGGGCCTGCATCACGCGAAGGCGGACTGAGGCGGTTTTACCCCGGCGCGCTTTTGCGATATGGGCCGCGCGATGAACGATCCTGCCCCTTCCGCTGCCGCTGGCAGCATCATGCCCATTCCCGGCCCGTCCGATCCCATGGTCGCCCCGCGCAAGACGCCGGTGCGTGCGGATGGCCGTGTCGATCTGGTGGGCCTCGACCGGCCCGCCATTGCCGCCGCGTTGGAAGCCATTGGCCTGCCGGCGAAAACCGCGCGCATGCGCAGCAGCCAGTTGTGGCACTGGATCTATCACCGCGGCGCCACCGATTTTGCCGCCATGGCCAATATCGCCAAGGATCACCGCGCCCTGTTCGCGCAGCATTTCGCCGTGGGCCGGCCCGAAATCGTCACCGCCCAGGCCAGCAGCGATGGCACCCGCAAATGGCTGCTGCGCTTTGCCGATGGCGAGGAAGCCGAATGCGTGTTCATCCCCGATGCCACGCGCGGCACGCTGTGTGTGTCCAGCCAGGTGGGTTGCACGCTCAATTGCCGGTTCTGCCACACCGGCACGATGAAGCTGGTGCGCAATCTGACGGCGGGCGAAATCATCGGCCAGGTCATGCTGGCCCGCGATGCGCTGGGCGAATGGCCGGGGGCCACGCCGGCCCCGATCACCCGCCCGGCGGTGAACGACGCCGCCGATGACGATGATGATGATCTGTGGGTGCCCGGTGCCCACAACCCCGGCAACAATTACACGCCCGAAGGCCGCATGCTCACCAACATCGTGATGATGGGCATGGGCGAGCCGCTGTACAATTTTGAAAATGTGAAGGCCGCGCTGCACATCGTGATGGATGGCGAGGGCCTGGGCCTGTCCAAACGCCGCATCACGCTTTCGACCAGCGGGGTGGTGCCGATGATGGCGCGCGCCGGGGCCGAAATCGGGGTGAATCTGGCGGTGTCGCTGCACGCCGTGAGCAAGGAGATCCGTGACGAGATCGTGCCGCTCAACCGCAAATATGGCATCGAGCAGCTGTTGCAGGCCTGCGCCGATTATCCCGGCATCAACAACGCAAGGCGGATCACCTTTGAATATGTCATGCTGGCCGGCAAGAACGACAGCGACGATGATGCGCATGAACTGGTGCGGCTGATCCGCAAATATCGCCTGCCGGCCAAGGTGAACCTGATCCCGTTCAACCCGTGGCCGGGCAGTTTCTATGAATGTTCATCGGATGAACGCATCCGCGCCTTTTCCGACATCATCTTCAAGGCCGGCATTTCCGCCCCGGTGCGCACCCCGCGCGGGCGGGACATCATGGCGGCCTGCGGCCAGCTGAAATCGGCCAGCGAAAAGATCAGCCGCGCCGATCTGGACAAGCGCGCGGCCGAAAAGGAACTGAGCTGGACGCTGTGAGCTGCGCGCCCCTCCCTTCCGGGGAGGGGCAGGGTTTCGCCTGCGCGGCCCCCGATGTTCCGGCAAACTTGGTCATGCTGAACTTGTTTCAGCATCCATGGCGCACATTCCTCGATCGGCGTGGATCTGGCCGCTTGGGTCCCATGGAGGCTGAACCACGTTCAGCATGACGGGGTGCTTGTGTCCGGGTGTTCCCTGCGCGTTCAGCCCTCGCTGCGCGCCACGCTCACCATGGCCGGGCGCAGCAGGCGGTCGCGGATGGTCCAGCCGCTGGCCAGTTCGGCCACCACGGTGCCGGCATCAAAATCGCTGGGCACCTCGATCATCGCCTGGTGGCGGTTGGGGTCCAGTGGTTCGCCGCTGGTGATTTCGATGCGGGCGATGTTCTGGCGGCCAAAGATCGCCAGCAGCTCGCGTTCCGTCGCCTCGATGCCGGTGCGCACCTGGTCAAAGCCTTCGGCCGGCAGGGCGCTGACGGCACGGCGCAGATTGTCGGCCACCGCCAGCATCTCGCGGGCAAAGCCGGTCACGGCATATTGGATGGCATCGGCCTTGTCGCGCTCCAGCCGGCGGCGGGTGTTTTCCACATCGGCCAGCGCCCGCATCACGCGGTCCTTCAGATCGGCGATTTCCTGATCCCTGGCCAGCAGCGCCTCGGCCAGATCAAGGGCCGGCGCTTCGGGGGTTTCGGGGGTTTCTGGCGTTTCTGGGGTTTCAGCGGTGTCGGGGGTGTCGGTCATGATACCAATCTGCTCAGGGTTCGGGCGGTGTAATCCACCATGGGGATGACACGCGCATAGTTCAACCGGGTCGGCCCGATAACCCCCACAACACCGATCACCCGCCCATCATTGCCGTGATAGGGTGCCGCGATCACGCTGGAACCCGACAGCGAGAACAGCCGGCTTTCCGCCCCGATGAAGATGCGGGTGGCATCCGCGCCGCGCGCGCCGTCAAGCAGGCGGATCAGTTCGGCCTTGTCTTCCAGATCGTCCAGCAATTGCCGCACCTGCCCCATGTCCATCTGGCCTTCCACCAGATTGGCCTGGCCGCGCACGATCAGCACCGGCCGCGCCGCGGCGTCGGACGACCAGATGGCCAGCCCGGCCGACACCGCCGCCTGGGTGATGGCATCCAGCGCGGCGCGATCGCGGGCAATCTCGCGTTCCAGCCGGTGCAGGGCTTCGGCGAGGGTGAGCCCGGCAAGGCGGGTGGTGATGTAATTGGCCGCCGCCTCCAGCGTGGCGGGCAGCACGCCCGGCGGCAGATCGAGCAGGCGGTTTTCCACGCTGCCATCGGCCCCCACCAGCACCACCAGCGCGCGGGCCGGCGACAGCGGCACAAAACTGACCTGGCGGATGACCAGTTCGCGCGCCGGCACCAGCACCAGGCCTGCGCAGTGCGACAGGCCCGACAGCGCCGCCGTGGTGCGGGTGAGCGCCTCTTCCATCGCCACGCCGGGTGCCAGCCCGGATTCGAGCAGGGCGCGCTCATCCTCCGACACTTCGGTGGCCTGCATCATGCCATCAACAAACATGCGCAGGCCCAGTTCGGTCGGCAGCCGGCCGGCCGATGTGTGCGGCGCGGCCAGCAGGCCCAGTTCCTCCAGATCCTGCATCACGTTGCGGATGGAGGCCGGCGACAGGCCCAGCCCGCCGCCTTTCGACAGGGTGCGGCTGCCCACCGGCGCGCCCGACGCCAGATAGGAATCGACGATCTGGCGGAAAATCGCGCGCGCGCGGTCGTTCAGTTCGGTGAGCGACGGGGCCTGCTGCATGGCTGCAATCTATGGCGGGTGGCGCGGCGACGCAATGGGCGCTTCCCTTCGTGCGGCGCACACCATATGGCCAAACCCGACATCCAAGCGAAAGGCTTTCCCCATGCGCCCATCCGGCCGCACCCCCGACCAGATGCGATCGATCGAGATGATTCCGGCATTTTCCGCCCATGCCGAAGGATCGTGCCTGGTGAAATTCGGCCAGACCCATGTGCTGGTGACGGCCAGTGTGGAAGAACGGGTGCCGCCCTGGCTGCGCGGCGGCGGCAAGGGCTGGGTGACGGCCGAATATGGCATGCTGCCGCGCGCCACCCACACCCGCGGTTCCCGCGAGGCGGCCAAGGGCAAGCAATCGGGCCGCACCCAGGAAATCCAGCGGCTGATCGGCCGTTCCTTGCGCGCCGTCACCGATCTCACCCTGCTCGGCGAACGCCAGATCACGCTGGATTGCGATGTGATTCAGGCCGATGGCGGCACCCGCACGGCGGCGATTTCCGGCGCCTGGGTGGCGCTGCGCCTGGCCATCGATGCCATCCATGCCAACACGCCGCTGGCCGGCGATCCGCTGGCCACCCAGGTCGCGGCGATCAGCTGCGGGGTCTACAACGGCACGCCGGTGCTGGATCTGGATTATGCCGAAGACAGCGTGGCCGGCACCGATGCCAATTTCGTGCTGACCAACAAGGCCGGCATTGTCGAGGTGCAGGGCACCGCCGAAGGCGAACCGTTCGACGAGGAAACCCTGCTGCGCCTGCTGCGCCTGGCCCGCATCGGCTGCAACCAGGTGTTTGCCGCCCAGTTGCAGGCGGTGGGGCGTTGAGGCGGCTGGATCGCGGCCGGCTGGTGCTGGCCACCCACAACCCCGGCAAGGTGGTGGAACTGGCCGAACTGCTGGGGCCACACGGGCTGGACGTGGTTTCTGCCGGCAGCCTGGGCCTGCCCGAACCGGACGAGACGGAAGACAGTTTCATCGGCAATGCCCGGTTGAAGGCGCTGGCCGCCGCCACCGCCAGCGGCCTGCCGGCGCTGGCCGACGACAGCGGCCTGTGTGTCGATGCGCTGGGCGGCGCGCCCGGCATCTATTCGGCGCGCTGGGCTGGCGCTGGCAAGGATTTTGCCGCCGCCATGGCCCGCGTGAACGACGAACTGGGCGCGCAGCCCCGCACCGCCCATTTCATCTGCGCCCTGTGCGTCGCCTGGCCCGATGGCCATGCAGAGGTGGTGGAAGGCCGGGTGGACGGCACCCTGGTGTGGCCGCCGCGCGGCGGCAACGGCTTTGGTTATGATCCGATGTTCCTGATGGACGGCAAGGCGCAGACCTATGGCGAGATGCGCCGGGCCGAAAAGGAAGCCGACAACCACCGGGCGCGGGCGTTTGCGCTGCTGGCGGCGCTGTTGCCTACCAGTTCCCCTCCCCTTCAGGGGAGGGGTTAGGGGTGGGG
>JAGWWF010000024.1 GCA_018970445.1 Alphaproteobacteria bacterium | reverse complement strand
GCCAACCCCGGCACCGCCGAGGCCAATGCCGCCAACGCCGTGCCGATCAACAACCGCTTCATGCCTGCCCCCATGTCTTGACGGAGCAGCTTGACACCCAAATGCGAGTTGCGAAAGCCGGCTTTTGACGCAGGCCGGGCCCTGCGCCACACTCGCCCGCTATGACCACGCCCGAACCACTGGCCCATTGCATCGCCGAGGTGGAGCAGGCCCTCGCCCAGCCTGCACCACAGGCGCTGATCGGTGCCGCCCTGGCCCGGCTGGTGGCGCGCGATGATTGGCTGCCCCCCGCCTATGCCCGGCCGCACGCCGACCATTATCAGCAATATCTGCTGCACGCCGATCCCGCCGGCCGGTTCAGCATCGTCAGCTTCGTCTGGGGGCCGGGGCAATCCACGCCCATCCACGATCACGGCGTGTGGGGCGCGGTGGGCGTGCTGCGCGGCGCGGAAACCAGCCAGCCCTACGCCGCCAACGGCACCACCCCGCCCCGCCCCCTCGGCCCACCCCACACATTGCTGCCCGGCGCAGTGGAACTGATCGGGCCCGACGTGGGGGACATCCACAAGGTGGCCAACGCCCACGCGGGCGTTTCGGTGAGCATCCACATCTACGGCACCAACATCGGCACCCACAACCGCCACGTCTACCCGGCCCAAGGCGGCGTGAAGCCGTTCATCTCCGGCTATGCCAACGGAGCGGAGACGCCGGGGTTCGCTGGGTGAAGGGAGAAGGGTTTTGGCCCAGTGAACCAACGACAGGCTGCAGTCAGCCGCAGTCAGCTCAAGCAGCGAGGGCCGCCTCGATCCGGGCCAGTTCACGGGCAAATTCAGTGCGCATTGCCGTGCGTTCGTCCTCGGGCAGCCAGTTCGACATCTGCGGAAACACCGTCTTGTGGTAGCGCAGCGTTCGGACATCCCAAGGTGATGCATCGCCAGCAGTGCGCATAACGTGCAAAATGGATTTTAACTCGGCTCGTATATCTTCGATGTCCGGCACAAAAGCTTGTGTGGCTTTCGTCTCGCCCAGATCGAAACCCAGTTGACCCTTGGGAGATTCAAGCACTTCGCTCATGCGGTCACAATTTCCCACGCTTGCCGGGCGGCATGCCCCGATGCACAGTGCAAGGATAACGAGGGGTTCGCATGACGCAAGCCGATATGATCAAAAAGGCGGTGAGTGATTTCGGCGCCGCAGCCAAGGCCAAGCTGAACGAAGGTGGTCAGCCGGAGGATCAGCTTCGCAACCCTGTCGAGCAATTGTTCGCAGCGTTTTCGGCCGAATGCGGCCATGCCAAGGGCGCGCTTGTTCTGATCGGGGAAAAATCGCTGGCGGCACTGCGCACCCGGCCGGATTTCGCCGTCAATCTCAACAAGGCACTGATCGGTTTTATCGAGGTTAAAGCCCCCGGCAAGGGTGCCGATCCGCGCAAGTTCAAGGACAAGCACGACAAGGACCAATGGGACAAGCTGAAGGCGCTGCCCAATATACTCTATACCGATGGCAATGCCTTTTCACTTTGGCGCAACGGCGTGCTGGCTGCAGATATCGTGAAATTCAATGGCGATATTGAGGAATCCGGTGCCAAACTCGCCGCACCCGCCACGTTGATGCCGCTGATTGCCGATTTTCTCAGTTGGCAGCCGATCCCGCCGAAGGGTGCCAAGGAACTCGCCGCCGTTGCCGCCCGGCTTTGCCGCTATCTGCGCGACGAAGTTGTCGAACAGCTTCGCATCAACAATGCCCGGCTGGGTGAACTGAAGGAAGATTGGAAGGCCCTGCTGTTCCCCGATGCCGATGATGCGAAATTCGCTGATGGCTATGCCCAGGCGGTCACCTTCGGGCTGCTGATGGCCAAATCGCGCAAGCTGTCGCTGGCTGGCGGGCTTGATGATGTGGCGAAGCAACTCGGCAAGACCAACACGCTGATCGGCACGGCGCTGCGCTTGCTCACCGAACAGGAACTGTCGCTCGGCCCCGCGCTCGATACGATGGTGCGCGTGCTCGAAGTCGTCGATTGGGGCAAGGTTGCCAAGGGCGATCCCGAAGCCTGGCTGTATTTCTACGAGGATTTCCTCACCATCTATGACCCCAAGCTGCGCAAGCAGACCGGATCATATTACACCCCGCCCGAAGTCGTGCAGGCGATGGTGCGGCTCTGTGATGACGCGCTGCGCTCATCCAAGCGTTTTGGCGTGGCGCAGGGGCTGGCCGGCAGCGATGTGCATATTGCCG
Organism: Alphaproteobacteria bacterium; assembly: GCA_018970445.1. Classification (GTDB taxonomy): domain Bacteria; phylum Pseudomonadota; class Alphaproteobacteria; order Sphingomonadales; family Sphingomonadaceae; genus Sandarakinorhabdus. Next base: position 58,394 of record JAGWWF010000024.1, on the reverse strand, counting down.
ATCCGGCCACCGGTTCCGGCACCTTCCTGCTCGCCATCTTGCGCACCATTGCCGCGCGCGTGGCGGCAGATGAAGGCGAGGGCGCGGTTGGCGGCATCATTACCGAAGCGGCCAAGCGGCTTTACGGCTTTGAACTGCAATTCGGCGCCTTTGCCGTGGCTCAGCTGCGGCTGCTGGCCGAAATGATCGCGCTTGATGCCGAAGGCAGCCCGGCGCTGTTTGTTACCGACACGCTGAGCGATCCAAACGCCAATTTTGAGACCGGGCAGGGCATCTACCGTGAAATCTCGCGATCCCAGCGCGATGCCAACGAGGTCAAGCGCGCCCAACCCATCACTGTGGTCATTGGCAACCCGCCCTATAAGGAAAAGGCCAAGGGCAAAGGGGCATGGATCGAAAATGGCCGGTTCAACGATGGCAAGGACGCGCCGCTGCTCGACTGGCAACCACCCAAAGAATGGAAGGCCGGCACCCATGCCAAGCATCTGCGCAATCTCTATGTCTATTTCTGGCGTTGGGCCGCGTGGAAAGTCTTTGAGCAAGGGGCGGGCTTGCGTGACAAGACGCCACCACAGCCGGAGCAATATTCCGGCCTCGTCTGCTACATCACCGTTGCCGGCTTCCTGAATGGCCCCGGTTTCCAGAAAATGCGGGCCGATCTGCGCCGTGATTGCGATGAAATCTGGGTGATCGACTGTTCGCCTGAAGGCCATCAGCCTGAGGTGGCAACACGCATTTTTGAAGCTGTGCAGCAGCCGGTGAGCATCGTCCTCGCGTCACGGTCCCCAACCAATGACCCGGCTGTGCCGGCGCGGGTGCGGTTTCGTTCGCTGGCGCAAGGCAGGCGCAAAGACAAGTTTGCCGAACTCTCCACGCTGGCGCTCGACAGTCCGGGCTGGGCCGATGGGCCAAGCGATTGGCGGGCGCCGCTGCTGCCCGAATTGACCGGCGGCTGGAGCGAGTTTGTTCCGCTTGATGCCGTGTTGGGTGATTGCGGATCGGGTGTGATGCCGGGTCGAACGTGGATTATTGCCCCTGATGCCAAGTCATTAGAAGTTAGATGGGAAAATCTTGTTCAGGAAACCAGCGCTGTCGAGAGGGCTAAACTTTTCCACCCGCACCAAGGCGGCGACAAGACAATTTCAAAAGCGAGCACAAAAGGGTTGGCAAACCATCATGGCATCCTGCGCTCGATCAATTCAATTATTGAGTCCCTGAATTTTGACCAGAGCAGCAAGGAATTTCAAGCCGAATTGGCTATGATCAAGCCGAAGCGGTACGGGTTTCGTTCCTTTGACCGACAGTGGATCATCCCCGACAACCGCGTTATTAACCGCCCCAATCCGAGCATTTGGGAGGCGTATGGCAAAGATCAGGTCTTCCTCAGCGCATTGATGGCGCACAGCCCGAGCACCGGGCCAGCGATCACGGCAACTGCGCTGATCCCAGACCTTCACCAATATAAAGGCTCATTCGGCGGTCGCGTCTTCGCCCTCTGGAAGGACGCTGCTGCCACCGAAGCCAATGTCGCCCCGATGGTGATCGCGGCGCTGTCGCGGGCCTATGGCGTGTCTGTCGATCCCGTCGATGTGTTCGCCTATGTCGCCGCTCTGCTCGCCTGCCCGGCCTATACAGCTCGCTTTCAGGCTGATCTTGTCCGCCCTGGCCTGCGCGTGCCGCTCACCGCAGATGCCACGCTGTTTGCCGAAGCCGCTGCCCTTGGCCGCGAAATCATCTGGCTGCACAGCTTTGGCGAGCGCTTCACCGAAGGCCGGCCTGCCGGCCCGCCGCGCGTGGCCGGCAATCCACCCACCATCAGCAAGGCCGGCAAAATCCCTGACAAGCCCGATGGCTTTCCCGACACTCTGTCCTATGACGCCGCCACCCGCCGGCTGCATGTCGGCTCCGGCTTTGTGGACAATGTCATCCCGGAGGTCTGGGCTTATGAAGTTTCGGGCAAGGCAGTGCTGAAACAATGGTTCAGTTATCGCAAGCGCAACCGCGAGCGCCCGCACATCGGGGACAAGCGCCCGCCATCGCCGCTCGGCGACATCCAGCCCGATCATTGGCTGCCGGAATATACCAGCGAATTGATCAATGTGCTGAACGTGCTGACCCTGCTGACGGCTCTGGAGGACAAGCAGTCAGGGCTGCTCCGGCAGATTTGCGACGGCCCCGTGATTGCGCTGCCGGCCTGATTGGCCGTCAGTTGACCCAGTTAGCTGCCGCTGCCCACCTAACCGCAGCATCAGCCCGGCGCGGGCCGGGGTGGTGGCCAGTTGCCAGCGGGTCAGCCGTTCATAGTGGGCGCAGAAACGGGTGATGGCGGCGGCGTTCATGGGGCCGCCGATGTTGGCTTCCTGCTCCGCCCGCCAGCGGGGGACGCTGGCCCAATCGGGGGCGGCGAGGAAGGCGAGGGCATCCAGCATTGCCCAGGTGCGTTGATACTGGCCGGCCAGGGCCTGGTTGGCGTGGGTGCGCCAGTGGGCGGCCGGGTCGGCTTCGGCCTCCAGCGCGTTGATGGGGTGGGCCAGCAGGGCGGTGGGCTGGGGGCGGGCGCCGATGCACCAGCCTTCCAGGATCAGCACATCGATCCGGCCAGGGCGCCGCCAGTGTTGCGGGGGCAGGCGATCGTCGGCCAGTTTGTCGAACACCGGCAGGGCCAGCGGGCGGCCGGCGCGGATGCGGGCCAGCGCATCGAGCAGCAGCGGCAGATCATGGGTGCCGGGCGGGCCGCGGGTGGCGAACAGCGGGTGGACGCGGGCGCCCAGCGCGCGGCGGTGCTGGCGCGAACGATAGAAATCATCGATGGAAACCGCCGCCGCGCGGTACCCCCGGCCGGCCAGATCGGCGGCCAGCGCGGCGGCCAGGGTGGATTTGCCCGATCCTTGCGCGCCGGCCAGCCCCAGGATGAACGGCCGCGTGTCCAGTTTTGGCAGCAGCCAGTCGCGCAGGATGGTCAGGGCGTCCATGGCGGCCACGCTGCCTGTCGTGGGCCGGCGGCGCAAGCCCACCCTGATCATCAGGGGGGCTTGCAGCAGCGGACGAAGCCGGGCCTGATGCCGCCATGCAGGACTGGACCGACATTCGCGCCGCCGTGGCGACCTTGTGCAGCGATTTTCCCGGCGCCTATTGGCGGGCCAGGGATGCGGCGCGCGAATATCCGGTGGAATTTGTGGATGTGCTCACCCGCGCAGGCTGGCTTTCGGCGCTGATTCCGGAGGAATTTGGCGGTTCGGGCCTGCCGCTGTCGGCGGCCTGTGCGATTCTGGAGGAAATCCACGCCAGTGGCGGCAATGGCGCGGCCGCCCATGCCCAGATGTATGTGATGGGCACGCTGCTGCGCCATGGATCGGCCGAACAGAAGGCGCGGTATCTGCCCGCTGTCGCCCGCGGCGATCTGCGCCTGCAGGCCTTTGGCGTGACCGAGCCGACATCGGGCAGCGACACGCTCTCGCTGCGCACCACGGCGGTGCGCGATGGCGATGATTATGTGATCAACGGCAGCAAATTGTGGACCAGCCGCGCCCGGCACAGCGATCTGATGGTGTTGCTGGCGCGCACCACGCCCAAGGATCAGGTGGCCAGGCGCACCGATGGCCTGTCGGTGTTCCTGGTTGACATGCGCGATTGCCCCGGCCTGTCGATCCAGCCGATCGATACCATGATGAACCACGGCACCACCTCGATCTTCTTCGACAATGTGCGGGTGCCGGCGGCCAACCGCATCGGCGAGGAGGGGCAGGGTTTCCGTTATATCCTGTCGGGCATGAACGCCGAACGCATCCTGATTGCCGCCGAATGCGTGGGCGATGCGCGCTTTTTCCTCGATCGGGCCACCGCCTATGCCGGCGAACGCCGCGTGTTCGGCCGGCCGATCGGGCAGAACCAGGGCATCCAGTTCCCGCTGGCCATGGCGCACGCCCGCATGCACGCCGCCCGGCTGGTGGTGGCCGATGCCTGCCGCGCGTATGAAAGCGGCGCTGTGGCCGGCGCCCAGGCCAACATGGCGAAATTGCTGGCGGCCGAGGCGAGTTGGCAAGCGGGCGAGGCGGCGATGCAGACGCTGGGCGGCTTTGCCTTTGCCGCGGAATATGACATCGAACGCAAGTTCCGCGAAACCCGCCTGTATCAGGTGGCGCCGGTATCGACCAACCTGATCCTGGCCTATCTGGCCGAACATGTGCTGGGCCTGCCCAAAAGCTATTGAAGGAACCCGCGATGAGCGACCTGGTGCTTTATCAGCAGGATGACGGCATCGTCACCCTCACCCTCAACCAGCCCGAACTGCGCAACCCGGTTTCGGACGACGACATGGTGGATGCGATCCTGGCCGCGCTGGCCCGGCTGGAGGCCGACGGCCAGGCGCGGGTGGCGATCCTCACCGGGGCCGGCAGCGCCTTTTCCAGCGGCGGCAACCTGCGGAAGATGGCCAGCGGCGACGGGCTGGCCAGTGCCAGACCCATCCAGACGCGGCGCAACTATCTCACCGGGATCCAGCGCCTGCCCCGCGCCTTTGCCGCGCTGGAGGTGCCGGTGGTGGCCGCCGTGAACGGCCCGGCGATCGGCGCCGGCTGCGATCTGGCCTGCATGTGCGATGTGCGCATCGCGGGGGAAAGCGCCAAATTCGCCGAAAGTTTCGTGAAGCTGGGCATCATCCCCGGCGATGGCGGCGCCTGGCTGCTGCCGTTCGTGGTGGGCCATGCCAAGGCCGCCGAACTGGCGCTGACCGGGGACATGGTGGACGCGGCCGAAGCGCTGCGTATCGGGCTGGTCAGCCGGGTGGTGCCCGATGCCGAACTGCTGGGCGCGGCCCGCAGCATCGCGGCGCGCATCGCCGCCAATCCGCCCCAGGCCGTGCGCATGACCAAGCGGCTGCTGTGGGAAGCCCGCACCGCCAGCCTGGACACGATCCTGAACCTGTCGGCCGCGATGCAGGCGCTGGCCCACACCACTGCCGACAATGCCGAGGCGATGCGGGCGTTTCTGGAAAAACGCCCGGCGCGTTTCAGCGGGGACTGACGATCAGGCGCGCTGGGCGGTGCGGCGGTGCAGCGCGGCAAAACCGAACAGCACGATCAGCGGCTGGGCAAAGACCATCAACTGGCCGAAGACGGGCCAGGCCAGCGGCTGGCCGCTGCCCAGGCTGGCCAATTCCAGCGTGACGATGGCCAGCAGCTGCATCGCGATTTCGGGCGCGACGCGGCGCTGCTGCAGGCTGGCACTGCACCAGTCGAGCGCCAGGCGCAGCTGGCAATACAGGATCAGCAGCCAGCAGGCATTGCCGGGCAGGCTGGCATCATCCGTCCACGGGCCGACAAAATGGCCATGATGCGCCTGCGCAACCAGCCAGAACGCGGCCAGAATCAGGAAACCGCGCGTGAACACGCCACTGCGCATGGTGGCAACAGATTGGATTTGACCCTGCATTGCCGCCAGTATGGAGATAATCCTTGCGGTGCACAATCAAGAAATTGCTAATGAATTGTCAACCGATGACGCCGGCGCGGCGCAGATCATCGCCATCGCTGCGGCCCAGCCAATCGGCCAGCACTGCGCCGGCATCTTCGCCCACGCGCGGCGGCGGTGTGCGCATCGTGGCTGGCGTGGCCGACAATTTGCCGGGATAGGCCACGCTGGGAATGCGGGTGCCGTCGCTGCGCTGGAACTGGTGCACCGTCTGGCGGGCGGCCACGAAGGGATCGGCAAACACCTCGGCAATGCTGTTGACCGGGCCGCAGGGCACGCCGGCCGCCACCAGCCTGTCGATCAGCGGCAGGCCGGGTTGATCCGCCACCAGGCGCTGCACTTGTGCTTCGATGGCATCGCGGTTGCGCAGGCGCTGGGCAGCGGTGACAAAGCGCGGATCATGGCCCAGGGCGGGCACCCCCATTTCGGCGCAGAAGGCGCGGAACTGGCCATCATTGCCGATGGCGATGATGATCTGGCCATCGGCCACCCTGAACAGCGTATAGGGCACCACCGTCGGGTGGCGGTTGCCCATGCGGCCCGGATTCACGCCGCCCACCAGCCAGTTCATCGCCTGGTTGGCCAGGCAGGCGATCTGGGTATCCAGCAGGCTGATGTCGATCTGCTGGCCTTCGCCGGTGCGTTCGGCATGGCGCAGCGCGGCCAGGATGGAGATGGTGGCATAAAGCCCGGTGGTGAGATCGGCCATGGCCACCCCGGCCCGCAGGGGCTGGCCGCCCTCCTCGCCGGTCACGGCCATGAAGCCGCCCATGCCTTGCGCCACGAAATCATAACCGCCGCGCTGCGCATAGGGCCCGGTCTGGCCAAAACCGGTGATGGAACAATAGACCAGCGATGGCTTGACCGCGCGCAGGCTGGGCCAGTCGAGGCCGTAACGGGCGAGGCCCCCAACCTTGAAATTTTCCACCACGATATCGGCCTGCGCCGCCAGTGCGCGCAGCAGGGCCTGCCCATCGGGATGGCTGAAATCCACCGCGATCGAGCGCTTGTTGCGATTGGCGGCCAGATAATAGGCCGAGGTGCCGATCTCGTCCTCCCCGTCCGGGCCGGTCAGGAAGGGCGGGCCCCAGGCGCGGGTGTCGTCGCCGCGGCCCGGCACCTCCACCTTCACCACATCGGCGCCCAGATCGGCCAGCGCCTGCGTGCTCCACGGCCCGGCCAGCACGCGCGACAGATCAAGCACACGGATGCCGGCAAGCGCGGCGGGGGCGGGAGCGATGGTCATGCCAATCGGCCTAGCCGCAAAACAGAAACGGTGCCAGTCGCAGGGGACTGGCACCGCCCTAGCCCCCGACCGGGGTTAGCCTGTTTCAAACCTTGTATCTTGGCGAAAACGCGGCGCGAGTCAATTGCGGCGCGTGCAGGACTGGCGGTTTGCAAGTGTTATGCTTTGGCAAGATTCATCGCGCCCGCTCGAACACTGCCGCCATGCCCTGGCCGCCGCCAATGCACATGGTTTCAAGGCCATAGCGGGCTTCGCGGCGCTGCATCTCGTGCAGCATCGTCGCCAGGATGCGGCCGCCGGTCGCACCGATGGGGTGGCCCAGGCTGATGCCCGATCCGTTGACGTTCAGCTTGTCCGGATCATGCCAGCCCCAGCCCTTCAGCACCGCCAGCACCTGCGGCGCAAAGGCCTCGTTCAGTTCAACCAGATCGATATCGCCCCAGCCCAGCCCGGTGCGCGCGAACAGGCGTTCCACCGCCGGCACCGGGCCGATGCCCATGCGCGATGGATCGCAGCCCGCCGCCGCCCAGCCGGTCAGCCAGGCCATGGGGGTGAGGCCCAGCGGGCCCAGCAGTTCCTCGGCCACCACCAGGCAGGCCGATGCGCCATCATTCTGCTGGCTGGCGTTGCCGGCGGTCACCACGCCGCCCTGATCGATGGGCTTCAGCAGGGCCAGGCCTTCGGGCGTCGCATCGGCGCGGATGCCTTCATCGGCGGCAAAGATCGTGGGCGGCCCCTTGCGATTGGGGATCTCCACCGGCACCAGTTCGGCATCGAACGTGCCTGTCGCCCAGGCGCGCGCGGCGCGGGCATGGCTTTGCGCGGCATAGGCATCGCAGGCCTCGCGGCTGATGGCATAATCCTTCGCCAGATTGTTGGCGGTTTCGATCATGCCGGAAATCACGCCATACCGGCTGATCGGCTGGCTCATCACCCGGCCGCGCACCAGCCGATCGTGCAGGGTGGTGCTGCCCAGCCGGGCGCCGTGGCGATGATCGATGCTGTAATGTTCAACGTTGGACATGCTTTCCACGCCGCCGGCCACCACGATGTCGGCCGCGCCGGTCTGCACGCGCATGGCGGCATCCACCACCGCCTGCAGGCCGCTGCCGCAGCGCCGGTCCACCGCCACGCCGGGCACGCTTTCGGGAAAGCCGGCGGCCAGCCAGCTCCAGCGCGCCACGCACGGGCTTTCGCCGTTGGGATAGCCATGGGCGAACACCACATCATCCACACGTTCGGGATCGATGCGCGTGCGTTCGATCAGGGCCTTCAGGATGATCGCCCCCAGTTCGCCGGCCGGAAACCCGGCGAGCGACCCGCCGAAACGGCCAACCCCGGTGCGGATCGGCGATACGATGGCGGCTCTGCGCATGGTCATACTCCCCGCATCATGGCTTTTGCCACGATCGTCTGCTGGATCTGGCTGGTGCCTTCATAGATGCGCAACAGGCGCACATCGCGATAGAAACGCTCCACCTTGTATTCGGCCATGTAACCGGCGCCGCCGTGGATCTGCACCGCCCGGTCGGCGATGCGGCCCACCGCCTCGCTGGCGTGGAGTTTCAGCACCGAACATTCGCGCGCCGCGGCCTGGCCGGCATCGAACCGCGCCGCGGTGCGTTCCAGCAGCGCCTCGGTGGTCAGCCGGTCCACCTCCATGTCGGCCAGCATGGCCTGCACCAGCTGGAACTGGCCGATGGCCTGGCCGAACTGTTCGCGCGTCTGGGCATAGGCCAGGCTGGTTTCGATCAGCCGATCGGCCATGCCCAGCGCCACGGCGGCGATGTGGATGCGGCCGCGATCCAGCACCTTCATGGCGGTGCGGAAACCCTGGCCGGGCACGCCGCCGATGATGGCGGTCGCCGGCACGCGCACATCGTCCAGGATCACGTCGCAGGTCTTGGCGCCGCGCTGGCCCATCTTGCGATCGGGCCGGCCCAGGGAAATGCCGGGGCTGTCGGCCGGCACGATGAAGGCGGAAATGCCGGCCGCGCCCTTCGCTTGCGCATCGGTGCGGGCCATCAGGGTGAACACGGTGGCGCGCGGGGCGTTGGTGATATAGCGTTTGGTGCCGCTGATCCGGTAATAATCGCCGTCGCGCACCGCTTGGGCCCGCAGCGAGGCGGCATCGGAACCCGCGCCCGGTTCGGTCAGGGCAAAGCTGGCGATCGCTTCGCCGCTGGCGAATTTGGGCAGCCACTGCGCCTTCTGTTCGGGCGTGCCGTCGATCATGATCCCCTGGCTGCCGATGCCCACGGTGGTGCCGATCAGGCTGCGGAAGGTGATGCTGGCCCGGCACAATGTGCGCACCAGCTGCGCCTCTTCGGCCATGGTCAGGCCCAGCCCGCCATATTCCTCCGGCACGCTCAGCCCGAACAGGCCCATCGCCTTGAACTCGGCCACGATGTCGGCCGGGATATCGTCCGCCTCCTCCACCGCATCCTCGGCGGGGATCAGCCGATCCGCGACATAACGGGCAAGCTGGTCTTTCAGCAGGCCAAAGGTTTCGCTGTCCATCCTGTCACCCCGCGGTTGCCACCATCGCCACCGTGCCGTCACAGCGCCGCACCTGCAAGCCATCATCACCGGCGGCCAGCGCGATCGGCTGGCCGGCAAACAGCGGTGCCTGGGCGCGGAAGGAGAATTGCCGCGCCGGGCCATGGCGGCGTTCCCACAGGCCCAGCAGTTGCGCGGCCACCAGCGGGCCATGCACGACCAGGCCGGGATAGCGTTCCACCCCGCTGGCATAGGGCGCATCATAATGGATGCGGTGGCCGTTGGCGGTGGCAGCCGAAAACAGGAACAACTGCACCGGATCGGGGGTGAAGACGGCATCAGCGGCCGGCGGCGGGCTGGCCGGCACCGGCAGCGGGATCGGCGGGCCATCATCACGCCACACGATCGTCTGCACCTCCTCCAGCGCCTTGTCGCCCTCTTGCCAGATTTCCACCCGCACCTGGCCCAGCAGCAGCGGGCCGGTCTGGCCCTGCTTGGGCACCAGCCTGTCGATCACGCGCATCTGCATGGCCGGCATGCCGGCGATCAGCGGGCGGTGGAAGCGGTATTGGGCGGCGGCAAACATGCGGCGCGGCAGCGACACCGGCGGGAAGAAGCCGCCGCGCGCCGGGTGGCCATCGGGGCCGCGCGGGCCGGGCGGCGGCAGAAACAGCGCCAGATGGCCCAGCGGCGGCCAGCCCAGCGCATCGGCATCCCAGCCCAGCGCTTCGGCCAGGCGCAGCACATCGGGGCCGTGCAGCAGCTCTTCGCGCCATTCCGGCTTGCCGCACCAGGCCTGCCAATGGGCCAGATCATCGGGCGTCATGCCACCAGCCCTTCATCGTGCAGCCGGCCGATGGCCGCCGGCGACAGGCCCAGCCGTTCGGCCAGCACGGCATCGGTATCGGCCCCCAGCGCCGGGGCGGGGCGCAACGGCGCGCGTGCCTCGCCGGCCAGGGTGGCGGCCGGGCCGGCGGCGGGATAGGTGAGGCCGGAGCGGTGGGTGATGGTTTCAAACTGCGGATTGGCGGTGAACAGGCGCGCATCACCGCGCACCGCGGTTGCCAGCGATTGATACGGCCCCCAGGTCACGCCGGCACCATCCAGCAGCGGGCCAAGATCGGCCAGCCGGCGCGCCGCGATCGCCGCTTCGAACAGCGGGAACAGCGCGGCGCGGTGGGTGTAGCGCGCGCCTTCGTCGGCGGTGAAATCGGCCCCGGTGGCCGCTGCCACCGCCGCCACCGCCGCGCCCAGCCCCAGCGCCAGCACCAGGCCGCGCCATTGTTTCGGCGTGATCGCCACCAGATAGACGCGGCTGCCATCGGCGGTGGCGAAATCGCGGCCGAACGCGCCGAACAGATCATTGCCCAGCCGGCCGCGATCCCCGTGCAGCAAGGCTTCGGCGGCAAAGCCCAGGTGCGACAATGAGGTGGCGGCCAGATCAGACAGCGGCACGCGGATTTCGGCGCCTTGCCCCGTCTGCCGGCGGCGGTGCAGGGCGCTGATCATGGCAAAGGCCGCCCACGCCCCGCCCAGCAGATCCCAGGCCGGCAGCACGGCGTTGACCGGGCGGCTGTCGCCCACCGGCCCGGTCATGTCCGGCACGCCCACCGCGGCGTTCACCGTGTAATCCAGTGCCGGCTTGCCATCGGCCCAGCCCATGATGCGCGCGGTGATGATGTCAGGCCGGCGCGCGGCGAGGCTTGCGTGGGACAGGAAACCATCCACCGGAAAATTGGTCAGGAACAGGCCGGCATCGTCGCCCGGTGCGGTGGCCAGCGCCAGCGCCAGATCGCGCCCTTCAGGCCGGGACAGATCGATCTGGATCGAGCGTTTGGCCTTGTTCAGCCCCTCCCAATAGAGGCTGTCGCCGCCGTCGCTCAATGGCCAGCGCCCATGATCCGGCCCGCCGCCGATCGGATCGATGCGGATGACGCTGGCCCCCATCTGCGCCAGATACAGGCCGCCGGTTGGCCCGGCAACGAACGCCGCCGCCTCCACCACGGTCAGGCCAGAGAGGAGGTTGTACATGCCCTCACCCTCCCACGCCCGGAGGGCGTGGGTCCCTCCCTCTCCCCCTGGGGGAGAGGGCGACTCGCCGCAGGCGAGCGGGGTGAGGGGTCACACCCGCTCGATGATGATGGCCGGGGCCATGCCGCCGGCGGCGCACATCGTCACCAGCCCGCGTTTCAGATCGCGGCGTTCCAGTTCATCCAGCACGGTGCCGATCAGCATCGAACCGGTGGCGCCGATCGGGTGGCCCAGCGCGATGGCACCGCCGTTCACGTTCACCTTGTCACGATCCAGCTTCAGATCGCGAATGAATTTTTCCGCCACCACGGCAAAGGCTTCGTTGATTTCCCACAGATCGATGTCGTCCACGCTCAGCCCGGCCTTGGCCAGCACCTTGCGCGCGGCCGGCACCGGCGCGTTCAGCATCAGCGTCGGGCAATCGCCCATGTTGGCCATGGCCACGATGCGGGCGCGCGGTTTCAGGCCGTTCTTTTCGGCATAGGCCTTGCTGGCCAGCAGGACGGCCGCCGCGCCATCGACCACGCCCGAAGAATTGCCGGCATGGTGCATATGCTCGATCTTCAGATCGGGATAGCGCGCGTTGATCAGCTTGCGGAAGGTGGTGCCCTGCTGATCGAGTGGCAAATCGGCCAGCTTGGCAAAGCTGGGTTCCAGCTGGGACAGCCCTTCCAGCGTGGTCTGCGGGCGCGGGAACTCCTCGCGGTCAAGCGCCAGGCTGCCATCCTCGCGATAGACCGGGATCACCGATCTGGCGAAGCGGCCCTCGGCAATGGCTTGCGCGGCGCGCTTCTGGCTTTCCAGGCCCAGTGCGTCGACATCGGCGCGGGTGATGCCTTCCATGCTGGCGATGGCATCGCCGCACACGCCCTGGTGGCTTTGCGGGTGGTGGCGTTGCAGCCGGGCGTTGCCGCTGCCCATCATCATCGGGGCCAGGCCGGCGGCGCGCTCTTCGGCGGCCATGGTGGCGGTATAGCTCATCATCTCGGTGCCGCCGGCGATCAGCAGATCCTCCATGCCGCTCATGATCTGGGCGGCGGCCAGGTTCACCGATGTGATGCCGCCGCCGCAGAAGCGGTCCAGCGTCATGCCGCTGGCCTTCAGGTCATAGCCGGCATCCAGTGCCGCCATGCGGCCCAGATCGCCGCCCTGCCGGCCCTTCTGGGTGGAGGTGGACCAGATGATGTCGTCAACATCGGCCGTGTTCAGTGCGTTGCGGTCGGCCACGGCCTTCAGCACGGCGGCGGCCAGATGCTGGGGGTGCATGTCGGCCAGGGCGCCCTTGCCCAGCTTGCCAATGCCGCGCGGGGTGCGCACGGCGTCGATGATATAGGCGTCGGCCATCGTCTGTCTCCTGTGGTCTGGAAATGCGCTGTACCCTGCGCCGCGGGCGGCCGTGCGTCGATTGCGGTTTTTGCCAGTCTCAAGGCTCAGCGCACGCCCAATCCGCGTGCGATGATCCCGCGCAGGATTTCGCGGGTGCCGCCCCGCAGCGAGACCATCGGCGCGATGTGGATGGTGGCATCCAGCGTGGCCAGCAGCGATTCCGGCGGCTGCTCGATCAGCGGCAGCAGGCTGCGCGCCACATCGGGGATGGATTGTTCGAAGGTCGCGCCCAGATCCTTCACCATCGCCGCTTCCAGCGCCGGGTCTTCGCCGGCTTCCAGCAGGGCCGCCATGCCGCGGGCCATCTGGCGCAGCACCATCAGATGCGCGGCCAGCCGGCCGATCGGGGCATGGGCGGCGGCCGGCGCCGCGGGGCCCAGCGCGCGCACCAGTTCCTCGGCCAGCACCAGCGTTGACAGGAACCGTTCCGGGCCGGAGCGTTCATAGGCCAGCTCGCTCATCACCTGGGCCCAGCCATTGCCCTCGCGGCCCACCAGCGCCTCCCGGCCCACGAACACATCGTCGAAATGCACTTCGTTGAAATGATGTTCGCCCATGAGATCGATGATCGGCCGCACGGAAAGGCCGGGGCTGTCCATCGGCACCAGCAGCTGGCTCAACCCCTCGTGCCGCTGGCCCTGGCCGGTGCGGCACAGCAACAGCATGGCGTGGGCCTTGTGGGCATAGGTGGTCCACAATTTCGTGCCGCTCACCCGCCAGCCGCCCTCCACCGCCTGCGCGCTTGTGGCAAGCGCGGCCAGATCGGAACCGGCGCCCGCCTCGCTCATGCCGATGCAGGCGAAATATTCGCCGCGCGCGATGGCGGGCAGGATGGCCGCCTGCTGTGCGGGCGTGCCATGTTTCAGGATCAGCGGCCCGGTCTGGCGATCGGCGATCCAGTGCGCGGCCACCGGCGCCCCGGCGGCCAGCAGCTCCTCGATCACCACCAGCCGGTCGAGCGCGCTGCGCTCATGGCCGCCATGCGCCTTTGGCCAGGTCATCCCCAGCCAGCCGCGCTGGCCCAGTTTGCGGCTGAAATCGGGGCTGTGGCCGTTCCAGCTGTGGGCGCGCACCTCGGCCGGCAGGCCGGCCAGTTCGTCGCCCAGAAAGGCCCGCACCTCGGCGCGCAGGGCGGCGCGCGCGGCGGTTTCGCCAACCAGCGGGAAACGGAAACGGTCAGCGCTGGACGTGCTGGTGCCGGGATCAAGCAGCGGTTCGTCGCACACATGCTCCCACAGGCTGCCGCCGGCCAGCAGCGTTGCGCCGATGGCGGCGTGATGCGCATGCTCGCTGCCGTGGGCGTCGCGCCTGTGCCACAGGGCGCGGGTGAACAGCGCCAGGCGATGATCCGCCGTCACGCCGATGGCGCCGTGCAGCTGGTGTGCCAGCGCCGCCACGATGCCTGCCGCCTCGCTGGTGCGGGCCTTGGCCGCCGCGACCAGGGCCGGCTGGCCGCCCTGGCAGCCCAGCGCGGCCAGCCCCACCGCCGCGCCGGCGGCCGCGGTTTCGGCCGCCATCTGCGCCAGGCCGTGCTGCACCGCCTGGTTCTTGGCCAGCGGCTTGCCGAACTGCTGGCGGGTCTGCGTCCAGTCCAGCGTCATCGCCAGCGCGGTTTCGCACAGGCCGGCGATTTCGGCGCTGGCCAGCGCGGCCCCCCACGGCCCATCGCCAACCGGGGCCATGGCCGCGGCCAGCGGCCAGGGCGCGCCCACCCGGCCATGGGCGCGGGCGATGGCCAGCACGGTCATCGCGTCCAGGCCCAGCCCGCCTTTGGCTTCGGGCACCAGCGCCAGCGCCACGCCGGCGGCTTCGATCTCCGCCCAGCCGTCGGCCGCCTGCCCGGCGCGCGCCTGCCGCAACCGGTGCTCGGTCGCTTCGCGCGCCAGCAGCCGGGACATCTGATCGATCAGCACAGCATCCATGCCCGCCATGCTGAACCGATTGCGCGGCCGGTGCCAGCTCTCCTGTCCTACAGGGGCAAAGTCTGTCATGGTCACAAACGCCGTCCGAATCCGGCATTTGCCTGCGAAAACAACGCTGAATCCCGGGGTTTTCGTGAAAACTGTCAAAACTGGCGGCCCTGCAGAAAGGCTGGACATTGCCATCACCCATGCCCCACCCTGCCGCCATGCTTTCGGTGCTCGACATGTTCCGGGTGGGCGTTGGCCCGTCCAGTTCCCACACGGTGGGGCCGATGCGCATCGCGGCGCGCTGGCGCCGTGCCTTGCGCGACTGGCCGGCCGGCGCGCGGGTGGTGGCCACATTGCAGGGCAGCCTGGCCTTCACCGGGCTGGGCCATGGCAGTTTGCGCGCCGTGGCGCTGGGCCTGCTGGGCCATGAACCGGAAACATTCGATCCGGCCGCCGCCGCGGCCGATCTGGCGGCGCTGGCCGCCAGCGGCGAACTGGCCCCTGGCCTGGCCTTTGATCCGGCCGCCGATATCCATCTGGATCATGCCACGCGCGCCCTGCTGCACCCCAATGCCATGCGGCTGGCGATCTGGGCCGATGGCGCGGAATGGCGGGGGGAGGACTGGTTTTCCACCGGCGGCGGCTTCATCGCCAGCCGCCGCCAGCTGGAAGCGCCGGCCCCGGCCGATCGGGTGGCGGCCGGGCATGATGTGCCCTATCCCTTTGGCAGCGCCGCCGAACTGCTGGCGATTGCGCAGGCGCAAGGGCTGGGCCTTGCGGCCATCGCGCTGGCCAATGAAGACGCCATCCGCCCGCGCGCCGCCACGCTGGCCGGGCTGGATCATGTGGCCAGCGTGATGCTGGCCTGCATCGCGCGCGGGCTGGAGACCGATGGCATATTGCCCGGCGGGTTGAAGGTGGAACGCCGCGCGCCGCTGCTGTGGCGGCAGTTGCGCAGCCGCCAGGGTGGCAACGAGCCGGAGCGCCTGTTCGATTGGCTCAATGTGTTTGCCATGGCGGTGAACGAGGAAAATGCCGCCGGCGGCCAGGTGGTGACGGCCCCCACCAATGGCGCGGCCGGCGTGTTGCCGGCGGTGATGCGCCATTATTGCGAAACGCCCGAACAGCGCCGGGTGTTCCTGTTGACGGCCGGCGCCATCGGCCTGCTCTACAAGAGCCGGGCTTCGATTTCGGGGGCCGAAATGGGCTGTCAGGGCGAAGTGGGCGTGGCCTGTTCGATGGCGGCGGCGGGGCTGGCGGCGGTGTGGAACGCCAGCCCGCAGCAGGTGGCCAATGCCGCCGAAATCGGCATGGAACATAATCTGGGCCTCACCTGCGATCCGGTGGGCGGCCTGGTGCAGATCCCGTGCATCGAACGCAATGCCATCGGCGCGGTGAAGGCCGCCAACGCGGCGCGGCTGGCGCTGCACCGGCCGGGGCAGGGCCGGGTGAGCCTGGATCAGGTGATCGAGACGATGCGCCAGACCGGAATCGACATGAGCCACAAATACAAGGAAACCAGCCAGGGTGGCTTGGCGGTGAACGTTGTGGAGTGCTGAGATGGGCGTGCGGCTGGACGTGCAGGACGGGATTGCCATCATCAGCCTGGCGCGGCCGGAACGGCGCAACGCGCTGACGCAAGCGATGCTGGCCGAGATCGAGCGGCTGGCCGACGACATGCGCGGCCGCAGCGATGTGCGTGCCGTGGTGCTGCGCGGCGAAGGCCGGGATTTTTCGGTGGGCGCCGATATCGGCGAGATGGAAGCGCGGCTGGCCAGCCCGGCCCCGCTGGCACAGGCGCGGCGGGCCGCCCAGCTGGGCGCGCGGGTGATGCGCAGCCTGATGGGGATTGACCAGCCCACCGTGTGCGCCATCGAAGGCATTGCCACCGGCGGCGCGACCTGTCTGGCCACGGCGTGTGATTTCCGCATTGCCGGGGCGGGTGCGCGACTGGGTTATGGCGAGGTGAAGATCGGCATCAACCTGATGTGGCACGCACTGGGGCCGGTGGTGGGGCTGGTGGGCCCGGCGCGGGCGAAACGGCTGGTGATGATGGGCGCGCTGCACGGCGCGGCCGAACTGGCCGCGTGGGGCCTGATCGACGAGATCGTGCCCGATGGCGGCGCCGATGCCCGCGCACTGGCGCTGGCCGCCGAACTGGCGGCGCTGCCGCCGCTGGCGGTGCAGATGATCAAGCGCAGCATCACCGCCCTGGCCCAGGCGCTGGATGCCGCCGTGCTGCACGCCGATGCCGATCAATGGCTGCTGGCGACGCAAGGCGATGATTTTGCCGAAGCGGTGGCGGCGTTTCGCGAACGCCGGCCGGGGCGCTTCACCGGAAATTGACGGGGCCCGCCATTGTGGCGCGCTCCGGCTGTCGTGCCCGGCCTGAATGGCCCGGCATTGCCACTTGCTCCTTGACATGGATGAACAGGCAAGGCCCAAGGCCCACACCCGCCAGATGCGACACCTGTGTCGCATCTGTGCCGCCCGGACGGGGGCTCACCCGTTGCGGCGGGCCAGATATTGCCAGAGGATGCCGCGCTGGATCTCGTTGGTGCCGGCATAGATGGAACCGGCTCTGTCGTTGAAATATTTGGGGATGGCGCGTGCCGCCCAATCGGGGCCAACGCCCAGGCCATCGGCCGGCGGCGTGTAACCGGGCACGTCGCCGCCGGGCAGGGTGCGGTGCGGCTGGAAGATGGCGGCGTGGGGCAGGGCGGCCTCCACCTCCAGTTCGGTCAATTTCTGGCTCAGTTCGGTGCCGATGATCTTGAGCGCCGATGCCATCGGGCCGGGGGCGGCGCCGTTGGACAGACCGGCGTTGAAGATGAGTTCCTGCGCGTCCAGCGCCTCGATCTCGGTGCGCAGGTTGGCGATGCGGCCGGGCATGGCCTGGCCGGTCTCGGCCAGATGCCGGCGCAGCACGTCGACCCGCCTGATCAGCGACGGGGCATAGGCATGGCCGCCGCGTTCGAATTCCATCAGATATTTGGCCACCGTCCAGCCATCATCGATGCGGCCCACCACATTGGCCACCGGAACCCGCACCGCATCGAAGATCACCTGGTTCTGCACATGCTCCCCCGACAGCGAGATGATCGGGCGGACGCTGACGCCCGGGGATTTCATGTCGATCAACAGGAATGTGATGCCCAGCTGGGGCTTTTCCAGCCGGCTGGTGCGCACCAGGCAGAAGATCCAGTCGGCATAATGGGCGTGGGTGGTCCAGATCTTGGCGCCGGTGCAGACGAAATGATCGCCGTCACGTGTCGCCTTCATCTGCAAGGAGGCGAGATCGGAGCCGCTGTTGGGCTCGCTATAGCCCTGGCACCAGAATTCATCGCCGGCCAGCATCGGTGGCAGGAACCGCTGCTTCTGTTCCTTGGTGCCATAATGCAGCAGCACCGGGCCGCACATGCCCAGCCCCATCGGCGACAGTGGCGGCGCGCCGGCTTCGGTGGTTTCGCGGGCAAAGATATAGCGGCGGGCCACCGACCAGTCGCAGCCGCCCCATTCCACCGGCCAGCTGGGCGCCACCCAGCCCTGCGCATGAAGTTTCTTCTGCCAGGCGATGGCAACGGACGGCGGCGCATAGACGCTGGTCATGCCGGCGGCGGCGGCCTTGAGATCCGGGGTGAGTGCGCGGCCGAGGAATTCACGCACCTGGGTGCGGAAGTTCAGATCGTCCCTGCTCCAGGCCAGTTGCATCGCATCATCTCCCGCCATCACTATGCGGGGCAGCCGGGCCGGATGATACCGGCCCTTTTGGGGGGATCAGAAGGCGGCGGGCAGTTCGGCATCACGCAGCCGCACGCCCAGCCGGGCAGCTACGGCCGGCGCAATGGCCCGCATGTCGATCACGCCCAGATCGCGCCCGGCGGGCAGGCCGGGGCCGGCGGCGATCAGGCTGGCGCGCATCGCCGGCACATCCGGGAAATAGCCGTGGGTGCCGCGGCTGGTCGACGGGGCACCCTGCTGGCCATCCAGCGCATCGCCCATCGCCCAGCCCGGCCGGCAGTTGACCCAGAAGCTGGCCGCCGCGCTGCCGCCGGCCGCCGCAATGGCCCTGGCGTCCAGCACCCGGTCAATCCCGGCGGCCGGATCGGCGGCGGTCTGCGCAAGGATGCGCGCCACCTGCTGCTGCAGGGCGGCATCATCCGGGCGGGCCAGCACGATGGCCGCGCTGCCGCCGTCGGTCCAGGGCATCGCATCCCAGCTGGCAATGGCCTTGCCATCGGGCGTAAGGCGGATGAGGCCGGCGCGGATCAGCGGCACGAACAAGTTGGTGGTGCGGGCAATCGCGGCAAAGCCATGATCGGACACCACCACGATGCTGGTGGCCGGATCGATGGCAAGGGCCGCGGCAACCAGCCGGCCGACGACGGCATCGATGCGGGCCAGCACCGCCCATGCCGCCGGCGTGTCGGGCCCGGCTTCATGCTGTTCATGATCGAA
Source organism: Alphaproteobacteria bacterium (assembly GCA_018970445.1). GTDB lineage: Bacteria > Pseudomonadota > Alphaproteobacteria > Sphingomonadales > Sphingomonadaceae > Sandarakinorhabdus. Next base: position 39,395 of record JAGWWF010000024.1, on the reverse strand, counting down.
GGCAGTGAGATAGACGGTGGTGAAGGCCGGCCGTTCGCGCTGCATCAGGGCAATGGCATGGGCAGCGCGGGCTTCATCGGCGGCGATGCCTTCATCGATGCCGGGCGGATAGGGGCCGGCGGCCGGCACCAATGCAGCGGGCAGGCCGGGTGTGGCCAGCGCCGCCAGCAGCTTGTCGTCGTCTGGCGTGCCGGTGCGCCAGATCTGCGGCAGATTGGCGGCAAGGCCGGCCACGCCAACGCTGACCGGCCAGTGCACGTTCACGGTTTTCAGACCGGCATCGGTGGCGGCCTGCCACAGGGTTTGCGCCCTGATGTCGCTGGCATACCAGTACCAGCCGCCCTGGTTGCGGCGGAAGGGATCAAAGCTGAGATTGGCATCGATGCCATGCCGGCGCGGCGCGGCACCGGTGAGCAGCGTGGTGTGCGACGGATAGGTGACGGTGGGCAGAACGCCGGTGACGGCGGCGCTGACCCCGCTGCGGGCAAGCCCGCGCAGGGCGGGCAGGGCCAGGCCGTTTTCGGTGCGCTGCCATTCCTGGGGGCGCAGGCCATCGATGGCGATCATCAGCACGGGGGCCGCCGCCGCCGGCAGCACCGCCAGCAGGGAGGACAGCAGCAGGATGAGGGCGCGCAGCATCATGGCCCCAGCCGTGGCGCATCCCCATTGCAGCCGTGTGACGTCTATTCCCAATCGCGGATGCGCAGGCCCGCCTCGAACATGCCGCGCGCCCGCAGCCGGGGGCTGAGGAAGCGATAGAAGAACCAGTCCTTCACGAACATCGGCGTGAGGGCATAGAGCAGCCGTTCGGTGAGGTTCCAGCGGACATGGCCCTTGACCTGGCGCCGCGGTGCCGGCCAGCAGACATGATCGGCGGCATGGGTGCTGCGGCCGATCTTCAGGATGCGGTGCATCAGTTCGTGATCATAGAGCACGAACGGCCAGTCGTCATTCTTGGGTCCGCCGGCCGCCAGCAGGGGCTTCAGCCGGAAGCACTGGCCAAAGGTGCCGGTGTGGCCCTGGCCCGAAAGGATGCTGGCGGTGATCGCCATGCGGTGCCGGATGATGCGGTTCTTCATGCTGCCGTAGGGGCCATAGATGTCGAACGCCTGCACGCAGATGGTGCCGGCATCTTCGCCCAGCAGTTGATCGGCGCGGCTGATGTAATGGGCAGGATAATGGGTGTCGGCATCCCAATAGGCGATTTTCTCGCAGCCCTGTTCGGCGGCAATCGCCGTGCCGCGCCGCAGGGCAAAGGTGTGGCCTTGTGCGGATTCGGTCACCAGCACGGCGCGCGGGTGGCCAGCGATCAGACCGGCCACCAGCGCATGGCTGCCATCGGTGGAGGCGTTGTCGACACAGATGAGCAATATGTCGTCGCGATCCTGTGCCAGGGCTGCGGCAATGGTGGGCGCGATGAAGCGCTCCTCGTTGTAGAAGGCGATGATGATCGCCCAGGTCGGGCGGGGGCCACTGATCATGGCCGCAGCCATAGGGCTGGGGCGATTGGCGGGCAAGCCGCTGGCGGTTGCCAGCCGTGGACGGCTGGGCTAGCGCTCGGTGTGCATGACCACCGCTGCCCCATCGGCCCGCTCGGCCTATGTCCTCACCATCCTGACGGGCAGTTTCCTGCTGTTCCTGGTGCAGCCGCTGATGGGCCGCATTGTGTTGCCGGTGCTGGGCGGATCGCCCAATGTCTGGAACATCGCCATGCTCTTCTATCAGGGCGTGCTGCTGGCCGGCTATCTTTATGCCCACGGCTTGCAGCGGCTGCCGGTGCGGCGGCAGCTGGTGATCCATCTGGCGCTGTTTGCGATTGCGGCCCTGTTCCTGCCGATCGGCATGGCGGCCTGGTATCCGCCGGCCGGTGCAACCGATCCGGCGCTGTGGCTGATCGGGCTGCTGGCTGCCTCCATCGGGCCGGTGTTCTTCGTGGTGTCGGCGCAGGCGCCGTTGATGCAGGCCTGGTTTGCCCGCACCGGCGATCCGGATGCCGGCAATCCCTATTTCCTCTATGCCGCCTCCAATCTGGGCAGTTTTGGCGCGCTGATTGCCTATCCGCTGCTGGTGGAGCCGCTGGCCGGGCTGCCGGCGCAGCGCTGGGGCTGGTCGGCTGGCCTTGTCGTGCTCGCCGGCCTGGTGCTGGCCTGCGGGCTGCTGGCCCGTGGCGTCAGTACGGCGCAGCCCAGCGTGGCCGCGCCCTATCCCACCAGTTGGCGGGAACGGTTGCGCTGGGCCGGGCTGGCGGCGGTGGCGTCGGGGTTGCTGCTGTCCACCACCACCCATCTCACCACCGATCTGATGGCGATGCCCCTGCTGTGGGTGGTGCCGCTGGCGATTTATCTGCTCAGCTTCGTCATCGGCTTTTCCGATGCCGGGCCGCGGGTGACGGCGCTTGCGGTGCGGATGTCGCCCTGGCTGCTGCTGCTGGTGGGCGGGCCGTTGTTCCTGGCGGGCAAGGGGCCGGGGGTCAGCGTGGCGCTGGCGCTGGCCGGGTTGATCCTGCTGCTGGTGATCACCCTGGCGCTGCACGGCACGCTGGCGCTGGAACGGCCGCCGGCGGCCGGGCTCACCAGCTTCTATCTGTGGCTGTCGGTGGGCGGCGCGGTGGGCGGGCTGTTCTGCGCGCTGCTGGCACCGATGCTGTTCAGCTGGCCGTGGGAACATCCGCTGTTGCTGCTGCTGGCCGCGGCGCTGCTGCCGCTGCCGGGGCCGGGCTGGTTGCGGCGCTGGGGAGTGCTGCTGCTGCTGGGGCTGCTCATGGCCGGGCTGGGCGGCGCTGATCGGCTGCGGGCGGTGCTGGCCGGGCAGCACACGCGCAGTTTCTTTGGTGTCTACAGCGTGCGGGATACCGGCGGCCTTCGCTTCCTGCGCCACGGCACCACGCTGCACGGCGTGCAATCCCTTTCACCCCGGCTGGCCCGCGAACCCATGACCTATTATGTGCCGGGCAGCGGCGTTGGGCTGGCGATGAAGGCCGCGCCCCGGCTGTTCGGCCCGGCCGCGCGGATTGGCGTGGTGGGCCTGGGAGCCGGCACGCTGGCCTGTTATGCGCAAGGCCCCCAGCGCTGGAGCCTGTATGAGATCGACCCGGCGGTGGTGGCGATTGCCCGGCGCGACTTCACCTATCTGAAGAATTGCACCCCCACCGCCCGCATGGTGGTGGGCGATGCGCGGCTCACCCTGCAGGCCGAAGCCCCGGCCAGCCTGGATCTGCTGGCGGTTGATGCCTTTTCCTCCGATTCCATCCCGCTCCACATGATGACCCGCGAGGCCATGGCGGTGTATGGCCGGGTGCTGGCGCCGGATGGCCTGCTGCTCATCCACATCTCCAACCGCTTTCTTGATCTGGAACCGGTGGTGGCCGCCCTGGCCGGTGCCGGTGGCTGGCAGGCGCGCATGCTGCATTATGAATCGCTGGAGCCGCCACAGGCCGGCGTGGTGCGGGCCCGATCGCTGTGGGTGGCCCTGTCGCGTGATCCGGCCCGACTGGCGTCGCTCACGGCGGCTGGCGGCGGCTGGCGGCCGCTGCGCGCCGATCCCGGCCTGCCGGTGTGGAGCGATGATTTCGCCTCCCTGCTGCCGGTTTTGCGCTGGCGGCGGGATTGATCAGGCGATTGCGGCATTGTCTGGCACGGTGAGTGCCATTAGGGGAAGGGTGAAATGGCGCGCACACCATCCCACCCCGCACTGGCCGACGGTGCGCATCCGTTTCCGCATGCGCATCTTCTGGGCATTGCCGCGCTCAAGCCGTGGGAAATCTGCTTCCTGCTGGATGAAGCCGAACAATGGGTGGAACTGAACCGCAGCGCTGCCAAGCATGTCGACCGGCTGGCCGGCCTCACCCAGATCAACGCCTTCTTCGAAAACTCCACCCGCACGCTGCTCAGCTTTGAAATCGCCGGCAAGCGGCTGGGGGCCGATGTGGTGAACCTTGGCGTATCGGGCTCCAGCGTCAAGAAGGGCGAGACGCTGCTTGATACCGCGCTCACCCTGAACGCCATGCACCCCGACATGATCGTGATCCGCCACGCTTCGTCGGGTGCGGTGCAGCTGATTTCGGAAAAGGTCGATTGCCCGGTGCTCAACGCCGGTGATGGCCGCCACGAACATCCCACCCAGGCGCTGCTCGATGCCCTCACCATCCGCCGCCGCAAGGGCCGCATCGCCGGGCTGAAGGTGGCGATCTGCGGCGATATCCTGCACAGCCGGGTGGCCCGCTCCAACTTCATGCTGCTGGCCGCGCTGGGGGCCGAAGTGCGCGCCGTTGCCCCGCCCACGCTGCTGCCGGCCGGGCTGGATGGCTATTGCGTGCAGGCCTTCACCGACATGGATGCCGGCCTGGCCGGGGCCGATGTGGTGATGATGCTGCGCCTGCAGACCGAACGCATGGAAGGGGCCTATGTGCCGTCCCCCCGCGAATATTTCCGCTTCTATGGCCTCACCGAAGCGCGGCTGGCCAGGGCGGCGGCCGATGTGCTGGTGATGCACCCCGGCCCGATGAACCGGGGGGTGGAGATCGACGGCGCCATTGCCGACGATATCGCCCGCAGCGCCGTATCGGAACAGGTGGAGATGGGCGTGGCGGTGCGCATGGCCTGCCTTGACGTGCTCACCCGCCGCCGGCGCGGGGTGGAGGGTTGGGCATGACCGCGCCCATCGCCATCACCGGCGGCCGTGTGATCTGCCCCGCCACCGGGCAGGATGGCATCGCCACCATCGTGCTGAAGGATCGCACGGTGGCCGGCATCGGCCGGGCCGAACCGCCATCGGGTGCCCAGATCATCGATGCCAGCGGCCTGGTGGTCGCCCCCGGCCTGATCGATGCCGGCGTGTTCCGTGCCGATACCGCGGCGGCCAATGCCGGCGGCATCACCCGCATGATCCTGATGCCGGATCAATCGCCGCCGCTGGATGATCCGGCGCTGGTCGCCTTTGCGCAAGGATCGGGCAAACCCGATGTGTGGGTGCACCCGCTTGCCGCCGCCACCCGCGGGCTGAAGGGCGAGGAGCTGGCCGAAATCGGCCTGGCGCAGGCGGCGGGCGCCGTGGGTGTGGCCACCGGCCGCCGCGCCATTGCCGATGCCCGCGTGATGCAGCGGCTGCTGGCCTATGCCCATGGCCACGGCCTTGTTGTCGTCGCCCACGCCGAAGACGCGGCGCTCACCGCCGGCGCGGTGGCAACCGAAGGCGAATATGCCACCCGGCTGGGCCTGGCCGCCGCGCCGGCCTTTGCCGAAAGCCTGGCCATCATCCGCGATTGCCGGCTGGCGCAGGCCACCGGCGCCCGGCTGCATATCAGGCAGGTGACCACCGCCGAAGGGCTGGCCGCCGTGCGCGCCGCCCGGGCCCAGGGGGTGGATGTGACGGCCGGCATCACGCCGGCCCATCTGTTCCTGAACGACATGGCGGTATCGGGGTTCCGCAGCTTTGCCCGCCTGTCGCCCCCCTTGCGCGATGAACGCGATCGGCTGGCGGTGATCGACGGGGTGCGCGATGGCAGCCTTTCCATCCTGGCATCCGGCCATGATCCGCAAAGCCAGGAAGACAAGCGCCAGCCCTTTGCCGATGCCCGCGCCGGCATGGCGGGGGCGCAAACCCTGCTGGCGCTGGGCCTGGGGCTGGTGCGCGATGGCGTCATCACCCTGCCGGGGCTGATCGCCATGCTCAGCACCAATCCGGCCCGCCGCTTTGGGTTGGTCGCCGGAACGCTGCAACTGGGCGCACCGGCCGACATTGTGGTCTTTGACGAACACGCCCCTTGGCGTATCGACGGCGATCGCTTCCATGGCGCGGGCAACACCCCTTTCAACGGGTTGCCCACGGCGGGGCGGGTAAAATATGTGATCAAGGGTGGAGACGTGGTTTGGCGGGCGTAAGGGCGATAGGCATGTTGCTGGTGCTGGCGTTGATCGCCGGCGATCCGGCGCTGGCCGCCCGCAAGAAGAAGAAGGGCAAGCGCGGCCGCGCCGCCCGCCCGGCCGCCGCGGCCCCGGCCCGCGCCACGCCGCCGCCGCCATCGGTGCGCCAGGGCGTGGAATTGTGGCGGGCCGGCAAATGGGATGCGGCCGTGTCGATGTGGCAGAATTTTGCCGAGAACGGCGATGCCGATGCCATGTTCAACATGGGCCAGGCCTATAAGCTGGGCCGCGGGGTTGCCATGGACAAGGCGCTGGCCCGCGACTGGTATCGCCGGGCGGCGGTGAAGAACCATCTGCCGGCCCAGGCCAATCTGGGCATCTTGCTGTTCCAGGCCACCGAAAAGCCCGAAGCGGTGCGCTGGTTGAAGGCCGCCGCCGACCGGGGGGAGATGCGGGCGCAATATGTGCTGGGCATCGTGCACTGGAACGGCGATGGCGCCGCCAAATCGCTGCCGCTCGCCTATGCCTATCTGGTGCGGGCCGCGGCCCAGGGCCTGCCCGAAGCCACCAAGGCGCTGAACGAGCTGTCGCAGGCCATCCAACCACTGGATCGCGCCAATGGCTGGCAGATCGCCACCGCGCTGGCCAATGGCAGCGGCGTGCCGGCCCAGTTCCAGCCCGGTATCGCGCCGCCGCCGATGGTGGCCGTCACCACGCCCACCCCGCCGGTGACGGTGATTGCCAGCGGCGCGCCCGATGCGGCCCGTGATGGCAGCACCGCCGCGCTCAACACCGCCCAGTTGCAAGGCAATGCGGCCGAAACCCCGGCCAACGAGGATGAGGCCGAAGACAGCAGCGAAGCGCAAGGATCGGCCCCGCCGCCGCCTGCAACCCGGCTGGCCAGCCCCTTGAGCCCGGCCGCGACGCCGGCCACGCCGCCGGTGCGGGTTGCCACCCGGCCAGAGCCGAAGAAGAAGGCCGCGCCGCCGCCGCCGAAGGAAACCGGCTGGCGCATCCAGCTGGGCACCTATCCCAACCAGAAAAGCGCCCAGGCCGCCTGGAAGAAGCTGGCCGCCGCCAAAAAGCGCGATGTGAAGGGCCTGCGCCCGGTGATCGGCAAGTTCGGCGGCAACTGGCGCCTGCAGGTTGGCCCGTTCGACACCCGCGCCGAAGCCGGCAAGGGCTGCAAGACCCTGGAAATCGGCAACAACGGCTGTTTCGCCGTTGATATCGGCGATTGAGGGCCCGGCCGCCCCATCCCTGATCCAGACCTGAGAAAGAGCCTTGTTGCCGACGACGTGAGACACGAGTGACCCATCTGATGCTTGTGTCAGCCGCCGCCAGTTTTGACACTATTGACGATTTCGTCGGAATTCAGCGTTGTTTTTGCACGGGAATCGTCAGGGTTCACCCATTGTCGCCATCATGACAGGCTTTGCCGGTGTAGGACAGGATTTCGATTGCCCGGCGCGGTTGCGTGTCCCGCCGTTGCCAGGGCGGGGGGCGGAGCAGACCCTCCCCCGGCCCCGCCCTGGCCAGGGCGGGGAGAAGCGGGCTGGCCCCTCCCTCCACCTCGTGGGGTGGGCAGGCGCGCGGGCCAAAACCGGGCCAATCTGTGTCGGCATCTGGGTTATGCCGCCGCCTGCGCCGCCAGCCCTGGCCACTTCGCCCACAGCGCCTCGCGGCGGGCAAGCATGTCGGCGCGGGCCTTGGCCTTGACCGGGCCGAAGCCGCGCACGTCCATCGGCAGGCGGGCGATGGCAAGCGCGAGGCCGATGTTGGCGGGGTTCACCTGTTCGCACAGGCGCTGCACATCGGCTTCAAACGCGGCGATGTCGGCGCGTTCGTGGCGGCGTTCTTCGCTGTAACCGAACAGGTCGAGCGCGGTGCCGCGCAGGCGCTTGCCCCTGGCCAGCAGGCGGAAGGCGGTGAAGATCCACGGGCCAAAGCTGATCTTCTTCGGGCGGCCGGTGGCGGGATCGGTGCGGCTGATCAGCGGCGGGGCCAGCAGCACGCGCGGTTTGCCGCCGGAAAACTGCGCATTGTACGCCGCCTCGAAGCGGCCATCGCTGTAGAGGCGGGCGACTTCATATTCATCCTTGTAGGCCATCAGCCGATACAGGCTCTTGGCCACGGCTTCGGCCAGCGCATCGCCGCCGGCGGCGCGGGCGGTGTCCACCACGCGGCGGAACCGCTGCGCATAGGCGGCATCCTGATAGGCAGTCAGATCGGCTTGCCGCCGGGCGATCATCTCGTCCAGCGTGGTGGCCGGCGGTTCTGCTTGCGGCCCGCGCGTGGCCTCCACCAGGGCCAGCACCTGATCCGGGCGGGTGGCGAGCAGCCGGCCCAGGGCAAAGGCCTTCTTGTTGAACGGGATGGCAACGCCGTTCAGTTCGATGGCAGCTTCGATGCTGGCGCGTTGCAGCGGGATCAGCCCCTTTTGCCAGGCATAGCCCATGATCAGGATGTTGCTGCCGATGGCATCGCCCAGCAGCGCGGTGGCCACCGTATCGGCGGCAACGAAATCGCAGGCATTGGGGTTGGCGGCCTTGCGGATGGCGCGTTCAACCTGGGCGCTGCGGAAATCGAAATCGCGGTTGCGCACGAAATCGCTGGTGGGCGCCACGTCGGCATTGGCCACCACAGCAGTGCGGCTGGGCACCATCAGGCTTTGGGTCGGCTTGTCGGCGGCGACCACGGCATCGCAGGCCAGCACCAGATCGGCATTGCCGGCCATGATGCGCGGGGACAAGAGATCGGCGTTGGAACCGCCGATGCGGACATGGGAATAGACCGCGCCGCCTTTCTGCGCCAGGCCGGCCATGTCGGCCGTGGTGCTGGCCAGGCCTTCGATATGGGCGGCGGTGCCCAGCAGCGCCGACACGGTGAGCACGCCGGTGCCGCCAATGCCGGTGACCATGATGTTGTAGCCATGGCCGGGGGCAGGGATCACCGGATCGGCCACGCCATCCAGGCTGAAATCGGCGCGGGATTTCTTCACCTGCGCATCGTCAACGGTGACGAAGCTGGGGCAGAAGCCCTTCACGCAGCTGTAATCCTTGTTGCAGCTGGATTGGTTGATGCGGCGCTTGCGGCCGAATTCGGTTTCCACCGGCTCCACCGAGACGCAATTGGATTGCACCGAACAATCGCCGCAGCCTTCGCACACCGCCGGGTTGATGAAGATGCGGCGGGCGGGATCGGCCAGCTGCTGGCGCTTGCGGCGACGGCGCTTTTCGGCGGCGCAGGTCTGATCGAAGATGATCACCGTGCAGCCGGGTGTGGCGGCGAATTCCTGCGAAATCGTGTCAAGCTGGTCGCGATCCAGCAGCCGCACGCCGGCCGGAATGGCAACACCCTGATAGCGGGCCAGATCCTCGGTGAGGATCACCACCTTTCGGGCATGTTCGGCCAGCATCTGCGCCGCGATCTGATCGACCGACAGTTCGCCATCATGTTTCTGCCCGCCGGTCATGGCGACAGCGTCGTTGTAGAGGATCTTGTAGGTGATGTTGACGCCGGCCGCGATCGACTGGCGGATGGCGAGCAGGCCGGAATGGAAATAGGTGCCGTCGCCCAGATTGGCGAAGACATGGTTTTCGGCCACGAACGGCGCTTCGCCCACCCAGGTCACGCCTTCGCCGCCCATCTGGGTGAAGGTTTCGGCGCGGTCCATCCACATCGCCATGATGTGGCAGCCGATGCCGGCCAGGGCGCGGCCGCCTTCGGGCGGCTTGGTCGATGTGTTGTGCGGGCAGCCGGAGCAGAAATAGGGGCTGCGTTTGACCGGGGTTTCGTGGGCGGCGGCCTTGGCGGTCTGATCCCGGAAAAAGGCCAGGGTGGCGCGGATGCGATCGGTGTCGTGGATGCGCTGGATGCGCGCGGCAATCACATGGGCGATGACGCCGGGGGACAGCTCGTTGTCCGGCGACAACAGCCATTCGCCGGCTTCGTCATGCTTGCCCACCACCTGCGGGCGAACGGCCTCGCGCCAGTTGTAGAGCTGCCATTTCAGCTGATGTTCGATGAATTCGCGCTTTTCCTCGATGACAAGGACTTCCTCCAGCCCTTCGGCAAAGGCGCGGATGCCGGTGGGCTCCAGCGGCCAGGGCATGCCGACCTTGTAGACGCGAAGGCCGATGCTGGCCGCGACCCGTTCATCGATGCCCAGTTCGGCCAGCGCCTCCATCGTGTCGGCAAAGGCCTTGCCGGTGGAAACGATGCCGATGCGGGGGCGGGGGCTGTCCCACACCACCCGGTCGATGCCGTTGGCCTTGGCAAAGGCCATCGCGGCAAAGCCCTTGTAGCGTTGCAGGCGGGTGTCTTCCTCGCGCCAGATGTCGCCCGGGCGGATGTGGACGCCGCCATCGGGAAATTCGAAATCGGGGATGATGATGCGGCGCTGTTCGCCGGCCAGATCGACGGTGGCCGAGGTTTCCACCGTGTCGGCGGTGGCCTTGAAGCCGACCCAGGTGCCGGCAAAGCGGCTCATGGCAATGCCCAGCAGGCCATAATCGACAAATTCATGCACCGATGCCGGCGCCAGGAAGGGCACGAAGGCGGCCTGGAAATTATGGTCGCTCTGGTGCGGCAGGGTGGAGGATTTGGCACCATGATCATCGCCCACGATCGCCAGCACGCCGCCATGCGCCGAGGTGCCGGCGGCATTGCCGTGCTTGATCACATCCATGGCGCGATCAAGGCCCGGCCCCTTGCCATACCAGATGCCGAAGACGCCATCTTTCGTGGCCTTGGGGTTCAGCGCGACATGCTGGGTGCCCCACACCGCGGTGGCGCCCAGTTCCTCGTTCACGCCGGGAACGAAATGGATATCCTGTTCTTTCAACAGCTTCCTGGCACGCCACAATTCCTGATCATAACCGCCCAGCGGCGATCCGCGATAGCCGGAGATGAAGCCGGCGGTGTTGAGCCCGGCGGCGGCATCGCGCCATTTCTGCACCAGGGGCAGCCGCACCAGCGCCTGCACGCCCGACATGAACACCCGGCCATCGCGGAAGCGATATTTCTCGTCGAGCGAAACGGGCGGCAGACCGGCGACCATGGGGGAGCGTCCTCAACAGGCAATATGGGTCAACAATACTGACCTTTCTTGCTGCGCGCAAGCCGGGGTCAACAGGTGTTGAGCGCGATCTCCAGAAAGCGTTCCCGGTTGGCCGGCCGGGTGAAGGCCCGGGCCGCGACCGTGGTGAAGAACTGGCGGTTGGCGACCAGCGCTGCCTTGCCGATCTGCTGGCGATAGTGATCGAGCACGCTTTGCAGCTCGCCCTCGCTGTCCTCCTCGCCGGCTTCGGCCAGATCGGCGCCTTCGCCCAGTTCCCTGACGATGCAGCGGGCCTTGGGTTCGGACACGCCGAGCGCGGTGAAGGCGGCCACCTCCACCCGGATGGCGGCGGCCGGGCTGCTGGCCAGCACGGCAAGGGCGGCGATCCAGCGAACATGCTTGGCCATGATCTGCATGTCGTGATGCTGCGCGCTGGCCGGCTGGCCGTCAACTCAGGCCGCTGATCCGGCCTTCGGTATCCACGCCGATGCCCAGCGCCGATGGCTGGCGCGGCAGGCCGGGCATGGTGGCGATATCGCCGGCCAGCGCCACGATGAAACCGGCGCCGGCGGCCAGCCGCAGTTCGCGGATGGGCAGATCATGGCCACAAACCGCGCCGCGCACGTTTTCATCGGCGGTGAAGCTGTAGGGGGTCTTGGCGATGCACACCGGCAGGGTGGCCAGGCCCTCGGCGCGCAGGGCGGCCAGCTGCCGGGCGGCGGCGGCCGACAGGGTGACGCTGCCGGCGCGGTGGATGCCGGTGGCGACGCGGGTGAGGGCGTCCATCACATCGGTGCCATTGGCATAGAGCGGGGTGAAGCGCGCGTGCGGATCGGCATTGGCATCGGCCAGCGCCGCCACGCTGCGGGCCAGATCCTCGGCCCCGGCCGGGCCGTCGGCCCAGTGGCGGCACAGATGCGCGGCCACGCCCAGCGCCTGGCAATGGGCCAGCACCTGCGCCTGTTCGGCGGCCGTGTCGCTGGCAAATGCGTTGATCGCCACCGCCACCGGCAGGCCCAGGCTGTGCATGTTCTCGACATGGCGGGCCAGCACGGCCAGGCCGCGATCCAGCGCCGCGCCATCGGGCTGGCCCAGATCGGCCAGGGCCATCCCGCCATGATATTTCAGCGCCCGCACCGTGGCGACGATCACCGCCACCGCCGGGGCCAGCCCGGCCTGGCGGCATTTGATGTGGGCGAATTTTTCCGCGCCCAAGTCCGCGCCGAAGCCGGCTTCGGTGACGGCAAATTCACCCAAAGCCAGCGCGGCGCGGGTGGCGATCACGCTGTTGCAGCCATGGGCGATGTTGGCGAACGGCCCGCCGTGGATCAGCGCGGCCGAACCGTGGATGGTCTGCACCAGATTGGGCTGAATCGCGTCCAGCAGCAACGCCGCCATTGCGCCAGCCGCGCCAACATCGCCGGCGGTGACGGGCTTGCCGGCGGTATCGCGCGCCACCCGGATGCGCGCCAGCCGGGCGTGCAGATCGGCGGTGTCGGCGGCCAGGCACAATATGGCCATCACTTCGGAGGCGACCGTGATGTCGAATCCCGTTTCGCGCAGCGGGTGGTTGGTGGCCCCCATGCCGGCCACGATCTGGCGCAGGGCGCGGTCGTTCATGTCCATCACCCGCTTCCAGCTGATGGTGCGCGGGTTGATGGGTGCGCCCGATGGCATGGGGGTGCCGAAATGCACCGCATTGTCGATCATCGCGGCCAGAAGATTGTGGGCTGCGGTGATGGCGTGGAAATCGCCGGTGAAATGCAGGTTGATCTTCTCCATCGGCAGTACCTGGGCCTGGCCGCCGCCGGTGGCCCCGCCCTTGCGGCCGAACACCGGGCCCAGGCTGGGTTCGCGCAGCGCGATCACCGCGCGCCGCCCGATTCGGCCCAGCGCATCGGCCAGGCCGATGGTGGTGGTGGTCTTGCCTTCACCGGCCGGTGTGGGGTTGACAGCGGTGACCAGCACCAGCTTGCCCGCCGGGCGGGTGGCCAGATCGGCCAGCGTGGCGGCCGACACTTTGGCGATGTGGTGGCCAACGGGTTCGATGTCGCTGGCGTTCAGGCCGATCTGCGCGGCGATGCCGGCGATGGGGCGCAATGTCGCTGCCCGTGCAATTTCGATGTCCGACGCCATAAATCCCCGGTATCTGCCGTCCCATGATCCCGGCCGGCCTTACGATGTTTGCGCCAGCGCGGGAAGGAGCGCGATGACCGCCATGTTCGATGATGTTTCAGCCCTGGCGCTGGCGCGGTTCCAGTTTGCCTTCACCGTGTCGTTCCATTTCATCTTCCCGGCCTTTTCGATCGGGCTGGCCAGCTATCTGGCGGTGCTGGAAGGCCTGTGGCTGAAGACCGGGCGCGATGTCTATCTGCAGCTGTTCCGTTATTGGCTGAAGATCTTTGCCATCGCCTTTGGCATGGGCGTGGTGTCGGGCATCGTCATGGCCTATCAGTTCGGCAGCAACTGGTCGGCCTTTTCCGACAAGGCGGGGCCGGTGATCGGCCCGCTGATGGCCTATGAGGTGCTGTCGGCGTTTTTCCTGGAATCGGGCTTTCTGGGGGTGATGCTGTTCGGGCTGGATCGGGTGGGCAAGAAACTGCATTTCCTGGCCACCTGCCTGGTGGCCATCGGCACGACGATTTCGGCCTTCTGGATCATCGTGGTGAACAGCTGGATGCAGACACCGCAAGGCCATGCCATTGCCGCCAATGGCCAATTTTATGCGACCGACTGGCTGGCCGTGGTGTTGAACCCATCCATGCCCTATCGCCTGGCGCACACGCTGCTGGGCGCCTATCTCACCACCGCGCTGGTGGTGGGCGCGGTGGGGGCGTTTCACCTGCTGAAGGATCGCAAGGCGGGCCGCAGCCCGCAGCCGGCCACCAGGATCATGTTTGCCATGGCGATGGGCATGGTGGCGATCACGGCGCCGTTGCAGGTGATGGCGGGGCACGAGCATGGCGTGAACACGTTGCAGCACCAGCCGGCCAAGATCGCGGCGATGGAAGGCCATTATGACAGCCATGATCGCGCCGCGCCGCTGATCCTGTTCGGCGTGCCCGATGATGCCAATCAGGTGATGCGCTACAAGCTGGAGGTGCCGGCGCTGGGCAGCCTGGTGCTGAAGCACGACATCGAAGCGCCGATGGCCGGGCTGGACCGGGTGCCGGCACAGCACCGGGCGAAGGTGGCCTTTCCCTTCTATGCCTTTCGCGTGATGGTGGGGCTGGGCGTGCTGATGCTGCTGCTGGGCGGCTGGGCGGCGTGGAACGCCGCGCGCGGCCGATTGTTCGATGGCGTGTGGCAGCAGCGGCTGGCGCTGGCGATGGGGCCGGCCGGGTTCGTGGCGGTGCTGGCCGGCTGGATCACCACCGAAACCGGGCGGCAGCCCTTCACCATCTATGGCCTGCTGCGCACCGCCGACAGCGCCTCGCCGCTGGCGGCCCCGGCGGTGGCAGCCTCGCTGGTCGCGTTCGTCATCGTCTATTTCTTCGTGTTCGGGGTGGGCAGCTGGTTCATCGTCAAGCTGATGGGAACCGAGCCCAACCCGCAGGACACGGGCCCCGGCAAGGAACAGGCCGCCGATGTGGGCAGCCTGCCGCCCGATGCGCCCTTCGGCTTCCGGCTGGCGCAATGATGGGCATCATCCCCGGCATTGCGCCCGATCCGGCGCTCACCCTGATCTGGGCCGGCATCATCGGGCTGGCGATCTTCATCTATGTCGTCACCGATGGCTTTGATCTGGGCATCGGCATCCTGTTTCCCATCCTGGCGCCGGGGGCGGAGCGGGAAACCGCCATCGCCACCATCAAGCCGGTGTGGGATGCCAACCAGACCTGGCTGGTGCTGGGCGGCGGCGGCGTGTTTGCCGCCTTTCCGCTGGCCTATGCGATATTGATGCCCGCCGTCTATGCGCCGCTGATCGCCATGCTGCTGGGCCTGATCTTTCGCGGCGTCGCCTTCAAGTTCCGGGCCCGCACCAGCCGCGTGTGGCTGTGGGATTCCGCCTTTTTCGCCGGCTCCACCCTGGCCGCCTTTGCGCAAGGGGTGATACTGGGCGCGGTGCTGCAGGGCGTGAAGGTGGCGGGCCGCAGCTATGCCGGCGGCTGGTGGGATTGGCTGAGCTGGTTTTCATTGCTCACCGGCGTGTCGGTGGTGGCGGCCTATGCGCTGCTGGGCGCGTGCTGGCTGATCTGGCGCACGCAGGGCGGCGTGCAGGATCATGCCTATCGCATGGCAGGCCAAGCGGGCGCGGCCAGCATCGCCGCGGTGGGCGCGGTCAGCCTGGCCACCCCGTTTCTGAACCATGATTATTTCAGCCGCTGGTTCGAGGCGCCGGGCCTTTATTATGCCGCCCCGGTGCCGCTGCTGGTGGCGATCACCGCGCTGCTGTTCATCCGGGCGCTGCGGCGGCGGGCGGAAGTGGCCCCGTTCCTGCTGGCCGAACTGCTGTTCCTCTTGACGTTCGTGGGGCTGGGCATCTCGATCTTTCCCTGGGCGGTGCCGGGGCAGGTGACGATCTGGCAGGCCGCCACCGCCGCCAATGCGCAAGGCTTCATGCTGGTGGGGGTGGGCGTGCTGCTGCCGGTCATCCTGGGCTATACCGCCTATGGCTATTGGCTGTTCCGCGGCAAGGTCGGGGCCGATGGCTATGCCTGAACCGGCCCGCTGGCGGCGGCTGGGCTGGTTCGTCGCGCTGTGGGGCGCCGGCGTTGGCGTGGTTGGCGCAGTGTCGCTGGTGCTGCGCGCCTGGCTGATGCCGTGAATTGCAGCCAAACCGGCAGCGAAACCCCGGTTCTGACTGACTTGTAACTGCAAAGTGGATGAAATTTTTCTTGCCAAAAGATTAACGTTGCTTATTATCGGACCCATAAGGCGAGTCGGTGGGGTCCCGGCCTGTCTCCACGGCAAATCCGTGGCTGCTGCGGGGAGAACGCGATGATGTTCACGACGGCAACGGCGATGTGGCTGTTCTGGGGCGGTTTTATTTTTCTGTGTGTTTTCAATTTCCTGCCGGCGGCCATCGCCTATGTGAACCACCATCCGGACAAGCATCTGCTGGCCGTGCTCAACATCGTGTCGCTGTTTTCCTTTGCGTTGTGGATCGCGCTGATGGCCTGGGCCACGGCCGGCCGCAATGATCATCCGCTGATCCAGCGCTTTGTTGGCACGCCCCAGAAGCGCACACGGCTGGTGATGTCGGTGATGGCGCTGGTGGTGGCCAGTTTCGCCGGCACGATCTGGACAGTGGCGCGCGCCTGAACGGCGGCGGCCTCAACCTGTTTCCCGCGCGGGCGCCGGCCACACCGGCGCCCGTTTCCCTTGGCCGCCGCTGGCTGCCGTGCAGCCTTGCACATCACTGGCAGGCTGCTATAGGCCAGCGCTTCGTGCCCCGGGTGCGGGCGTGGCGGAATTGGTAGACGCGCCGGATTTAGGTTCCGGTGTCGCAAGACGTGGGGGTTCGAGTCCCTTCGCCCGCACCAATCGCCACCGCCCGCCGCGGGGCCGCGCCATTTACCGGAACGCTAACTTTCAAGAGACGGGTTGTTCGATGCAGATTGCCGAAATTTCCAATCAGGGCCTGCGCCGCGCGTATTCGCTGGTGATCCCGGCCGAAGCGATTGCGGCGCGGGTGGAAACCCGTCTGGCCGAAGTGTCAAAGACGATTCGGATGCCGGGGTTCCGCCCCGGCAAGGTGCCGGCCAACCTGGTCAAGAAGATGCACGGCGCCGCCCTGCGCGGCGAGGCGTTGCAGGCCGCGCTGAACGATGGCGTGAACCAGGTGATCGCCGATCATGGCCTGCGCCCGGCCACCCAGCCGCAGGTGGATGTGGATGGCGAACTGGCCGACGATGGCGATGCCCGCTTCACCGTCTCCATGGAGATACTGCCCACCATCGCCGATGTGAAGATCGACGATCTGGCGCTGGAAAAGCTGGTGGTGCCGGCCGACGATGCCGCCATGGACGCGGCGCTGGCGCGGCTGGCCGAATCCGCACAGCGCACCGAACCGGCCCCGGCCAAGCACAAGGCCAAGGCCGGCGACACGGTGGTGATCGATTATGAAGGCACCGTGGATGGCGTGAAGTTCGACGGTGGCACCGGCGAAGGCATGCGCGTGAAGATCGGCAGCGGCCAGCTGATCCCCGGTTTCGAAGACCAGCTGATCGGCGCCAAGGCCAATGAGCAGCGCACGATCAAGGTGGCGTTCCCGGCCGATTATGGCGCGGCCAATCTGGCCGGCAAGCCGGCGGAATTCGCCATCACCGTGCAGGCGGTGGAAGTGCCGGCCGAAACCGCGATCGACGATGAATTCGCCAAGGGCTTTGGCCTCGACAGCCTGGACGCGCTGAAGGAAATCCTGAAGGATCAGCTGGACGCCGAACTGGGCGGCCTGTCGCGCACCCACATGAAACGCAAGCTGCTCGACACGCTGGCCTCGCGCCATGATTTCGATGTGCCCGAAACCATGGTGGATGCCGAGTTCGAGCAGATCTGGCAGACGCTGGAAGCCGAAGCCGCCCGCGAAGCCGATCCCGCCGCCGCCCGCGCCGAGATCGAGGCGGAGCGCGAGGATTATCGCCGCATCGCCGTGCGCCGCGTGCGCCTGGGCCTGTTGCTGTCGGAAATCGGCCAGCGCGGCGGTGTGACCGTGTCCCAGGCCGAAATGAACCGGCTGATCGGCCAGGAAGCCGCGCGCTATGCCCCGGCCGAACAGCAGAAGGTGGTGAAATTCTTCCAGGAAAACGCCATGGCCGCCATGCAGCTGCGCGCGCCGCTGTATGAAGACAAGGTGGTGGATTATCTGATCGGCCAGGCCGCCATCAGCGAACGCAGCGTGACCCGCGAGGAACTGGAAGCCGCCATCGCCAGCGAAGACGAATCGCCGGCCGGGCATGTCCATGGCCCCGGCTGTGGCCATGATCATCACGATCATGATCATGATCATGATCACGCCCCGGCCAAGCCGGCGAAGAAGGCTGCGGCCAAGGCCAAGGCCGAGGACGCGGCGGCGGATGCGCCGGCCGCGGCTGCGGATGAACCGGTGAAGAAGGCTCCGGCCAGGAAGGCCGCCAAGGTGGCCGCCGAACCGGCAGCGGACGCTCCGGCCAAGCCGAAGAAGGCCGCCAGGAAGGCCGACTGAGCCTGGCCATGTGGCACGTGCAGGGCCCCGCCGGTGTTGCCGGCGGGGCCCTTCGCGTTTGGGCTTATCCCCGGCTGATTTGCCGCCTTGGCCGCGGACCCCCTTGAACTTGGCCGCCAAACGTCCGAACTAGGAAGGCCAAGGAGAGTCCCATGATCAATCCCACCGCCGGCCTTGTTCCGATCGTCATCGAAAGCTCCAATCGGGGCGAGCGCAGCTTTGACATTTATTCGCGCCTGCTGCGCGATCGCATCGTGTTCGTGAACGGCCAGGTGGAAGACATGATGGCCTCGCTGATCGTCGCGCAGCTGTTGTTCCTGGAATCGGAAAATCCCAAGAAAGACATTTACATGTACATCAACTCACCGGGCGGGGTGGTGACATCGGGCATGGCGATTTACGACACGATGCAGTATATCCGCCCGGATGTGGCCACCGTGTGCGTGGGCCAGGCGGCTTCGATGGGCAGTTTCCTGCTGGCCGCCGGCGCGCCGGGCAAGCGCGTGGCGCTGAAGAACGCCCGCATCATGGTGCACCAGCCATCGGGCGGGGCGCAGGGCCAGGCCACCGACATCGAGATTCAGGCCCGCGAGATATTGCGCATCCGCAGCATCCTCAACAGCCTGTATGTCAAGCACACCGGCAAGGATCTCGACACGATCGAGCGGGCCATGGAGCGCGACAAGTTCATGAGCGCCGATGAAGCCAGGGACTTTGGCCTGGTGGACGCGGTGATGGAAAAGCGGCCAGTGCCGACCGAAGGCGAATCGCTGGCGGCCTGACCGGACGGGCGGTTTTCGCGGCCAGTTGCCGCCGAAACCGACATGAAATTGCAATTATCCCGGTTCCCGCCCTTGCGGGTCTGGCCCGAATCTCGCTACATTGTCTGGCCGGCGGCCGTGTGAACGCGGTTGGCGGGCCGTTTGTTGATGCCGGTGGGCTGGGCCGGCACGAGGAAGGAATGTCATGACCAAGCTGGGCGGCAGCGACAGCAAGGGCACGCTTTACTGCAGCTTCTGCGGCAAGAGCCAGCATGAGGTCAGGAAGCTGATTGCCGGGCCGACCGTGTTCATCTGCGATGAATGCGTCGAACTGTGCAACGACATCATCCGCGAGGAAACCAAGACGGCGCTGGTGAAGAAATCCGGCGACGTGCCGACGCCGCGCGAAATCTGCAAGGTGCTGGATGATTATGTCATCGGCCAGTTCCATGCCAAGCGCGTGCTGTCGGTGGCGGTGCACAATCATTACAAGCGGCTGAACCACGGCGGCAAGGGCGCCGAGGTGGAACTGGCCAAATCCAATATCCTGCTGGTCGGCCCCACCGGCTGCGGCAAGACGCTGCTGGCGCAGACGCTGGCGCGCATCCTGGATGTGCCCTTCACCATGGCCGATGCCACCACGCTGACCGAAGCCGGTTACGTGGGCGAGGATGTGGAAAACATCATCCTGAAACTGTTGCAGGCCAGCGATTACAACGTCGAACGCGCCCAGCGCGGCATCGTCTATATCGATGAAATCGACAAGATTTCCCGCAAGTCGGACAATCCGTCGATCACCCGCGACGTGTCGGGCGAAGGCGTGCAGCAGGCGCTGTTGAAGATCATGGAAGGCACCACCGCATCGGTGCCGCCGCAGGGCGGGCGCAAGCATCCGCAGCAGGAATTCCTGCAGGTCGATACCACCAACATCCTGTTCATCTGCGGCGGCGCGTTCAGCGGGCTGGATCGCATCATCGGCGATCGCATGCAGGGCCGCGGCATGGGCTTTGGCGCGCATGTCGCCGCGCCCGACGAACGGCGCGTGGGCGAATTGCTGCGCAAGTGCGAGCCGGAAGACCTGCTGCGCTTTGGCCTGATTCCGGAGTTCATCGGCCGCCTGCCGGTGATCGCCACGCTGGAAGATCTGGACGAGCCGGCGCTGGTGAAGATCCTGACCGAGCCGAAGAATGCCCTGGTCAAGCAATATGCCCGCCTGTTCGAAATGGAGGGCGTGAAGCTGACCTTCACCGCCGATGCGCTGTCGGCGGTGGCCAAGCGCGCCATCGAGCGCAAGACCGGCGCGCGCGGCCTGCGCTCGATCATGGAAGGCATCCTGCTTGACACCATGTTCGATCTGCCCGGCCTGGAAGGCCTGGAGGAAATTCAGGTGGACAAGGACGTGGTGGCCGGCACCAAGCAGCCGGTGCGCCTGATGGTGACCGACAAGGCTGCTTAGGAATGTGGGCTGCCTGACCATTTGGGCGGCTTGGGGCTTGCGCGGCAGCTTGCGATCACGCCGTCTGTAAGCCGGGTTCTGTCCAGGGGCGAATGCCCCCTGGGCGACCATTCCTCTCGGACGGCGGTTGCCCGCCGCCTCCAGCAACCAACCCGGATGGCCGGGCCGGTTCCTGCCCTGCGGGGCCTGCCCCGCGCGCCATCCCTATTCGGTCTTGCTCCCGGTGGGGTTTGCCGTGCCGCTCTGGTTGCCCATCGCGCGGTGCGCTCTTGCCGCACCGTTTCACCCTTGCCTGTCCGTCCCGAAGGACGCCATCGGCGGTCTCTTCTCTGTGGCACTGTCCCTGATCCCGGCCGAAACCGGAACCGCCGGGCGTTACCCGGCACCGCGTTCCGTGGAGCCCGGACTTTCCTCGGCGGGATTGCTCCCGACGCGGCCGCCCGACGACGTGATCGCACGGGCGCTCTAGCATTTCCGCCGCGGCCGCGCCATGGCATCCGCCATGATCGAGATTGACAGCAACGGCGCCAGTTTCACCGTATCGGCCGAAATCATTGCCGAAGGGCTCAAGCTGGCCCCCGAACAGGTGCAGCCGATGCTGGCCGGCCGGCTGATCACCAGCTGGGTGGAAGCCGGGGTGGATGAAGATTTCGGCAGTTTCCGCCTGACCTTTGCCACCGACAAGCGCCGGCTGCGCCTGATCGTCGATGCGCTGGGCAGCATCATCTCGAAATCCACCCTGGATTTTGGCGGCCATGATCTGCCGCTGGGCGCGCGCAAGCCGGGCGCGGTGTGATGCGCGCCAATCTGGAACATTACATCCTTGCAATGTTGTCCGGGAATCGGCATAAGGCCGGTGTCGAGGCGGCACCCCCCATTTTGCCGCCTCGCCCGCCGGCAACCCTGCCGGCATCCCGCTGATTGCGGTGGCCTTCCCCCCTGTTGGGCCACCTGCGGACAACTTTCGGCCGGCGCTCTCCCTCGGGCGCCGGCCGCTTTTTTACAGGCCTTCGGCCAGCAGCAGGCCGCGCAGGATGGTGCGGGTTTCGGCATCGATCACGCCATCGAACCGCGCCGGCCGGTGGTGGCGCTGAAAGGCGATGACGGCGTCCAGGGGTGCCGTGATGTCATAGCCATAGCGGCCCAGCGCGGCCAGAACGCCGGGATCGGTCCAGTTGGGATCGGTCGCGGGGCGGGGTGCGGCAGCAAGGCCGGCACGGGCCAGGCGGGGCCAATCGAACAGTTCGCCCGGATCCTGCTTGCGGGTGGGGGCGATGTCGCTGTGGCCCACCACATTGGCCGGCGCGATGGCGTGGCGGGCGCGCAGATCGGCCACCAGCGCGTGCACCGCATCCATCTGCGCCGGCGGGAACGGCACATAGCCGAATTCATGGCCGGGGTTGACGATTTCGATGCCGATGCTGGCGCTGTTGACATCGGTCAGCCCTCGCCACCAGCTGCGGCCGGCGTGCCAGGCGCGCTTGTCTTCGGCCACCATGCGCAGCACCGTGCCGTCTTCGGCCACGACATAGTGGGCCGACACGCCAGAGGCCGGATTGGCCAGCCAGTCGATGGCTTCGGCGGCGCTGCGCATGCCGGTGTAATGCAGCACCAGCATGGCGATGGGCAGTTGCCGATCGTTGCAATTGGGGCTGGGGCGTTCAATCATGTTCATATCGGTTCCACCGGCATGTCGCTGCTGCGCCGCTGGGCGGTGCGGATGGTGATGATGGCCACGCCCACCAGCGTGAGCAGGCCGCCCACCAGCATCTGGCCGGTGATCGGCGTGCCATAGACGGCCACCGCGATCATCACCGAAATCAGCGGCGTGGGCAGGGTGAGCGGCGAGATCACCGCCACCGGATAGCGCTGGAACAGCCAGGTCATGCCGCCATGGCCGACAATGCTGGACATGATGGCCGAATAGCCGATCCAGCCCCAGGTGCTGGCCGGCAGATCGGGAATGGCTGCCAGCCGGGCCGGTTCAAAGGCATAGGCCAGGCCCAGCATCACCGGGATGGACACCAGCCCCAGCCAGCCGTGGATGGTGAGCACCGACACCCCGGCCAGTTTGCGGAACAACAGATTGCCGGTGGCCCAGCACAGGGCAGCGGCCACGGTGAGCGCGATGCCGATGCGTTCATTGGCAATGGCCGGATCAAAGCCCATCACCACCACGCCAACAAAGCTGATGGCGATGGCGGTGATGCGCGGCCAGCGGATCTCCTCCTTCATGAAGACGACGGCGAGGATCAGGCTGAACGGCACCCCCAGCTGCCCGACGATGGCCAGCGCCGAAAGATTGGAGGCCAGCGCGAATGACAGCGCGCCCAGCGCCATGAACAGCGCGCCAGCGATGAAGCCGGCGGCCAACACCAGATGCATGCGCCCGGGCAGCCAGCGGATGAAGGGCAGGCACACGGCGGTGGCGATGCAATAGCGCAGCAGCACCGCCACCATCGGCCCGGCGCTCATCACGCCTTCCTTCACCGCGACGATGTTGCAGGCCCAGACGATGTCGATGGCCAAGATCATGGCCAGGTGCAGCGGCTTCACCGGCGTCTCCCCGTCAACTGGTCATAGGCGGCGTTGATTTCCGCCATGCGGGTTTCGGCGACGCGGATGAATTCCGCCGGCACGCCCTGGGCATAGGCGCGATCGGGGTGATAGCGTTTGACCAGGCCATGATAGGCGGCGCGGATGGCGGCGGCATCCACCCCCGGCTCGATCCCCAGCATCGCCCAAGGATCATCGGCGGCCGGGCTGAGATGGCGGCGGCGGATGCGGGCGCGGGCGGCGGCATCAAAGCCGAGGCGTTCGCCCACCGCGTCCAGAAAGTCCAGTTCGGCGTCGTGGAACCCGTCCACCGCCGCGATCAGCCACAGCGCATCATAAAGATCCTCCAGCGTGGGCGATCCGGGGCCCAGCAGTTCGGCGGCCTGGCCGGCATAGGCTTCGAATCCGGCGATGGAGGCCTTGGCCATGTCATAGAATCGCCGGGCGTTTTCAGCCTCTTGCGGTTCGACATGGAAGAGGCGGCGGAAGGTGGCGAATTCGGCTGCCGTGGCTTCCCCATCGGCGCGGGCCATCTTGGCGGCCAGGGCGATGGCGGCGATGGTGAAGGCCACCCGGCGGCGTTCCTGCACCCGTTCCGGCCGGCGGGCGCGCAGCCCATCCACGGCACCGCCGGCGGCCGCCCCGGCCAGCGCGCCCAGCGGCCCGCCAACGATCAGGCCCAGCGCCGTGCCGGCCAGGGTTGCCCAGATGCTCATCTCCTCCAATCGCTTAGGCAATAAGCCGGGGCGGCGAAAGGGGGGATGCAGCCACGGCGGCGGGCTGGTAGACAGGCCGCATGAGCGAAGATCTGCCCGTTTCCGCCCTGACCGCGCCTGCGGCCGCTGCCGAACTGGCGCGGCTGGCCCAGGTGATCGCCCAGCATAATACGGCCTATTATCAACAGGATGCGCCGCAGATTTCCGATGCGGACTATGATGCGCTGGTGCAGCGCAACGCCCAAATCGAGGCGGCGTTTCCCGATCTGGTGCGGGCGGACTCGCCCAGTTTGCGGGTGGGGGCCAGGGCGGCGGCGGGCTTTGGCAAGATCAGCCACAGCCGGCCGATGCTGAGCCTGGACAATGTGTTCAGCGACGATGAGGCGCTGGAATTTGCCGCGCGGGTGCGGCGCTTCCTGAACCTGCCCGATGACGCGGATGTGCGCTTCCGGGCCGAGGCCAAGATCGATGGGCTGTCCTGTGCGCTGCGCTTTGAAGGCGGCGTGCTGGTGCACGGCGCGACCCGCGGCGATGGCGCGGTGGGCGAAGCGGTGACCGCCAATCTGGCCGCCGTGACCGGCCTGGTGCACCGTGTGCCCGCCACCGTGCCGGCCGTGGCCGAAGTGCGCGGCGAGGTTTATATCAGCAAGGCCGGCTTTGCCGAACTGAACGCGCGACAGGCCGAAACGGGGGGCAAGATCTTCGCCAACCCGCGCAATGCCGCGGCCGGCAGCTTGCGGCAGCTTGATCCGGCGGTGTCGGCAGCGCGGCCCCTGGCCTTCATCTGCCACGGCTGGGGCGAGATGAGCAGCCTGCCGGGCGACACGCAAAGCGCGGTGATGGCGGCGATTGGCGGTTGGGGCTTTGATATCGGCGATCTGGCGCTGGGCGATGCCAGCATGGCCGATTGCCTGGCCTTCACCGCCGATCTGGAACGGCGGCGCAGCGAATTGCCGTTCGATATCGATGGCGTGGTCTACAAGGTGGAGCGGCTGGACTGGCAGGAGCGGCTGGGCCAGGTGGCGCGATCCCCGCGCTG
Organism: Alphaproteobacteria bacterium; assembly: GCA_018970445.1. Classification (GTDB taxonomy): domain Bacteria; phylum Pseudomonadota; class Alphaproteobacteria; order Sphingomonadales; family Sphingomonadaceae; genus Sandarakinorhabdus. The sequence goes on along the minus strand of JAGWWF010000024.1, from coordinate 14,797 downwards.
GGCGGTGGCGCACAAGTTCCCGGCCGAGCAGGCGCAGACGCGGCTGGAGGCCATCGACATCCAGGTGGGCCGCACCGGCGCGCTGACCCCGGTGGCGCGGCTGGCGCCGGTGACGGTGGGCGGCGTGGTGGTGACCAACGCCACGCTGCACAACGAGGACGAGATTGCCCGGCTGGATGTGCGGGTGGGCGATTCTGTGCGGGTGCAGCGCGCCGGCGATGTGATCCCGCAGCTGCTGGGCGTGGTGCCCGGCGATGGCCCGCGCGGGCCGGCGTTCCGGTTTCCCGATCATTGCCCGGCGTGCGGATCGACGGCGGTGCGCGAAGCGGATGAAGCGGTGCGCCGCTGCACCGGCGGCCTGACCTGCCCGGCGCAGCGGCACGAACGGTTGCGGCATTTCGTTGGCCGCAATGCCTTCGACATCGAAGGGCTGGGGACGGAGCGGCTGGAACAGTTTGCCGCCGCTGGCCTGATCGACGGGCCGGCATCGCTGTTCCGGCTGGACCGGGCGGCGCTGCTGGCGCTGCCGGGGTTCAAGGACAAATCGGTCGACAAGCTGCTGGCCGCCATCGACGAGCGGCGCCAGGTGGGGCTGGACCGATTCCTGTTCGGCCTGGGCATCCGCCATGTGGGCGAGGTGACAGCACGCGATCTGGCCCGCGCCTTTGGATCGGCCGGGGCGGTGCAGGCGGCGGCGCAGGGCCCCGATGCGGTGAACCGGCTGACCTCGGTGCCCGGCATCGGGGCCGTGGTGGCCGAAGCGCTGATCGATTTCTTTGCCGAACCGCACAACCAGGACACGGTGGCGGCGCTGCTGGCGCAGGTGACGCCGCAGCCATTGCCGGCGGTGAAGCAGACCGGGCTTTCGGGCCAGACCATCGTGTTCACCGGCGCGCTGGAGAAATTCACCCGCGAGGCCGCCGAAGCCCAGGCCGAGCAGCTGGGGGCGAAAACATCGGGCAGCGTATCGGCGAAGACCAGCCTGCTGGTGGCGGGGCCGGGGGCGGGATCGAAACTGGCCAAGGCGCAAGGCCTGGGCATCAGGATCGTCGACGAGGATGGCTGGCTGGCGCTGGTGGCGGCGGCGCAGGCGGAGGCTTGAGCGGCTGTAATATATGCATCCAACGCATGGCTGCTGCCGAATCTGCTGCACTGCACAAATGCGGCGGCGGGCCGTATATCGCTCCTGTCGGCTGGGAATGGTCCCGGCCCACAGACAGGAGCGCAACCATGAAGGTCGTATCGACTGAATTTGAACCGCAGGTGCGCGCTGTTCCGGTGTCCGACGTTTCGGCCCCGGTCCGCACCCGCCCCCTGGCCAAGCGTCGCATCATGCTGACGCCGGCCGTGATCGAAGCCCGCCTGTTCCACGCGCTGTAATCAGCGCGGGAGCGGCGCAAGCCTCGCAGTTATCATCGTTTTTTCCATAGAGCCAGGCAGGGCCATTCGGCCTGCCGGTCAACCGGCCAGACTGGCACGAGACCGTGCCGGCGATAGGCATTGGCGACGCTGCGTTGCTGGTGATCCAGCAGCCCGGCCATCACCAGCACGCCGCCGGGCGAGATGACGCGCGCAACATCGCGCGCCAGCGCGATCAGCGGCGGCGCCAAGATATTGGCCAGCACCAGATCATAGGGTGCCCGGTTGCGCAGCGCTGGTGCGCAAAGGCCCGGCGCTGTCGCCGTTGCCATGCGCCCAGCACATGTGCCTGCGACAATATGGTTCAACCCCATGTTGGTGCACGCCACGGCGATGGCGATGGGATCGATATCGCTGGCGATCACGGCGGCGGCGCGATGCTGGCGCAGCGCCGCCATCGCCAATATGCCGGTGCCGGTGCCGATATCGGCGACGGCGCGGAACCGCCGGCCCTTGCCCAGCCGCGCCAGCGCGTTGAGGCAGCCGTGGGTGGTGGCGTGCTGGCCGGTGCCAAAGGCCAGACCGGCATCGATGCGCAGCGGCCAGTCGCCCGGGCGCACGGCATCTGCATGTTCGGCGGTGTGCACGATGAAGCGGCCGGCGCGCACCGGTTCCAGCCCGCGTTGCGACAGGGTGGTCCAATCGGCGTCGGCCAGTTCGGCCAGAACAATATCGCTGGCCGACGCGAACAGCGCGACAATTGCAGCGGCGGTGGCGGCATCGGGCTGTTCGGCGAAATAGGCAGTGAGCCGCCAATCATCCGGCCGGGACGGATCGGGTTCCTCCACGTTCAGCGTGGGTGGATCATCCATCACCTCGAACAGATCGGGCAGATTTTCCGCATCGGCGCGGTTGACGCGAAAGCCGAGCGTCCAGCTCATGCCGGAACCGCGTGGCCGGCCTGCCAGACGTGGCCGCAGCCCAGCGCCGTGGCCGTGGTTTCATCATCCAGCGCCGCCACCGTGATCCAGCCCTGGCCGCGCAGCGCGGCGGCGTCGGCGGCCGGTGTGCCCACGGGCAGCAGGATGCGGCGCTGGGGTTCCACCCCAAGGCCCAGATCGACCAGGCCATCGACATAGAGCGAGAAGCCGATGGCGGCTTCGTCGCTGCCATCGGGGCGGGTGACGCGATAGGCGCCGCCGCGCCCCAGTTCGGCGGCCAGGCCGGCGCCGAACAGCGAAAAGCCCAGCCAGGTCTGATATTCAAAGCCGTGGCGTTCGGTGGGATCAAGCGTGACGACCACGCCGTCCAGCCCGGCCGCCAGCGCGGCGATGGCATCGAGGCGGGCCAATAGGGCATCGGGCAGCGCCAGCCGCCTGAGCGCGGCAATCGCGGCCGCGGCCGGGCCGGCCGCAGCGATCAGCGGCACGAATTCATCGGCCCCCAGCGCCTTGAGCGCGCCGACATCCTTGCCATCCAGCAGCGCCTGCACCTCGTTCAGGCTGGCGCGGCCCAGCGGCCAGCCGGCCGCGGCCAGATCGGCAACCAGCGTGGGCATGGTGAGATCGACCGACAGGCCGGAAACGCCGGCCGCCGCCAGCGCGGCAATGGCCAGATGCAGCAGTTCGGCCGCTGCCGCCGGGCCATCGCTGCCGATCAGTTCGGCCCCGGCCTGGGTGCGTTCGCGTTCGGGGGAGAGCTGATCGCCGCGCACGCGCAGCACCTGGCCGGCATACATCAGGCGCAAGGGGCGGGCCTGGGCGGCCAGCCGCGTGACGGCGATGCGGCCGATCTGGCCGGTGATGTCGGAGCGCAGCGCCAGTGTCTGCTGGCTGACCGGATCGGTGAAGCGCAGCCGTTCGCGGCTGCTGCCGCTGGCCAGGCTGGTTTCATATTCGATCAGCGGCGGGGCGATGCGTTCATAGCCATGGGCGGCGCAGACATCGGTGAGGGTGCGCACCAGGCTGGCCAGCGCCTGGGCCTGCGGCGGCAGCCGATCGCGCAGGCCTTCGGGAAGGAGACCAAGGATTGTCATGCGCAGGCGGTTAGCCGGTTGGGGGAAGGGGGGCAAGTCACTCCCCTCCCTGCGCGCAGGGAGGGGTTGGGGGCGGGTGTTTGCCGCAGGGGCATATTCTTGGCCTGGCTTGGCCTGAGGCTCCCCCACCCCCAACCCCTCCCCTGAAGGGGAGGGGAGAAGGAAGGTCACACGAAGCGCAGGGCGCTGGCCACCTTCACGCCGGGCAGGGCGCGGATGGCGCTGAGCAGGCTGTCGGGGATGGCGTTGTCAACGCTGAGCAGCAGCACCGCTTCGCCGCCGGCATCGCGGCGGCCCAGGTGGAAGGTGCCGATGTTGACCGCGGCCGCGCCCAGCGCGCTGCCCAGCCGGCCGATGAAGCCCGGCTTGTCCTCGTTGACGATGTACAGCATGTCGCCGGCCAGATCGGCCTCCACCGTGATGCCGAAGATTTCGGTGAGGCGCGGTTTGGACATGCCGAACAAGGTGCCGGCCACGGTGCGCGGGCCGCGCGCCGTCTGCACCGTCACGCGCAGCAGCGTGTTGTAATCGGTGTCGCGTTCGTGGCGCACTTCGGCGATGTCGATCTCGCGCTCACGGGCCAGAAAGGGCGCGTTGACCATGTTCACCGTGTCGCTGTGCACCCGCATCAGCCCGGCCAGCACGGCGGCCGTGATCGGCTTGATGTTCAGCTGCGCGGCGGCACCTTCCACCTCGATGCGGACGGACTTGATGCCATCATTGTCGAGCTGGCCGACCAGGCTGCCCAGCCGTTCGGCCAGCGCCATGTAGGGCTTGAGGCGCGGGGCCTCTTCGGCGCTGAGCGACGGCATGTTGAGCGCGTTGGTGACGCCGCCGGTGAGCAGAAAATCCGACAGTTGTTCGGCGACCTGGATGGCGACATTGACCTGGGCTTCGTCGGTGCTGGCCCCCAGGTGCGGGGTGGAGACGAAATTGGGCGTGCCGAACAAGGGCGAGGCCTTGGCCGGTTCTTCGGCAAACACGTCGAGTGCGGCACCGGCGATATGGCCGGAATCGAGCAGTTCCTTCAGCGCCACCTCGTCGATCAGGCCGCCGCGCGCGCAATTGACGATGCGGATGCCGGGCTTGCACTTCAGCAGATTCTCGCGGGACAGGATGCCCCGCGTGCTGTCGGTCAAGGGCGTGTGCAGGCTGATGAAATCGGCACCGGCCAGCAGTTCGTCCAACGTCACCTTGGTCACGCCCATATGCTCGGCGCGTTCGGGCGTGAGGAAGGGATCATAGGCGATCACCTTCATCTTGAGGCCCAGGGCGCGATCGGCGACGATGCTGCCGATGTTGCCGGCACCGATCAGGCCCAGCGTCTTGGCCGTCACCTCCACGCCCATGAAACGGTTCTTCTCCCACTTGCCGGCCTGGGTGCTGGCATCGGCTTCGGGCAATTGCCGGGCCAGCGCGAACATCAGGGCGATGGCATGTTCGGCGGTGGTGATCGAATTGCCGAACGGCGTGTTCATGACGACAACACCGCGCGCCGAAGCGGCGGGGATATCGACATTGTCCACCCCGATGCCGGCGCGGCCGACGACCTTGAGATTGGGGGCGGCGGCCAGCACATCCTTCGTCACCTTGGTGGAGGAACGGATGGCAAGGCCATCATAATTGCCGATGATCCTGATCAGCTCGTCTTTGCTCAGGCCGGTGATTTCATCCACCTCGATGCCGCGCATCCGGAAGATTTCGGCGGCCTTGGGGGACATCTGGTCGGAAATGAGGACTTTTGGCATGGGGAGCATCCTTCTTCTCCCCTCCCCTTCAGGGGAGGGGTCGGGGGTGGGGACGTGGCGGGGAGGGCTGAGCTGGCGGGACTTCCCCACCCCCCAATCCCTCCCCTGAGCCGCAGGCGAGTGCAGCTCAACGGGAGGGGAGTTAGCTGGCCGTCACTTCGGCATGGGCCCAATCGAGCCAGTGGGTGAGCGCCACCACATCGGCGGTGTCAACCGTGGCCCCGCACCAGATGCGCAGGCCAGCGGGCGCGTCGCGATAGGCGCCGATGTCGTAGGCGGCCTGTTCCTTTTCGAGGAGCGACACCATCGCCTTCACCTTGTCTTCGGCCAGGCCGGGCAGGACGAGGCAGACGCTGGTGTTGGAGCGCGTGGCCGGGTCCTTTGCCAGATGCGCGACAAAGGGCGTCTTCTGCACCCAGGCATCGAGCGCGGCGGCATTGGCATTGGCGCGGGCCTTGAGCGCGTCGAGCCCGCCCAGACCTTCGGCCCATTGCAGCGCGTCGATATAATCTTCCACCGCCAGCATCGATGGCGTGTTGATGGTTTCGCCGGCGAAGATGCCTTCGGTCAGCTTGCCCTTGGAAACGAGACGGAAGATCTTGGGCAGTGGCCAGGCCGGGGTGTGGCTTTCCAGCCGTTCGACGGCGCGGGGCCCCAGGATGAGCACGCCGTGGCCGCCTTCGCCGCCCAGCACCTTCTGCCAGCTGTAGGTGAGGACATCGACCTTGGCCCAATCCACATCCTGCGCGAACACGGCGGAGGTGGCATCGGCAAAGGTCAGGCCTTCGCGGCTGGCGGGAATCCAGTTGTAATCGGGGATGCGCACGCCCGATGTGGTGCCATTGGCGGTGAACAGCACATCGTGGCTGAAATCGACAGCGGCCAGATCGGGCAGTTCGCCATAGGGCGCGGTGATGATGGTGGGGTTCAGCTTCAGCTGCTTGGCGGCATCGGTCACCCAGCCTTCGCCGAACGATTCCCAGGCCAGCGCGGTGACGGGGCGGGCGCCCAGCATCGTCCACATCGCCATTTCATAGGCGCCGGTGTCGCTGGCCGGCACGATGCCGATGCGGTGGGTGTCGGGGACGCCCAGGATCTTGGCGGTGAGATCGATGGCGTGTTTCAGCCGCGCCTTGCCCAGCTTGGAGCGGTGCGAGCGGCCCAGCGACGCGGTGTCGAGTTGTTCGGGGCTCCAGCCGGGGCGCTTGGCGCAGGGGCCGGACGAAAAATGCGCACGCCGAGGCAGCGTGGTCGGTTTGGCAGTCATATTCTCTCCTTACAGAGAGCGCGCGCCGCGTTGGGACGGCGTGGCCCGCCGCCGGCCATAGAGGTTTGCGGCGGGCGGTCAAGGCTCTTCTTCTCCCCTCCCTTCTTCAAGGGAGGGGTTGGGGGAGGGTGTTTTCGTTCGGGAACAGCGGTTTGGTGGGGCGAACCTTGGCCTCGCTGCCCTCGGCACCCGCCCCCGGCCCCTCCCTTGCAGGGCGGGGAGAAGACTGGGTCACCCCAGCGAATCGACGATCGCGCGGCCCAGCGGCACGAACTGGCGGTTGCGTTCGGGAAGCTCTGATCGGGCGGCAAACAGATAGGCCGCCACCCAGATCGGCGCGCGAGAGCCGGAAACGCTGGGCGGGGTGATGCGCGAGACGATGTTGCGCGCGCGCCATGATCCGGCGCCGGTCTTGTTCGCTTCCGCCCAGCCCGGTGGCAGCGCGGCGCGGATCATCGTGTCGGCGGTGCGGCTGGCCTGCATCCAGCCCAGCAGGCGGGCGCGGGCGGCGGCCGACAGGATGCGGCCTTCGACCAGCGCCCGGGTGGTGGCCAGCATGGCCGCTGGCGTTGTGGTGTCGCGCGGGTCGCCCGGTGTCTCGTTGTTCATCTCCGGCTCCATCCGATCGAGCCGGGTGGTGGCATCGCCGATGGCACGCAACCAGCCGGTCAGGGCGGCGGGGCCGCCGACACGGGCCAGCGCCAGATTGGCGGCCGGATTGTCCGACAGCACGCACATCGCTTCGGCCAGTTCGGCCAGGCTGGCGCTGCCACCGATGCGGGTTTCGCTGAACGGGGCGTTGTTCAGCATGTCGGCCCGGCCGATGGGCAGGCGTTCATCAAGCTGCCACCGGCCCTGTTCGGCCCCGTGCAGCAGGCGCGCGGCGAGCAGCAGCTTGAAGGTGGAGCACAGGGGGAAGCGCTGCTGCGCGCGGTGGGTGAAGCGCGCGCCGCTGTGCGTGTCGATCAGGGCGACGCCGATGGGGCCGCCGGCGTTGCGTTCGATGGCAGCGATCGCGCGGCGCAGCGGGGCAAAGCGGTCGGGCGCGGCGGCGCCGAGCAGGGGCAGACCGGCGATGAACAGGCGACGATCGATCATGGGCGTTCCCTGGCGTGGGCAAGGGCCGGGGCGGTGCCCATGCGCAGGCGCACATGCCAGCCCGCCCAGGCCGCGATGAAGGTGCCGCCGATCAGCAGCAGCGACGGCCGCCCGGTCTGCGCATCGAACCAGAAGCTCTGGATTGCCCACAGCGTCACCAGCATGGCCAGCAGCGGCACGGCGGGGTGGCCGGGCGCGGCCCACACCGTGGGTTCGCCGCGGCGGCGGGCCAGCAGCAGGGCCAGCGCGATCAGGATATAATCGGCAACATTGCCGCTGGTGAGGATGAGCAGCCAGCGTTCGCCCAGCCCGATGGCAGCGGCCGATGCGGCCGTGACCAGCAATGTCGCCCCCCAGGGCGCGCGCTGCCGGGCCGAAACGCGCATGGCCAGCCGGCCCAGCCGGCCGGGCAGCACGCCATCGCGGCCCATGCCCAGCACCAGCCGGGCAAAGGCCATGATGGTGGCGATCATGGCATTGAACACCGCCGCGATCACCCCGGCTGAAACCACCTGCGCCACCGCCGGGCTGGCGCGGGCGGCCAGAAAGGCGGCGATCGGGGTTTCGGCGGCATAAAGGCCGGGCAGCACGTCCATCGCCGGCACCAGCACCAGCATGGGCGCGGCGATCACCAGTGCCGAAATCGCCCCGGCCTGCGCCACCACCGGGCCCAGCGCGCGATGGCCGCCTTCCATTTCCTCCACGAAATACAGGGCATAAACCGCGCCGCCGCACCAGAACAGGCCGCCCAGCGCGGCAATGCCGAAATCATTCCAGGCAAATTCGGGCGGCACCAGCACGGCAGACAATGCCGCGTGCGGCGCCGCGGCCGCCACCCAAGTGAGGATGGCCAGCGCCAGCAGCTCCACGCCCAGGAAGATGCCCGTCACCAGTGCCGAGGTGCGGATGTTGAGCATGGCGATGGCTGCTGCCGCCGCCAGCCCGGCCAGCGCCACCGGCAGGGTGGGCAGGCCGGGCCACAATATTTTCAGATAGCCGGCCAGGCCCAGGGCGGAAAAGGCGATCAGCGGCATCGCGGTCACCAGCGTCATGAACATGTAGCCATGGGCAACGCCGGGGCCGATCAGCGCGGCCAGGCCGGGATAGACACCGCCGGCACCCGGCACCCGCGCCCCCAGTTCGGCATAGAGCAGGGCAAACAGCGCCGCGATCAGGCCGCCGGCCAGAAAGGCCAGCGCCGCCCCGCTGCCGGCCAGATGCAGCACGGCCGAACCGCCAACAAACACCGACAGCACGGGCGAGACGGCGGACAGCACCAGCAGCAGCACGCCGCCCGGCTTCAACGCCCGTTCCAGCCCGGCATCGCCCAATTCTGCGGCCCTCCCTGCCGGTTGACGTGGCACCGGCAATGGCGTTTCGTCAATGCAAAGCACACAAGGAATCCGGGGATGATCGATTGGAACGGGCAGCGCGTGGCCGTCACCGGAGCGGCCAGCGGCATTGGCCGGGCGCTGGCGCTGGCATTGGCGGCGCGCGGCGCGGCGGTGACGGCGGCCGATGTGAACGCCGATGGCGTGGCGCAGACCGCGGCGCTGTGCGGCGGGGAGGCGCTGGTGGTCGATCTGGCCGATGGCGCCGCCGGCCGGGCGGCGGTGGAACGGCTGGTGGCCCGCCATGGCCGGCTGGATGCGGTGTTTGCCAATGCCGGCATCGGTTACACGCGCCGCCTGCTGAAGGCCGATCTGGATGATCCCGGCCTGGCGCGCCTGTGGGAAATCAACATGCTGGGGCCGATCCGGCTGGCCCAGGCGCTGGTGGCGGCGGCCGAAGCCGGCGGCTGGCGGGCGCGGATCGTCATCACCGGGTCGGAAAACAGCCTGTCGCTGCCGCCGTCGATCCAGAATTTCGGCAACGCTATCTATGCAGCATCCAAACATGGCGTGCTGATCCTGGCCGAATGGCTGGCGACCGAATGCCGGAATGCCGGCAAGCCGCTGGATGTGCATGTGCTGCTGCCCGGCGGGGTCTTCACAGGCATGACGGCGGCCGGGCTGGGCGATGATCCGGCGCAATGGCCGGCCGAAATGGGCATCATCCGGCCCGAACGTGCAGCCGAAATCTGCCTGAACGGCCTTGATCTGGGCCTGTTCCACATCCCCACCCACGCGCATCTGATCGACGACATGGGCTGGCGGCACGACAGCGTGGCGGCGGCAACGGCCGCGCTGGGCCTAGCGAAACAGGGGTGACAGGCGGCGCCGGCTGGATTATCGCCCTCGGCCGTTTTGTGACGAGTATGACGATATGATGACACCCCCGATCCCGCCCAGCCTGTTCCCCAGCGCCCAGACCGATGCCCGGCTGGGCAACACGCCCACGCCCAACCCGCAGACCGAACATCCGGCCTATCGCCTGGCCTTTCAGGATGATGATTTCCTGCTGCGCGAGGATCTGCGCCCGGTGCGCTTCCAGCTGGAACTGCTGAAGCCCGAACTGCTGCTGGCGGAAGCCGACATCGCGTCCACCTTCGTGTTCTATGGCTCCGGCGCGCATCCCGGCCCCGGAAGCTGCCCAGGCGCTGATCGATGCCGCCACCACGCCGGAACAGGCCGCCGTTGCCCGCCGGCTGGCCGCCAACGCGCGCTATTACGAGGTGGCGCGGCAACTGGCGGTGCAGGTTTCCACCTTCTGCCAGGATGGCCAGCGCTGCTTCACCGTGTGTTCGGGCGGCGGGCCATCGATCATGGAAGCCGCCAACCGCGGCGCCTGGGAAAGCGGCGCGCCATCGCTGGGGCTGAACATCGTGCTGCCGCACGAACAGGTGCCCAACCCCTATGTCACGCCCGGCCTGTCGTTCCAGTTCCATTATTTCGCGCTGCGCAAGATGCATTTCCTGATGCGTGCCAAGGCAGTGGCGGTGTTCCCCGGCGGCTTTGGCACGTTCGACGAATTTTTCGAGCTGCTCACGCTGGTGCAGACCGGCAAGGTCGCCCCGTTGCCGATCCTGCTCTATGGCCGGGCGTTCTGGAACCGCGTGGTGAATTTCGAAGCCCTGGCCGAAGAAGGCGTGATCGCCCGCGATGATCTGAAGCTGTTCCACTTCGTAGAAACGGCCGAAGAGGGCTGGGCCATCGTGAAGGCGCATTACGGGCTGTAACGGCCGGAATATCGCAGAAGGGGAAGATGATCCTCCCCCTTCTGGGGGAGGTGCCCGAAGGGCGGAGGGGGCCTGTAGCGGCAGGGGTGGTGCCTGCCGGCCCCCTCCGGCTCGCGATGCTCGGCACCTCCCCCAAGAGGGGGAGGCGTTTTGGGGCAGCTGTGCCTGATAACGGACGGGTCAAGGGGGCCGCGCCCCTTGCCGCTTTCACCTTCCCACGAAAAAGGGGCGGCAGCCGATTCCGGCCACCGCCCCTGATTTCAAGCCAAGGCGCTTATTTGGCAGCCGCGTCGGCAGGCGCAGCGGCTTCTTCGGCCGGAGCCGCTGCTTCGGCGGGAGCCGCTTCCTCGGCCGGGGCGGCGGGCAGCGGCAGCGGGCTGGCGCTCTTGCTGTTCAGATAGGCGATGACGGCGGCGCGGTCTTCGGGCTTGGCGATGCCGGCAAAGCTCATCTTGTTGCCGGCGGCATAGGCCTTCGGGCTTTTCAGCCAGCCCCACAGCGCGTCCCAATCCCAGGCCTTGCCGGCCATGCCCTTCAGGGCATCAGAATAGGAGAAGCCGGCCGCCGCCGCGATCGGGCGGCCAACCACGCCATGCAGGGCCGGGCCGGTGCCGTTGGCGCCGCCGGGATCGACATTGTGGCAGGCGGCGCATTTCTTGAACACGGCCTCGCCCTTGGCGACATCGGCGCTGGCCAGATAGAAGGCGGCGGGCTTTTCGGCTTCGGCGGCCGGGGCATCGTTGCCCGCGGCTTCTTCCACGCCGGCCACTTCATAGCCGGGCTTTTCCGGCAGGTGGCGGGCAAACATCTCGTCACTGACGATCGAGACGCCCAGCACGGCGAGCAGGCCGGCCAGCAGACCGCCAAAAATCTTGTTCCACTCGAAACTGTCCACGTGTCGCTCCATGTGCGCGCCGGCGGCCCACGAACTGCACCTGCGCCTGTCTGCCGCAGGGGATAGGCAATTGCAGCGCGGCCCGCAAGCATTTGCTTGTTGCAGCGCACTATCATAACGGTCGGCCATGACGAGCAGCTATCCGCCTTTGGCCCAATCCCTGGTTGACCGCATGGTGGCGGCGGCCGCTGCCGATCCGGGCCGGGCGGTGGCGTTTCAGGGCGCGCCGGGCGCATACAGCCACCAGGCGGTGCGCGAGACATTTCCCGATCGGCTGCCGCTGCCCTGTGCCAGCTTTGAAGACGCGATCGAGGCGGTGCAGGCCGGGCGCGCCGGCTGCGCGGTGATTCCCATCGAAAACAGCCTGCACGGCCGCGTGGCCGACATGCATTTCCTGCTGCCCGAATCCGGCCTGTCGATCGTGGGCGAACATTTCGTGCGGGTGCGCCACTGCCTGCTGGCGCTGGGCGAGATGGCGGCGCTGAAAGAGGTGCAGAGCCACCCACAGGCATTGGGCCAGGTGCGGCGGCACTTGCGCGAATGGGGCATCGCGCCGGTGCAATATTTCGATACTGCTGCTGCTGCCGCCGCCGTGGCGGGGGCGGGAAACATGGCCATGGGCGCCATCGCCAGCCGGCTGGCGGCCGAACTCTATGGCTTGCGCATCCTGGCCGAAGGGGTGGAGGACGCCGATCACAACACCACGCGGTTCGTGGTGTTGAGCCGGGCGGCGCAGGTGCCGCCTGCCGGCGTGCCGGCGATGACCAGTTTCCATTTCGAGGTGCGCAGCGTGCCGGCGGCGCTGTTCAAGGCGCTGGGCGGCTTTGCCACCAACGGCGTGAACATGACCAAGCTGGAAAGCTATTTGCGCGACGGCAAATTTTCCCAGGCGGAATTCTATGCCGAAATCGAAGGATCACCGGCCGAACCGGCGGTGGCCCGCGCGCTGGAGGAACTGGCCTATTTCACCAATTGGGTGAAGATCATCGGCACCTACCCCCGCGCGCGGGACCGGGCGGAATAGGGCCGCAACTTGACATTTTCGGGCCGGAATGCCATTTGATCTCTCGTAGAGGAGACAGTGATGCGCGGTCCATACGATCTGTTTTGAACTGGCCAGTCGGTTCGGCTGATGCCCCGTTTCCTTCCGCGCAAATCGCTGGTCGAATCATCCTATCATTCCAGCCGCTGGCCTGCACCCCCGCTGTTTCTGGCGGCGGTTGTGTGCGCCCTTGCGTTGCTGTTGTGGCTGTTGCCCGACGACACGCGTGGTCGCCTGCTTGGCCCGGCGCTCACCGCCACGATCGCCGCTGTCTCGCTGGTCTACAGCCTTGGCCGCAATCAGGAAGCCGGCAAGGATCAATACACGCTGTCGCTGGTGTCCAAGCGCTTCGATGATGGCGGCTATGCCCAGAATGTCCGCATGGCGGCCGATCTGGCCCGCGCTGCCCTCATCACCGATGCCACCAGCCTGAAACAGCTCAAGGCAACGGTCTGGGTTGATCCGCACGATCCCGACAAGCGGCAACCGGCGGCCTATGCAATCTATTCCATCCTGAATTACTGGGAACATGTGTGCACGGCTTATGTGGATGACCGCATCAATCGCCAGATCTTCGAGGATCTGGTGCAGGATCTGATCCGGGATCTTGTCAGCCGCTATCCCGCCATCATCGGCGACATGCGGCGCGAGGACCCGACCAACATGGAACATCTGTGTGCCGTCTGGTTTGTGCTGGCCGATGGCCGTGAACGTGCCACGCTGGCCCGCCGGCTGGGGCCAGTGCCGGAACGGCTGCCGCCGTTCGAACGGTCGCGCTGGGAAGCCGCCTGCGCCTGAACGGCACCGGTGGTGCAATCAATCCCCGGCCGGCACCCGCAGCAACCGCACCAGCGCTTTGCCGAAACGGCGTTCGACCAGCCGTTCGAACGGGGTGTCGAGACTGTCGGTGGCGGCGGTTTCGATGCTGATCAGCGCGCCCGGCGCCAGCCAGCCGTGGGCGGCGAGCTGGGCCAGCGCCGGGGCGGCCAGGCCTTGCCCATAGGGCGGATCAAGGAACACGAGATGATGGCCGCGCGGGGCCGGGCCCAGGCTGGCCACCGGGCTTTGCCGCACGCTGGCGGCGGTGCCCAGCGTGGCCAGATTGGCGCGGATGGCCTGCACCGCGGCCGCATCATGGTCGATGAAGCAGGCGCTGCCGGCACCGCGCGACAGCGCCTCCAGCCCCATGGCACCGCTGCCGGCAAACAGGTCGAGCACATCCAGCCCGTCGAAGCTGCCCAGCCGGCTGGCCAGCATGGAAAACACCGCCTCGCGCACGCGGTCGCTGGTCGGGCGGGTGGCAAGGCCGGGTGGCGCGGCAATGGCGCGGCCGCGCCAGCGCCCGGCGATGATGCGCATCAGCGCGTCTCCGGTCTTGCCGCCTTCAGCATGGCTTTCAGCAGCGCGACATCGGATTCGGGGATTTCATCGGCCATGCGCGGCGGCAGATCATCCAGGCCGATGGGGCCATAGGCCACGCGGATCAGCCGGTTCACAGCCAAGCCGACATGTTCCAGGATGCGGCGCACCTCGCGGTTCTTGCCTTCGCGGATGGTGACGATCAGCCAGAGATTGTGGCCGGTCTTGCGTTCGATATCGGCCAGCACCGGGCCATAATGGATGCCATCGATGCTGATGCCGTCGGCCAGGCTTTCCAGCGCCCTTTGCGTCACCTCGCCAAAGGCGCGCACGCGATAGACGCGCGGCACGTTCGACGACGGCAGTTCCAGCGCGCGTTTCAGCTCACCATCTGTGGTGAGCAGCAGCAGCCCTTCGGTGTTCATGTCCAGCCGGCCCACCGGCACCACGCGCGGCAGATCGGCGGGCAATATGTCCATGATGGTCGGCCGGCCGGCGGGATCGCGCGCGGCCGTGAGGAATCCGGCCGGCTTGTGGAAGCGATAGAGCCGCGCCGGGGCAATGCCGGCCACCGGCTCGCCATCCACCGTGACATTGGCCAGGCTGGTGATGTTCAGCGCCGGCGAGGTGAGTTTTTCGCCGGCAATGGCGATGCGGCCTTCGCCGATCAGCCGTTCGATGTCGCGGCGCGAACCAACCCCGGCGCGGGCCAGCGCCTTGGCGATGCGCTGCGGGGCGATTTCGGTTTGCCGCACCGGCGGTGGCGGCCGCTTGACGCGCGGGGTGTCGGGCCGGGCGGGCTTGCCGGGGCCGCCCGCTGGCCGCGCGGGGCGTGGGCTGCTGCGCGGATCATCGCGCCGGTCATCGCGCCGGTCA
>JAGWWF010000023.1 GCA_018970445.1 Alphaproteobacteria bacterium | reverse complement strand
CCTGGCCCGCCCCCTCCGCCCTGCGGGCACCTCTCCCAGAGGGGGAGGATTTTGATCAACGCGCGAAGTAGAAGTCGTAGGCGGGGTTGGTCAGGAAGGGTTCCAGCCGGTCGGCCAGCACCAGCGTGCGGAACAGGTCGGCGGCTTCGGCATATTTGCCGGTGGCGAAGAAATTGTCCCCCACCTGGGCCTTGTAGACGTCCAGCTGCTCTTGCGTGACGCGGGTGATCAGCGCGGCATCCACCGCCTCGCCCGTTTCCAGCCTGGCGCCGGCCTGTTTCCACTGCCACAATTGCGTGCGGCTGATTTCGGCGGTGGCGGCATCCTCCATCAGATTGTGCAGCGGCACCGCGCCCTGCCCGCGCAGCCAGGCCGCGATATAGCCGATGCCGACATTGATGTTGTTGGTCAGCCCGGCCAGCGTGCGGGTGCCTTCGGGCGGGGTGACGAGATCGGCCAGCGTCGCCTCGCCGGGCGGGATGACGTGCAGCTGGTTGGGGGTGGGCATCAGCCGGTCGAACACCTCGCGCGCCACGCCGACGAGGCCGGGGTGGGCCACCCAGGTGCCGTCGTGGCCAAGGCTGGCCTCGCGTTCCTTGTCGGCGCGCACGGCGGCGAAGGCGGCTTCGTTGGCGGCCTGATCGTCCTTCACCGGGATGAAGGCGCTCATGCCGCCCATGGCATGGGCGCCGCGGCGGTGGCACACGCGCACCACGTGGGCGGCATAGGCGGCCATGAACGGCACCTTCATCGTCACCTGCGCCCGGTCGGGCAGCAGCTTGGTGGCATCGGTCTGGAAGGTCTTGATATAGCTGAAGATATAATCCCAGCGGCCGCAGTTGAGCGCGGTGATGTGATCGCGCAGTTCATAGAGGATTTCTTCGGCCATGAAGGCGCCGGGCAGGGTTTCGATCAGCACGGTGGCGCGGATGGTGCCCAGCGGCAGCCCGGCCATCGACTGGGCGGTGATGAAGATGTTGTTCCACAGCCGCGCTTCCAGGCTGTGCTGCAACTTGGGCAGATAGAAATAGGGGCCGCTGCCCCGGGCCAGCAGCACGCGGGCATTGTGGAAGAAATAGAGGCCGAAATCGAAGATGGCGCCCGAAACACGCTCGCCATCAACGATCATGTGCGCTTCATCCAGATGCCAGCCGCGCGGCCGGCAGATCAGCACGGCAGTCTTCTCGTTCAGCGTATAGGTCTTGCCCTTGTCCTCCAGCGAAATCGTGCCGGCGACCGCATCGCGCAGGTTGATCTGGCCCTGCACCATCACATCCCAGGTGGGGGCCGACGCGTCTTCGAGGCAGGCCATGAAGCAGTGCGCGCCGCTGTTCAGCGCATTGATCACCATCTTGCGGTCGCACGGCCCGGTGATTTCCACCCGGCGATCGGCCAGATCGGCCGGGGCGGGCCGCACCTGCCAGCTGCGATCATCGCGGATCGAGGCATATTCCGGCTCGAAGCCGATGAAGCCTTCCTGGTTGATCCACGCCTGCCGCTGATCGCGGGCGCGCAGCAGGGCCAGCCGGGTGGGGTTGTACATGCGGTGCAGCTGCGCCACGAAGGCCAGCGCTTCGGGCGTCAGGATCGTCTCGTAGCCGGGCTGCATCGCGCCCTTGATCTCGACGCCTTGAAGGGCGGGGTGGCTGGTGAGGGAATCGGACACGCAAGAGACCTTTCATTCATCGGTGAAACGGAACGGGGTGAGGCCGCGCTGGCGCTCGTCAAAGGCCAGATGGGCATTGGCCGGCGGCAGGCCGCGCTGGCGGCAGGTGGCGCGGTGGCAGGCGGGGCAGCCGGGGCCGATGGCGGCGGCGGGGCCATTGAGATCGATGCCGGCGCTCCACGACAGGGCGGGGGCGTGGGCGATATCGCAGCCGATGCCGATGGCAAAGCTGGGCCGATCGCTGCCCCAGGGCATGGCGGCGGTGCGCACGGTGCGCGCCAGCGTGAGGAAGCGCTGGCCGTCTTCCAGCTCCACCAGCTGGCGGCGGATCTCGCCGGGCCGGTCAAAGGCGTGATAGACATGCCACAGCGCGCAACCGCCGCTGAGCGGCAGCGGCGAGGGGCCGGGGGCGAAGCGTTTGGAGATGGTGCCGGCACGATCGACGCGGCAGAAGAAGAAGGGCACGCCGCGCGCACCCGGCCGGTGCAAGGTGGTGAGCCGGTGCGCCACCTGTTCCAGCCCGCGGCCAAAGCGGGCCTGCAACAGTTCGACATCATAGCCCGTCGCCTCGCAGGCGGCGAGGAAGCGGGCATAGGGCATCAGCGTGGCAGCGGCGGCATATTTGCCCAGCGCCACGGTGGCAGCGCGGCTGGCAAGCGGATCGCCGACGCCGGCGGCAGTGATGGTGGCGGCAATCTCGGCCTTCAGTTCGATCAGCACCAGTTGCACGGCGGCGGCAAAGCCACGGCTGGAGGCATCCAGCGATTCGGACAATTGCAGCTGGCGGGCGTGCAGATCCAGCCGGCGCAGATGGCCGGGCAGCACCTCCAGCGGCAGGGCGCGCACGGTGATGGCGTGGCGGGCGCGCAGCCGTTCCACCACGGCGGCATTGAGATCGGGGCCGGACAGGCGCAGCTCATCCGCCAGCCGTTCGCAGGCGTCGTCCAGGCTGTGGAAATAATTGCCGGCGCCATCCAGCATGGCCGCCACCGCCGCCAATGGCCCCGGCGGCGGCGGTTCCGGCGCCACCGCCGGCGTGGCGGCGGCGAGTCGCAGCAGGGCATGGGCGATGGCCGGCGACCGGGCGGCAAGATCGCGCAGTTCGGATTTCGGCACATCGATACCGATCAGCCGCGGATCGGTGAAGAGTTTTGACAGATCGTCGACCAGGCCGCTGTCATCCCCGCCGGTCAGGCTGCGGATATCCAGATCATAATGTTCGGCCAGCTTCAGCAGGAAGCTGGCCGACAATGGCCGCTGATCGCGCTCTATCAGGTTGAGATAGCTGATGGAAACGCCGAGATCGCCGGCCATGCGGGTTTGGGTGAGGCCGCGGCTTGTGCGCAGCCGCCGGATGCGCGCACCGGCGAACAGCTTGCGCCCGCCGCCCAGGGCGTCGGGCAGCGCATCGGTGGTCAAGGCAGCGTTTTCTGTCAAGATATTTACACCTTCACAGCCCTGAATCACGAAAACGAGACATTTACACACGATTCTTTGACAGAATCTGTTGACCCGGCCCTAGCCCAGGCGCAGGGATTTGACAAGATTTACTGCACGCTGCGGCGCAACAACAGACGGCCGCAGCCGTGAACCGAAGCGAAGGGACGTCTGCCATGACCTATCAGACCGAAGTCAACGCCGCTGCGGCCGCCATCACCGGCAAGCCCGGCTGGGAATCGATCAGCGCGGAAAGCGTCGCGCGCATGCGCCTGCAGAACCGCTTCAAGACCGGGCTGGACATCGCGCGCTACACCGCCGCGATCATGCGCCGCGACATGGCCGCCTATGATGCCGATCCGGCCAGATACACCCAGTCGCTGGGCTGCTGGCACGGCTTCATCGGCCAGCAGAAGCTGATTTCGATCAAGAAGCATTTCGGCACCACCGACAAGCGCTACCTGTATCTGTCGGGCTGGATGATCGCGGCGCTGCGCAGCGAATTCGGCCCGCTGCCCGATCAATCCATGCACGAGAAGACCAGTGTGCCGGCCCTGATCGAAGAGCTGTACACCTTCCTGCGCCAGGCCGATGCCCGCGAGCTGGGCGGCCTGTTCCGCGATCTGGATGCCGCCCGCGCCGCGGGTGACAATGTGAAGGCCCAGGCCGTGCAGAACCAGATCGACAATTTCCAGACGCACGTGGTGCCGATCATCGCCGATATCGATGCCGGTTTCGGCAATGCGGAAGCCACCTATCTGCTGGCCAGGAAGATGATCGAGGCCGGTGCCTGCGCGCTGCAGATCGAAAACCAGGTGAGCGACGAAAAGCAGTGCGGCCACCAGGACGGCAAGGTGACGGTGCCGCACGAGGACTTCCTGGCCAAGATTCGCGCCATCCGCTACGCCTTCCTGGAACTGGGCGTGGAGGACGGCGTGATCGTCGCCCGCACCGATTCGCTGGGCGCCGGGCTGACCAAGCAGATCGCTTACAGCCGCGCGCCGGGCGACATTGGCGACCAGTACAACAGCTATCTTGATTGCGACGAGATCGACGTGTCGCAGGTGGGCAATGGCGATGTGGTGATTTCGCGCAATGGCAAGCTGCTGCGGCCCAAGCGCCTGCCGTCGAACCTGTTCCAGTTCCGCGCCGGTTCCGGTGAGGATCGCTGCGTGCTGGATTGCATCAACAGCTTGCAGAACGGCGCCGACCTGCTGTGGATCGAGACGGAAAAGCCCCACATCGGCCAGATCGCCGGCATGGTGGACCGCATCCGCGAAGTGGTGCCGCATGCCAAGCTGGTCTACAACAACTCGCCCAGCTTCAACTGGACGCTGAATTTCCGCCAGCAGGTGTTTGATGCCTGGGCCGCGGACGGCCGCGACGTGAGCGCCTTTGACCGCGCCAGGCTGATGAGCGTGGATTATGACGGCAGCGAACTGGCCGCCGAAGCCGATGAACGCATCCGCACCTTCCAGCGCGATGCCGCCGCCCGCGCCGGCATCTTCCACCATCTGATCACCCTGCCGACCTATCACACGGCCGCCCTGTCGACCGACAATCTGGCGAAGGAATATTTCGGCGATGCCGGCATGCTGGGTTATGTGAAGAATGTGCAGCGCGCCGAAATCCGCCAGGGCATTGCCTGCGTGAAGCATCAGAACATGTCGGGTTCCGACATTGGCGATGATCACAAGGAATATTTCGCCGGCGAGGCGGCGTTGAAGGCTGGTGGGGTGCACAACACGATGAACCAGTTTGCGGCGTAGCGCGGCGCGCGAATAGCGGAGCTATTCGCCGACTCGCGCAAGCCCGGCCAGCGAGCGAAAAGGGCGGCCCTCAGGCCGCCCTTTTTGACTCGTCTGACGGCGTGGCTTTGCCACGCGCTTCCTTTTCCTTTGCCTTTGCACCGTCAGCAGACTCGCGCGGCTTTGCCGCCGGCTGCGGTCGCCGGGGCCAGAGCAAGGGCCCGGCCGCCACCTCCGCCCTGCGGGCACCTCCCCCAGAGGGGGAGGATCTTGAGACGCCCATCCGTCGCGCTTGGCGCGCCACCGCTCCCTCAGCGCGAATTCATCCGCCAGCGCGCGATCACCCGTTTCAACATCTCGGCATCATCGCCGGTCTTCACCCACAGCTGGCTGAACAGCGGATCGTCGCTGGCCGGGCGCTTGTGGGCTTCCAGTTCATCCAGCCGCACGCGGATCGGGGCGGCAACGCCTTCGCCCGAAATGATGCATTCGCGGTTGCGCAGGGCCGGGATGGCTTCGATCAGGCTGCGGCCGCCTTCGGGCAGGGCGTTGCGCACAAAGGCCTGATCGCGTTCGTTGTTGAGCCGCAAGGACACGATGGTGCCGCATTGCGACAGCGCGCCTTCGGCCAGATCGGACGGGCGCTGGGTGACCAGGCCCAGTGACACGCCATATTTGCGGCCTTCCTTGGCGATGCGTTCCAGCACGTCGCGCACCGGGCTCTGCTTGGAAATGGTGCGCGACGGGATGTAACGATGGGCTTCCTCGCAAACCAGCACCACCGGCCGGCGGGTTTCGTTGCGCGACCAGACGGCAAAATCGAACACGATGCGGCTGAGCACCGAGACAACGGCATTGACCACGCTGGTGGGCACACCCGACAGATCGATCACCGAAATCGGCTTGCCATCGGCGGGCAGGCGCAGGATGCGGCCGATGAAATCGGCCATGTTGTCGGAGGAATGGCGGCGATCGAACATGAACTGGGTGCGCGGATCGCGCATGATCTGTTCCAGCTTGCCCTTGATGCGCAGATAGTTGGTGGCATTCTGGCCTTCGGAAATCTTGCCCATCTCGCTGTTCAGCGTGTCCATCAGCACGGCCAGCAGATAGGGGATGGGCGTATCGGTGGTGATGGTGAGGCCGGGGCTGGCGTGGATGGATTTGGAGCGCGCCACCTGCAGACAGCGCGAGAGGATGTCGCGATCGGTTTCATAGGCCGCCCCCTCGCTGGTGAGCAGCACCTCGCAATGTTCCTCGAAGTTGAGCAGCCAGTAGGGCAGTTCCAGATTGTCAACATTGTAAACCATGCCCGTATCGGCAAAGGCGCGGGCATATTCGCCGTGCGGATCGATCATCACGACATGGCCTTCGGGCGCCTGTTCGATGATGCGGTGCAGGATCAGCGCGGTGGCGGTGGATTTGCCGGTGCCGGTGGAACCGACGATGGCAAAATTCTTGGCAAGGAACAGATCGTAATAGACGGCGGCGCGCACCTGGCCGGTGGGATAGACAATGCCCACCTGGATGTGCGGGCGGCTATCGCCGGAAAACACGCGTGCGGTTTCCACACTGTCCATCGGCAGGGCGGGATCGCCGGCGCGCGGATAGGTGCCCACCCCGCGGCGGAAACCGCCAATGCGGCCATCGTTGGCAATATCGGCTTCGCCGACCAGATCGACCATGCCGATGCTGCCGCCGGCCTGCGACTCGATGGTGCGCAGCGTGCCGATCACATAGAGGCCCTGGCTTTCCACCTTGATCAGGCTGCCCAGCATCCCGGTGGAGGCCAGCACCGCATCGGCATCGCTGCGCAGGCGGCCAGCGGCCTGCGTGTCGATGGCCAGCTGCATCTGCCCGGCGCTGACGGCGACAACCTGGCCGATGATCCTGTCTGCCTGCATCCTGTGCCTCCCGGCTCTGCCTTGGCACGGGCGGGTTAACAAATTCCCTCCCCCTCCCAATATGCGCCGATTGCGGCCGCGCCACAGCCTCGCCAGACTGGCGGTGCACTGGGGAGGATGAACATGACCGGATTTTACCCGCACGCGATTCTGGCCGAAGGGCTGGGCTTTCCCGAAGGGCCGGTGGCAATGGCCGATGGCAGCGTGCTGGTGGTGGAAATCCGCCATGGCCGCATCACCCGCGTGCACCCCGATGGCCGCACCGAAACAGTAGCGACCCCCGGTGGCGGGCCAAACGGCATGGCGGTGGGGCCGGATGGCGCGCTCTATGTGTGCAACAATGGCGGGTTTGACTGGTATGAGCAGGATGGCATGCTGCTGCCCGGCAATGCCGCGTCGGATTATACCACTGGCCGCATCGAACGGATCGACATTGCCACCGGCGACGTGACCCGCCTGTATGACAGCTGCGACGGGCACAGATTGTCGGGCCCCAACGACATCGTGTTCGATGCCCATGGCGGTTTCTATTTCACCGATCTGGGCAAGCATTTCGATCACCACACCGATGCCGGCGGGCTGTTCTATGCCCTGCCCGACGGGTCCAGCATCACCCGGCTGATCCACGGCCCTGATCTGAACGGTGTGGGCCTCAGCCCGGATGGCAAGACGGTCTATGCCGCTTCCACCAGCCGCCGCGTGGTGCTGGCGTTCGACATTGTTGCGCCCGGCGTGCTGGCCCCCGAACCGCTGCCGGCGGTGCCGGGGCGCTTTGTCACCACCTGGGCGAACAAGACCTACCTCGATTCGCTGGCCATCGAAGCCGATGGCACCATCGCGCAGGCGACACTGATCGAAAGCGCCGGCATCACCCGCATCGATCCGGCGACCGGCGCGCAGGCGCATCTGCCTTTCCCCGATCTGCTCACCACCAACATCTGCTTTGGCGGCGATGACATGATGGATGCCTGGGTCTGCCTGTCCACCACCGGCAAGCTGGCCAAGTGCCGCTGGCCCAGCCCGGGCCTCAAATTGCACTTCAACGCGTGATGTTGCAGGCCAACGGGCTGGAATTCGCCTGCGATGTGGCGGGCGCAGGCGACGACGTGGCGCTGTGCCTGCACGGCTTTCCAGAATCGCGCTTTTCGTGGCGCCACCAGTTGCCGGTGCTGGCCGATGCCGGCTGGCGGGTGGTGGCGCCTGATCTGCGCGGTTATGGCGGATCGAGCCGGCCGGTGGGCAAGGCGGCTTACCATATCGATCATCTCGTCGATGATGTGGTGGGGATGTTTGACGCGCTTGGGGCGCGCCGCCGGCTGCTGGTGGCGCATGATTGGGGCGCGGTGATCGCCTGGGTGGTGGCGATGCGCCGTGCCGTGCCCTTGGATGGCCTGATCATCATGAACGTGCCGCACCCGACGGTGTTTCGCGATCTGATCAGCCATTATTGGCCGCAAAGGCTGAAAAGCTGGTATGTCGCCTTCTTCCAGATCCCCGGCCTGCCGGAATTCCTGCTCCGCCAGCGCCGGGCACAAGGCATCGCCAACGCCTTCCTCAACATGGCGGTGGACAAGAGCGCCTTCCCGCCCGACGTGCTGGAGCATTACCGCCAGAACGCCCTGATCCCCGGCGCGCTGACCGCCATGATCAATTATTACCGCGCCAATCTGGGGGTGCTGAACGAAGTGGCCCCGCAGATCACCGTGCCCACGCTGATGCTGTGGGGGGAGGAGGACACGGCGCTGGATGTGAAACTGACCGAGGGCTATGGCCGCCATGTGCGGGATTTCACCCTGGTGCGCTTCCCGAACGTCTCGCACTGGGTGCAGCAGGAAGCACCGGGGCCGGTGAATGCGGCGATGCTGGACTGGCTGGGCCGCAAAGGCTTGCCGGGCCGAGACGCCGGCTGATTCGAACCCGTCGCCGGATGCCCCGCATGTTTCCCATGACGCCAATGCCGGTCGCTTTGTCCCCTGCCCTCCGGCATCAGCATCCGCCATGCCGGCGGCACTGAAGCGGGCGCGCGCCCTGCCGCTGCTGCTGCTGGCCCTGCTGGCGCTGCTGATCTGGCGCACCCAGCCGGCACCGGTGCCGGATTTGCGCGCCATCGCCGGCCAACCGGGCAGCATCGCGGTGCTGGTCGATGCGCGCGGGCGGGAACTGGCGCGGCGGCGCACCGATGCCGCGGCCGATCGCGGCGACTGGCTGCCGCTGGCGGCGATCAGCCCCGATCTGGTGCGCCGGCTGGTGGCCGCGGAAGATCGGCGCTTCTGGCAGCATCACGGCATTGACTGGCGCAGCGTGGGCGGCGCGGCACTGGGCCGGCTGCGCGGCGCAGGGGCGCGCGGGGCCTCGACCATCACCATGCAGCTGGCGGCGCTGCTCGATCCCGCGCTGGGCCGGGCCGGCGGGCGCGGCTGGCGGGCCAAGCTGCGCCAGGCCCGCGCCGCCCGCGCCATCGAAGCGCGCTGGAGCAAGCGGCAGATACTGGAGGCCTGGCTCAATCTGTTGCCGTTGCGCGGTGATGTCGTGGGCATCGGGGCCGCCGCCACCCGCATGGCCGGCCGCCCGGCGGCAGCGCTGGGGCCGGCTGAAAACGCCGTGCTGGTGGCGCTGGCGCGTCGCCCATCGGCCCCGGCCGCCGCCGTGCTGGCCCGCGCCTGCCGCGCCGCGCCCGATCTGGATTGCCCGGCCATCGCACTGGCCGCTGCCCGCCTGCTGGGCCCGCGCCAGGCCGCGTCGGGCGGCGATCTGGCCCCGCATCTGGCCGCCCGGCTGCTGCGGCCGGGCGTGCGCGGGCGCGTGGCCACCAGCCTTGATGCCGATGTGCAGGCACAGGTGCAGGCCGCGCTGGATCGGCAGCTGGCGGCGTTGGCCGGCCGCAATGTCCGCGATGGCGCGGCGCTGGTGGTGGACAATGACACGGGCCGCATCCTCGCCTGGGTGGGGGCGGCCGGCAGCGCCAGCCGCGCCGCGCAGGTGGATGGCGTTGCCGCACCACGGCAGGCGGGCTCGACACTGAAACCGCATCTTTTTGCGCTGGCCATCGAACGCCGGCTGCTCACCGCCGCCTCCCTGCTCGATGATGCGCCGGTCGATCTGGAAACCGCCACCGGGCTGTATATTCCGCAGAATTATGATCGCCGCTTTCGCGGGCCGGTGTCGGTGCGCAGCGCGCTGGGCAACAGCCTGAATGTGCCGGCAGTGCGCACCCTGCTGCTCACCGGGCTGGAGGCGTTTCGCCAGCGGCTGTTCGATCTGGGCTATCGCGGCATCAACCGGCCGGGCGACTTTTACGGCTATGCGCTGGCGCTGGGATCGGCGGAGGTGACCCTGCTGGAACAGGCCGCCGCCTATCGCAGCCTGGCACTGGGCGGGCGCGGCGGGCCGCTCACCCTCGATCCCGATGCGCGCCCGGCCACCGGCCCGATCGTCGATGCGGGTGCGGCGGCCATCGTCACCGCGCTGCTGGCCGACCCTGCCGCCCGCGCGGCCAGCTTCGGCGAGGCATCGGGCCTGTCGCTGCCCTTTGCGGCAGCGGTGAAGACCGGCACCTCCAAGGCGATGCGCGACAATTGGGCGGTGGGCTTTTCCCGCCGCTTCACGGTGGCAGTGTGGGTGGGCAATTTCGAGGGCGATGCCATGATCGGCGTTTCGGGCACCAGCGGCGCGGCCCCGGCCTGGGCGGCGATCATGCAGGCGCTGCACGCCGATCCGCCACCGGATTTCGCCCTGCCCGCCAGCGTGGAGCGCCGCCCCGTCCGCTTCCGGCCGGCGGTGGAACCGCCCCGGCAGGAGCTGTTCCTGCCCGGCACCTGGCAGCCGCTGTTCGCGCTGGCCGCGCCGGACGAGGAAGCGGTGCGGCTGACCGCGCCCAGTGACGGCACCATTCTGGCGCTCGATCCCGACATTCCCGCCGGCCGGCAATTGCTGGTGATCCGCAGCACGGGCCAGCGCCCCGGCCTGTTCATCAGCGTGGACGGCCGCCGCCTGCCCGGCCGCCCGGCCCGCTGGGCGCCGGTGCCCGGCCGGCACGAGATTGCGCTGGGCGATGGCCGCACCATCTTTGACCGGGTGCGCATCACGGTGCGGTGAGCCCCAGATCCCACCCCTTGCGGGGCAGGATGTTCCGGCGTCACGGGCACCAGTGGATGTCGATGTCCATTTCCAGCTCGGCCAGCAGGCGGCCGATGGGCAGCGTGCTCGATGATCCCTGCTTCAGCGCCTTTTCGACCAGCGTGCGCTTGGCCTTGCCTTGCAGGACCAGGGTGACGGTGCGGGCCGAAACCAGCGTGGGCGCGGTGAGCGTGACGCGCGGCACCGGGGCGTTTGCCGGCAGCGGATCGGGGCGGACACCCAGCGCCCGGCGCGCCCTGGGGCCGGCGATGGCGGCTTCGAAATCCGGGCCGGGAAAGATGGAGGCGGTGTGGCCATCCTCGCCCACCCCCAGCCAGGCCACATCCAGCGGCCAGTCCAGATCGGCGATGCGCTCATCGGCGGCGCGGCCGGCGGCGACATGATCGCTCTCGCCCGCCGTCAACGGCAGCACGCGGGCCTTTTTCGGCAGGAACAGCCGCGCCAGCATGCCGGCGTTGGACAGGGGATCGGTCACCGGCACCAGCCGGTCATCGGTGGGCAGGATCGTCACATCCGCCCATTCGATCTTCATGCCGGCCAGCAGCTTCAGCGCCGGCAGCGGGGTGGAGCCGCCCGGGAAGGCGACCAGCGCGCGGCCGCGGGCTTCCAGCGCCTGGCCGATGATATAGGCGATGTCGCCCGCCACCGCCTCGGCCATTTCGTCGGCGTCGTCATAGTCCCACCACTCGGCATCGATCACGCATCATCTCCAACCGGCACGGTATAGTTGAGGCCAAGCCGGCCCCCATCCGCATAAAGTGTCTCGCCGGTAATGTAACTGGCGTCGTCGCTCAACAGAAAGGCGGCGATGGCGGCGATTTCCGCCGGTTCGCCGGCCCGGCCCATGGGCGTGCGCGACAATATCTGCAGCCGCGCCGCGTCGTCGGCCATCACGGCATTCCGGGCCAGTTCGGTCAGGATGGTGCCCGGCCCGATGCCCACCACCCGGATATTGTGCGGCGCCAGTGCCACGGCGGTGTTGCGGGTCAGCTGGTTCAGCCCGCCCTTGGCGACATTATAGGCCAGCAGCGCCGGGATGGTGAGCAGGGCATTGACGCTGGACATGTTGAGGATCACGCCGCCGCCGGCCGCGATCAGATGCGGCACCGCCAGCTGGGTGGCATGAAAGGCGGCGGTGAGATTGGTGGCGATCACCCGGTCAAATTGTTCCGGCGTCTCGCTGAGGATGTCGCCGCGCGGCGCAATGCCGGCATTGTTCACCAGCCCATCCAGGCCGCCCCAGCGGGCAACGGTGGCGGCAATGGCCGCATCGATCTGATCGCGGCACGAGACATCGCACGCCACGAAGGCGGCAGCCGCGCCCAGTTCGGCGGCGCGCTCGGCCCCGTCGGGCAGCACATCGGCCAGCATCACGCGCGCGCCTTCGGCCACCAGCCGCTGCGCGATGGCCAGGCCCAGGCCACGGGCAGCCCCGGTCACCAGGTAACGGCGGTTGGTCAGGCGATGCATCACCATGGCTTAGCGGAGGCCGGCCGGGGCCCGCCAGCCCTATTCGGTCAGCTCGTTCCAGGCATCCTTGATCCGGTCAAAGAACCCCTGGCTTTTCGGCGTGTTGCGACCGCCTTCGCTCACTTCGATGGCGCGGAATTCTTCCAGCAGCTCGCGCTGGCGGGCGGTGAGTTTGACCGGGGTTTCCACCTCCACCTGGATCACCAGATCGCCGGAGCCGCCGCCATTCAACGACGGCATGCCCTTGCCGCGCACCCGGAACTGCTTGGCGGTCTGGGTGCCGGCCGGGATCTTGATGACGGTCTTCTGTCCGTCCAGGCTGGGCACATCAATCTCGCCGCCCAGCGTCGCCAGCGTGATCGACAGCGGTGCAATGGCATAGAGCGTGGTGCCGTCGCGCTTGAACACGGGATGGGATTTCAGGTGGATGAAGATGTAGAGATCGCCGGCCGGGCCGCCGCGGCTGCCGGCTTCGCCTTCGCCGGCCACGCGGATGCGGGTGCCATCGTCCACGCCCCGGGGGATGTTGACGTTCAGTTCCTTGCGCTTTTCCACCCGGCCGGCCCCGCCGCAGCTGGTGCAGGGATCGGCAATGATCTGGCCCTGGCCATGGCAGGCCGGGCAGGTGCGTTCCACCATGAACAGGCCCTGGCGCATCGCCACCCGGCCGCTGCCGTTGCAGGTGGTGCAGCCGCGTGCCGTCGTGCCGGGCTTGGCGCCGCTGCCGCCGCACGGGTCGCAGGCCGCCGCGACATCGATGGCCAGATTGGCCTGGCGGCCGCTGAACGCCTCGTCCAGCGTCATTTCCAGATCATAGCGCAGATCGGACCCGCGCGCCGGGCCGCCGCGGCGCTGGCCACGGCCGCCGCCACCCATGAATTCGCCGAACACGCTTTCGAAAATGTCGGCAAAGCCGCCGAAATCCTGGCCGCCGCCACCACCACCCTGCTGGAAGGCGGCATGGCCGAACCGATCATAGGCGGCGCGCTTCTGCGGGTCCTTCAGCACGTCATAGGCTTCGCTGATCGCCTTGAATTTCTGTTCGGCGGCAGCGTCACCGGGGTTCTTGTCCGGGTGCCATTTCATCGCCAGCCGGCGATAGGCGGATTTCAACGCCGCCTCATCGGCGCCGCGTTCCACCTCGAGCAGTTGATAATAATCGATTTCGGTGGCCATCAGGCGTTCCCCTGCCGCTTGGCGGAAGGGCCGGGGCTGCACATGCACAGCGCCACGGCCCCACCCCCGACCCCTCCCCGGCCGGGGAGGGGAGGTTCGCCTTACTTCTTGCTGTCGTCCACGTCGGTGAACTCGGCGTCCACCACGTCATCGCTCCTGGGGGTGTCGGCCGCGCCGGCGTCGGCACTGGCCTGTTCGGCCTGATAGATCGCCTCGCCCAGCTTCATCGCCACCTGGCCCAGCGCCTGCACCCTGGCGCCAATGGCATCGGCATCACCCGAACCCAGCACCGCCTTCACATCGGCGATGGCGGTCTCGATGCTGGCCTTCACCTCCGGCGTCACCTTGTCGCCATGTTCGGCCAGCTGGCGCTCGGTGGAATGCACCAGACCATCGGCCTGGTTGCGGGCTTCGGCGGCGGCGCGGCGCTTCTTGTCTTCCTCGGCAAAGGCTTCGGCGTCCTTCACCATCTTTTCGATGTCGTCCTTGGACAGGCCGCCCGACGGCTGGATGCGGATCTGCTGTTCCTTGCCGGTGCCCTTGTCCTTGGCGTTCACCGAAACCAGGCCGTTGGCATCGATGTCGAAGGTCACTTCCACCTGCGGCACGCCGCGCGGGGCGGGCGGAATGCCGACCAGATCGAACTGGCCCAGGATCTTGTTGTCGGCCGCCATCTCGCGCTCACCCTGGAACACCCGGATGGTCACGGCCGACTGGTTGTCATCGGCGGTGGAGAACACCTGGCTCTTCTTGGTGGGGATGGTGGTGTTGCGATCGATCATGCGGGTGAACACGCCGCCCAGCGTCTCGATGCCCAGCGACAGCGGGGTGACATCCAGCAGCAGCACATCCTTCACGTCGCCCTGCAGCACGCCGGCCTGGATGGCGGCGCCCATGGCCACCACTTCATCCGGGTTCACGCTGGTGTTCGGTTCCTTGCCGAACAGGTCCTTCACGAAGGCCCGCACGCGCGGCATGCGGGTCATCCCGCCGACCAGGATCACCTCGTCAAGATCGCCCGGCTTCACGCCGGCTTCGCGCAGCGCATCCAGGCAGGGCTGGCGGGTGCGTTCGATCAGATCGAGCACCAGCTTTTCCAGATCGGCGCGGGTGATGTTTTTCACCAGATGCTTGGGGCCGGTGGCGTCGGCCGTGATGAACGGCAGGTTCACCTCGGTCGCGGCCGAGGACGACAGCTCGATCTTGGCCTTCTCGGCGGCTTCCTTCAGGCGCTGAAGGGCCAGCTTGTCCTTGGTCAGATCAATGCCCTCGGCGCGCTTGAAATCGGCCGACAGGAATTCCACCAGCTTGGCATCGAAATCCTCGCCGCCCAGGAAGGTGTCGCCGCTGGTCGACTTCACCTCGAACACGCCGTCGCCCAGTTCCAGGATGGAAATGTCGAAGGTGCCGCCGCCAAGGTCATAGACGGCCACGGTCTTGGCATCATTCTTCTTGTCGAGGCCATAGGCCAGCGCGGCCGCCGTCGGCTCGTTGATGATGCGCAGCACTTCCAGGCCGGCGATCTTGCCGGCATCCTTGGTGGCCTGGCGCTGGGCATCGTTGAAATAGGCCGGCACGGTGATCACCGCCTGGGTGACGGTCTCGCCCAGATAGGCTTCGGCGGTTTCCTTCATCTTCTGCAGGATGAAGGCGGAAATCTGCGACGGGCTGTAATCGGTGCCGCCGGCGTTCACCCAGGCATCGCCATTAGGGCCGCGCGCGATGCTGTAGGGCACCAGGCCGGCATCCTTGGTGGTGAGCGGATCATCAAAGCGGCGGCCGATCAGGCGCTTGACGGCAAGCACGGTGTTGGCCGGGTTGGTGACGGCCTGGCGCTTGGCCGGCTGGCCCACCAGGCGCTCGCCATCCTTGGTGAAGGCCACCTGGCTGGGGGTGGTGCGGGCGCCTTCGGCATTTTCGATCACGCGCGGTGCACTGCCTTCCATCACGGCAACGCAGCTGTTGGTGGTGCCCAGATCGATCCCGATAACCTTTGCCATGGCCGTCTCTTTTCCCTTGCCTGTGTGGATCCGGCCCTGACGCCCCTCGACAGGCAGCGCGGCACGGGCCGATCCGGGTTGTGACAACGGCCGGTGCCCCGGCCGCTTGAAGTTGCACGGGCGATATAGGAAGCGAATCCCCGGCTGCAAGGGCGCGGCCGGCGAACAGGGCAACGCCGGGGCAATCCGCCCCTTGCCGGGATGCCGGCGCTCCGCCACCGTGGCCGGCATGAACAATGCCAGCCCGCGCCGCATCCTTGGCCCCCTTGCCGCCGCCTCGGTGGTGGTGGGCATGGTGGTGGGGGCGGGCATCTTCCGTTCGGCCAGCCTGGTGGCGGCGATCCTGCACAATGATGCGCTGGTGCTGCTGGCCTGGGGGCTGGGCGGGCTGTTCGCGCTGGCCGGCGCGCTGGTCTATGCCGAACTGGCCAGTGCCTTCCCGCACCCCGGCGGCGATTATCGCTTTCTGCAACTGGCCTATGGCCCGCTGGTGGGCTTCCTGTTTGCCTGGTCGCGCTTTGCGGTGATCTTTTCGGCGTCGGCGGCCATGCTGGCCTTTGTTGCGGCCGATTATGTGGCCGAACTGGTGCCGCTGTCGCCCCAGGCCCGCGGCGGGGTGGCGGCGCTGGCGGTGGTGGCGCTGACGGCCCTCAATCTGGCCGGGGTGAAACGATCGACCGGCGGACAGCTGGTGCTGGTGGCCGGCGATGTGGTGGCGCTGCTGGCGCTGGGGGCGGCGGCGGCCAGCCTGATCGCCAGCAACACGCCGGTGGTGGCCGCCACAGCGCAGCCGCAGCCCTTTGCGGCGGCCGCCTTTGGCCAGGCGATGGTGTTCGTCATGCTGGCCTTTGGCGGCTTCAACGATGCCGCCACCCTGTCGGCCGAAGTGCGCCGCCCGCGCGACATGACCCTGGCGCTGGTGGGCGGCATGGGGCTGGTGACGGCGCTCTATCTGCTGGCCAACTGGGCCTATCTTGCCGGGCTGGGCGGGGATGGGCTGGCGGCCAGCGCGGCGCCAGCAGCCCAGCTGATGGCGCGCGCCTTCGGCCCGGCCGGGCAGGCGCTGATGGTGGTGTTTGTCGGCCTGGCGGCGCTGGCCATCGTCAACGCGCTGGTGATCGTGGGCGGGCGCACCCTCTATGCCGTGGCCAGCGAGGAACCGGCGCTGGGCCGGCTGGCGGTGTGGGATGCCGCCGCCGGGGTGCCGCGCGGGGCGATCTGGGTGCAGTGCGCGCTTTCGCTGCTGCTGATTGCCTGGGGATCGGTGTCCACCGGTTTTGCCCAGATGGTCGATTTCCTGTCACCGGTGTTCTGGCTGTTCCTGTCGCTCACCGGGCCAGCGCTGATCATCCTGCGCCGCCGGCTGCCGCAGGTGGAGCGGCCGTTCCGGGTGCCGCTCTATCCGCTGGTGCCGCTGGCGTTCAGCGGCGGCTGCCTGTTCGTGCTGCAATCCAGCCTGGCCTATGTCGGCTGGCGCGGCGCTGGCATCAGCTTTGGCGTGCTGGCCTTTGGCCTGATCGTCCGCCTGGCGCTCAAAGCCCGGCCGCCAGCGCCAGCCGATGGGTGACGCCGGCCGCGACATAGGCGGCGGCAAAGAGGTAGGTGAACATGAAGATCGGCCAGCGCCAGCTGGCGGTTTCGCGCCGGGTGATGGCCAGCGTTGATATGCACTGCGGCGCAAACACGAACCAGGCCAGAAAGGCCAGCGCCGTGGGCAGCGGCCAGGCGGCGCGCAGCTGGGCGATCAGGCCATCGGCATGATCCTCGTCCACCCCGTTCAGGGCGTAGACCGTGCCCAGCGCCGATACCGCCACCTCGCGCGCCGCCATGCCCGGCACCAGCGCGATGGCGATTTCCTTGTTGAAGCCGATGGGCGCGAAAATGGGTTCCAGGCCTGCGCCGATCTTGCCGGCCAGGCTGTATTCGATCGGTGGCCGCTCGCCATCGGCCGGCGGTTGCGGCCAGCTGGCCAGGCCCCACAGCACGATGGTGGAGGCCAGGATGATCGTGCCGGCCCGCGCCAGGAAGGCGGTGGCGCGGCCATAGAGGCCCAGCGCCAGATCGCGCGGCGCCGGCCATTGATATTTGGGCATCTCCATCAGGAACGGCGGCGCAGAGCCACGGGTGACGGTGCGGCGCAGGGCAAAGGCCGCCACCAGCGCGCCCAGGATTCCCGCCAGATAGAGCACGAACAGCACCAGCCCCTGCAGGCCGAACGGGCCGACAGCGCGGGCCGGGATGAAGGCGCCGATCACCACGGCATACACAGGCAGTCGCGCCGAACAGGTCATCAGCGGGGCGATCAGGATGGTGGTGAGCCGGTCGCGCGGCGAATCGATGGTGCGCGTCGCCATGATGCCGGGAATTGCGCAGGCAAAGCTGGACAGCAGCGGGATGAAGGCGCGGCCGTTCAGGCCCACCCGCGCCATCAGCCGATCCATCAGGAAGGCGGCGCGCGTCATGTAACCCGATTGTTCCAGCGCGATGATGAAGGCGAACAGGATCAGGATCTGCGGCAGGAACACCACCACCGCCCCCACCCCGGCCAGCACGCCATCATTGAGCAGCGACAGCAGCACACCGGCCGGCAGCGCCAGCGCCAGCCTGGCCTGCACGGCGGCGATGCCGGCCTCGATCCAGCCCATCGGCGCTTCCGCCCAGCTGAACACCGCCTGGAACATGAAGAACAGGATGGCCGCCAGCAACAGCGGCCCCGCCACCGGGTGCAGCGCCACCCGGTCGATCCGCTGCGACCAGCGCCGGGCGGCCCCGGTGCTGGTTTCCACCGCCGCGCTGATCTGGCGGGCCTGTTTCTGCAGCGCCTTCACATCGCCGGTGGCCGCCACCGGCAGCGGCGGCGGCGCATCGCCGATGCCGGCGGCCAGCGCGCCGCCCAGCGCGTCCAGCCCGCGCTTCCTCACCGCCACGGTTTCCACCACCGGCAGGCCGATGAGGGCGGACAGCCGGGCGGCATCGATGCGGATGCCATCGCGGGCGGCCAGATCAACCATGTTCAGCGCCACCACCAGCGGCAGCCCCAGCGGCTTGAGTTCCAGCACGAAGCGCAGATGGTTGCGCAAGTTGGTGGCATCGATCACCGCCACGATGGCATCCAGCGGCCGTTCGCCGGCGATGCGGCCGAAGATGGCATCGCGGCTCACGGCCTCGTCTGGCGAACGCGGGTTGAGGCTGTAGGTGCCGGGCAGATCAATCAGATCGCACAGCCGGCCATCGGGCAGCGCCAGCCGGCCGGCCTTGCGCTCCACGGTGACGCCGGGATAATTGCCCACCTTCTGCCGGCTGCCGGTCAGCGCGTTGAACAGGCTGGTCTTGCCGGCATTGGGGTTGCCCACCAGCGCCACCACCGGGCTGCGCGCCAGATTGGGTGCCGGCGCGTTCATGCCGCCACCTCGATCAGGGCGGCCATGTCGCAGCGCAGCGCCACGACCATGTTGCCCACCCGCACGGCGATGGGATCACCGCCAAAGGGCGCACGGTGCAGGATTTCCACATCCACCCCTTCATCAAAGCCCAGTTCGCACAGGCGCTGGGCGGTATCAGGCGCCAGGCCGGCCCGATCGATGGCCGCGATCAGGGCCACCTCGCCAACGGCAAGGGCAGTGATGCAGCGGGAAGCGGGCGATGGGGGCACGATGAGGGTCCGCAGGGGCTAAAGTTGCGAACCGTTATCAAGATTGCCGGTGGCGCGCCACCGTTAATCCGGTCACACCGCCGGATAGCGCAGCCGGCCCAGGATGCGGGCCGGGTTGGGCAGCTTGGCCGCCAGGCCGGTCACGCGCGCCTTGGCCTTTTCAAAGCGCATCACGCCATCGATGCGGCGATCGATGAAGGCCCGCGTGGCAGCGAAATCCGCGCTGTCATCCTGGGTCCAGTGCAGCAGTGTCGCCGAATAGATCGCCGAAAGGATTGCCCGCTTGGTGTAATGATTATAATCGGTGGCGGTATCGCCGGCAGCACGCCACATCGCATCGGCAGCCTGCCACAGCAGCCGGGCCGACAGCGCGGCATGCTGCGGCTGGGCCAGCAGGCTGAGCGCCCGGCGCGTCACCTCGCGGTCGCCCTGTTCCAGCCGGGTGATCAGCGCGGTGCGGATGCGGTCACGCACCTTCATGTTGTGGGTTGCCGCCATCGCATCGGCCATGGCGGCATCGGCATTGGCCACCCACAGGGACAGCATCGCGGCGGCATCGGGCACGGCCAGCGCGGCGATATCTTCATCGGTGCCGGTGTCGCGGGCCGCTGCCGCCAGCGCGGCCGCCGACCAGCCATCGAATGGCACATGCGGCAGCATCGCGGCGACCAGACGCAGGGCAAGTTGGGCAAGCGGAAGATCTTCGGCCATGCCGCTGCCATAGCCTGTTGTGCCCGCGCCTTGTAGCGGCTTTTGCGTCGCGGCGCGCGCGGGCGGGTAAAGGGTTGTTTGGCGCCGGGGCTTCTGCTACGTGCCAGCCCTCTTTCACCGGGGCGACTCGGTGGACATGGTTTCTTGCACGCAAACACAATATCGGGGCCGTTCGCCCCCTTTCGGATCGGAGTGACGGCAGCTCATGCAAATCGTGGTTCGCGACAATAATGTTGATCAGGCCCTGCGCGCCCTCAAGAAGAAGCTGCAGCGCGAAGGCGTCTATCGCGAGATGAAGCTGCGTCGCCATTATGAAAAGCCCAGCGAAAAGCGCGCCCGTGAAAAGGCCGCCGCCGTTCGCCGCGCCCGCAAGATGGAAAAGAAGCGCATGGAGCGCGACGGCATCAAATAAGCCGTTGAATGCACAGCAATGCAAGGCCGGGAGCCGGGCGGGGTTGACCCTCTGCCCGGCTCTCGCCATGTTTGCGCCGCATCGATCATCCGGCCGGCCAGCGGCCAACAGGGAATGGAATTGTTCAATGTCAGGTCAGGCGGCAGGCAAGGCGGGCGGCGTAGGCATCGGCAAGTGGCTGGCGGCAGCTGGCATCGTGATCGGCGTGGTGGGTGTGCTGGTCTATACCGGCACCCAGGGCCAGGTCGCGGCGGTGCGACAGGACGATATGGCCTTCCTGAAGGCCAACAAGGCCAAGGCCGGCGTGATCACCACCGGATCGGGCCTGCAATATCAGGTGATTCGCGATGGCAAGGGCCCGCGCCCGGCCGCGAAGGACACGGTGCTGGTGCATTATGAAGGCAAGCTGATCAACGGCACCGTGTTCGATTCCAGCTACAGCCGCGGCCAGCCGGCGGCATTCCCGCTGGATCAGGTGATTCCGGGCTGGACCGAAGGCGTGCAGCTGATGCCGGTGGGCGCCAAATATCATTTCGTCGTGCCGCCGGAACTGGCCTATGGCGCGCAGGGTGCCGGCGGCGTGATCCCGCCCGGCGCGGTGCTGGAATTCGACATCGAACTGCTGGCGGTGAAGCCGGCCGAATAAGGCCGGCGCCGCCCGCGCAGCCAATCAGCCGCGCAGCGAGATGAACCAGCGATTGCGCAGCGCCGTCACCCAGGTGACCGGGTTGAAACTGGTGCTGCCATCCAGGCTGAAGGTGGTGAATTCGGCGCGGCCGACGATATTTTCCACCGGCAACAGGCCCAGCCCGCCAAATTCCGGGGCAAAGCGGCTGTCTTCGCTGTTGTCGCGATTGTCGCCCATCAGGAACACATGGCCTTCGGGCACGATCACCGCTTCGGTGTTGTCCTGCGGGGTGTTGGCCAGATCATTGACCAGATAGGACCGCCCACCCGGCAGGGTTTCGCGATAGGTGGGCAGGTGGCATTCGGCGGCGCCATCGGGGGTGATCACCCGGTACTGCGCGTCGATCATGGTGGCGCAATCGCTGTTCGGCGTCACCGCCATCACCGTATCGGCCACCTTCAGCTTGGGCACCGGCGCACCGTTCAGCCACAACTGGCCATCCTTCATCTGCACCGTGTCGCCGGGCAGGCCGATCACTCGCTTGATCCAGTCATCCTTGGCGATGGGCGATTTCACCACCACGATATCGCCGCGTTCGGGCAGGCTGCCGAACAGCCGGCCGGGCAGTTCGGGCAGCACGTTGAACGATGGCGACAGATAGGAATAGCCATAGGGGAATTTCGACACGATCAGCCGATCGCCCACCAGCAGGCCGGGCAGCATCGATCCCGACGGGATATAGAAGGGCTTGGCCAGCGCCGTGTGCACCGCCAGCACGGCCAGCGCCAGCAGGAACAGCTGCCAGGCCTCCTCGGCCCAGTTGATCTTCTTCTTGGCCTTGGGGGCAACAGCGTCGGTCATTCGATACTCGCAGTGATCAGCACGATGGCCTGCGCCCAGGGGTGGTCGTCGGTCATCGTCAGATGGATGGTCGCCTTATGCCCCGGCGGCGTGATTTGCGCCAGCCTTGCCGCTGCCCCGCCGGTGAGCGCCAGCGTGGGCTGGCCGCTGGGCAGGTTGACCACGCCCATGTCGCGCCAGAACACGCCATGGCGAAAGCCGGTGCCCAGCGCCTTGGCGCAGGCCTCCTTGGCGGCAAAGCGCTTGGCATAGGTGGCGGCGCGGGTGAGCTGGCGGCGGTTGGCCTTGGCCTGTTCCACGTCGGTGAAGATGCGGTTGACGAAACGATCGCCAAAGCGCGCAATGCTGCCGGCGATGCGATCGATGTTGCACAGATCGGATCCCAGGCCGATCACGCCAAGGCCGGCGGGAATGTTCATGCCCGCGCCGCATCCATCAGGGCGCGCATCTGGCGGATGGCGGCATCCAGGCCAACGAACACCGCCTCCCCCACCAGGAAATGGCCGATGTTCAGTTCGGCCAGCTGCGGCAGGGCGGCCACCGGGCCGACATTGTCATAGGTGAGGCCATGGCCGGCGTGCAGTTCCAGGCCCAGCGCCGCGCCGGCCTGCGCGGCGTGGGCCAGCCGGGCCCGTTCGGCGGCAATCGCATCCGGCGTGATCGCATGGGCATAGGGGCCGGTGTGCAGTTCCACCACCGGCACGCCCAGCCGGGCCGCGGCGTCGAGCTGGCGTTCATCCGGCGCAATGAACAGAGACACGCGGATGCCGGCATCGCGCAGCCGCGCCACCATGGGTTGCAGGCTGCCCAGCAAGCCGGCGGCATCCAGCCCGCCTTCGGTGGTGCGTTCGGCGCGGCGTTCCGGCACGATGCAGGCAGCGTGCGGGCGGTGGCGCAGGGCGATGGCCAGCATTTCATCGGTGGCGGCCATTTCCAGATTGATCGGCAGCGCCACCGCCCCGGCCAGCCGATCCAGATCAGCATCGGTGATGTGGCGGCGATCCTCGCGCAGGTGGATGGTGATGCCATCGGCCCCGGCCGCCGCCGCCAGTTCGGCCGCGCGCAACGGGCAGGGATGCAGCCCGCCGCGCGCGTTGCGGATGGTGGCGACATGATCGATGTTGACGCCCAGGCGCAGATGGGCGGGGCGCAAGGGTGCAGCGGTCATCAGGCATCCACCTTGCAGGCAGCGGCGGACAGAAGTTCATAGCCAAGGCCGGCACCCTGCCACAGTTCGCCGAAATCGATGGTGTCACGGTTGGTCATGGCAATCAGCACGATGTTGCGTTCGGGCAGGATATAGTTGCGCACCTGCACGTTTCCAACGTTGCCGCGCCGTTCGATCAGCAGTTGATCGGCCTTGCAGCCGCGCAGAGTGACGCGGAAGGCCCATTGGCCGAGCGCGGCAAAGCCCTTGGCCGGCTTGCCATCCCACATCAGGTCGCGTTGCGCCTTGGGCAGCAGCTTGCCGTCGATCAGCGCCTGATCGAAGCGCCACAGATCGCGGATGGTGCCGGTGATCGCGGCGGCAGCGCCATAGGCGGCGAGATTGACCGGCGCTTCGCCGGCGCCAGCCACATGCGGCCCGGCCCAGGTGACGCTGGCCATGCCCAGCGGCCGGGTGATGCGGGTGGCAAGCAGGGACGCCAGCGGCTGGCGGTTCACCGCCTCCAGCAGCCGGCCGGCGACGATGTAATCGCAATTGTCATAGTAGAAGCTCGCGCCCGGTTGATCGCGCACCGGGCCGGCGCACAGGCCGGTGAGGGCATCAAGGTTGCCGCGATAGCCGGGGCGGAAGGCGGCGCTGTCGCCCGCATTGCTGTTGGGCAGGCCGGATTCGTGGCCAAGCAGCATGGCGACGGTGATGCGATTGCCGGTGGGGCCGCGGAAGCCGGGCAGATAACGGGTGATCGGCGCATCCAGCGCCAGCCGGCCGGCGGCGACATCCTGCATCGCCAGGGTGGCGACGACCTGTTTGGTGACCGACGACCAGCGCCAGTGATCGCTGGCCAGGAAATCCGATTTTTCGCGTGCCCGGCGCTGCGCCCTGGGGTTTTTCAGGCCAAAGCCCTGTTCCAGCGTGACCTTGCCGTCTTCAGACAGCAGAATCATGCCGGCAAAGCCCTGGCCGTCGGCGATGGTGGCAACCCGCCCCGGCGCGCCGGGCGGCGTGACGGCGGCGATGAGAGCGATGAGTGGGATCACGCCGCCCGGCTGCCGGGCTTGATCGCCGGAATCGCCGCCAGTTCGGGCGGCAGCGCATCGGGTTGGTAACTGGGCACATCCAGCCTGATCAGCGGCGTGAACGGCACGCCCAGATCGGCCGTGCCATTGGAACGATCCACCAGCGATGCCGCGTGGATGACGCGGCCGCCGGCCGCCGCAATCGCGGCGATGGCTTCGCGCGACGAGAGCCCGGTGGTGACGACATCTTCCATCAGCAGCACCTGTTGGCCGGGCGCCAGGCGAAAGCCGCGGCGCAGTTCGAACGTGCCGGTGGGCCGTTCGACGAACATCGAATCCACCCCCAGCGCGCGCGCCAGTTCATGGCCGCAGATCAGCCCGCCCATGGCCGGCGCAATGACGGCGCTGATCCGTGCCTTCACATCCGCCGGAATCTTGGCCGCCAGCGCCACTGCCAGCCGCTCTGCCCGATCTGGGTTCATCAGCACGCGCGCGCATTGCAGATAGCGCGGGGAGCGCAGGCCGGACGACAGGATGAAATGGCCTTCCAGCAGCGCCTCGGCCGCGCGGAATTCGGCCAGCACCTCATCGTCGGTCATCGCTTCACTCTCCAATCGCCGCCGCCTTGGCAGGCCGGACGGGCGGCGGCAAGGCTACAAACGGACGCGCTCGGCCGACACCACCGACTTCACCTGGCGCAAGGCCGACAGGATGGTGGCCAGATGGGCAACGCTTTCCACTTCGATATCCACGATATCGGTGTGGAACTCGCGGTCGCGGTGTTTCAGCGCCAGGCCAACGATATTGGCATTGTGGGCAGCGATGCTGGCGGCCAGGCTGGCCAGCGCGCCGGGCTGGTTGTGCACCACCACCGATATGCGGGCGGCGGCGCCCGCGGTTTCGGCCCCCCATTTCACATCCAGCCATTCGCCGCTTTCATCGGCCAGATCATCACAGTCCATGATGTGCACCGAAATCGGCCCTTCGGGCGCGCGCACGCCGATGATGCGATCCCCCGGCACCGGCCGGCAATGATCGCACAGCAGAAAGCCCACACCGGGGGTGAGCCCTTCGATGGAGATGGCCGCGGCCGCCTTGGCCCTGGCCGATCGCGGCCGCCGGGCGGTTGCACCGGGCACCAGCGCTTCGGCAACCTGATCATCCGACAGGCGATTTTCCGCCATCGCCAGTTCCAGCGTGGCGCGATCATGCAGCTTCAGCCGGCCCAGCGCCGGGCCCATGATCTCATCGTCCAGCACCACGCGCAACCGGGCGGCCAATGCATCCAGCAGCTTGCTGCCCATGGCCTGCAACTCCTCCCGCCGCTTGTGGCGAACATGGCGGCGGATGGCGGCGCGGGCCTTGGCACTGGCGACAAAGGCCTCCCAGGCCGGATCGGGGGCCTTCACCTTGCCCTTCAAGATCTCGACCTGATCGCCATTCACCAGCCGGGTGCGCAGCGGCACCACCCGACCGTTGACCTTGGCCCCCACACAGATGTCGCCCAGATCGCTGTGCACGGCATAGGCGAAATCCACCGGCGTGGCATCGCGCGGCAACTGGTACAGCTCGCCCTTGGGGGTGAAGACGAACACCTGATCCTGGAACATGGCCAGCCGGGCATTTTCCAGCAGCTCTTCCGGGCTGGCGGCATCCTGCAGCACGTCCAGCAGATCCTCGATCCACGGATAGGCTTCGCGCGCCGGTGCGCCATCGGCCCCCTGCTTGTAGGCCCAGTGGGCGGCCAGGCCATATTCGGCCTCCTCGTGCATCAGGCGCGTGCGGATCTGCACCTCGATGCGGGCCTGTTCACCGCCCAGCAGCACCGATGTGTGCAAGGATCGATAGCCATTGGGCTTGGGCGTGGAAATGAAATCCTTGAACCGGCCCGGCACGGTGGGCCAGCGGCCATGCACGATGCCCAGCGCGCGATAACATTCGCCCACATCGGCCACGGTGACGCGAAACGCCATCACGTCGGACAATTGTTCGAAACTCATCTGGCGGGCCTGCATCTTGCGCCAGATCGAATAGGGCCGCTTTTCGCGGCCGGTGACGCTGGCTTCCAGCCCCTTGGCGCGCAGCAGCGATTCCAGCGCGCCGGTGATGCGGTGGACATTGGCGCCGGTGGTGTCGCGCAGCCGCGCCATGCGCTGGGCGATCATGTCGCTGGCGTCGGGCTCCAGATGCCTGAAGGCCAGCTCCTGCATCTCCTCCATGAAGCCATACATGCCGATGCGTTCAGCGAGCGGGGCATAGATGTCCATGGTCTCGCGCGCGATGCGGCGACGCTTCTCCTCCTTGCCGATATGGTGGAGGGTGCGCATGTTGTGCAGCCGATCGGCCAGTTTCACCAACAGCACGCGGATGTCGTTCGACATGGCGAGCAGGAACTTGCGCAGATTTTCGGCCTGGCGCTGGCTTTCGGTCTGGGTTTCGATCCTGGACAATTTGGTGACGCCATCGACCAGCCGGCCAACATCGGCGCCGAACAGCCGTTCGATCTGGTCCTGAGTGGCCACCGTGTCCTCGATGGTGTCGTGCAGGATGGCGGTGGCGATGGTCTTGTCGTCCAGTTGCAGGTCGGTCAGGATGCCGGCCACCTCGATCGGGTGGCTGAAATAGGGATCACCGCTGGCGCGCAGCTGGCTGCCATGCGCCTTGACCGAAAACACATAGGCGCGGTTGAGCAGATCCTCATCCGCATCCGGGGCATAGGCCTTGACCCGCTCGACCAATTCATACTGGCGCAGCATATCCGATCATCTTGGGGGGGATTGCCAACGCGCGCAAGGGCGAAGCTGGTCATGGACTCGCCAAACGAAAAAGGGCGGTCCCAAAGGGCCGCCCTCTTCCTGTTGGCCGTGGCCGAACGATCAGCGCGAATAGAATTCGACGACCAGGTTCGGTTCCATCTTCACCGGATAGGGCACTTCGTCCAGCGTGGGGATGCGGACATAGGTGGCCTTGTGGCCGTCGATGGCGACATATTCAGGCACATCGCGTTCCGACAGGCTCTGCGCTTCCAGCACCAGCGCCATTTCGCGCGCCCTGGGGCCCAGTTCGACGACATCGCCGGGCGACACGCGCGCCGAACCGATGTTGCAGCGCACGCCGTTCACCCAGATATGGCCGTGGTTGACGATCTGGCGGGCGGCGAACACGGTCGGTGCCCACTTGGCACGATAGATCACCATGTCGAGCCGCTGTTCCAGCAGGCCGATCAGGTTCTGCGAGGTGTCACCCTTCATGCGCACCGCTTCGGCATAGACCTTGCGGAACTGCTTTTCGGTGACATCGCCATAATAGCCCTTCAGCTTCTGCTTGGCGCGCAGCTGGATGCCGAAATCGCTGATCTTGCCCTTGCGGCGCTGGCCGTGCTGGCCGGGGCCATATTCGCGCTTGTTCACCGGGCTCTTGGGGCGGCCCCAGATATTCTCGCCCATGCGGCGGTCAAGCTTGTACTTGGCGTTCGAACGCTTCGACATATGTCATCCTTGGCTGTCTGCTTCAACGTTGGTCCCGGTCTCGCCGCGCACACCTGCTGCGTGCGTGGGCCACCGCTTCACCGGGATGCGGGGCCAGATGCGAAGCGGGTGCGTTAGGGGCGGCGCCGGGCGGAGTCAAGCGCCAAGCCAGGGGCAAAGGGGCATTGTCCTTGACTTTGCCCACCCGAATCGTCAGGGAGCGGCATTTCCACAATCGATTATCCGGAGCCGCTTCATGGCACGCGTGACTGTTGAAGATTGCGTCGACAAGGTGCCCAACCGCTTTGACCTGGTGCTGCTGGCCGCGCATCGCGCCCGCAACATCTCGTCGGGTTCGGAACTGACGATCGAGCGCGACCGGGACAAGAACCCGGTGGTGGCCCTGCGCGAGATCGCCGA
Source organism: Alphaproteobacteria bacterium (assembly GCA_018970445.1). Classification (GTDB taxonomy): domain Bacteria; phylum Pseudomonadota; class Alphaproteobacteria; order Sphingomonadales; family Sphingomonadaceae; genus Sandarakinorhabdus. The sequence continues at coordinate 32,917 of JAGWWF010000023.1, read as the reverse complement.
ACAGACGATCCGCCCCGCGGACCTGACGGAATCGCTGGTGGTCGGCATGCAGAAGGTGCAGGCCGAAGATGACGACACGCCCGATATCATCGGTTCGCTGTCCGCCTCGGCCGAGGCGCTGCGGATCACGGCGGCACAGCCGCCGCGCAACCAGAACATGGGTGGGGATTACGAATGAGCCGGCACAAAATAGCGTAGCTATTTTGAGACTCGGCGAATTCCGGCCGGCGACCAAAAAAGGCGACCTTGCAGGTCGCCTTTTTCGTGAGTCGTCCGACGGCGCGGCTCCGCCGCGCACTTTCTTGCTTCTTCCCTTTATAACCCCCAAGCGGACTCGGCGGACTTGCCGCCGGCCGCGCCAGCCGGGGCCTGGCTTTGGCTTCGCGGGCCCCCTCCGCCCTGCAGGCACCTTCTCCAGAGGGAGAGGATCGTCCGGCCCCCCTCAAAACCCCGTTGGCGCCACCGTGCGCCCCAGGAACTGCAACCGCGTGATCCACGTGTGCACCTCCAGCCCCGGGGTGGCGTGGGTGGCGCCGGGATAGACCATCAGGTCAAATTTCGCCTTCGCCCGTTGCAGCGCCGTCATCATGGCCAGCGAATTTTCGAACACCACATTGTCATCGGCCATGCCGTGGATCAGCAGCAGCGGATCCTTGATCCTGGCCGCATCGCCCAGCGCGCCAGAGCGCTGGTAAGGCCCGGCATCAACGCTGGGATTGCCCAGATAACGCTCGGTATAGGCGGTGTCATACAATTCCCAGCGGGTGACGGGCGCACCGGCGATGCCGGCGGCAAACTGGCCGGGGGCGGCCTCCAGCAGTTTCAGCACCATGTAGCCACCGTATGACCAGCCGTTGACGGCGATCTTGTCGGCCCTGGCCCAGGGTTGGCTCTTGATCCAGGCCAGTGCCTGCAACTGATCGGCCACTTCCACGCCGCCCATCGCCCGGTGGATCGGGTCTTCAAACGCCTTGCCGCGATCATTGCTGCCGCGATTGTCCAGCTGGAACACCGCCCAGCCCTGCTGCACCAGAAATTGTTCGATCACCGCCGGAAAGCGTTTGTGGACATTGTGGGCGTGCGGCCCGCCATACACCTGCACCAGCACCGGGAACGGGCCGGGGCCCTTGGGCCTCAGCAGCCGCCAGTCCATCGTCTGGCCATCGGCGGCGGTGAGCGTGCCAAATTCGGGCACGACATGATTGGCCAGATAGGGGGCATAGGGATGGCCGGCATCCAGCCGGTTTTCCTCGATCCAGGTCAGCCGCTTGCCCTGGCCATCGGCCAGCCACAGCTGCGCCGGCTGGCTGGGGGTGGTGCTGGTGATGATCAGGCGGCGGCCGGCCTTGTCCATCACCGCCTCGTGCCAGCCGCCGGGCGCGGTCAGCCGCTGCGGGGTGGCCTTTGCCTTGCGGAAATCAAGGGCATAGACATGTTTTTCCAGGGTGGAATCGGCAAAGCCGGTGAACCACAGGCGACCGTCCTTCTCGTTCACGCCCACCAGTTCATCCACCGCCCAGCGCCCGCGGGTGAGCTGCACCGCGCCGGCACGGCCATCGGAACCGGCCGCCAGCCGATAGAGGTGGCGATGGCCATCGGCTTCGCTGGCCCACAGGATGCTGCCATCCTTCAACGCTTCGAAGCTGTTGTGCAGGTTGATCCAGGTCTTCGCGGTTTCGCTGTGCAGCACGCGCGCCGCGCCGGTGGCCGGATCGACGGCCATGATGTCCAGCCGCGTCTGGTCGCGGGCCAGCCGCTGGACATAGAGCGTCCGGGCATCGGGCGCCCAGGCGACGCGGGCGATATAATGATCGGCCGGATTGCCCAGATCGATCGCGGTGCGCCCCGATCCATCCGGGTTCATCAGCCACAGCGTGACCAGCGCATTGGCGGTGCCGGCGGCCGGATAGGCCTGGGTGAACAGCCTTGTGCCATCGGCGCCGATGGCGGCCCGCGTCACCTGCTTCACCGGCGTCTCGTCCACCCGCGCCACCGCGATGCGGCCATCATCGGGGGACCACCAGTGGCCGTCAAAGCGCGCCAGTTCCTCCTGCGCGATGAATTCGGCGACACCCCAGGCCACCCTGGGGGTGGCCTCGCCGGCGATTTCGCGCGCCGCGCCGCCGGCCAGGCTGGCCACGAACAGCCGGCCATCGCGCACGAAGCTGGCATATTGGCCCCTTGGCGACAGGCGGGCATCGGTTTCGGTTTCGGGCGTCTGGGTCAGCCGCTGCACCTGGCCATCCACGCCGGCCACCCACAGATCGCCATCCACCGGCACCAGCAGGCGCTGGCCATCGGGGGCCCAGCCATAGGCGGTGATGCCCTTCACATCGGCGATGCGCTGGCGCTCGCGGTTCATGCGCTCGGCTTCCGACAGGGGGCCGGCGCTGGCGAGCTTTTCCGAATCGACCAGCATGCGGCTTTGCCCGGTGATGGTGTCCACCGCCCACAGATCGAAGCGGTCGCGATCGCTGGCACGGCTTTTCAGCAGGGTGGCCAGCCGGCCATCGGGCGAAAGCTTCAGCACGCGCGGGCGCGGGCCGGTGAGCGCCGGCGAGGCAAACACCCGTTCCAGGCTGAGCGGTTCGGCCAGCGCCTGGCCGGCCGGAACCAGGGCGATGAGGGCAAGCCCCGACAACAAGATGCGTTTCATCAACCGGCGTCCTTCACGAGAATCTGGATGCAATATTACGACAATGCGTCAATGCCGCACCCTTGCCGCTCCGCCAAGTGCCTGCTAGCAGGAAGACAACAGCAGTGAAAACTGCTGCCATTGTCGGCGTTTTTCCGCGCTGCCGCCGCCCATTGGCCGTTCAGACGGCGGGCAGGCCGGTGTTTGGCGGAAGATCACAGGCCGGCAACAAGGGCCGGCGTGCCGCCGGCCAACGACAAGACTGATGGGACGCGGATGAACAGCAAACATGCACTGGCCGAAGGGACGCACGCGATGCGGCGTCCGGCCAGCGCGATTGCTGCTGCCGCCGCCCCGGCGAATTTCGTTTCACACCCCTCCGGCCGGCGCCACGCCGGCCTTTTGTCATTGCGCCGCCCGGCCCGTGCTCAACCGAGCCGCCGGCCGCGCGCCACGGAGCCTTTCCATGTCACACCGTATGCTGATCGACGCCCGCCACCCGGAAGAAACACGGGTGGCCGTGGTGAATGGCCAACGCATCGAGGAATTTGATTTCGAATCGGCCGACAAGCGTCAGCTCAAGGGCAACATCTATCTGGCCAAGGTGACGCGGGTTGAACCGTCGTTGCAGGCGGCGTTTGTCGAATATGGCGGCAACCGCCACGGTTTCCTGGCGTTCAGCGAAATCCACCCGGATTATTACCAGATCCCCAAGGAAGACCGCGACGCCCTGCTGCGCGAAGAGGCCGAACTGGCCGCCGAAGACCATGGCCATGATGATGATCATGATGATGGCGACGATGTGCAGGAAGCCGGCGGCCACCATGACGAGCCCTCCGAAGCGCTGCGCCGCAAGCGCATGGCCTTGCGCCGCCGCTACAAGATCCAGGAGGTCATCCGTCGCCGCCAGGTGATGCTGATCCAGGTGGTGAAGGAAGAGCGCGGATCGAAGGGCGCGGCGCTGACCACCTATCTGTCGTTGGCCGGCCGCTATTGCGTGCTGATGCCCAACACCGCGCACGGCGGCGGCATTTCCCGCAAGATTTCCAACCCGGCCGATCGCAAGCGGCTGAAGCAGATCATGGCCGATCTGCACCTGCCAAATGGCATGGGTGCCATCGTGCGCACCGCCGGCCTGAAGCGCAGCGCCGCCGACATCCGCCGCGATTTCGATTATCTCACCCGGCTGTGGGACGAGATCCGCGAAAAGACGCTGGCCGCCCTGGCTCCGGCGCTGATCCACGAGGATTCGAACCTGATCAAGCGGGCCATCCGCGACATTTACGGCCGGGACATCGAACAGGTGCTGGTGGAAGGCCGCGCCGGTTTCGATGCGGCGCACCGCTTCATGTCGCTGCTGATGCCCACCCATGCGCCCAAGGTGGTGGAATATGAAGGCACGGTGCCCCTGTTCCAGCGCTTTGGCGTCGAAGGCCAGCTGGAGGGCATGTACCAGCCGGTGGTGCAACTGAAATCCGGCGGTTATCTGGTGATCAACCCGACCGAGGCGCTGGTGTCGATCGACATCAACTCCGGCCGGTCGACCCGCGAATATGGCATCGAGGAAACCGCCACCAAGACCAATCTGGAGGCCGCCGACGAGATTGCCCGCCAGCTGCGCCTGCGCGACATGGCCGGGCTGGTGGTGATCGACTTCATCGACATGGAGAACAGCGCCAACACCCGCAAGGTGGAAAAGGCGATGAAGGAGGCGCTGAAGAACGACCGCGCCCGCGTGCAGATCGGCCGCATTTCCAGCTTTGGCCTGATGGAGATGAGCCGGCAGCGGCTGCGCACAGGCATCCTGGAAGCCTCCACCCACGTCTGCCCGATGTGCGAAGGCACCGGCATGGTGCGTTCGGTGGCATCGGCGGCGCTGGCCGCCTTGCGCGCGCTGGAAGCCGAGGCGCTGCGCGGCCGCCACAGCGAGCTGAGCCTGCGCGCCGGCGAGGAAGTGGCGGTTTATCTGCTCAACCGCAAGCGCATCGAACTGGCTGAACTGGAAGAACTTTATGGCGTGTCGATCGTCACCCGCCCGGATGATTCGCTGATCGGCCCGAATTTCCACATCGATGCCGGCGGCCCGCCGCCAACCAAGCGGGTGGAAATGACACCGCTGCCCGCCGTGGTGAAGGTGACCGACGAGGACCCGGAAGCCATTGATCCGGATGGCGAGGATGGCGACGAGCGCGAGGATGGCGCGGAGCGCGGCGATGGCAGCCGGGATGACCGCCGTGGCCGCGGCCGCCGCCGCCGCCGTGGCCGCGGCCGCCGCGAGGAGGGCGACGATCAGGGCAGCGACAACGCCGCCGAAGACGCAGCCGACGACACGGGTGAAACCGCGCCGACCGATGCCGATGCCGGTGACGACGCCGGCGAAAGCGACGAGGGCGAGGGTGGGAACGGCAAGCGCAAGCGCCGGCGGCGCGGCCGCCGCGGCCGCCGCGGTGGCAGCGAGCGCGGTGCCGAGACGGCGGGCGACGCCAGCGACACGGCGCCCGAATCGGCTCCGGACGCAGTGGACGATGCCCCCGCCGCCAAGCCGAAGCGCAGCCGCCGCCGCAAGGCCGAACCCGTGGCGGAACCGGCCGAAGGCGTGGCCGAAACCGTCGACGCCGTGGCCGAAATCCCGGCCGTGGTGACAGACGAACCGGCCCCGGTGGCCGATCCGCCCAAGCCCCGGCGCAGCCGCCGCAAGCCGGCCGCAGCCGATGCCCCGGCTGAACCCCCGGCAATCGCCGCGCCGGAGCCGGTGGCCGAGCCGGAGCCGGTGGCCGCGCCGGAGCCGGTGGCCGAAAAGCCCAGGCGCAGCCGCAAGAAGAAGGCCGACGCCGAACCGGCCGCCGTGGCTGCCCCGGAGCCCGTGGCCGCCACCGAACCGGAGCCGGTCGCCGCCACCGAACCCGCCGAACCGGCCGCGCCGCCGCGCACGGGCTGGTGGCAGCGCACCTTCGGCGCCAATTGAGGCCATAGGCCAGCTAGGCCTGGCCCAAGAAAGCCTTGCTCCCCCCACGACGCCGCCTGGCGCATGGGGGGAGCATGGATTTTCAACCCGGATCGTCGCAGGTGATATTGGTGGGCGCCGGCCCCGGCGCCGCCGATCTGCTGACGCTGCGCGCCGTGCGGGCGCTGGCCGCCGCCGATGTGGTGGTGAGCGACGGGCTGGTGGGCCCCGACGTGCTGGCGCTGATCCCGGCCCGGGCCCGCCGCATCAGCGTGGCCAAGCGCCGTGCCCGCCACACGCTGCCCCAGGATCAGATCGGCGACCTGCTGGTGGCCGAAGCCCGCGCCGGCCACACGGTGGTGCGGCTGAAGGGCGGTGATCCGTTCATCTTTGGCCGCGGCGGCGAAGAGGTTGATGCCTGTGTGGCGGCCGGCGTGCCCGTGCAGGTGATTCCCGGCATTTCGGCCGCCAACGGCGCGGCGGCGGCCACGCTGATGCCGCTCACCCACCGCGATCATGCCTCGATGGTCAGCTTCGTGGCCGGCGAATGCCGGGGCCTGGCCCAGCAGGATTGGGCCGGGCTGGCCGGCAAGGGCCGCACGCTGGTGATCTTCATGGGGCTGGCCGGGGCCGGACCGATTGCCGAAAAGCTGATGGCCGATGGCCTGGCCCCCGATACGCCGGTGGCCGTGGTGGAACGCGCCACCCATGCCGATCAGCGGCTGCTCACCAGCCTGCTGGCCGATCTGGCCGGGCTGGTGGCGCGCGCGGCCGTCGCTTCCCCCGCCCTCATCATCGTGGGCGATGTTGCCCGCCTGCCGGGGCTGCGTGCCGCCCGGCCGCTTGAAAAGGATGTGCCATGCCCCGCCTGTTGACCGGCAACCGGCTTGAAACCGGCGATGTGATCTGGTGGACCGGCGACGGCTGGTCGCTGCACCTGAACGATGCGGTGGCGGTGGATGACGGCGGCGAAGCGCTGATCGCGCAGTTTTCGCCCCAGGAACGCATCAACGATCTGGCGCTGATCGATGTCGATCCGGCCCCCGGCGGCTGGCGGCCGCGCACCACCCGCGAACGGGTGCGCGCCGTGGGCCCCAGCGTGCGGCCCGATTTCGCCCTGCCCTCCCTGCCGGTGGATGCCATCTGATGTACCGTTATGACGAATATGATCAGGCCATTGTCGATGCCCGGGTTGCCGAATTCCGCGACCAGGTGGCACGCCGGCTGAACAACGAGATCAGCGAGGAGGCGTTCAAGCCGCTGCGGCTGATGAACGGCCTGTATCTGCAACTCCACGCCTATATGCTGCGCGTGGCCATCCCCTATGGCACGCTGGATTCGCGCCAGCTGCGCATGCTGGCCCACATCGCCCGCCGTTATGATCGCGGCTATGGCCATTTCACCACGCGCCAGAACATCCAGTACAACTGGATCAAGCTGGAAGAGACGCCCGATCTGCTGGCCGATCTGGCCAGCGTGGAAATGCACGCCTTCCAGACCAGCGGCAACTGCATCCGCAACATCAGTTCCGACCAGTTTGCCGCCGCTGCCGCCGACGAGATCGCCGATCCCCGCCCCTATGCCGAGCTGCTGCGGCAATGGTCCACCCTGCATCCGGAATTTTCCTTCCTGCCCCGCAAGTTCAAGATCGCGGTGACCGGCAGCGCCACCGATCGCGCTGCCATCCAGCTGCACGATATCGGCCTGCAGCTGGTGCACGGTCCCGGTGGTGAGATCGGCCTGAAGGTGCTGGTGGGCGGCGGCATGGGCCGCACCCCGATGCTGGCGCACGTGATCCGGGAATTTCTGCCGGTGGCGGATTATCTCGGCTACATGGAAGCCATATTGCGTGTGTACAACCGCCATGGCCGGCGCGACAACATCTACAAGGCGCGCATCAAGATCCTGGTCAACGATCTGGGGCCGGCCGAATTCGCCGCCCAGGTGGAGGCGGAATGGGCGCAGCTGAAACCGCTGGGCCTTGATCCGCCGCCATCCGAACTGGCACGCATCGCGGCGCATTTCGCCCCGCCGGTGCTGGCCGCCGATGCGCCGGTGGACATTGATCTGTCCAACCCGGAATTTGCCAACTGGGTGGCGGTGAACACGCATCCGCACAAGGTGCCGGGCCATGCCATCGTCACCATCAGCCTGAAGGCGCCGGGCGAAATCCCCGGCGATGCCAGCGCCGATCAGATGGATCTGATCGCCGATCTGGCCCAGGCCCACGCCGGCGACGAGATCCGCGTGACCCATGCGCAAAATCTGGTGCTGCCGCATGTGCGCCGCGATGCGCTGTTCACCATCTGGCAGGCCCTGCACGCCGCCGGGCTGGCGACGGCCAACCTGGATCGCGCGTCGGACATCATTTCCTGCCCCGGCCTGGATTATTGCACCCTGGCCAATGCCCGTTCCATCCCGATCGCCCAGAAACTGGCGGTGCGCCTGGCCCGCCAGGAGGCTGATCTGGGCGAGCTGAAGATCAAGATTTCCGGCTGCATCAACGGCTGCGGCCACCATCACGCCGGCCACGTCGGCATCCTGGGCGTGGACCGCAAGGGCGAGGAAAATTACCAGCTGCTGCTGGGCGGATCGGGGGCAGAGGATGCCAGCCTGGCCAGGATCCTTGGCCCCGGCTTTGACGAGGATGGCATCGTGGCGGCGGTGGACAAGGTGATCGGCCGTTACATGACGCTGCGCGCCGGGCCGGACGAGCGCTTCCTCGACACATATCGCCGGGTTGGCGCCGAACCGTTCAAGGAGGCCGTCTATGGCTGACAATCTTGCGCCCCTCGCGTCCAGGGAGGGGCCGGAGCCGGGCCATCTCTTCCGCCTGCGCCGCGATCCCGAACACACCGCGCCAGCCGTGCCATTGGCCGATTATCCGGCCGGCGGCACGGCGGTGCTTCTGGCGCCCGGCGATGATGCCCGGTTGCTGATCCCGCATCTGGGGGCGCTGCGCCGCATCGACATCGCATTTCCAAAGTTCCGCGAAGGCCGGGGCTTTTCCGCCGCCCGCATCCTGCGCGAGGCCGGCTTTGCCCATGAAATCCGGGCTGTGGGCGTGCTGACTGTCGATCAGCTGGCGTTTCTGGTGCGCGCCGGCTTCGATGCGGTGCTGCCGGCGACGCCGTTCGATCCCGGCGTGGCGCAGGCCGTGCTGGCGCGCTTCCCCCATGTCTACATGAAGGCCGCCGATGCGGCGCGGCCGGTGTGGCTGCTGCGGCAGGAACGGGCGCTGGCCACCCCGCACTGAGCGGGTCAGACCACCCCGAAGGTCCAGCCTTCGCCGATGGCAACCGCCGGGGTGAGCGCGGCCGGTTGCCACCAGCGCGGCTGGTGGGCAATGGCGCGCAGGCCGGCGGCCGTGACGATGGCATCGCCAACATGATCGGGAAATTCGCCCGGAAACGCCGGCGGCAGCGGGCGGCTGCCGTGGCGGACGAGTGCGGCGTTCAGGCTGGCCGCATCGCGCAGCTTGCCGCGAAAGCCGCCCAGCCGGGCAAAGGCCTGGGCATAGATTTCCAGGATCAGCGGCCCGCGCGCCGGCAGCGGATCGAACGGCCACACCGGCCAGCCCAGATGGTGCAGCAGCCGCATCGCCGACAGCGTGGCCTTGCCCACCTGCGCGGCCCCCAGCAGCACGAAATTGGATGTCGGCACGCCCAGGCCGCTGGCCTTGTACACCTGTTCCGTGATCCGCAGATGGGCGCGCGCGCTGCGCGGGCCATCGGCCGCGCCCAGCCAGAAGGCCTCGCGGCGATGCGCGATGAACGCCTGCCCGCCCAGATCGGGTTCGGCCGCGCACACCGCCGCCACTTCGGCCCACAGGGTGCGCGCCGGCTGAGTGAAGGGCGGCACGGCGGCAAAGCCGAAGCCGGCATCCATGCCCACCAGCACATCGCCCGACAGGCCGCCCAGCCAATCCAGCACGCCCGCGCGTGACCACACGCCGGCCGGCGGCAGCACCAGTTGCGGCGGCGCATCGCCCGCCGAGCACATGGCCACCTGCACCGATGGGTGGCGCACGCCCCTGGCGCCCGACCAGTCGATGCCGACAAAGCGGGTGAAGCGTCTGGCCGAGCTGTCGTTGGTCGCCAATGCAATCAACCCCCCACCCCAGTCGTCATGCTGAACTTGTTTCAGCATCCATGTCATGCCGATGCTGCATGGGGGAGTCGTTGCAGGAACTGGTTCCCATGGATGCTGAAACAAGTTCAGCATGACGTGATTTTTGAACAGCATCTGGTTTCCAATGCCCAAATGCCGGCGGCACTCAGAACGAAAGACGGATGGAACAGCGCCGTGCCATCACACCCCCCGCGCCTTGCGCTGGGCGGCGCTGGCGTGGCCGGCCCAGGCCTGTTCCAGCAGCAGGGCGATGCGATCGGGATCGGCGGCGTCCAGCCGGGCCAGCACGGCGGGCCAGCCAACATAATGCGGGGTCTGATGGAAACAGGCCGGATCGGTGGCGATCAGCATCTCCACCGCATCCAGCCCGGCGCGCAGCACGACATGATCGGGCTCCTTGCCGATCACCACGAACATCTTGCCGCGCACCAGCACGGCATCGCGGCCATAGCTGGTGCCGCGCACTGCGCCCGGCAACGCCAGCGCCATTTGCACAACGTCATCCCAAGTCATGCATCACCCCGCCTTGCCGCGCGTCGCTGCGCCCATTGCGCCAGCCGTTCGGCAATCCGCGCTTCAAACCCGCGCGGGCTGGGGGTGTAGAGCGTCGCCGCCGTCATGCCATCAGGCCAGTAATTCTGCCCGGAAAACCCATCGGGCGCATCATGATCATAGGCATAGCCCTGGCCATGGCCCATCTCCTTCATCAGCCGCGTCGGCGCGTTGAGGATTTGCGGCGGCGGGCTGAGCGAGCCGGTGGTGGACGCCAGTTTTTTCGCGGCCTTTTCCGCCACATAGGCCGCGTTGGATTTGGGCGCGGTGGCCAGATAGAGGCAGGCGTGGACAATGGCCAGCTCGCCTTCGGGGCTGCCCAGAAATTCGAACGCATCCCGCGCATCCAGGCAGACGCGCAGGGCGTTGCTGTCGGCCAGGCCGATATCCTCGCTGGCAAAGCGCACCAGCCGGCGCAGCAGATACAGCGGCTCTTCCCCGGCCACCAGCATGCGCGCCAGCCAATAGAGCGCGGCATCGGGATCGGAGCCGCGCAGGCTTTTGTGCAGGGCCGAAATCAGGCCATAATGGCCATCGCCCGATTTGTCGTACACCGCCATGCGGCGGTGCAGGAAGGCGGCCAGCGCGGCTTCGTCCATCACCGCCGCATCGCCCAGCGCCAGCAGGCTTTCGGCCTGGCCCAAAAGGAAGCGGCCATCGCCATCGGCCCCGGCGATCAGCGCGGCGCGGGCGGCAGCGGTGATCGGCAGGGCATGGCCGGCCAGCGCCTCGGCCCGCGCCAGCAGTTCGGCCAGCGCGGCTTCGTCCAGCCGGCGCACGATCAGCACCCGCGCGCGCGACAAAATGGCGGCGTTCAATGCAAAGCTGGGGTTTTCGGTGGTGGCCCCCACCAGGGTGATGGTGCCATCCTCCATCGGCCCCAGAAAGCCATCCTGCTGCGCGCGATTGAAGCGGTGGATTTCATCGACGAACAACAAGGTCGGCTGGCCGGCGGCGCGGGCCTGGGCAAACAGCGCCTTGAGATCGGCGACGCCGGCAAACACCGCCGAAATGCCCACGAATCGCAGGCCCACCGCATCGGCAAGCAGGCGGGCAATCGTGGTCTTGCCGGTGCCCGGCGGCCCCCACAGGATCAGGCTGGAAAGGCTGCCGGCCGCCACCATGCGGGTGATGCTGCCTTCAGGCCCGGTCAGCGCGCTCTGGCCCACCACATCGGCAAGGGCGCGCGGCCGCAGCCGTTCGGCCAGCGGCACGGCGGCGGCAGGATCGGCGCTGGCAAACAGATCGGCCATGCCCCATCCAAGCCGCAAGCCGCCGCGCCATGCAAGCCCTTCAGAATGTCTTGCCGATCTCGATGATCATGCCATCGTCGCGGCGGCCGGGCTTGTTGCTGAACTTGTATCCCAGGATGACCACCCAGCCGGCCTTGTTGTGCCAGTTCACGCCGGGAACGAAATCGCCGAATTCGTGGGTGCCGGAAAACCATTCGGCCACCAGCGCGGTATCGGCCAGCACTGCGCCCACCGGCCCGCCCACCGCCCGGCCCAGCCCGGTGAGCGGCTGTTCGATGCTGGCGATGGCATGGGTGGTGTTGCGGCCGAACAGATTGGCCGGGCCATGGCTGATGCCGCCCATCAGCCGCGTGCCCAGCCCCGGCAGCCGGGCGCTGGCCTGGCCATAGCTCCACAGGCCCACCCGGCCATCGCGCAGGTTGAACGGCAGCATCTGGCCGGCGCCCAGTTTCAGTTCCCACTTCGGCAGGCTTTTGGCCAGCACCGGCTGCGCCGTCTTCCAGCCCGGCGCCACCGCCTGGTTGGGCTTTGCCGGCGTGCCCAGATTATAGGTGGTGAGCGCCAGTTCGAACCGGTCGGTGACGCCATAGGTGAAGAAATTGGTCGTCTGCCAATAACGATTGCCATCCCAGTCGCGCAGCTGGCTTTCGTGCAGGAAGAAGAATTTGCCATGCTTCGTCTGCTCGATCGACGGCACGTTGATGATCGTCTGCTGCGCCGCGGCCGGAGCGCACAGCACGGCCAGCAGACACAGAAAAAGGGCCAGCCCGCGCCGGCCCGCACAAAGGGCACCCACCATGATCGCTCCATCGCACGCGGGTGCCCCCACCTCCGCACAACATTACAGATACGTAATCTTGTGCCGGGCCGGCGCGATTTCAAGGGTGGGCGATCAACTCTTGTACCAGGCCTCGACGCTGCCGCTGAGCTTGATCGTCAGCGGATTGCCCTTGCGATCCAGGCTCTTGCCGGCGGCCACGCGGATCCAGCCTTCGGAAATGCAATATTCCTCCACGTTCGTCCGTTCGGCGCCGTTGAAGCGGATGCCAACGCCGCGGCGCAGCAGTTCCCAATCATGAAATTCGCTGCGCGGATTGACCGACAGGCGATCGGGCGGCGTGTCGCTGGGCGGGATGGCGGTTTCCGGGGTGTCTTGCGTGTCGGTCATGGCCGCGCTCATAGGCGCGGGCGCACCGCCGGGCAAGAAAAAGGGGCCGCCAGCGGCTGCCGGCGACCCCGTTTTTCAGGCATGCCGCCCCGGATCAGCCTTCGGCGGCGTCCTCGATGGGCAGGGTGCCGGGTTCGGCGTTCGGATCAAAGGCCTCGGTGAAGCCCGATTCCTCACGCTCGGCGGTGGCGGTGATGTCCACGCCCTTGGCCTGCAGCTCGGCCTCTTCGGCCGAACGGGCGATGTTGACCTTGACCAGCACCACGACTTCCGGGTGCAGCGCGACCTTCACGTCGTGCACGCCCAGGGTCTTGATCGGCTTGTCCAGCACGATCTGGTTCTTGTGGGCCTTGTGGCCACCGGCGGTGAGCGCTTCGGCCAGATCGCGGGCAGCGACCGAACCATAAAGCTGGCCGGTGCCCGACGCGGCGCGGATCATCACCACGCTGGCGCCTTCGATCTCGCGCGCTTCGGCGCGGGCGATGTCGCGACGCTTGGCGTTGTCGGCCTCGATGCGGGCGCGATCGGATTCAAACCGGGCCTTGTTCGCTTCGGTGGCGCGCAGGGCCTTGCCGCGCGGCAGCAGGAAGTTGCGGGCAAAACCCGGCTTCACATTGACGATATCGCCAATATGGCCAAGCTTTTCAACGCGTTCGAGCAGGATCACTTGCATGGCGGCCGCTCCTTACTTCACCAGATAGGGCAGCAGGCCCAGGTGACGGGCGCGCTTGATGGCTTTGGCCAGCTCGCGCTGCTTCTTGGCCGAAACGGCGGTGATGCGGGCCGGCACGATCTTGCCCCGTTCGGAGACAAAACCCTGCAGCAGGCGCACATCCTTATAATCGATGGCGGGCGCGTTCGGGCCCGAAAACGGGCACGACTTGCGGCGGCGGAAAAACGGACGTCCCATCTTGGCCTCCCCTTAAGCGGCTGCGCGCGGTTCGCGGCGCGGGCGTTCGGCGCGGCCTTCGCGGCCACCGGCGCCATCGCGGCCACCATCGCGGCCGCCGTCACGATCGCCCCGTTCGGCGCGATCACCGCGGCGGGTCATGGCCGAACCATCGGTGGCCAGTTCATCGACCCGGATGGTCATGAAGCGGATGATGTCTTCGTTCAGGCCAACCTGGCGCTCCAGCTCGGCCACGGCAGCGGCCGGGGCGTCGATGTTCAGCAGCACATAATGGGCCTTGCGATTCTTGGCGATGCGATAGGCCAGCGTGCGCAGGCCCCAATATTCGCTGCTTGCCACCCGGCCCTTGCCATCGGCAAGAATCCTGGTGAAGCCTTCCGTCAGCGTTTCGACCTGAGCGGCTGTCAGGTCTTGCCGCGCGAGGAAGACATGCTCGTAAAACGGCATATCACTCTCCTGTGCCGATCGTTGGCGGGGGCCCCATGCCCACGCCCCTCCGGCTGGCGTCATTCCCCACGCCGGGCAGGCCCGGCGCAGGAAGTTGCGGCCTATGCGGCAAGGCAGGGGCGATTGCAAGCGATTCGCCGCTGTGGAACAAGGGGCCCATGCACAGGCCCCTTCTGGTCATCGGCGGCGTCGCCGGTTGCGGCAAGACCACGCTGGCCGCTGCGGTTGCCGATGCGCTGACACTGCCGTTCCGCGATGGCGATGATCTGCACCCGCCGGCCAACAAGGCCCGCATGGCCGCCGGCCAGCCGCTCGGCGATGATGATCGCGCGCCCTGGCTGGATGCCTGCGCGGCGCAGCTGGCCGCCTGGGGCGATGGCGGCGGGGTGATCAGCGCCTCGGCGCTGAAACGCGCCTATCGCGATCGGCTGTATGCGGCGCACGCCGGCGTGCGTTATGTGCTGATCGCCATCACGCCCGCACTGGCCACCGCGCGGGCGGCGGCGCGGCCGGATCATTTCTGGCCGGCGGCGCTCACCATAAGCCAGTTCGCCATCCTGGAACCACCCACGCCGGATGAAGCCGCCATCGTGGTGGCCGGCGAATGGCCCACCGCCGCCCAAGTGGCGGCCGTGCAGGCCGCGCTTTAGCGCGGTTTCCGTCCAATCTGAACCACCGTCATCGCCCTGTCGGGCGACCCCTTGCGGGGCGGGCCGATTTTGATTCGGTGCAGCGTCGCCTCGTCGGTTGCGATGCGCTGCATCGCGCTCTCCTTGCTCCTTGCACCGAACCAAAATCGGCTCCGTGCCGGCGATCCAGATTGGACGAAAACCGCTCTAGGGCTTCACATCCGGCGGGGTTTCACCCGCCATGCCGGCCGCCACGGTTTCGGCCGCGGCCATCACGCGCAGCAGATTGCCGCCGGCGATCTTTTCGCAATCCGCCTCGCTCAGGCCGCGGCGCAGCAGTTCGGCGATCAGCGCGGGATAGGTTTCCACCCCTTCCAGCCCGGTGGGGGTGGATTCGATGCCATCCAGATCGCCGCCGATGCCGACATGATCGACCCCGGCCAGCTTCACCAGATGCATGACGTGATCGGCCACATCGCTGATGCCCACCGGCGGGCGCGGGTTCTTCGCATCCCACGCCGCCATGGCGACACCCTGGCGCGGCAGATCGGCCAGATACAAGGCCAGCAGCCGCTGCCGCTCCCCGGCGCGCGCCGCTTCCCAGGCCTGGCGCGCGCTGTTGATGAAACCGGGCACCCAGGTGGCCATCACCACGCCGCCATTGGCCCGCACCAGCGGCAGCACATCATCGGGCACGTTGCGCACATGATCGGCAATGCCGCGCGCCGAGCTGTGGGAATAGATCACCGGTGCCTTCGTCACGCCGAGCACCGCCTTCATGGTTGCAGGTGACACGTGGGACAGATCGACCAGCATGCCGATGCGGTTCATCTCCTTCACCACGGCCTTGCCATAATCGGTGAGCGGCGTGGGGCGGGGCGATTCGTTGGCGCTGTCGGCCCAGTCATTGTGCCTGGCGTGGGTCAGCGTCATGTAACGCACGCCCAGCGCGTGATACATGCGCAGCACGGGCAGCGAATTGTCGATCTGGCTGCCGCCTTCCACCCCCATCAGGCTGGCGACCTTGCCGGTCTTCTGGATGCGGCGGATGTCGGCCGCCGTGCCGGCCAGTTCGAAATCGCCGGGATATTTCGCCACGAACCCGCGCACGATGTCGATCTGTTCCAGTGTCGCCTTCACCGCCGCCGGCCCGGTGACATTGGCCGAGACATAGACACTCCAGAACTGGCCGCCCACCCGGCCCTGATGCAGGCGGGGAATGTCGGTCATCAACGGCCGCTTGAAGCCGCGCGAATCGGCCTTCAGATCCTGTTGCCACCAGGCTTCGCCAAAACTGCCGCGCAGCGCGCCCGGCCAGTCATTGTGGCCATCGATGATCGGCTGGCGCTTCAGCACCGCCTCGGCCCGCTTCGCCCAAGGATCATCCAGCGCGGCGGCGGGCGTGGCGGCCAGCAGGGCCAGGCCCAGCGCGATCAGTTCATTTTTCATTGGCGGCAATCATCCTGTCGGCAAAGCTGCGCACATCGGCCAGCATCTGCGCCTGGCTGCGTTTGGCCGAAGCCGGTTCATAATGGTTGATCGTCACCAGCTTGCGCTTGATGGTGGTGACGCACAGGGCGATGGCAATGCGGCCCTTCTGGCCATTGGCCTCCACGCCCAATATGCCGGCCATGTATCCGCACACATCATCCTGGCCGGCCGGGGAGATGGTGCCGTCGCTCACGCTGATCGAGTCGCCAAACCCGTCTTTCAGCGCGGATTTCGCCTTGTCCATCAGCGCCTTGGTATCCAGCGTCTTGAACGCCGGCCCCAATCCGGCCAGCAGCACCGGGCGCGACAGTTCCAGCGCCACGGTCGCCTTGGTGGTCTTGAACAGATAATAATCATCCAGCGCGCCCACGCCCGGCCGGCACGACACCAGCGCCAGCGGCGTGTCGTTGGTGGTGTCGGCGGCGTTGACCATGGCGATCACCGCCACCTCATTGCCCTGCGGCGGGCAATAGCCGGCGGGCACCGGCACCGCGATAGCGGTGCCGCCGATGCTGATGCGCTCCACCGCCGGCGGCGGCGCGGTGGCCGGCACGGCCGGTGGCGGCGCGGTGGGCGCCGCGGCGGCAAGGAACAGGGCAAGCAGGGGGCTGGTCATGCCCACACTGTGGCACCGCGCCGCCCTCTCTTGCAAGACAGGTGACGAGGCGGCCACACACGCCACATAACGCAGTGACAAACCGGCCTGCACGAAAAAGGGACCCGCCATGCTCGAAACCGCCGATCGCCGCGTCTATGGCCCGGATGAAGTCGCCTTCCGCGACACGGTGCGCAAGCTGTTCGACAAGGAACTGATCCCCAACCTCGACCGTTATGAGGAAGAGGGCATTGTCGACCGCAAGTTCTGGCGCGCCTGCGGCGAGGCCGGGCTGCTGTGCCCCACCGTGCCGGAGGAATATGGCGGCCTGGGCCTGGATTTCCGTTACAACGCCATCGTTGACGAGGAATTGAGCTATGCCGGGTCTTCGGCCGGCATCACCCTGCAATCCGACATCATCGCCGATTATCTGGTGGCCTATGGTTCGGCGGAGCAGAAGGCGAAATATCTGCCCCGGATGATTTCCGGCGAGATCATCACCGCCATCGCCATGACCGAACCGGGGGCCGGCAGCGATCTGCAGGGCGTGCGCACCACCGCCCGCAAGGATGGCAATCATTATGTCATCAATGGCTCCAAGACCTATATCACCAACGGCCAGAACGCCGATCTGATCATCGTGGTGGCCAAGACCGATCCCGATGCCGGCGCCAAGGGCACGTCGCTCATCCTGGTGGAGGCCGACCGCGAGGGCTTCAGCCGCGGCCGCAACCTCGACAAGATCGGCCAGAACAGCGCCGACACGTCGGAACTCTTCTTCAACGATGTCCGCGTGCCGATGACCAACTGCCTGGGCGAGGAGAACAAGGGCTTCATCTATCTGATGAGCCAGTTGCCGCAGGAGCGGCTTTCGATCGCCATTTCCGCCCAGGCCGGGGCCCAGCGCGCCTTTGATGAAGCAGTGAAGTTCGTGAAGGATCGCAAGGCCTTCGGCAAGACGGTGTGGGATTTCCAGAACACGCAGTTCGTGCTGGCCGGGCTGAAGACCGAATTGCAGGTGGGCTGGGCCCATATCGATTGGGGTCTGCAGAAACTGGTCGAAGGCACGCTGACCGCCGCCGAAGCCAGCGCGGCCAAGCTGTGGCACACCGAATTGCAGGGCCGCGTGTGCGACGAAGCGCTGCAACTGCACGGCGGCGCCGGTTACATGAACGAATATCCCATCGCCCGCCTGTGGCGCGACGCGCGCGTGCAGCGCATCTATGGCGGGACCAGCGAGATCATGAAGCTGGTGGTGGCGCGCACGATCTGAGCAGCGCGCCTCAGGCGCGGCCCGGCGTTGCGGCCAGCTGGGTGACGTCGATGCCGGTCAGGGCGAAGGCGCGTTGCCAGCGCTGTTCGGCGGGCACCTGCCAGACGATTCGGGCATCGCCCTGCGCCAGATGCCAGCCGTGCTGGCGCATTTCGCCATCCAGCTGCCCGGCGCCCCAGCCGGCATGGCCCAGCAGCATGTGCCAGTGCCGGGGCCCGTCGCCGCGCGCGATGGCGTGCAGCACGTCCAGGGTGGAGGTGAAGGCCCAGGCGGTCCCGACCTGAATGGTGTTGCCGGCGGCATAATCGGCGCTGTGCAGCACGACACCATGCCCCGGCGCCATCGGCCCGCCGGCCAGCACCGGCACATCGGGCGCCACCCCCGGCGCGATGTCCAGTTGCGCCATCAGCCCATGCAGGGTGAGATCGGGCAGCGGCTTGTTGATCACCAGCCCAAGCGCGCCGTCATCATCATGCAGGCAAATGGCGATCACGCTGCGTTCAAACCGGTCATCCCCGATGCCGGGCATCGACAGCAGCAACTGGCCGGACAGGAAGGGCGGTGATTCCACGCGATCGAGCATAGGGCCACGCTGGACGCGCGCCAAGGCCAAGGCTAGGGAGAAACCGCAACCCGCACAGGCAGGAGAGCCCCCTCATGAGCATCAATGTTGGCGACACGATTCCGGCCATGACCCTGATCAAGGCCACGGCCGATGGCCCGGCCCCGCTGGCCACGGCCGATCTGTTCGGCGGCCGCACCGTGGCGCTGTTTTCGGTGCCCGGTGCCTTCACCCCCACCTGTTCGGCCCGGCACCTGCCCGGCTATGTCGACAATGCCGAGGCGATGGCGGCCAGGGGCGTGGACGAGATCGTCTGCGTTTCGGTCAACGATGCCTTCGTGATGGCAGCGTGGGGCAAATCGGCCGGCGTTGATGGCAAGGTGACGATGATCGCCGATGGCAATGGCGATTTTTCCAGGGCGCTGGGCCTGACCTTCGATGGCAGCAGTTTCGGCATGGGCCTGCGCGGCCAGCGCTTTTCGATGATCGTCAGGGATGGCGTGGTCGCCGAACTGAACATCGAGCCGCCGGGCGCCTTTGGCGTGTCGTCGGCCGAACATCTGCTGGCCCAGCTCGCCTGACGCCAGCGCCCCCCGCCATGCCCGAAGCCCCCCGCCCGGCCGGCCGGCCGCGTGCCGGCCTGACCCGGCGTCGCCTGCTGGTCGCGGCCGTTGCCGGGGCCGGCCTGGCCATCGGCTGGGGGGTGTGGCCGCGTGCGCGCGCGTTCAACTGGACGGCGGCACCGGGTGAAACGCTGATCAACGCCTATGTGAAGATCGGTGCCGATGGCCGGGTGGTGGTGGCGGTGGCCCAGGCCGAAATGGGCCAGGGCATCTGGTCGGCGCTGGCGCAGATCGTGGCCGATGAACTGGGGGCGGATTGGCGCGCCGTGGGCGTGGAGCCGGCACCGCTGGGGCCGGATTATGCCAACCCCGGGCTGGCGGCTGGCGCTGCGGCCGGGCTGGGCGAACCGCTGCGCAGCCTGGTGCAGGGGGCGGGCCGCCAGCTGGCCCGGCTGTTCGAATTCCAGATCACCGGCGGGTCCAACAGCGTGCGCGCCTGGGAAATGCCGCTGCGCAGCGCCGCGGCCGCCGCGCGCATCCTGCTGGTGCAGGCCGCCGCCCGGCGCTGGAATGTGGATTGGCGCGAATGCGATACCGCCGGCGGCTTTGTCACCTACAAGGCCAATCGCCTGCCGTTCCATGCCGTGGTGGGCGATGTCGATCCAGCCGCCCTGCCCGATGATCCGCCGCTGCGCACAACCCGCCGGCTGGTGGGCCAGCCGCTGCTGCGGCTGGACGTGCCGGGCAAGGTGGATGGATCGGCGCGTTTTGGCAGCGATGTGCGGCTGCCCGGCCTGGGCTTTGCCGCCATCCGCCAGGCCCCGGCCGGAGCGCGGCTGGATGATTGCGATTTCCCGCCGCCGCCGCCGGGGTTCAGCCTTGTCGAAGGCCCCGATTTCATTGCCTGCGTGGGTGACAGCTGGTGGGCCGCCGCCCGCCTGCTTGCCGCCGCCAAGCCGCGCTGGACACGGGTGGACAATGCCCCCGGCCCTTGGCTGGAAGCAGCGGTGAAGGGCGGATTGCTGGTGGATGGCCGCGCCCCCGGCCCGGCCGAACCGATTGGCGAGACGGTGCACGAGGCCGGCGATATCGCCGCCGCGCTGGCCGGGCCGGGCGTGGTGACGGCCGATTACACGCTGCCGTTCCTGGCCCATGCCTGCCTGGAACCGATGACCGCCACTGCGCGCGTGACCGATGAAGGGGCCGAACTCTGGGCGCCGACGCAAAGCGCCAGCCTGGCCGCGCGCGCCGTCGCCCGCGCGCTGGACATCGATGGCGATGGCGTGGTGGTGCACCCCACGCTGATCGGCGGCGGCTTTGGCCGCAAGGTGGAAGGCGATGCCTGCGCCCAGGCCGCCATCATCGCCCGCGCCGCCGGCCGCCCGGTGCAGCTGATCTGGAGCCGGGAGGAGGATTTCGGCCACGACATGCTGCGCCCGGCCGCGGCCGCCCGCCTGCACGGCAAGGCCGGGCCGAACGGCATCACCGCCTGGCACTGCGCCATTGCCGTGCCCGATGTGGGCGCGGCCTTTGCCGGCCGCAACATCGGCAGCCTGATGGGGCGGCCGGCCGCCGGCGCCGGCGCGATCGAAGGCGCGGTGGACCTGCCCTATGTCATCCCTGCCCAGCGCATCAGCCATGTGCTGGCCGATTGCACCGCGCCGCTGGGCTTCTGGCGCAGCGTTGGCCACAGCTTCACCGGGTTCATCGTCGAATCCTTCGTGGATGAGCTGGCGCTGGCGGCAAAGCAGGATCCGGGCGCGTTTCGGCTGGCCATGCTGAACGAACGGCCGCGCCATGCCGCCGTGCTGCGCACCGTGCTGGAAATGGGCGGGCCGCTGGGCCGCGATGACGGCCAGCCCGGCCAGCCCGTGGTGGCGCGCGGCGTTGCACTGGTGGAAAGTTTCGGCAGCATCGTGGCGCAGATTGCCGAGGTCGAGGTGCCGGCGCAGGGCACGCCGCGCGTGACGCGCGTGTGGGCGGCGGCGGACTGCGGCCGGGTGATCAATCCCGATACGGTGACGGCGCAAATCGAAGGCGGCATCGTCTTTGGCCTGTCGGCCGCGCTGTTCGGCCGCATCAGTTTTGCGCAAGGGCAGGTGGAGCAAGACAATTTCCACGCCTATCCACTGATCACCATGGCCGATTGTCCCGAAATAGACGTGCGCATCATCGCATCCGATGCTGATCCCGGCGGGATTGGCGAACCCGGCACGCCGCCGATCGCGCCGGCGGTGGCCAATGCGCTGGCCGCGGCCACCGGCCGGCGCTGGCCCTCGTTGCCGCTGCTGCCGGCATGATCGCCCCGCTTGTCTTGCCGCCGCAGGCGCTGCCGGCCGATCACGTGCCGGTGAAATCGGGGCGCGTCGGCGTGCTGCTGGTCAATCTGGGGTCGCCCGATGCGCCCGATGTGCCCAGCGTGCGGCGCTTCCTGCGCGAATTCCTGTCCGATCCGCGCGTGATTGAAATCCCGCAGCTGATCTGGCGGCCGATCCTCAACCTGCTCATCCTCAACGTGCGGCCGCGCACCACGGCGGCCAATTATGCCAAGGTGTGGCTGCCCGATGGTTCGCCCATCACCGTCTACACCCGCCGCCAGGCAGAGGCGCTGCAACAGCGGCTGGGCGATGGCGTGCTGGTGGATTGGGCGATGCGCTATGGCACAAGATCGATCGGCGAACGGCTGGGCGCGCTGATGAAGGCCGGCTGCGACCGTATCCTGCTGGCACCCATGTATCCGCAATATTCCGCCGCCACCAATGCCACCGTGGTGGACGAGGCGGCACGGGTGCTGATGCGCATGCGCTGGCAGCCGGCGCTGCGCACGCTGGCCCCCTATTACGACAATCCCGATCATATCGCCGCGCTGGCGCAATCGATCCGCAATGGCCTGGCCGGGCTGGATTTCGTGCCCGATCTGATCGTCACCAGCTTCCACGGCATGCCGCGCTCCACGCTGGAAGCCGGCGATCCCTATCATTGCCAGTGCCTGAAGACCGGCCGGCTGTTGCAGGCCGAACTGGGCGTGGCCGTGCAGGTAACCTTCCAGTCGCGCTTTGGCCGCGCCGAATGGCTGAAACCCTATACCGACGACACGCTGCTGGCCCTGCCGAAACAGGGCGTGGAGAAGATCGCCGTCGTCTGCCCCGGCTTTGCCGCCGATTGCCTGGAAACGCTGGAAGAGGTGGCCATGGAAGGCCGCGACGAATTTCTGGAGGCCGGCGGCACGCATTTTGCCTATATCCCCTGCCTGAACGCCAGCGACACTGGCATGGCCATGCTGGAGACACTCGTGCGCCGCGAACTGGCCGGCTGGGCCTGACCGCGCTTTTTCCGCCTTTCGGCCCATTGAAAAGCCACGGCGTCCGGCCCAAAGTGACAGCTTGGCACGGGGGATCAACCCCGGCTGGGCACATTGGGTGATGCATGGCACGAGTGGCAGTGGTGACGGGCGGCACACGCGGCATCGGCGAAGCGATCAGCTGCGCGCTGCGTGATGCAGGCGTGACGGTGGCGGCCAATTATGGCGGCAGCGACGACAAGGCGCGCACCTTCACCGCGGCCACCGGCATCAAGAGCTACAAGTGGAATGTCGCCGATCATCAGGCCTGCCTGGATGGCTGCGCCCAGGTCGCGGCCGAGCTTGGCCCCATCGACATCGTGGTCAACAACGCCGGCATCACCCGCGACGGCACGCTGATGAAGATGAGCTGGGAGGCGTGGGACGAGGTGATCCGCGTCAACCTGGGCGGCTGTTTCAACATGGCCAAGGCAACATTCGCCGGCATGAAGGAACGCGGCTGGGGCCGTTATGTGCAGATCGGCAGCATCAACGGCCAGGCCGGCCAATATGGCCAGGTCAATTATGCCGCCGCCAAATCCGGCATCCACGGCTTCACCAAGGCGCTGGCCCAGGAAGGTGCCCGCTTCGGCATCACCGCCAATGCGATCGCGCCGGGCTATATCGATACCGACATGGTCGCCGCCGTGCCGGCCGATGTGCTGGCCAAGATCGTGGCGAAAATCCCGATCGGCCGGCTGGGCCAAGCCAGCGAAATCGCCCGCACCGTCGCCTTCCTCACCAGCGAGGATGCCGGCTTCATCACCGGTTCCACCCTGTCGGTGAATGGCGGGCAGCATATGTATTGAGGCGCCGCGCCGCGCGCGCGCGTGCCGCGCGCCGACAGGCGCAAGCCCGGCCGGGCCGGCGGCTGGCGCACCTGCCAGCCGAACCGCTTCGACGTCGGCCATGGGCTTTGCCCATGGCGCAGTGCCTTGAGTTGACATGAGCCCCAAGAAATACAGCCTCACCATCCAGGGCCATTCGACCAGCCTGACCCTGGAACCCGTCTTCTGGCAGGCGCTGAACGAAGCAGCGGCCAGCGACGGCAAATCGCTGGCCGCCCTGGTGGCGGAAATCGACGAGGCACGCACCACCAACCTGTCGAGCGCCATCCGTGTCTGGCTGTTCGAACGCGCGCGGGCGGGCTGATTCAGCCCTTCCTGGGCGGCAGCGGGAAAAAGCCGGAGGTGCGGCGGATATAGTCGTCGTAACCGGGGCGGTGCTTCTTCAGGCTGTGTTCCAGCATCGGTGCGCCCGACCAGCGGGTGAGGGTGAAGGACAGGAACAGCGGGCCGATCACCGTCCACCACGGCGCGCCGGCGGCGATGCCAACCGCAAAAATGCCCCACCAGGCGGTGAAATCGCCGAAATAATTGGGGTGGCGGGTGTAGCGCCAAAGCCCGGTGTCCATCACCCGGCCCTTGTTGGCCGGATCGGCGCGGAAACGCTCCAATTGCGCGTCCCCGATGGTTTCAAAGGCGATGCCCACCAGCGCCACCGCCGCCCCGGCCAGCCCCCACCACGGCAGTGGCGCGCCGGTATCGGCCAGCACCCCGGCCTGCGCCGGCAGACACACGCCCCACAGCAGCGGCCCCTGCATGCCAAAGGCCCTCACCCAAGCGGCCCTGGCAAAGCTCATGCCCTGTTTTTGCCCAGAGCCCTTCATCACGTGGCCCAGGATCTTTTCATAGCGCGGATCGCGGCCCAGCCGGCGCCAGCGGGTAATCAGGTGCGTGCCCAGCCGCAGCCCCCACAGCGCCACCAGCGCGATCAGCGCCCAGCCCGCCGGCCCGGCCGGCCCGCCGTTCAACAGCGCGGCAATCCCGACGGCAAACACCATGCCATAGGCCCAGATGGCATCGATGAACGACACATCGCGGATGGACAGGCTGGCCCACCAGCAGGCGCCCATCAGCGCAACGACAGCGGCAAGGGTGATGGCAAGATCGATCAGCATGGGGCGGGTCTTCAGGCGGCCTTGTTGAAGCTTTGCACGCTGGCGGCAACGATGGATTTCATCGCATGTTCCGGGTGGCGCGGCGTGCAGCTGCGATAGAATTCCTCCACCCGCGCCATGTCGGCGGCATAATCGCCGGTGGGCATGAATGCCACCCCCAGGCCGCCGGTTTTCCTGGCATAATCCATCATGCCGATGATCAGCGGCACCTTGGCCCCCAGCGCGATGTGGTAGAAACCGGTCTTCCACTGGCCCACCGCCTTGCGCGTGCCTTCGGGTGCAATCGTCAGCAGGAACTGGTCGCGCCGGTTGAATTCGTCGATCATCGCCTGAACATAATTGCCGCCGGCCTCGCGGTTCACCTCCACGCCGCCCATCTGGCGCATGAAATTGCCCAGCGGCCAGCGGAACAGCTGGCGTTTGGCCATGAAGCTGGTTTCGATGCCCAGCTCGCGGGTGAGGCCGATATAATAGACGAAATCCCAGTTCGACGTGTGCGGCGCGGCGATGATCACCGCCTTGGCCGGGATCGGCCGTTCGGCCACGGCCTTCCAGCCCTGCGCACGAAAGAACTGCACCAGCAGCCATTCCAGCAGTGCCGAAAGCCAGCTCTTGCGCAATGCCGTCATGCCCGTTCCCCACAGCGTTCGACAGCGCCTGCCCGGCTGCCCTGATCCTTACGCGACACAGCATCGCGGATGGAAAGGCCCCCTGTCAAATGCTGCCGGCGTCGCTATGGATGCCGCCATGATCAAGATGCTTGCTGCCTATGGCCTGACCCTGGTTGCCTTTGCCGCCGTCGATGCGGTGTGGCTGATCAACATGGCGCCGCGCCTGTACAAGCCGGAAATCGGCCCGGTGATGATGGAAAACGGCTTTCGCCTGGCCCCGGCGATGATCTTCTATGCCATATATATCGGCGGCATCGTCTATTTCGCGGTGTGGCCGGGCCTGAACGAAGGCGTGGCCCGCGCGGCGCTGCAGGGCGCCATCCTGGGCTTCCTGTGCTATGCCACCTATGATTTCACCAACTATGCCACGCTCAAGGTGTGGAGCCTGAAGGTGACGGTGCTCGATCTGATCTGGGGCACCGTGCTCACCGGCAGCACGGCGGCGGCGGGCACCTGGCTGACGGCCAGGCTGTTCCCGGCCTGATCACCAGTAATCGGCCATGATGGCGCGAGCCCAATCGGGTTCGTGCATGGGCCCGCGCGGCAGGAAGCCGGCCATCACCGGCTTGATGTCCAGCACCGGCGTGCCGTCGATGGCATCCAGCCCCTCCACCGCCAGCGCCAGCCCGTCCACGCCGATGATCCGGCAGATGCTCACCCCCAGCCGGTTGGGCCGGTTGCGCCCACGCTGGGCAAATATCCCCACGCGCGGCCAGTCCGTGTTGCCGCGCGGATGGCGGGCGCCGGTGGTGATCTCGTCCTCGCCCACCCGGTCGAACAGGAAGATCACCTCGGCATGGCTGAAGCCGTCCAGGCCAAGCAGCGCCTCGGCGTCGAACCGGCCCGGATCAAGCCGGATGGTGGCGCGGCTGGCGCCCCAGTCATCATCGATGGCCGCGGTGCGTCCGCCATCGACATGGCCAATGGCTGCGAGGGTGAAACGGGTCATGGCGCGCTCCCTGGTTGCCCAAGTGTAGCGCGCACGCGGCGGCCGCCAAGGGGCTGGCGGTCATGGCTGCCAGTCGCTGCGCACATAGCCCTGCGCGCGCAGCAGCACGGTCAGGTCGCCGTGGCGCACATGCGCCTGTGCCGCCAGGGCGGTTTTCGGCTTGGCGTGATAGGCGATGCCCAGGCCGCCACCGGCACTGGCCGCCGTGATCATCGGAATGTCGTTGGCGCCATCGCCCACGGCCAGCACCGCGTTCAGGGGCGTGCCATCGGCGGCCAGCAGGGCCTGCTTGGCGGCGGCATCCACGATCGGATCGGCCACGGTGCCGGCCAGATGACCGCCATCGCGATCCAGCCGGTTGGCGATGGCGCGGGCAAAGCCGATCTGGCGGGCGACCGGCACGGCAAAATCCATGAAGCCGCCCGAAACCAGCAGCGAGCGCGCGCCGTGGGCCGCCATCGTCTGCACCAACGGCCGCGCGCCGGGGTTCAGCCGCACCCGGTCGCGCAGGCATTCGGCCAGCGTGGCCACCGGCAGCCCCTTGAGCAGCGCCACCCGGGCCTTCAGCGCGCCGGCAAAGTCCAGCTCGCCCCGCATCGCCGCCTCGGTCACGGCCGCCACCTGCGCCTTCACGCCGGCATAATCGGCCAGTTCGTCGATGCATTCGCAGGCGATCATGGTGGAATCCATGTCGGCCACGATCAGGCGTTTGCGGCGGGGGCTGCTGCCCGATTGCACCACCACGTCCACCGCCGGCAGCGCCTCTTCCAGCGCGGCACGCACCGCGGGGCCATCGCCACGAGCGAGTATATCGAACGCGTCGCCGGCTTCCAGCCAGCTTTGCGCCAGCACCTGCGCCCCGATCCCGCGCACGACATCGCTTGCCGCCGACACGTCGCCGGGCGACAAGGCGCCTTCGGCAACCAGAGTGATGATGAGCGCGTCCGACATTGTCCTTGATCCCCGGCGGATCACCGTCCTGACAGGGCCAACGGCCGGCGGCAAGTCTGCATTGGCGATCGCCCTGGCGCGCCGGGTGGGTGGCAGCATCATCAATGCCGATGCCAGCCAGCTGTATGCCGATCTGGCCATCGTCACCGCCCGGCCCGGCCCGGATGATCTGGCCGCCGTGCCGCACCATCTTTATGGCGTGCTGGCCGGTGATGATGTGTGCAGCGCAGCGCGCTGGGCGGCGATGGCCAGCGACGCGATTGCAACGGTGCGCGCCGCCGGCCGCCACCCGATCATCGTGGGCGGCACCGGCCTGTATCTGGCCGCGCTGATCCACGGCCTGGCCCCGGTGCCGGCCATCGACGAAGCGGTGCGAGCCAGTGTGCGCACACTGGATACAGCCGCGGCCCGCGCCGCGCTGGAACGCGAAGACCCCGCCGCCGCCGCCCGCCTGATGCCGGCCGATCGCCAGCGCACGCTGCGCGCGCTGGAGGTGGTGCGTTCGACCGGCCGCACCTTGGCCGATTGGCAGCAGCAGCGCGCGGGCGGCCTGGGCGAAGCGGCGGTGCAGGGGCTGGTGGCCGATCGGCCGCGCGCCGAGCTGAATGCCCGCGCCGCAGCCCGGCTGGAGGCGATGCTGGCGCAGGGCGCGCTGGCCGAAGTGGCGGCGCTGCTGGCGCGCCGGCTGCCGGCGGATGCGCCGGTGATGAAGGCGCTGGCGGTGCCGCAACTGGCCGCCCACCTGGCCGGGCGATGCGATCTGGCGGCGGCCATGGCGGCGGCGCTGGCCGCCACACGCCACTATCAGAAGCGGCAACAGACCTGGGCGCGCAACCAGCTTGCCGGTTGGGTGCGGCCGGATCTGGCCTGACGACGGCCCGAATGCAAAGATTTGCAAGCGCCATGAATTAATGTTAAATTAGTCTTTAATTCATCTGCCTGCCCGGCTAGCAGGCGGAACATGGAGGCTGGCAGAGGGGCCGGCACAAAGGGTCTGGCCATGCATCGTCATCTGTCCATCGGGTTGCTCATCTCCACCACGCTGCTGGCCACGCCGGCGGCGGCGGTCAATCAGGCACTGGCCGGCCTGCAGGCCATGCGTGAACTCAATCTGATCGTTCTCAACGATCTCACCATCCAGGGCGGCGAGGTGGAGGGCAAGGCATTCGTCGGCCGCAACGTGTCGGGCAGTTCCTCCCAGATCGGCATCGGCAGCAGCGCCAACGGCCAGCGCTTCACCGCCTCGGCCCGTGCCACGCTGTCGGTGGGCGGCAATGTCGCGCAAAATCTCAACATCAACAACGGTGCCAATGGTGCCGGCGGCCCCCGTGTGGGCGATTTCGGTGGCCAGAATGTCTATGGCGTGGCCATCCAGGGCAATGTGCCGGGCATCAATTTCAACAGCACCGGCGGCACCGCCCGCATCGGCGGCGATGTCACCAACAATCTGAATGTCGGTGCCGGCACCACGCTGAACGTGACCGGATCGCTGCAAAATGGCGTCAACCTGTCGGACAATGTCACGCTGCGCGTCGGCGGCAGCGTGAATGGCAACATCAACGGCGGCCAGAACACCAGCGTTTCGGTGCGCGGCAATGTCGGCAATCTGGGCTTTGGCAGTGGCGGCAATGCCACCATCGGCGGCAATCTTGGGCAGCTTTCGGGCAGCAACAACCAGTCGGTCTCGGTCGCCGGCAACATCGGCCAGGGCAATGCCGGCGGCAACAGCACGATCAAGGCCGGCGGCAGCATCAGCAATTTCAATGGCAGCAGCGGCGTCTTCGTCTATGCCGGCGGCAGCATCAGCGGCAATGCCAACGGCGGCAGCTTCAACAGCCTTTACAGCTTCAACAATGTCGTGCCGGCGCCGATCGTGCCGGGTGCCCCGGCGGCCCCGGCGATCACCAGCGAAGCGGCGATCCTGTCGGCCAATGTGCGGGCCCTGTCCAACACGCTGGCCAGCCTGACGATCGCCAGCAACCCCAGCAGCATCAGCGTCACCGGCCAGAACCAGACGGCGTTCTTCAACGCGGTCAACAATGGCGCCGGCTTCGCGCTATTCGAAATCAACGGCCCCAGCTTCTTCAACAAGCAGGAATTCAGCTATAATTTCCCCAACACCACGCTGCCGGTGGTGATCAATGTGCGCAACATCGGCAACACCAGTCTCACCATCACTACAAACTTCATCAACAACGCCCGCGCCCACAACCAGCAGGTGATCTGGAACTTCGTCGATGCCACCAGCATCACCATCGATCGCATGTTCCACGGCTCGCTGCTGGCCCCGCTGGCCAATGTGCAGGCCAAGCTGATGGAAGGCAGCGTGGTGGCCAACAACTACACCATGCAGGATGAAGTGCACCTGGGCACCTATCAGGGCAGCGGCGTGATCGTGCCCGAACCGGCCAGCTGGATGCTGCTGATCGCCGGATTCGGCCTGGTCGGCGCCAGCCTGCGTCGCCGCCGCCTGCTGCTCACCGCCTGAATCGCTCGCTTCGCCGGAATCCGCCACCGGCCCGCCCTATGCGCTGCATCGCGTATTGACGCACCTGCGTACATGCGCGAGCACTGACATGTTGCTTTGCAATTTGTGGAGCGGGGTGGGGCCCGGACATCCACAGGGCAAGCCCTTGAAACAAGGCTGTGACACCCGCGCCGGGTTCACATGCCTGTCATCAAGGGCCGCTATGATGCAGTGCAGCATTCAGGGGGACTCATGCGCACGACAAAATTTGCCTTGCTGATGTTGATCGGGGCCACGGCGGTGGCTCCGGCGGCGGCGACCGTGATGATAAACAGCCCGGCCCAGCAGCCCAGCGCCTGTTTCGACAGCGTTGGTGGCTGCGATCCCGCCGCCCTGCCCAAGGCGAACGCCCCGGCCGAGCCGGAAATGCCCGCCCCGCTGGTGGCGGTGGCCGTTGGCGTGCTGGCCCTGGCGCTGGCCTTTGGCCGCCGCAACGGCTTGCAGGAAGTTGTTTCCTGAACCATCTTTGCGCATGAAAATTGCGCCGTTGGGGGTTGACCGGCAAATTTCCATCCCGTAACAGCAGCCGACCGCCAATTCCGGCGGCGCGATTTGCTGTGGAACAAGGCCATGGGCACGGAGATCACCGGCGCCGACATCACGGTGCAGGCATTGATCGATCTGGGTGTCGAAGTGATCTTCGGCTATCCGGGCGGCGCGGTGCTGCCGATCTATGACGCGCTGTTCCAGCAGAACCGCATCCGCCACATCCTGGTGCGCCACGAACAGGCGGCTGTCCACGCCGCCGAAGGCTATGCCCGGGCCAGCGGCAAGGTGGGTGTGGTGCTCGTCACCTCCGGCCCCGGCGCCACCAATGCGGTGACGGGCATCACCGATGCGCTGATGGATTCGGTGCCGCTGGTGGTGATCACCGGCCAGGTGCCCACGCATCTGATCGGCACCGATGCCTTCCAGGAATGCGACACGGTGGGCATCACCCGCCATTGTTCCAAGCATAATTACCTGGTGAAGGAGACGGCAAGGCTCGGCCCGGTGCTGCACGAGGCCTTCTACATCGCCCGTTCCGGCCGCCCCGGCCCGGTGGTGATCGACATCCCCAAGGATGTGCAGATCATGAAGGCACGCTACACCAAGCCCGGCGCCATCACCCACAAGACGTACAAGCCGCAGGTGAAGGGTGATCTGGCCGCCATCGAAGCGGCGGTGGACATGCTGGCCGCGGCCGAACGCCCGATCCTGTATACCGGCGGCGGCATCATCAACAGCGGCCCGGTGGCGAGCCAGCTGCTGCGCG
Organism: Alphaproteobacteria bacterium; assembly: GCA_018970445.1. GTDB lineage: Bacteria > Pseudomonadota > Alphaproteobacteria > Sphingomonadales > Sphingomonadaceae > Sandarakinorhabdus. The sequence continues at coordinate 2,111 of JAGWWF010000023.1, read as the reverse complement.
AACTGGCCAAGGCCTGTGGCGCGCCGGTCACGTCCACGCTGATGGGCCTGGGCAGCGTGCCCGATGATCATCCGCAGTTTCTGGGCATGCTGGGCATGCACGGCAGTTACGAAGCCAACATGGCGATGAACCGCTGTGATCTGATGGTCTGCCTGGGCGCGCGCTTCGATGATCGCGTCACCGGCCGGCTGGATGCGTTCTCGCCGCATTCGAAGAAGATCCATGTCGATATCGATCGCTCCAGCTTCAACAAGACGGTGCGGGTGGATCTGGCCATCCAGGGCGATGTCGGCAGCGTGCTGGAAGACATGCTGAAGCTGTGGCGCGCCCGCGGGCACCGCGCGGCTGACCAGACGGCCTGGTGGGAGCAGATCAAGGGCTGGCGCGCGCGCAACAGCTTCGGTTTCGAACAGAAGGGCGATTCGCTGCTGCCGCAAAAGGCGATCCAGCGCCTCTATGAGATGACACGCACGAAGAAGCCGATCATCTCCACCGAGGTGGGCCAGCACCAGATGTGGGCGGCGCAGCATTTCGGCTTCCACGAACCCAACAAGTGGCTGACCAGCGGCGGGCTGGGCACCATGGGCTATGGCCTGCCGGCCGCCATCGGCGCGCAACTGGCGTTTCCGGGCGCGCTGGTGATCGATATCGCCGGCGAAGCCAGCATCCAGATGAACATCCAGGAACTGGGCACGGCCACCCAATATCGGCTGCCGGTGAAGATCTTCATCATCAACAATGAATATATGGGCATGGTGCGCCAGTGGCAGGAACTGAACCACGGCAGCCGCTACAGCGAGAGCTATTCCGATTCGCTGCCGGATTTCGTGAAACTCGCCGAAGCCTATGGCTGGAAGGGCATCACCATCGAAGGGCCGGACGATCTGGATGCCGGCATCCAGGCCATGCTGGATCACCCCGGCCCGGTGGTGGTGGATTGCCGCGTGGCCAAGCTGGCCAACTGCTTCCCGATGATCCCATCCGGCGCGGCGCACACCGACATGATCCTGAGCGCGGCGGACGAAGTCGGCCCGGCGGATGATGATGCGAAGGCGCTGGTGTGATCTTGGAGGAGCCTCTTAAGTTTGCGCCCGCAATCTCAGCTATTGTGGCCGCTTTTGCGGCGGCCATTTCAGCTTGGAATGCAGGCAAGAGCGCCAAGAATGCCGATCGTCAGCACGGCGTTGCTTACGCGAGCGATGTTGCACGTTGGGGCGCTGAAGTTCTTAAGGTCTTACCTGGAGTGGTTGAACTCTACAACTTACAGTTAGATCGGCAATCGCGTTCAGATCGAGCAACTTCTATTGGTAATGAACTTATTTGCCTATACGATCAGTCAGCTTTCATTTTTCCCAATCCGAAAGCGGAGGCGCCGAGGATTGTTCAACAGATGATTGAGCAAGTTGTTGCTGATCAGGCGGCTCTCAAAAGCGCGGATTTACAAGCAGGCGGGAGCGTAAAATACGCAAATCTCAGAACAACTTTCGTTGATGCTGTTAGGCAAGCGATTGGTGTGAGCAAAAGACACTCGGATGCTAAGAAGTACCTATCATGAAACATCTCCCCTCCGAACGGCACACGCTGTCGATCCTGGTCGACAACGAGGCCGGCGTGCTCGCCCGCATCGTCGGCCTGTTCTCGGCGCGCGGCTACAATATCGAAAGTCTCACGGTGGCCGACGTGTCCGACAATCACGAGGTCAGCCGCATCACGCTGGTCACCAACGGCCCGCCGCCGGTGATCGATCAGATCATGGCGCAGCTGGATCGGCTCGTGCCGGTGCACAAGGTGGTCGATCTCACCGATTGGGGCCCGCATGTGGAACGCGAGATGGCGCTGGTGAAGGTGGCCGGCGTGGGCGACAAGCGGGTGGAGGCGCTGCGCCTGGCCGATATCTTCCGCGCCCGGCCGGTCGATACCAGCACCGCCAGCTTCGTGTTCGAAGTGTCCGGCTCCACCGACAAGGTGAACCAGTTCATCGCCCTGATGCGGGAGGTCGGCCTGGTGGAGGTTGCCCGCACCGGGGTTGTGGCCATCGCGCGCGGCGCGGAGGCGGTTTGAAGTCAACTCCCCTCCCCTTCAGGGGAGGGGTCGGGGGTGGGGAAGTGGCA
>JAGWWF010000022.1 GCA_018970445.1 Alphaproteobacteria bacterium | reverse complement strand
GAAGGGGAGGGGAGTGTGGCCCTCTATGTCCACTGGCCGTTCTGCGTCACCAAATGCCCCTATTGCGATTTCAACAGCCATGTGCGCGAAACCGTGGACCAGGCCGCGTGGCAGGCGGCGCTGCTGGCCGATCTGGCGCATGAAGCCGCGCGCCTGCCTGGCCGCCGGCTGGCCAGCATCTTCTTTGGCGGCGGCACCCCCAGCCTGATGCCGCCGGCCACGGTGGCGGCCATCATCGAGGCCGCGCAGCAACACTGGCGCCCCGAACCCGATCTGGAGATCACGCTGGAAGCCAACCCGTCCAGCGTGGAGGCCGGGCGCTTTGCCGGCTTTGCCGCCGCCGGCGTCAACCGCCTGTCGCTGGGCGTGCAGGCGCTGGATGATGCCGCGCTGCGCCTGCTGGGCCGCCCGCACGATGTTGCCGCCGCGCTGGCCGCGCTGGAGGTGGCGCAGGCGACGTTCGGCCGCGTCAGTTTCGACCTCATCTATGACCGGCCGGGGATGACGCGCGAGGCCTGGGACGCCGAACTTGCCCGCGCGCTGGGCTTTGGCACCACGCACCTGTCGCTCTATCAGCTCACCATCGAGCCCGGCACCCGCTTTGCCGCCCTGCACGCCCGCGGCCGGCTGGTGATGCCCGACGAGGAGACCAGCGCCGATCTGTTCGCCATGACCCAGGCGATCACGGCAGCGGCGGGCCTGCCGGCCTATGAAATCTCCAACCATGCCGCGCCGGGGCTGGAGAGCCGGCACAATCTCGCCTATTGGCGCTATGGCGATTATGCCGGCATCGGGCCGGGCGCGCATGGCCGGCGCGATGGGGTGGCAACGCTGCGGCGCAAGAAGCCCGAAGCCTGGCTGGCCGGCGTGCAAGACAGCGGGCACGGCATGGACAGCGAAACCGCCCTGACCGTGCCCGAACGCGCCACCGAAGCGCTGGTGATGGGGCTGCGCCTGGCCGAAGGGCTGGATGCGGCGCGCTTTGCCGCCCGCGCCGGGATGCCCCTGGCCGAGGCGGTGGACATGGGCAAGGCGCAGCGGCTGGCCGATCAGGGGCTGCTGCACATCAGCCCTGCCGGCATCCGCCTGACGCCCACCGGCTGGCCGCTGGCCAACGCCGTGCTGGCCGAGATTGCGCGCTGACATCCTCCCCCTCCGGGGGAGGTGCCCGAAGGGCGGAGGGGGCTTTTCAGGACGGCTCGCACCGCCCCCTCCGCCTCGCGTTGCTCGGCGCCTCCCCCCAGAGGGGGAGGATTTTGCCATCAGAAACTCGCCGGCGCGGGCGAAACGGTGCCAGTGCCCAGCTGATCCACCTCCAGCCCGCGTTCCACCACGCCGCTGGCGGTGAAGCGGAAGGCACCATCGATGCCGGCAAAGCCATCGCGGGCCAGCAGGGCGGCGCGCGGAAAGGGCTGGCCAAACGGCCAGCGCGCCGCCAGGCCATGGGCCAGCAGCACCGCATCATAACCCAGCGACGCCAGGCGCGACGGGTTGCCGCCATGTTTGGCGCGATAGCGGGCGGCCAGGCCGTTGAAGCGGCCATCGGGCACGGTGGCATAGATCGCGCCCTTGAGCGCCGGCACGGCGGCCAGGCCGGGTTCGTTGTTCCACAATTCGGTGCCCAGGATCACCACCTGCCCCGGCCCGGCACCAAAGCGCGACAGCGGTTGCAGGAATCGCGCCGCCGCCGCGCCCGAATCGGCGACCAGCAGCGCCTGGAACGGCACCGGGGCCAGCGCGCCGGCCACCCGCGCCACCGTGCCATCGGGGCGGATCATCGGCTTGCCGCTGGCGCGCACGCGGGCATCATAATTGGTCACCTGCCGGGCGGCGGCCAGCAATTTCGCCGGTTCGCGCGTGTAGGGCACCACCGCGGTGGAGCGGCCGCCGGCATCGTTCACGGCCTTCACGAACGCCAGCTGCGCGCGCTGGCCGTAGACACCCTGCGGCACCAGCGCGGCAAAGCGTTCAACCCCGCGCATCCGGGCATAGCCGACCACGCGGGCAACCGCCTGCCCCGGCTGGAAGCCCAGCACAAAGACATTGCCGTTCGCCACCGCCGCATCGTTGGAAAAGGACAGGATCGGCACCGGCCGGCCGGCCACCGCCGCCTGCACCGCCGGCACCTCGCTGCCCAGCAGCGGGCCCAGGATCAGCCCGGCGCCATCGGCCATGGCCCTGGCCGCCGCCTCGCCCGCGCCATTGGCGCTGTCGTAGGTGAGCAGTTGCACCTGCGGCTTGCCCAGATCGGCCATGGCCATGGCCGCCGCGTTGGCGATCGATTCGCCCAGCGCGGCATTGGCGCCCGACAGCGGCACCAGCAGCGCCACCTTGTTCAACCGGGCTTCGGGCAGCGGCGCCGGCCGCGGTGCCGCCACCACCGGCGGCGGCGGCGGCGCCACCACCGGCGGGGCCTTTTTCGGGGCCGAACAGGCCGCCACCAGCAGGCCCAGGCCGATCAGGGCCGGGCGCAAGGCTTGCCAGCCGCGCCGCTTCACGCTCTTGATGCTGTGGTGCACGATTCAACTTCCCATCCGCCAGACGCTGCCGGCCTGCCCCCCGGCCTTTACATCGTTGCCACCCCGATCGGCAATCTGGGCGACATCAGCAGCCGCGCCCTGATGGTGCTGCGCTGCGCCAGCCGGATTGCCTGCGAGGATACGCGGGTGACGGGCAAGCTGCTGGGGCATTTCGGCATCAAGGCGCGGCTGACACCCTATCATGATCATGTCGCCGCCAGCGTGCGCCCCGGCCTGATCGCCGAAGCGCTGGCCGGGCCGGTGGCATTGGTATCGGATGCCGGCACGCCCCTGATTTCCGATCCGGGCTATCGGCTGGTGGCCGATGCCCGTGCTGCCGGGGTGAATGTGATCACCGTGCCTGGCCCGTCGGCGGTGATCGCGGCGCTGTCCATCGCCGGCCTGCCCACCGATCGCTTTTTGTTTGCCGGTTTCCTGCCGGCCAGGGCGGGGGCGCGGGCCAGCGCCATTGCCGAACTGGCCGCCGTGCCGGCCACCCTGGCCTTTTACGAATCGGGCCCGCGCCTGGCCGCCTGCCTGGCCGATCTGCTGGCCGGGCTGGGCAACCGGCCGGCCGCCGTGGGCCGCGAGCTTACCAAGCGCTTTGAAGAGATGGTGACCGGCCCGTTGGCCGATCTGGCAGGGCGCTGGGCCGATGCGCCACCCAAGGGCGAGCTGGTCGTGCTGGTGGGCCCGCCGCTGCCGCCGGCCGCGCCCGATGCCGCCGATATCGATTCGGCGCTGCGCACCGCCATGGCCAGCCAGAGCGTGAAGGACGCCGCCCGTGATGTGGCGCAGGCGCTGGGCCTGCCGCGCAGCGCGGTCTATGCCCGGGCGCTGGCGTTGAAGCATGGCTGATCGCCGCGCCCGCGAGCGCTGGGGACGGCGGGCCGAACAGATTGCCGCCATCTGGTTGATCGCAAAGGGCTATCGCCTGCTCGGCCGCCGGGTGCAGACACCGGGTGGCGAGATTGATCTGGTGATGCGAACGGCCGATGCGCTGGTGTTTGTGGAGGTGAAGGCGCGGCCCACGCTCGACTCCGGGCTGGCGGCGTTGCATCCTGCCGCACAGCGGCGCTGCCAGGCAGCGGCGCGCTGGCTGGCCCCGCGTTATGGCTGGCCCGGCGCGGCGTTGCGGCACGACGCGGTGGTGATCAGGCCCTGGGCCCTGCCGCATCACCTGATTGCCATCTGGCAGGATGAATGACGATGGAACTGGCCACGATCGGGCTGATGGATGATGCCGATATCGATCTGATCGAAGCCGGTATCGCACTGGCGCTGGCCGATCGGCCGCGCGCCGATGCCGCCCGGCTGCGCCGGCTGGTATCGGGCTGGGCCGTCACCCTGCAACGCGATATCGCGCCGGCCACCGCCAGGGGCCGGGCGCTGAAGCTGGCCGGGCTGATCGCCGGCGAAGCCGGCCTGTCCGGCGACACGCGCGATTATGAAAACCCGTTGAATGCCGATCTGGTGGCGGTGGCAGAACGCGGGCTGGGCCTGCCGATCAGCCTGTCGATCCTGTATGTCGCGCTGTGCCGGCGCATCGGCTGGCGCGCCGATTCGCTGGCCCTGCCCGGCCATGTGCTGGTGCAATTGCATGGCAGTGGCACCCCGGTGCTGATCGATCCGTTCGATCATGGCAGCATCGTTGATCCGGCCCGCGCGGCCGATATTGCCCGCGCCGGCGGCAGCGTGCCGGTGGGTGGCCGTTACCCGGTGATGAGCAACCGGCAGATGCTGGTGCGGCTGGTATCGAACCAGGCCAGCCGGGCGCGGCTGGGCGGCCAGGTGCTGCGCGCGCTCACCCTGTATGAACGCATGACGATGATGGCCCCGCGGCTGTCGGCGCTGTGGTGGGAACGCGCCCAGCTGGAACAGCGCATCGGCCGGCTGGGCGCGGCCCGCGCCAGCCTGACCGCGATGCTGGAAACCACCCATGATCCGGCGTTGATGCAGCGCATCCGCATCATGCTCGCCACCCTTGCCCGCTCTGATTCCTAACGGAAAAGCCAGCCCATGACCCTGCGCGTCGCGGTTCAGATGGATCCCATCGAGACCATCAACATTTCCGGCGATTCCAGCTTTGCCCTGATGCTGGAGGCGCAGGCGCGCGGCGCCACGCTGGTGCATTATCTGGCGGGCGATCTATCGGCCGAAAACGGCCGGGTGCGCAGCATGGCGCGGCCGCTCAAGGTGATGAACCAGGCCGGCGCGCATTTCGAATGGCTGGGGGAGGCACGCAGCATCGATCTGGCCGATGACGCCGATGTGGTGCTGATGCGGCAGGATCCGCCGTTCGACATGGGCTATATCACCGCCACCCACCTGCTGGAGCAGGTGCAGCACAAGGTGCTGGTGGTGAACGATCCGGCCGAAGTGCGCAACGCGCCGGAAAAATTGTTCGTGCTGCGCTTTCCCGATCTGATGCCGCCAACGCTGGTGACGAAAAGCCTTGAAGAGGCGATGGATTTTCGCGCCCGCCACGGCGCGATCGTCGTCAAGCCGCTGTATGGCAATGCCGGCACCGCGGTGTTCCTGATCGACAAGGCCGATGGCAATCTGCCGGCGCTGGTGGAATTGTTCGGCAGCGTGTGGCGCGAACCCTTCATGGTGCAGGCCTTCCTGCCCGCGGTGGCGGAAGGGGACAAGCGCATCGTGCTGGTGGATGGCGAACCGGCTGGCGCGATCAACCGCCTGCCGAAAAAGGGCGAGATCCGCTCAAACCTCGCCGCCGGCGGCAGCGCCCAGCCAACCGAACTGAGCCCACGCGAACAGGAAATCTGCGCCCGGCTGGGGCCGGAGCTGAAACGGCGCGGCCTCATCTTTGTGGGGATCGACGTGATCGGCGGCTGTCTCACCGAAATCAACGTCACCTCCCCCACCGGCATCCGCGCCATCGACCGGTTCAACGGCACCAACACCCCGGCGCGCATCTGGGATGCGATCCAGGCGCGGCTGGCCGCGCGCAACCCCTGAAGGAGCAGCCGCATGAAGCGTTTGCATGTGCATGTCGGCGTGACCGATCTGGGCCAGTCCATCGCCTTTTATTCGGCGCTGTTCGGCAGCGCGCCCACCCTGGTGCGGGATGATTATGCCAAGTGGATGCTGGATGATCCGCGGGTGAATTTCGCCATCAGCCAGGGCCATGCCGCGCCGGGGATCGAGCATCTGGGCATCCAGGCCGAAACGCCGGAGGAGCTGGCCGAGGTGACAGCCCGAATCGCCGCCGCCGACCGCCCGGTGCTGGCGCAAGGCGAGACCAGCTGCTGTTATGCCGTTTCCGAAAAAAGCTGGACCAGCGATCCGCAGGGCGAGGTGTGGGAAGCGTTCCACACCATGGCGCAGGCGCGCACCTATGGCCAAAGCCCGTCCCTGGAAGCGCTGACGGCGATGACGCCGGCAGCAAAACCCGGCACCTGCTGCTGAACCGGATCAATCGGCCTTCTTGGCGGCCTTGGCGGGCGGGCCATCCACCCGTTCCCAATCGGCAAGGCCGCAGCCGCCGAAATTGATGCCGCCCATGGTGAAATCCACCACCTGCACGATGTCGCCCCGGCACTGGCTGCCGATCGGGCTGTTGTGCACCAAGGCGCGGCGCGGGGCGAGACCTGGGCATTCCATCTTGTTGCGCCACCAGCTGCCGTCGCGCATCCGCACATACCAGTGCTGATCATGGCCGGCCTGGGCCTGCTGGATGCTGCGGGTGTGCAGGCAGGATTGCACTGTCGGCTTGGCCGGGGCGGCATCATCGGCCAGCGCCGGAGCGGCGGCCAGCAGCGCGGCGAGCAGGAACAGGGATCGCATCATGGCCGATTGTTGCCGGCCGCTGCCTGTATACAGGCTGAACGGCTCATCCGCGAAAATTGTCCTTGGCGGCACGGCGGCGGGCCAGTTCGGCCACGCTGCCGGCGCGCACGAACGGGTTGGTGGCGGCCTCCATCGCCAGGCTGAACGGCACGGTGGGCTCGCCGCGGGCGCGCAGCCGGTCCACCGCCTCCACCCGCTTCAACAGCGCCGCGTTGTCCGGCTCCACCGTCACGGCAAAGCGCGCGTTGGACTGGGTATATTCATGCGCGCAATAGACCAGCGTGCGTGGCGGCAGCGCCATGAACTTGGCCAATGCCGCGTGCATCTGTTCGGCGGTGCCCTCAAACAGCCGGCCGCAGCCCATGGCAAACAATGTGTCGCCGCAGAACAGCGCGCCTGCAAAGGCATAGGCATTGTGGCCGGCGGTGTGGGCCGGGCAATCGATCACCCGCCCGGTCTGGCTGCCGATGGCCACCGTGTCGCCTTCCACCACCGCCCGCGAAATATGGGGAATTTTGGCCGCCTCCCCGGCCGGGCCGGTGACGCTGGCGCCGGTGGCAGCCACGATATCTTCATTGCCGCCCACATGATCGGGATGCCAGTGGGTGTTCAATATCTGGGTGATGCGCCAGCCGCGGCTGGTCGCCGCCGCCAGCACCGGGCCGGCCACGGCCGGATCGATCACCGCCGTTTCCCCCGATGCCGCATCATGGGCCAGCCAGACATAATTGTCTGACAACACCGGAACGCCCACCACCTCCAGCATCTCACCAGCTCCCGATATTGGGCATGGATGCCCAGGGCTGCGCCGGCGGCAAGGCGGGGCCGGCCTGCAACAATTCCACCGAAATCCCGTCCGGCGATTTCACGAACGCCATGCGGCCATCGCGCGGCGGCCGGTTGATCACCACGCCGCCATCCATGAGGCGCTGGCAGCTGGCATAGATATCGTCCACCGCATAGGCGACATGGCCGAAATTGCGCCCGCCGGCATAGCCCGCCTCGTCCCAATTGTGGGTCAGCTCGATCTGGGCGCCCTCGTCGCCCGGCGCGGCCAGGAAGATCAGGGTGAAGCGGCCGGCTTCGTTGTCGTGCCGGCGCAGCTCCTTCAGGCCGAGCAGCGCGAAGAAGCGCAGGGTTTCCGCCACATCCGACACGCGGATCATGGTGTGGAGATATTTCATTTCAGCGTCCTGCCTTCAAAGGCTTCAAACAGCGCCACCACGGCCGCGGGCACCGGGGTGGGCCGGCCGCGCGGTTCATCGACATGCACCGAAACCTCGATCCCGCTGGCCCGCAGATCGTCACCATCGCCCCCGTGCACCTCGAAGGCAAATGTGAGGGAGGTGCGGCCGATCTTCTGGCAGCGCACGCAGATCGCCATCATCTCGTCCAGCAGCACCGGGGCGTGATAGGTCACTTCGGCCTTGACCACATGCAGTTCGGGCGCACCCTTCAGATTGGGCTGCGGATAGAGGCCGACGGCGCGGAAATATTCGGTGATGCCGATATCGAAATATTCCAGATAGCGGCTGTTGAACACCACGGCCTGGGCATCAACCTCGGCATAGCGGGCGCGCTGGTGCCAGACAAAGATGAAATCGGATCGGGCCATCAGCGCGGTGTAGCAGGCATGCGCTCCCCCGTCAGCGGCTTTTCCGGCAGGACGGGCGCGATGCGGCCCAGTGCCGCCGATGCGGCCTGGCCGGCCGGCGTGCCCAGCCCGTCGGCCGCGGCGGCTTCCCAGGCCTGGCGCGCCAGCGTCATGTTGCCCTTGGCGGCGGCCAGATTGCCGGCTTCCAGTTCCACATCGGGCGATTGCGGCGCCAGATCGGCGGCCTTCACCAGCGCGGCCTCGGCCGTCGCCAGATCGCCGCCGCGCCGCGCCAGTGTTGCCTTGAGCAGCCAGGCCATGAAGAAATCCGGGGACAGGCTGGTGGCGCGGGCCAGATCGGCCAGCGCCGGGGCCGGCCGGCCCAGTTCCACCTGCACCTCGGCCCGCAGCGCAAGCAGGTCGGCCTCGGCGCGGGGTGACAATTCGCTGCCCGCCGCCCGCGCCAGCGCGTGATCCAGGAAGCGCAGCGCATCGGCGGGCCGGCCGGCGATCATGGCAGCTTCGGCGGCCTGCCGCCACAATGGCACCGTCTGGCTGTCGCGCGCTGCCTCGCTGGCCAGGCCGGCGGCCTCGTAACTTTGCAGCGCGGCACCATGGTGGCCGGCGCGCATCTGGGCCACGGCCAGGCAATGGCGCGCCGCCACGCCGCCGCCTTCCAGCCGCCAGCCATGCGCCATCTGCAACGCCCGCGCCGGATCCTTGCCGGCCAGCTGGATGCAGGCGGCATAGCGGGTGGGGTCCGATGGCGCCGCCTGCACCGGGGCAGCGGCCAGCAGCAACAGGGCAGGCCAGGGTTTCACACCAGATCCCCGATGGTGGCGATCAGCGCCGCAAGATCCGCCTCGCGGCTGAGGCGATGATCGCCATCCTTGATGAGCCGCACCTGAACATCATCGCCAATGATGCGCGCCGCGATGTCGAGCGACAGCCGCCACGGCACCGCCGTATCGGCCATGCCATGCAGCAGCCGCACCGGCGCCTTGATGCCGATCTGGCCATCCAGCAGCAGATGCCGGGGCGCATCATCGATCAGCGCGCGCGAATAGCGATAGGGTTCGCCATAATCGGACGGACGGGTGAAAAACCCGTCTTCGGCCAGGCGATGGCGATCGGCCTCGCCGATCTTCAGGCCCCAGCTGGTGAAATCGGGCGCGGCGGCCACCCCCACCAGCCCGGCCAGCCGATCCCTGAGGCGCAAGCCGGCCAGCAGCGCGATCCAGCCGCCGATCGATGATCCCACCAGCACCACCGGGCCGGTGGGCCAGACATGATCGATCAGCGCCAGCACATCATCCGTCCAGCGGCCGATGCTGCCATCCAGGAAATCGCCGCTGCTGGCCCCGCAGCCGCTATAGTCAAGGCGCAGCCAGGCCTGGCCCGCACCCTTCGTCCAATCGGCCAGCGCCACCGCCTTGGTGCCGGTCATGTCGCTCATGTAGCCGGGCAGAAACACGATCAGCGGGCCACGACCGGGCCGGAAGCGATGGGCAAGCATCGCGCCATTGTGGGCAAGTCGGGCGGGTCCGTTCATGGTGCCGGCCATAGGCCAAGCCCGGCGACAGGGGAAGCGGTCTGCAACGCCCAGCCGATCATCTGCGGCCAGAGGAAGGTGCCGAGCTGGCAAAATGGTGGACGCGGCAGGGATTGAACCTGCGACCCCTGCGATGTCAACACAGTGCTCTACCACTGAGCTACGCGTCCACGGGAGAGCGCGTGTTAGTGGCAGATGCCGGGCTTGGCAAGCCCGTTTGCGCCCGCGCCCTGCGTCAAACGCCCGGCGTTGCCCTGGCCCGGCTTTGGGCATAGCAGGATGGCAATGGCCCTGCGCACCCATAGCCCGCCGCCCTGGCGCCTGACCGGCGACATCGATGGCCGCTGGCCGCTGTTCATCACCTCACCACACAGCGGGCGCCATTATCCTGCCAGCTTCCTGGCCGCCTCCCGGTTGCCGCTGGCCGATCTGCGGCGGGCCGAGGACGGGCTGGTGGACGCGCTGCTGGACGGCATTGCCGGCGTGCCGGTGCTGGCTGCCACCCATGCCCGCAGCTGGCTCGATCTCAACCGCGCCGAAGACGAACTTGATCTCGCCCTGTTCGATGGCCCGCTGGGCGTGCCGGCCACACCAGGCCCGCGCGTCGCGGCCGGCCTGGGCGTGATCCCGCGGCTGGCGGCGCAGGGGCAGGAAATCTATGCCCGCCGGCTGGCCGCTGCCGAAGCCGAACAGCGGCTGGCCAGCTACCACCGGCCGTGGCACGCGCTGATCGCCGGCCAGCTGCTGGCGGCGCGCGCGGCGCATGGTGCGGCGCTGCTGATCGACATCCATTCCATGCCGCAGCCGCAGGGCCCCCGCCCGCCACAGATCGTGCTGGGCGATTGCCATGGCCAGAGCGCCAGCCCCGCCATCATGGCCGCGATCGAGGATCATTTTCGCCGCGCCGGCTGGCGGGTGGCGCGCAACCATCCCTATGCCGGCGGCCATACCACCCAGCATCATGGCCGGCCCGCCACCGGCATCCACGCCGTGCAGATCGAGCTGTGCCGCAGCCTTTATCTGGATGCGCAGCGGCTGATCCTCACCGCCGGGGCCGTGCGGCTGCGCGCGGCCCTGGCCGGCCTGGTGCAGCAGCTGGTCGCCAACTGGCAGCCGCTGGCCGGGCAACCGGGCTGGGCGATGGCGGCCGAATGAGACGAAAGGGCCGCGCCGGCTGGGGGGAGGCCGGCGCGGCCAGGGTCTGGGCTGTATGCCCATCGGGGCGTGGCAGGCAGTGCCACGGGCAACCGGGCCGAGGGGGGGAAGACCGGGCCGCCGCCCCCATGATCTGGGCATGGCCCGCCGCTTTTCAAGGGTGGCGGGCAGGATTTTCGCCGATCAGAAGGCGGTGCGGATCGACAGGCGCAGATCCCGCCCGAACAGCGGCGCGACATCTTTCAGGAAGCTGCTGTGGCGGCGGGCTTCGACATCGAAGATGTTGTTGGCCTGCACGATCACGCTGGTGGCGCTGTCGGGCCCGAACGGTTGCCAGTTCAGGCTGGCGTTGACCATGGTGAAGGCCGGCGTTTGGGTTTCAAAGCCGGCGATGCGGTCCTGCCGCGTCACATGCTCCACCTCCAGCCGGCCGCCGATGCCGGCGGCGCTGCCGGCCTCGATGCCGACGATGCTGCGCAGCGGCGGGATGCGCGGCACGGCGCCGCCGCCACGCAGGATGCTGGCGCGGGTATAATCCACCATGCTGGTCACATCGATGCGGGTCTGGCCCAGTTGCACGACCTTCAGCGACCCTTCGATTTCAAAGCCATAGAAGCGCGCATCGGCCTGGGCATAGCGGAACACCGGCAGATCATCTTCCTCGGCACCGGTGGGCGACAGGAAGATATAATTGTCGAACCGGTTCAGAAAGGCCGACAGCTCGATGCGCCAGCCGGTGCCGCGGCCGCGCAGCACGGCCTCGGCACCCAGCTGGCGTTCGGTGCGGAAATCGGCATTGCCGATCTCGAAGGCGCGGGTGGCGGCATGGGCGCCGTTGGCGAACAATTCCTCGGCCGATGGCGCGCGTTCGGTGCGGGCCAGGCTGGCGGCCAGGCGGAACCCGCGGCCCAGATCGAGCGAGCCACCGGCTGACAGCGACACCGAATCAAAGCGGCGTTCGCGGCCGACGATGGCCGATTTCACATTGGCATGCTCATAGCGGGCACCGCCTTCCAGCCGCACCCGGCCCAGATCCAGCTCCTGCAGCGTGAACAGGCCGATCTGGCGGGTTTCGTTGGCGGGGATATAGGCTTCTTCGCCCACGGCGCGGAAATTGCGGCTGAACATCTGCACGCCACTGGCGCCCTGCCAGCCGCCGCGCGTTTCCTGCACCAGCTCGATGCGGCCTTCCCAGCTGCGGTTGAAGAAGCTGGTGCCGATCTCGCCAGTGTCCTCGATCTCGTCGTGGCGATAATCGGCCCAGCCGCCGCGCACGTTCAGCTGCTTGAACGCGCCGCCCAGCGGCAGGCTGCCGCGCACATCCACGCGGGTCTGCCGCATGTCCAGCGTGATGTCCTCGTGGGCATGGCCGGCATGATCATCGTGATCGTCGTGATGGTCGTCATGATGATCCTCGTCGTGATGCTCGATCTCCAGCGTGTTGGGGATGCCATAGCGGTTGGCCAGATGGCTCACCGCCACACCCAGGCTGGCGCCATCCTGGCCGATCCAGGCGATGCCGCCGCCCACATCCCAGGTGCGTGCGGCGGTGTTCTCCACCCGGCCGCGCGCCCTGGCCTCCTCGGCCACCTCGCCGCCCGCTTCGGCGGCCTCTTCGCGCAGTTCGCGGCCAAAGATGAAGCCGCCGGTGCGATAATCGCCCGATCCGAAGATGCTGGCATCGACATGGGCAACAAAGCCGCCCCCCAGCCGGGCATTCAGGCTGGCCGCAACATTGCGTTCATCGGCCGCGCTGGCCACACCGGCTGCGGCGTCGACATGCACCGCGCTGTCGGGCACCTCGCGCGGGATGCGCAGATCGCGCATGTTGACGACGCCGCCGATCGCCCCCGAACCATAGAGCAGCGCCGCCGGCCCGCGCACGATCTCCACGCGATCGGCCAGCAGCGGGTTGACCGCAACGGCATGATCGACCGACGTGTTCGACACATCGAAGCTGCCGATGCCATCGGTGAGCACGCGCACCCGTTCATTGTCCAAGCCGCGCAGGATCGGGCGGGAGGCGTTGGGGCCGAAGAAGCTGCTGGTCACCCCCGGCTGGCGGGCCAGGGTTTCACCGATGCTGGACCGCGTCTGGCGCTGCAGCTCGGTGCCGGACAGCACCGAAATGGCGGTCGCCACCAGCCGCTTGTCGCGGGCATAGGGCGCGGTGACGATGATTTCGGGATCCTGCTCGCCATGCTGGCGGTCGCTCTGGTCTTCGGCGGCGAACACCGGGGCGGCAGACATCAGCAGCAGGGCAAACAGCGCGTGCGGTCTGGTCATGGGTCAATGTCCTTGCAGCAAGGGGGGGTGAATGATGCGCCCCATAAGATGTTACTTTATATCACGTCAAGTCAGGCGATAACGTCTCATTGCCGCCTCTTCATTGGCTCAACCCTCTTGAAAACGGCAGGAGGGTGGTGGCCGTCGCCCGCTGCCGCCGGCCCTGCATGAAGGAGCCCGTTCATGGCCTGCCATTCCCACCCCGATCACACCCACCAGCATGGCCCCGGCTGCGGCCATGTCGCCGTCCAGCATGATGGCCATGTCGATTATCTGCACGATGGCCATCTGCATCATGTCCATGGCGATCATGTCGATGAACATGTGATCGCAGTGAGCGCGGCCAATCCCGATGGCTGCACCACCGGCACCGCCTGCGGCCATGTTCATGGCCCCGGTTGCGGCCATGAAGCGGTGCCGCACGGCGACCATGTCGACTTCCTTGTCGATGGCCGGCTGCACCATGTGCATGACGGCCATTGCGACGATCATGGCGCGCTGATCGTCGCCTGAACGGCGGAACGTGGCCGCCGGCAAGGCTTTGTTTTTTCCTTGCGATGGGCCTGATTGTTGGCCATGTCCTGTCGCAACCGCTGAATGACAAGGCAAGGGGTGGTCGCTGATGATTCGTATTCTGGTTGCCGCAGCGATTGCGGTGATGGGCCTTGCCAGCGCCGCGCTGCCGGCGGCCGCGCAGGAAGTGGCGCGGGTGCGTGACGGGGTGAAGATCGTGCCGGGCCAGACCCGGATCATGATCATCCAGCCCAACATCAAGGTTGGTTCCATGTCCACCGGCGGCCTGTTCGAGCCCAATGCCGAATGGACCGCAACCGCGCGTGGCCTGATCGATGGCCAGGTGCGCCAGCAACTGGGCACCATGGGGGTGAAGCTGGCCGAAACGCCGGCCGGCGACGAAGCCGGTGCCGCCATTGCCAGCCAGTATCGCGCCCTGTTCCCGGTGGTGGCCAAGGCGGTGATGGAATTCCAGTTCTTCCTGGGCAACCGCCTGCCCACCAAGAAGCGGCCGGGCGTGTTCGATTACACGCTGGGCAAGGATATCGCCCGCATGCCGGGTGCGGCCGATGCCGATTATGCGCTGTTCCTGTTTTCCGAAGATGCCTATGGCTCGGCCGGGCGCAAGGCGGCGCAGCTGCTGATGGCCGGCCTCTTCGGCGTGGCGATCGCGCCGGGCGTGCATGTTGGCTATGCCGGCCTTGTCGATCTGAAGACCGGCGATCTGGTCTGGCTCAATGCCGATCCGCAAATGGGCGGCGACGTGCGCGAAGCCGATGGCGCCGTGAAGCGGGTGGGCCAGCTGCTGGCCAATTTCCCCGGCACGGCGCCGGCCCCTGCCGCCACCGCGAAATAAGCCGCCCGTCGCACCGGTGATGCGCCGCATCACATCCTTCGCCCGCCGCGCGCTGCTGGCCACCACGCTGGTGGCCACCGCGGCCGCTGGCCAGACCGCGCCGCCGATCCCGGCCTGGGGCGGTGCCCTGCAACCGCAGGACCGCGACGAACGCGGCCTGTGGATGATGTCCAGCGATGATGAGGCGGTGCTGAAGGATTCGCGCTTCCTGATCACCGACAAGCCGCTGAACGATTATGTGCGCGGCGTGCTGTGCAGGACGGTGGGTGCCGAACGCTGTGGCGCGGTGCGGCTCTACATCATGCGGGTGCCGGCCTTCAACGCCTCCATGTCGCCCAATGGCATGATGCAGCTGTGGTCGGGCGCGCTCTTGCGCATGCGCACCGAAGCCGAGCTGGCCGCCGTGCTGGGCCATGAATTTGCCCATTATGAACGCCGGCACAGCCTGGCCGGCTTCAAGCAGGCCCGCGCTGCCACCGATGCCGCCATCTGGGCCTCGTTCATTCCGATTGCCGGGCTGGCGCTGTCGCTGGGCGCGCTGCAGGGCTTTTTCCTCTACAATCAGGCCCAGGAAAAAGAGGCCGATCTGAACGGCTTCAGTTTCGTGATGCAGGGCGGATACCGCACCGGGGCGTTTGCCGATGTGTGGGAACGGCTGATCGCCGAAGAGGATGCCGGCCGGGTGGCGCGCGGCCAGAAGGCCAGGGGCGGGCGCCGTTCCGGCTTTTTTGCCACCCATCCCGCCAGCGCCGAACGCATGACCTATCTGCGCGCGCTGGCCCGCCAGGCCGGCGACACCGCAGACGCCAGCACCGCCAGCCACCGCGCCGGCCTGGGCCCCTGGTATGCCCGCTTTCTGGATGACCAGCTGAAGCTGAACGATTTTGGCGGCACCGAGTGGCTGCTGGCCGATTTCGCCCGGACCGAAGGCTGGACCGGCGCCCTGCTGGCGGCGCGCGGCGATCTGTATCGGCTGCGCGGCCAGGCCGGCGACATGGCGCAGGCCGCCGGCTTCTATCGCGAGGCGCTGGCCAAGGGCCATGATGATCCCGAAACCCGCCGCGGCCTGGGCCTTGCCCTGCTGCGCCAGGGCCAGCAGGCCGAAGGCCAGGCCATGCTCAAGGCCTATCTCGATCTGCGGCCCGATGCCAACGATGCCGCCATGTTGCGCATGATGGCCGGACTTCCTCCCAAAACCGCGACAGGACCAACCACATGATCCGTTCCCTGCTGATCTCTGCCACGCTGGCCGCCACCCTGGCCGTCGCCACGCCGGCCCTGGCCGCCAACCGGCTGATCGTGCCCAATGTGTCGGTGGCGGTTGCCAAATCGGCGATGATGGTGACGGCGGATCGGGAATGGAACAAGCTGGGTGCCCGCCCCGGCCCGCTGGCCGAAAGCTGGACGCTGGATGGCGATGTGCTGAACCGGCTGAGTTTTTATGGCGGCCTGATCAACGGTGCCACCCTGTTCCGCGAAGTGGACCGGAAGAACCGGCCGCTGCCCAAGGTGCGCGCCGACATGCTGCCCACCGACATTCCGGCCCTGTTCGAACAAAGTTATCGCATTGCCGAGAACAGCGGCCTGTTCAGCGTGGACAGCATCGAGCCGGCCAGCATTGGCGGGGCCAGCGGCGTTCGCTTCACCTACAGCTTCAGCAAGCAGGGTGAAGATGTGGCCCGCAAGGGTGAAGCCGTGGCCGCCATGGTGGGCGGCAAATTGTGGCTGATCAGCTTCGAAGCGCCGACGCTGCATTATTTCGATGCCGGCATCACCAGCGCCCGCGCCATCATGGCCAGCGTGCGCCTGCCGGCCAAGTGATCCGCCGGCCCGTTCGGGCATGAAAAAGGGGGCGGGCGCCAGTGGCACCCGCCCCCTTTTTTCGTGCCGGTTCAGGCTGCCTTGGCAGTGGTGGCGGCGAACTGGCGTTCAAACAGCGGGCTGATCAGCGACAGGCTGAACAGATGGGCATAGACCAGGCCCATCATGCCCGATTGCACCATCTTGCGGGCCTGATCGCCGCGCAGGTTCTGCAGCTTCTGCTCGTCCACCATGCGGAAACCGCGATACACCGCCGGCTGGTCGAGGCCGTCGCGCTGGATGGAGACTTCGCCATCCATCAGCAGGTCCAGCTTGGCCAGTTCGTCCATGAAGCCACGGGTGCGCATCACCGCCTGTTCGAACTGTTCGCAGAACTGCAGCACGGCCTTGGTGATGTCCGACGGATCGGTGCCGGCGAACAGCGGCGTGCCATCATTTTCGACCACGATGCCGGCGCTGTCGTCAAAGCACAGCGACAATTCCTGGGCGTCCGGGGTGAGGCGGGCCAGCATGAACGGATAACGGCGCACGAAGGCGGGCACATAGGCACCGGCTTCCCACTGGTCATCGGCGCCCAGGAACAGATTTTCGCCTTCCTGCAGGCCCACCAGCGCCAGCGGGGCGGGATTTTCGCCCACGCCGAACACGATCGGATAATTGCGCTGCACCAGCGGGAATTCATCCACCGTCACCGGAATGGCGTGGGTGCCGCGGGTGAAGCCCAGATCGGGGCGCGGCTTGAGGCCGTGGCTGGGGTGGAGCTGCGACGACAGCGGCGCAAGGCTGTTGTAGAAGAGCGGCAGCTGATTGGCGGGGGGCTGAGTGGCCATGATACCCAAAGGTCTTTCTGATTGGGGTTGATGGTTTGCAAGTGCAGGCCTTCCTAATCGGCAGGGCGGCACGGCGCAAGGCGGTGATGCGGCTATCGGGATTCAATACAACTTGCCGGGATTCATGATCGCCAGCGGATCGAGCGCCTGCTTGATCGCGCGCAGCGCCGCCAGCCGCGCCGGATCGCCCAGCCGGGCCAGATCGGCGCGTTTCAGCACGCCGATGCCATGTTCGGCCGAAATGGAACCGCCGGCCGCCGCCACCAGATCATGCACCATCGCGGTGATGGCGGTGCCATTCGCCGTCACCCAGGCCGCCGCATCGCTGGCCGGTGCGCGCACGTTGAAATGCAGATTGCCGTCGCCCAGATGGCCAAAGGCGATCACCCGGCCGCCGGGAAAGGCCGCCTCCACCGCCGCCGTTGCCGCCAGCGCGAAATCGGGCAGGCGCGAGACCGGCACCGAAATATCATGGTGCACGGCCGGACCTTCGCGGCGTTCGGCCAGCGGCAGTTCCTCGCGCAGCCGCCACAGCGCCTGTGCCTGGGCATCTGATTGGGCGATCACCGCATCATCGGCCGCCATCAGCGCCTGGGCCAGCAGATCGTCAAGCGGCTGCGGGCCGGCCAGTTCCACCAGGCACTGCCAGGGATGCGCCCCGGCCAGCGGCGCAGCCTGGCCCAGAAAACGGGCCGCCAGCGCCACGCCGGCGGCCGGCATCAGTTCGAAGCTTTCCACCTGGCCGCCCGACAGCGCCTGTGCGCCGGCCAGCAGCGCCAGCGCCGCCTGCGGGCTGGCAACGCCGGCCCAGCCCACGGCGCGGTGGCGCGGCATGGGCACAAGTTTCAGGGTGAGCGCCGTGATGATGCCCAGCGTGCCTTCGGCGCCCACCAGCAGCTGTGCCAGATTGGGGCCGGTATTGTCCTTCACCAGGCCCGACAGGCCGTTGACGATGCTGCCATCGGGCAACACCGCCTCGATCCCGGCCACCAGCGCCCGCATGGTGCCGTGGCGCAGCACCTGCACGCCGCCGGCATTGGTCGCCGCCAGCCCGCCCAGCGTCGCCGAACCCTTGGCCCCCAGCGACAGCGGAAAGCGCAGGCCCAGTGCTTCGGCCGCGGCGTGCAGATCGGCCAGGATCACCCCGGCTTCGGCCGTCACCAGCTGGCCGGCCACATCCAGGGCGCGGATGCGATTCAGGCGCGCCAGGCTGATCAGCACCGCCGATCCATCGGCCGGCGGAATGCCGCCGCCCACCAGCCCGGTGTTGCCGCCCTGTGGCACCAGCGCCACGCGGTGGGCGGCGGCGGCGCGCACGATCGCTGCCACGGTGGCCGTATCGCCCGGCCGCAGCAGCAGCGGTGTCGACCCGGTGAAGCGGCCGCGCCAATCGGTCAGGCGCGGCGCGATCACATCGGGATCATCCGTCCAGTCGGTGCCGGCCGCCGCCTTCAGGGCGGCCAGCGCCGCCGGGCTGGGCAAGGCTGGCGCGGTGCTGGTCATGCCAGCCGGCATAGCGGCTTTGCCCGGCCAGCAACAGGGGCGCGCCGCCATTCATGGCATGTTCAAGCAGGTGGCAGCAGGTGGCAGAGGCCGGATTCTGCCGGCCGCATCGGGGGCGATGCGGCCGGCCATGGTGGGGGCGCGGAGTGTGCGGGTGCGAAACACGTGGTTCTGCTGGTTGCTGCCCGCCCTGGCCGGCGGGCTGATCGCAGCCGGCCCGGTGGCCGCTGCCCAGCGCCGGCCACCGCCGCCGCAAAGCTTTGACGGCCAGGCCTGGCGCCGCGTGCCGGTGCGCCCCGGCGGCGAGGCGCTGCCGGCACCCTTGCGCCAGCGGCTGCCGCGCGGCGGGCGCAACCGCTGCATCGCGATCGACAATATTGCCGCCGCCCAGCTGTTCGGCGATCGCGCCCTGGAACTCACGCTCAAGGGCGGCCAGCGCTGGCGGCTCTATCTGGCGCAGCAATGCCCGGCGCTGTCCTTCTATCAGGGATTTTATTACCAGCAGAGCCAGGCCGGCCGGCTGTGTGCCGGGCGTGACGTGATCGGCGCACGATCGGGCGGCGAATGCGGGATTGCCGCGATCCTGCCGGCCGGGCGGGCGCGCTGACCGCTGCACTGTTGCAACCGCGCCACAACCGGGCACGACATCGCGGCACGGCCGGCACAAGCCCCGGTCATCGCTGGACAAAGCCCGGCCCTCCTGTCCAAACTGAGTGTTGCAGCGTCAAGCTTAAAGGCGGCGTGATGCACGGGCACAGGATCAGGGCCAGCAGAGCCCCGAAAAAAGATCCGGCCAGCTTGGGTTTTGGGGAGGAACGAACATGCGTATTACGTCTGGATTCCGTGCCGGTCTGGTGGCCAGCGCGTCGATGATCGGTTTGCTGGCCCTGCCGGCGATGGCCCAGCAGGCCCAGGCCGAGGATACGGGCATCGAGGAAATCGTCGTTACCGCACAGCGCACCGCGCAAAGCCTGCAGGACGTGCCGATCGCCGTGACCGCGTTCGACGCCACGGCGCTGCAACGCCAGCAGATCAACAACCCGCTCGATATCCAGCTCACCTTGCCCAACATCACCTTCACCAAGGGCAATTTCACCGGTTCCAGCTTCACCATCCGCGGCATCGGCGATCTGTGCGTGGGCGTGACCTGCGATTCGGCCACGGCCATCCACGCCGAAGGCATGCCGCTGTTCGCCACCCGCCTGTTTGAAGCCGAATTCTTCGATCTGGAGCGCGTGGAAGTGCTGCGCGGCCCGCAGGGCACGCTGTTCGGCCGCAACGCCACCGGCGGCGTGGTCAACTTCGTCAACGCCAAGCCGACCACCAGCGGCATCCACGCTGCCGGCGAAATCGAATATGGCAATTTCGATTCGCTGCGGCTGAAGGGCATGTTCAACCTGCCGATCACCGATACGCTGGCCGTGCG
This sequence comes from Alphaproteobacteria bacterium, assembly GCA_018970445.1. GTDB lineage: Bacteria > Pseudomonadota > Alphaproteobacteria > Sphingomonadales > Sphingomonadaceae > Sandarakinorhabdus. The sequence continues at coordinate 43,964 of JAGWWF010000022.1, read as the reverse complement.
TGTGGCGGGCACCTATCTCAAGCGTGACGGCTTCACCACCAACGTCTTCAACAACACCCGCATCGATGGCCGCGATCTTTATGCCATCCGCGGCAGCGTGCGCTGGCAGCCGACCGACCGCACCACCGTTGATGCGATGGCCTATTATTTCCGCGAGAACGATGATCGCAGCCGCATCCAGAAGCAGCTGTGCCAGACCGATCCCACCGGCGTGCTCGGCTGCTTGCCCGCGCGCCGCGATTTCGGCTTCATCAACGCCAATTCCACCTTTGTCGGCACCCTGGCCAGCCGCGAATTCCTGACGACGCAGGGCGGCGCCGGCTTTGGCGCGCTGGGCCTGGGCAGCCTGTATGGCACCGATCCCTACAATTTCGCCGGCAACACCAATCCGCCCGATCTGCGCCAGATCCGCACCGATTTCACCCCGACCTATTTTGCCGAGGAAGAGCAGTACATGCTGCGCGTGCAGCATGATTTCGGCGGCATCAAGGCGCAGCTGACCGGCATGTACCAGCGCAACGCGGTGGACAGCCGGGTCGATTACAACCTCAGCGTGTTCAACCCGGCTGTTGCCCGCGCCGCGATCACGACGGCGCAGGCGGTGTCGGCCGGCATCCCCGGCCTGGCCAATGTCGTCAACGCCATCAGCAGCGGCAGCAATTTCTGCACGTCCGACGCGGTGGAAAACGGCCTGGGCTCCTATGGCGGCCAGCGCATCTGTTCGGCCACGCCGCAGGATTTTGACCGGTCCAACCAGATCGTGCGCGGCAAGACGCTGGAAGGCATCATCAGCTCGCAATGGGATGGCAAGTTCAACTTCCTGCTCGGCGGCATCTATGTGAACACCGTGCTGCCGGAAAACAGCTATTATGTGAACAGCTGGGGGATTGACTATCTCACCGGCGTGCTGGGCGCGGCCAATCGCGGCTATCTGGGCACGCCGTTCTTCCGCAACAACACCGCCCGTTACACGCTGGAAAGCTATGGCGTGTTCGGTGAAGCCTATTTCAACCTCACCGACAGCGTGAAGATCACCGCCGGCCTGCGTTACAACCATGACGACAAATATGTGCGGGCGCGCTCCACCCTGGCCAGCTTCTTCGTGCCCTTCACCACCACGGGCAATGTGTTCAATTCGCCGGCCGCCGCCGGTTTCGATGCCGATCCGGGCCGCGCCGGGCCGCAGCCGTTCCAGGTGCGCGAAGTCAGCTTCAACGAAGTCACTGGCCGCTTCGTGCTTGACTGGCAGATCACCGAGGACAATCTCCTCTATGCCTCCTACTCGCGCGGCTACAAGTCGGGCGGGATCAACCCGCCGCTGCAACCGATCTTCGCGGTGCCGGAAACCTTCACGCCGGAATTCATCGACGCCTTTGAAATCGGCTCCAAGAACAGCTTCCTCGATGGCACGCTGCGCGCCAACATCACGGCCTTCTATTACAAGTACAAGGGCCTGCAACTGTCGCGCATCACCGCCCGCACTTCGGTCAACGACAATGTCGATGCCGAAGTCTATGGCCTGGAAGGCGAATTCATCATTCAGCCCACCCGCCGCCTGGCGGTCAACCTGAACGCTTCCTATCTCCAGACCCGGGTCAGTTCCGACAAGTTCCTGGCCAATCCGCGCGATCCCACCGGCGGCCGCAGCGATGCGGTGATCATCAAGGATATCTCCAACGGCTCCAACTGCGCCGTGGTGAACAACGGCGCCGGCGGCCAGGCCGCCACCCGCGCCTTTGTCACCAATGCCAACAACGCCATCAACGCCGGGGCGATCCCGGGCCTCCAGGCCGGCGCCGGCCTGCGCGCACCCACCGATTTCCCGTCCGATGGCGGGCTGCCGGCCGGCGTGGGCGGTGCCTTCAGCCTCTGCGGCGTGCTGCAGGCGCTCAGCGCCGGCACCGGCTTTGCCATGCTGCCCGAAGGCCAGCCCACCAACATCCGCGGCAACGAACTGCCGCAGGCGCCGCAGTATAAATTCTCGGTCGGCGCGCAATACACCTTCCCGGTGGGCGACAGCATGAACTTCATCCCGCGGGTCGATCTGGCGCACACCGGCGCCAGCTTTGGCAATATCTTCAACGGCCAGATCAACCGGGTGCCGGCCTATACGGTGATCAACGCCCAGGCGCAGTTCAACGGCAAGGACGACAAATGGTATGTCCGCGCCTTTGTGCAGAACCTGACCAACAACAATGCCGTCACCGGCCTGTATGTCACCGACCAGTCGTCGGGCCTGTTCACCAACGTGTTCACGCTGGAACCCCGGCGTTATGGTCTGGCGGCCGGCTTCCGCTTCTGATCATCGGCAGAGCCAATCACGGGGGGCGGCCAGCCATGGCCGCCCCCTTTTCCTTGCCCGGCATTGACTTTTTGAGGCATCCCCCGCATTGCGCCATGCAAGCCGGATAGCGGCTGCTTTCACAGGAACAAGATGAGCTTTTCCGATCTGGGCCTGTCCGATGCCCTGCTGCGCGCCGTTGCAGACAGCGGTTACGACACGCCCACCCCCATCCAGCGCCAGGCCATCCCATCCGTGCTGATGGGCAAGGACATCATCGCCATCGCCCAGACCGGCACCGGCAAGACCGCCAGCTTCGTGCTGCCGATGATCGATATCCTAGCCGAAGGCCGCAGCCGCGCCCTGATGCCGCGCAGCCTGATCCTGGAACCCACCCGCGAACTGGCGCAGCAGGTGGCCGAGAATTTCGAGAAATATGGCAAGAATCACAAGCTTTCGATGGCGCTGCTGATCGGCGGCGTGTCGATGGGCGATCAGCTGGCGGCGCTGGAAAAGGGTGTCGATGTGCTCATCGCCACCCCCGGCCGCCTGATGGACCTGTTCGCGCGCGGCAAGATCCTGCTTTCCGGCTGCGCCATGCTGGTGATCGACGAAGCCGATCGCATGCTCGACATGGGCTTCATCCCCGATATCGAAACCATCTGTTCCAAACTGCCCCGCGCCCGGCAGACCCTGCTGTTTTCCGCCACCATGCCGCCGCCGATCAAGAAGCTGGCCGATCAGTTCATGGATGCGCCAAAAAGCATCGAGGTGGCCCGCGCCGCCAGCACCAACACCAACATCACCCAGTGGATCGTCGAAACCCCGTCCCGTGACAAGCGCGACCTGCTGCGCAGCCTGCTGCGCCAGGACGAGGTGACCACCGCCATCATCTTCTGCAACAAGAAGACCACGGTGCGCGAACTGGCCGACAGCCTGAAGCGCGCCCGCCTGCCCGTTGGCCAGATCCACGGCGACATGGAACAGGCCGATCGCATCCGCGAGCTGGACCGCTTCAAATCCGGTGCCATCACCATCCTGGTGGCCAGCGATGTGGCGGCGCGCGGGCTGGACATCCCCGGCGTTTCCCACGTGATCAATTATGACATGCCATGGCACCCGGATGATTATGTCCACCGCATCGGGCGCACCGGCCGGGCGGGACGCACCGGCATCGCCTACAGCTTTGCGACACCCGATGATGCCGAAAACCTGGCCAATATCGAAAAGCTGACGCGCCAGAAGATCGCCCGTTGGACGGGCGGTGCCGAAGCCGCGCCCGCCGCCACCCCGGCGCCGGTTGCCGAAGCCGAATCCAGCGGCGATCCCCGCCCGGACAAGCGCAAGCGCGACCGCAAGCGCAAGGGCAGCGACCGGCCGGCAATGGCGGATGCGCCCGCCACCCAAAGCCCGCCCGCCGAAACCGTGCGCAGCGAGCCCGCCCGCGCCGACAGCCGCCGCCAGCCGCGCAGCGAAGCCAGTGCGCGCAGCGAGCACAGGCCGCGCAGCGAACCCGGCCCACGCAGCGAATCCAGGCCGCGCGCCGAACCGGCCCGCGATCCGCTGGCCAGCTATCGCGCGCTCGCCACGCCGGCCCCCAACCGCCACCGCAATGATGATGATGGCGAAGCCTTCATCGGCTTTGGCCCGGAAGGCGTGCCCGAATTCCTGGCCCGCCCGATCCGCCAGGCGGCGAAATAGGCCATTGTCACGGCGGCCACCCCGCCTCTCCCGCTAGCTTACGCCCTGCGCCATCGCGTGTATCACCGGCTGTCAACAACATGCCGTGGGGATGGCCATGCATTACGCACAACTGGCGCAGGCGCGCGATGAATTGACCGGGCCCGGCGGCGCGTTCGAAATCACCACCATCACCGTCAACGGCCACCCGGTGCGGGCCTATGCCACGGCGCTGCCCGATGTGCGCGCGCTGTGGCAGTCCACCGCGCAATTCGCGGATCGCCCCTATCTCGTCTATGGCGATGAACGGTTGAGCTATGCGCAGGCCCATGCCCGGGTGGACGCCATCGCCGCCTGGCTGGCGGCACAGGGTGTCCAGCCCGGTGATCGGGTGGCGATCGCCATGCGCAACTATCCCGAATGGCTGCTGATCTATTGGGCCTGTGTTGCCACCGGCATCACCGTGGTGGGCATGAACGCCTGGTGGACGCCTCAGGAAATGGCCTATGCCCTTGGCGATGCCGCCCCGCGCGCGCTGTTTCTTGATGCCGAGCGGCTGGAGCGATTTCGCGCCATCGCGCCGCCGCCGGCCGGCATCACGCTGATCGGCGTGCGGCTGGATGGACCCGAACCGGGGGTGACACCCTTTGCCAGCGTGATCGCCCACCCCGGCCCGATGCCGGCCGTGGCGATCGATCCCGATGCCGATGCCTGCATCTTCTACACATCGGGCACCACCGGCTTTCCCAAGGGTGCCCAGCTCACCCACCGCGGCTGCATCACCAATTTGTTCAACATGCTCTATGCCGGTGCCTCCACGGCGCTGGCGGTGCAGCGCGCCACCGGCACCGCGCCGCCCGCCGCCCCGGCCGTGCCGGTCGTGCTGCTCACCACCCCGCTGTTCCATGTCACGGCCAACAATTGCGGTGCCTATGCCGCCACGGCCGCCGGCGGCACCATCGTGCTGATGTACCGCTGGGATGCCGGCGAAGCGCTGCGCATCATTGCCCGCGAACGCGTCACGTCGGTGGGCGGCGTGCCGGTGATGGCGCGCGAACTGATCAACCACCCGGATTTCGCCAGCACCGATCTGTCCAGCCTCACCGCCATGTCGGGCGGCGGTGCCCAGGTGCCCCCCGATCTGGTGCACAAGATCGAAGACAAGGTGGCCGGCGCCCGCCCCGGCACCGGCTATGGCATGACCGAAACCTGCGGCATCATCACGTCGAACAGCGGCGATTTCTTTGTCGACAAGCCCGACAGCGCCGGCCCGGCCATGCCGGCCTATGAAACCAAATGTGTCGACGATGCCGGCAACAGCGTGCCCCAGGGCGACATCGGCGAATTGTGGGTGCGCGGTGCCGCCGTCATCAAGGGCTATATCAACCGGCCCGAAGCCACCGCCGCCAGCATCACCGATGGCTGGCTGCACACCGGCGACATCGCCCGCATCGATGAACATGGCTTCATCTTCATCGTCGACCGCAAGAAGGACATGGTGCTGCGCGGCGGCGAGAATGTCTATTGCGCCGAAGTGGAAGCCGCCATCTATCGCCACCCCGCCGTGGCCGAATGCTGCGTGTTCGGCGTGCCCGATCAGCGCCTGGGCGAAGACGTGGGTGTGGCCGTCGTCATCAAGCCCGACGAAGCGCTGGACGCCGAAACCTTGCGCCAGCACTGCGCCAGCCTGATTGCCAGCTACAAGCTGCCCCGCCACATCTGGTTCCAGGCCGAACCCCTGCCCCGCAACGCCAGCGGCAAATTCCTGCGCCGCGCGCTGCGCGAACAGCTGGCCGGCGATCTGCCGGCGGGGTGAGGCGGCGGGCACCAGCGCAACAGACCGCTTGTTCCTGCCCTCTCAGAACGCACCGCCGGCGGCGCGCCATTGTTCCACTTCCCATTCCATCCGGGCCGGGTGGCCGATCACGGCGCTGACCGGGCGGCGCAGGGCGGGCGGGGCCGGCGTGTCGGCAAGGCCAAGGCGGAAGGCGAAGGACGGCCGCCAGGCCGCATCGTCCAGCAATGCATCGGCCAGGCGGGCAAAACGCGGCGGCTGGCGCAGCTGGGCCTCGCGGTCGATGATTTCGGGCAGCTGGTTCAAGGGCTGGGCCACCAGGCCGGCGGCGGTGGCGTTCAGATGCAGGCGTTGCCAGGCGCTGCCCACCAGCAGGGCGCTGCGGCGATCATGGGGCGTGGGCGTGAGGATCAGGCCGAACAGCGAGGCGGTGGGCAGTTGCTGATCCCGCGTGTTGGCCAGCCAATGATCGCCTTCGCTGGCCGCCGATGGCGCGGGCAGCAGCGCCGCCAGGCCGGCCAGCCACGGCGACACCCCGGCGGTGGCAAGGGTGAGGCCATCCTTCAGCCGATCGGCATCGCGGCGTTCGTGGCGCATCCAGCGGTGGCTGTCTGCCATCATCGCGGCATCGGCAACGATGGCGGCAGTGGCATCGCTGGTGAGCGCGGCAAAGCGCTGGCCGGCGGCGCTGCCGGCGGCGAACAGCGCGACGCGCACACCGGCAAAGGCGGGGAAGTTCAGCACGGCGGCCATTCGGGCATCGGCCAGCGTGCCGCCGCGCCAGGGGCCGCGATGGGTGTGGCGGCGGCCGATGAAGGGCAGCAACGGATGCGGCGCCGGGCCGCTGCCTTCGGGGCCCAGCAGGATGCGGGCGACATGGGCCGGATTGCCGGGATCGGGCAGCAGCCGCACCCGCGCGGCGCGGCCGGCGGCAGTGGAGGCCAGCGCCATGTTGTGGATCGCCGCGCCCAGCCCGGCCAGCCGTTCGCGGCCGAACGGATCCATGGCGCCCAGATTGCGCCCCGGCACCTCGAAGATGTCGACCCCCAGCCGGCCGACCGCGAACGACCAGGGCTGGCTGTTGTGCGGGCTGGCGGCCAGCACGCCGGCCCCCACCAGTTTCAGCGGGCCGACCAGCCGCCCGCTCGACCAGTCATCCCAGGCGGCCAGCGCCGGATTGCCCCCGCCCAGCAGGCCCTGTTGCCAGGCCCGGCCGGCGACCCCGGCCAGCGCCAGCCCGCCGGCACCGAACAGCAATTGGCGGCGGCTGGTCATTCCGCGGGCTGGGTGGCGGCAGGTGCGGCGTTGTCCTGTTCCCAGCGGGCGCGGATCGTGTCGGCGCTGTCTCCGGTCAGCGCGCCGGGCGGGCCGAACATGGCCAGCAGCGCCTGGCGCAGGCTGCGCGCGGCGATCACGTCGCGGGCGATGCCCAGCCATTCGTGGATGGCGACCCAGAAGGGATTGAAGCTGGCGAGATTCTTGATGATGCCATAACGCACCGGCTCATCATCGCGCTCCGCCTCGAACGTGCCGAACAGCCGATCCCAGATGATGAACACGCCGGCATAGTTGCGATCAAGATAGCGCGGGTTGGTGCCGTGGTGGACGCGGTGGTGGGATGGCGTGTTCATCACCGCTTCGAACCAGCGCGGCAGGCGGCCCACCACTTCGGTGTGGATCCAGAATTGATAGACCAGGTTGAGGCCGCCGCAAAAGGCAACCAGTTCGAGCGGAAAGCCGATCAGGAACAACGGCAGCTTGATGATGAAGGTGAGGCCGAACAGGCCGCTCCACGTCTGCCGCAGTGCGGTGGAAAGATTATAGTGCTGGGACGAATGATGGATGACATGCGCCGCCCAGGCCCAGCGGATGCGGTGGCCGGCGCGGTGGATCCAGTAATAGGCCAGATCATCCAGCACGAAGCACAGCGCAAAGCTGGCCCAGCCCGGCGCGATGTCGAACAGGCGATGCTGCCACAGCCACAGCGCGATGCCCGATACGCTGCCGGCCAGCAGCGCGCCGGTGATGGTGTTGCCCAGGCCCATGGCCAGGCTGGTGCCGGTGTCGCGCCAATCATAATCGCCGCGCCGGCCCAGCCGCACCGCGACCAGTTCCAGGATGATGCAGACGACGAACACCGGAATGGCGATGGCCACCGGATCGGGCAGGCTGGACCAGTTCACAGCCGGGCCGCCCAGGCGCCGGCCGCCGGGCCCAGATCAAGCGCGGTTTCGGGGAACATGGTCTCGCGCGGCCGCACCCGCACCACCGGCCCGGCACGGCTGACCAGCGGCCGATCGAGCAGGCGGACCACGAACCGGTCACCAAAACCACGCACCAGCGCCACCTGGCCCGTGGTTGCGGCCACCAGCGCCGCCGATGCGTCCACCGCCAGCACGGTTTCGGCCACGATCAGGCCCGGAATCGCCGCCTGTGCCAGTTCGGCGGCGGCCTGCGGGCTGGCCAGCCGCGGCACCCTGGCAAAGCCGAGCCAGCGGGTGAGCGCCACCACCAGCACCACCCCCAGCACCGAAAAGCCGAGCAGGCCGATGCGATCCATCAGCCGCCCGACAATTGCTTGAGCAGCGGCATCAGGCCGGCAACATTGTAACCGCCCTGCCCGGCCGCCGCCACGATATCGGCCGGGGCCATGCCGCCCCTGGCCGCCGCCAGCGCCCACAGATTGCAGCTGCGGGTGCCGGATCGGCAAAAGGCCAGCACCGGGCCGCTGGCCAGGGCTTCGGCCATCGCCTCCACCTGTTCCAGGCTGAAACCGGTATGATCGATGGGAATGGCAACATAATCAAGCCCATGCGCGGCGCAGGCCGCAGCGATGTGGGCGCCGGGCGGCTGATCGAAACTCTCGCCATCCGGTCGGTTGTTGACGATGGTGCGAACGCCGTGCGCCGCAGCGGCGGCAACATCGTCAGGCCCGATCTGCGGTGCGACGGAAACGCTGGGGGTGATGGGGATGAACATGGGCAGTAGCCTAGGTCCTTCTGGCCATGGCCTCAATAGGGGATGAATTCGGTTTCGCCCGGCACCGGCGGGAATCGCCCTTCACGCCAATCCCGAACGGCGGTGGCGATGCGCGCCGGATCGTGGGAGACGAAATTCCATTCGATTTGCCGCGCCTCTGGCAGGGGCGCCCCGCCCAGCAGCATCAGCCGGCTGGCCGCTGCCGCCACCAGCACGGCGTCGCCATCGGCCGCGATCGCGAGGCTGCCGACAGCCACCGGATCGCCATCGATTTGCGCTTCACCATCAACAAGATAGACCCCGCGTTCGCCCCATGCCGCCGGCAGCGCCAGCCGCGCGCCGGCCGCCATGTCCAGCTGGGCATAGATGATCGGATGCGCAAAGCGCACCGGCGAGCTGAGGCCCCACAGCGTGCCGGCGATCACCACGGCCGCCACGCCAGCGGCCGTGTGGCGCGGCATCATGTCGGCCGGATGGTGATCGAACGCCGGTTCGCATTCGGCCGCGGCGACCGGCAGCGCCACCCAGGCCTGGATGCCGTGCATGTGGTGGCCGGCGGCCCGCTGCGCCGGCGGCGTGCGTTCGCTGTGCACGATGCCGCGCCCCGCCGTCATCCAGTTCACAGCGCCGGGCTGGATGACCAGATCCGTGCCCAGGCTGTCGCGGTGGCCCAGCGCACCGGCAAACAGCCAGGTGATGGTGGCCAGGCCGATATGCGGGTGCGCTCGCACATCGATGCCGGCGCCGGGCGGAAAATCGGCCGGTCCCATTTCATCGAAGAACACGAATGGCCCCAGCGCCCTGCGGCCCGGAAACGGCAACACCCGCGCCACCGAAAACCCGCCCAGATCACGGGTGCGGCCGGGGATGGTGGCGGCAATCGGCATGGCGCGGGCCCTTTTCGTCAGCGGGGATGGCTGTTGGTGGCCAGGAAAGCCGCCAGATCGGCCTCGCTGTGCGATCCCTCGGCGACCCCCAGCACCATGGCCGTGGCATCCGCTTCCCTAACATCCAGATACTGGCCATTCAGCCGCAGCGTGACGAACATCGTGAACCAGGCCGCGCGCTTGTTGCCGTCAACGAACGGATGCCGATTCTTGCACAGCGAATGGCCGATGGCCGCCGCCACCTGAAACAGGGTGACATCTTCGCCGCCATAGGCGATCAACTGTTCGGCACGGGCCAGCGCCGCCTCGACACCGCCTGGATCGCGCACGCCATGCGCGCCGCCAAAACGGTCGATGGATTGGCGATGCAGATCAAGCAGCGCCTGCAGCGGCGGCAAGATGATGCTGGCCATGGCTGATCACTTCGCCAGATCAGCCATGGTTTGCGGATAGCGCGCAAAACACTCCAGCCCGGCCGCCATGGCTTCGGAATAGGCATTGTCCGCCTTCACGATGCGCAGGCCGCCCTGGCCATCATCGTGCAATTCCACATTGTCACCCTTCTCGACGCCCAGCCGGGCCAGCAGTTCCTTGGGCAGAATGATGCCGGCGCTGTTGCCGATGGCGGTGATCTTCAACTGGTGCATGACGCACTCCATGGTATAACGTGTGTTATAACAGACAGGGCCGCTGCGGTCAACGCCCCGCTGCTTGTCACAGTTGGCGCGCGCGCCGGGCACGCTAATCTGCCGGCCTGCGAAAGGAATCAGCAATGCAGGATTTGCCGGGAAAAGTCGCCTTTGTCACCGGCGCGGCATCGGGCATCGGCTTGGGCATTGCCGAAGCGCTGGCGCAAGCCGGCGTGAAGGTGATGATGGCCGATATCGATGGCGACGCGCTGGCGCGGGAGGCGGCACGGCTGGCGGCCACCAACGCCGATGTGGCCTGGGTCCGCGCCGATGTCAGCCTGAAGGCCGAATTGCAGGCCGCCGCCGATGCCACCATCGCCCGGTTCGGCAAGGTGCATATCCTGGTCAACAACGCTGGCGTGGGCGGCGGTGGCGGCTATGGCGAATGGACGGACGCGCAGTGGGACTGGGTACTGGGCGTCAACCTGATGAGCGTGGTGTGGGGTTTCGAGATTTTCGGCCCGTTGATCGAGGCGGGCGGCGAAGGCGGCCAGATCGTTTCCACCGCGTCCATGGCCGGGCTGGTGGCGGCGGTGGCGCCCGGATACAACGCCACCAAATATGGCGTGGTGGCGATATCCGAAGGGTTGCGGCCGGTGCTGGCGGCGCGCGGCATCGGCGTTTCGGTGCTGTGCCCCGGCTTCATCCGCACTCGCATCATGGAATTGGCCCGCGCCGTGCCGGAACGGCTGGCCGGCGCCATCCCGCCGCCGCCCAGCGACGGGCCGGTGAACCCGTTTGCCGCCATGGCCGCCCAGGCCATCGCCAATGGCATTGATCCGCTTTATGTCGGTGAACTGGTGGTGGAAGCGATCGCGGGCGACTGGCCCTATATCTTCACCGACACCCAGTTCGAAATGGGCGTGGACGCCCGCTTTGCCGCCATCAAGGCCGGCTTTGACCAGGTGCGCGGCCGGGTGCCGCGTCGCTGAAGGATCGATCAGGCCTGAGAAGGAGCAGCGGGCCGCAACCGGCGCCGCGAGTTTTGACACTTTTTTCGATTTTGGCGGGATTCAGAAAAAATATTGAACAATTTCAGATACCGATGCCGGCGATCAGACTGGGCATGATGACAGATATTGCCGCTGTAGGACAGCGCTTCAGGCCGCCGCGATGGTGGTGCGGTGCAGGCGGCGGGCGTGGCCCTGATAACCGCCGGTGGCGGCGTGCAGCACCGATCGATTGTCCCACATCAGCAGCATGTTCGGCTGCCAGCGGTGGCGATACTGGAACCGTTCCTGCCCCTGCCAGTGATACAACTCCACCAGCAGCGCCATGGCATCGGCATCGGCCATGCCTTCAAAGCCGATGACATAGCCCAGGCAGCCGAACAGCCCCGGCCGCCCGGTTTCGGGATGCGGGCGGACAAAGGGATGGCGCTGCGTGGCGCGGGCGGTTTCGGATGGGCGGATGTCCATCGAACGGCCCTTGTCCTGATCGCCATAGAAGCCATCGGGCGCATAGGCGCGCTGGGCGCTGTGAATGGCCACCAGCCCCTCCACACGGGCGCGCAAGCCGGCGGGCATTGCATCCAGCGCCATGTGCTGGTTGGCGAACAGCGTGTCCCCGCCCACGGGCGGAATCTCGATGCCATAGAGGCAGGTGCCCGCCGGTGGCCGCGCCTGGAAACTCCAATCGGTGTGCCAGGTTTCGGCAAAGATCGGCGCGGTCTCATCCGCCGCGCGGCGCACGGCGATGATGTGGCGGCGGCCAGGGATGGGCGCGATGAACGGATCCTCGCCAAAGCCGCCCATGGCGAGCGTGAAGCGTTCCAGATCATCATCGGTGAGCGCCTGATCGGGGAAGGCCAGCACATGGTGGGCAAGCCAGGCGGCGCGGATGGCGGCCACCGCATCGGCTGCCAGCGGCGCGGCCAGATCCACCCCGGTCACCACCGCCCCGCAGGCCTGGCCGGTTGCTTCGATCTTCATGCCGCGCTCTCCTTGCCCGCGATGGTGGCAGGGCACGGGCGGCAGATCAACCGGCGGCGGCCGCGATGGCGCGTTCGGCCCATTGGTTCAGGCTCATGCCCGCCAGTTCGGCCGCCTTGGCCGTTCGGGCATGCAGCGCCGGATCGATGCGCAGCATGAGTTTGCCGGAATAGGGGCGTTCGGGCGATTTCCCCAGTCTGGCGCAGGTTTCGAGATAATCGTCCACCGCTTCGTGAAACGCGGAGACCAGTTCGGGCACGCTGTCGGCATGGAAGCTGACACCATCGGCAATGCCGGCGATGCGGCCAAAGAACAGCGCATCTTCAGCGTCAAACTCCACGGCGGCGCTGTAATTGCGATAAGTCAGGATATTGGTCACGGTGTCACTCCCAGGCGGGCCAGATCGTCGCGGGCAGCGCGCACCTGATAACGCTTGGCCTCTTTCTCCGAATAGGGCCGGTGGAAGCTTTTCCACCATGCCATCCTTCACGAACCGCACCCGCGAACCACTGCCTTCAACCAACTGGCACCCAACCGCCAGCAACAGCGCCTCAATCTCCGCCCACTCGACATTCGCCGGCGTGGGCTGGCGGTGGAGGGCGGCAAGCGTCTTGCTGTGCCGGCTGTTCATGCTATCATATTGTGATATCTCTTTGGCTTGTCAAGCCTGTCACGCCGCCGCTTCCCCCAGCGGCGGCAGATTGTGGCCCAGCAGGCGCAGCAGTTCGGCGGCGGCTTCGACGATGTTGGTGCCGGGGCCGAAGATGGCGACGGTGCCGGCGCGTTGCAGGAAATCATAATCCTGCGCCGGGATGACACCGCCGGCGATCACCTTGATGTCGCTGCGGCCGGCGGCTTTCAGTTCGTCGATCAGGGCCGGCACCAGCGTCTTGTGGCCGGCGGCCAGTGACGAGGACGCCACCAGATCGACGCCCAGTTCGAGCGCCAGGTCGCGGGCTTCCTGCGGCGTCTGGAACAAAGGCCCCACCGTGGCGTCAAAGCCCAGATCGGCCAGCGCGGTGCCCACCACCTTGGCGCCGCGATCATGGCCATCCTGGCCCATCTTCACGATCAGCACGCGCGGTTTGCGGCCGGTGCGGCGCTCGAACGCCTCCACCCCTTGCGCCACGCGCACATAGGCGGGATCGGCCTTGTAGGCATCGGCATAAACGCCCTTCACCATCTTGACGATGGCCACATGGCGGCCGAACACATCTTCCATCGCGGCCGAGATTTCGCCCAGCGTGGCGCGGGCGCGCGCCGCTTCGATGGCCAGCGCCAGCACATTGCCGTTGCCGCGTGCGCCCTCGCGCAGGGCGTCCAGCGTCGCGTCCACGCGGGCGGGATCGCGCGCGGCCTTCACCGCCTCGATCCGGGCGATCTGGCTGGCGCGGACGGCGACATTGTCCACATCCAGCACCGGCACCTCGTCCACCGTGGCCGGCTTGTATTTGTTCACGCCCACGATCACCGTGTCGCCCATGTCGATGCCGGCCTGTTTGGCGGCGGCGGCGGCTTCGATTTCCAGCTTGGGCAGGCCGCTGGCGACGGCCCTGGTCATGCCGCCCAGCCCCTCGATCTTGTCGATGATCGCCTGGGCATCGTCCACCAGTTGCTTGGTCAGCGCTTCGACATAGTAGCTGCCGCCCAGCGGATCGACGACCTTGGTGATGCCGGTTTCTTCCTGCAGCACGATCTGGGTGTTGCGGGCGATGCGGGCGGAAAAATCGGTGGGCAGCGCGATGGCTTCATCCAGCGCATTGGTGTGCAGGCTCTGCGTGCCGCCCAGCGCGGCGGCCAGCGCCTCCACCGTGGTGCGGATGACGTTGTTGTAGGGGTCCTGCTCCTGCAGCGAAACGCCGGACGTCTGGCAATGGGTGCGCAGCATCAGGCTGCGCGGGTCCTTCGCGCCGAAATTGGCCATGATGCGCGCCCACAGCGTGCGGGCGGCGCGCAGCTTGGCCACTTCCATGAAGAAATTCATGCCGATGGCGAAGAAGAAGGAGAGGCGCCCGGCAAATTCATCGACATCGAGGCCCTGCCTCTGCGCGGCGCGCACATATTCCATGCCATCGGCCAGGGTGAAGGCCAGTTCCTGCAACGCCGTCGCCCCGGCTTCGTGCATGTGATAGCCGGAGATGGAGATGCTGTTGAACTTCGGCATGTTCTTCGCGGTGTGGCTGATGATGTCGGCCACGATGCGCATGGAGGGTTCCGGCGGATAGATATAGGTGTTGCGGACCATGAACTCCTTGAGGATGTCGTTCTGGATCGTGCCGTCCAGCTTGGCCTGCGGCACGCCCGATTCCTCGGCGGCGACGATGAAGAAGGCCAGGCAGGGGATCACCGCGCCGTTCATCGTCATGGAGACCGACATCTGGTCGAGCGGGATGCCGTCAAAGAGGATCTTCATGTCCTCCACCGTATCGATGGCAACCCCGGCCTTGCCGACATCGCCCGACACGCGCGGGTGATCGGAATCATAACCGCGGTGGGTGGCCAGATCGAAGGCGACCGAAAGCCCCTTCTGCCCGGCGGCCAGATTGCGGCGATAGAAGGCGTTGCTCTCCTCGGCGGTGGAGAAGCCGGCATATTGGCGCACCGTCCACGGCCGGCCGGCATACATGGAGGCGCGCACGCCGCGCGTGAACGGCGCAAAGCCGGGCAGGCCCGGATCCCAGCCCGCGGTGTCTTCGTGCGTATAGAGCGGCTTGACGGTGAAGCCTTCGGGCGTGTGCCAGTCCAGCGACTGGCCCTTCACTTCCTTCGCGGCCATCGCGGCCCAGTCGTTCACCGTCGGCTTGGTCATGCAAATCCCTCCGTCCCGGCTTCCAAGCCATGCACGCCGGGCAACGTCAACCGCCGCGACAAATAGGCCGCAGCGTCTATTCCGCCGCCTCGCTTCCCAGTTCCACCAGTGTCTCCACTTTGGGGCTGGCGGTGGCGGCGATGGCGAGCAGGCGTTTTTCGATGGCCTTAAGCCGTACCGGGTTGTCGATCTTGGCCCCGGTGAGATCGGTGACGTAAAATGTGTCGGTGGCCTTTTCGCCATAGGTGGCGATGTGCGCGCTGTGGATGGTCAGCTTCTGCTGGAACAGGCCGTTGGTGAGGGCATAGAGCAGCGCCGGCCGATCGGCGGCGTTCACCTCGATCACGGTGTAGCGGTTGCTGGCCTTGTTGTCGATCAGCACGCGCGGTTCCACCCGGAACAGTTCGGCGCGGCGGCGGGCCAGCGGCCGGGCGGCCAGCCTGTCGGCCAGGCGCACGCGGCCGGTGAGCACATCATGGATGTTGCGTTTCAGCCGGGCCAGTTGCCCTGGTTCGGCAAAGGGCTGGCCCAGCGGATCGAGCACGACGAAATTGTCGAGCGCCATGCCATCGCGGGTGGTGTGGATGCGCGCATCGAAGATGTTGCCGCCCGCCAGGCTGATGGCGCCGGCGATGCGATAGAACAGGCCGGGGTGATCGGGGGCATGGATGGCCACCAGCGTGGTGCCGCTGCCGGCATCGGGCGTGCAGGCGATCGCCAGCGGCACGCAGCCATCATCCCCGGCACTGGCCACCAGCGCGGCATTGGCCACCAGCACATCATGGGGTTCGGCCACCCAGTAACTGTCGGGCAGGCGGCTGGCATGGGCGGCAAAGCGGGCATCCGGCCAGGCCAGCGCGAGCTTGAGGGCGGCCTGCTTGGCAGCGATGCGTTCGGCACGGCCGGTCTGCTTGTGGCCGCGGCGCAGCAGTTCCTCGGCCGCTTCATACAGTTCGCGCAGCAGCTGCGCCTTCCAGCCGTTCCACACGCCGGGGCCGACGGCGCGGATGTCCACCACCGTCAGCAGCAGCAGCAGGCGCAGCCGTTCCGGGCTGGCAACGGCGGCGGCAAAATCCATGATGGTCTTGAAATCGGCCAGATCGCGCTTGAAGGCGGTGCGGCTCATCAGCAGATGATATTCCACCAGCCAGGCCACGGTTTCGGTTTCCGCCGCCGACAGGCCAAGGCGCGGGCACAGCCGCCGGGCGACATCGGCGCCCAGCAGGCTGTGATCGCCGCCGCGCCCCTTGGCGATATCGTGCAGCAGCACCGCCACATGCAGCACCCGCCGATCGATCAGCTGGTGGATGATCGCCGATGACAGGCCATGTTCGGCCTTCAGTTCGCCGCGTTCGATGCGGGCCACCAGGCCGATGGCGCGGATCGTGTGCTCGTCCACCGTGTAATGATGGTACATGTCATACTGCATCTGGGCGACGACGCGGCCGAAATCCGGCACGAAACGGCCGAACACCCCGGCTTCGTTCATCCACCTGAGCACGGTTTCGGGATCGCGCGGGCTGGTGAGCACGCCAAGGAACAGCGCATTGGCGGTCTTGTCGCGGCGGATGCGATCATCGATCAGGCCGGCATCGCGGGCGGCAGCCCGCATGGCGAGCGGGTGGATGGTCAGCCCCTCGCTGTCGGCCAGGGCGAACATCTCGATCAGCCGCACCGGATCGGCCTTGAAGAAATCATCGGCCGGCACGCCGATCTGGCCGCGCCGCAGCGTGAAGCCCTTCAGCCGCGACGGGCGGCGGGTGAGCGTGGGCAGCCAGGCCAGCCGGGCGGTGGATTCATCCAGATGCGCCAGGAACAGGCCGGTAAGGTCGCCCACCGATTTGGCCATCAGGAAATAATGGCGCATGAAGCGTTCCACCGCGCTCATGTTCTCGCGGTTGGCATAGGCCAGGCGCACCGCCAGCTCGCGCTGCACATCGAAGGTGAGGCGTTCCTCGGCGCGGCCGGTGATGTGGTGCAGCATGATCCGCACCGACCACAGGAAGCTTTCGGCACGGCGGAACTGGCGCAGTTCGTCGGCGGTGAGCAGGCCCTTGTCGACCAGCCCGGCCACGCTGTCGACCTGGTGCAGATATTTGCCGATCCAGAACAGGGCATGCAGATCGCGCAGACCGCCCTTGCCCTCCTTTAGATTGGGTTCCACGACATAGCGGCTGTCGCCCATGCGCAGGTGGCGGGCATCGCGTTCGGCCAGTTTTTCGGCCACGAACGCCCGCGAATTGCCCTGCACCACCTCGCGGCGGAAGCGGACGGCGGCTTCGTCATACAGCGGCTGATCGCCCCAGACGAAGCGCGATTCCAGCAGCGCGGTGCAGATCGTCATGTCGGCGCGGGCCATGCGCACCATCTCGTCAAGGCTGCGGGTGGCGTGGCCCAGTTTCAGGCCCAGATCCCACAGCAGATAGAGCAGGGTCTCGATCACCTGTTCCCCCCACGGCGTCTGTTTCCAGGGAGTGAGGAACATGATGTCGACATCGGAAAACGGCGCCATCTGGCCGCGGCCATAACCGCCCACCGCCACCAGCGCCAGCCGTTCGGACTGGGTGGGATTGGCCAGCGGATAGAAGTGATCCACCACCGTGTCGCAGGCCAGGCGCAGGATCTGATCGATCAGGAAACTTTGCGCGGCGGCCAGTTCCAGCCCCTTGCCGGGCTGGCGTTCCAGCCGCTGGGCGATTTCGGCCCGGCCGGCCAGCAGCGCGCCGCGCAGCGTATCGGCCAGATAGCGCCGACGCGCCGGCAGCGTGTCCAGCCGCGCCATGGCGGCGGCCAGATCATGGGCCAGCTGGCGACGATCGATGATCGCGCGGCGGTTCGGCAGGCTGTCAGGGGCCTTCATCGCCGCCACGATAGAGCGACTTGGCCGGATTGGCCACCATCAGCCCCACAGGGCGGCATCGGGCGGCCACACATCGCTGCCGGCAAAGGCAAGGCCGTGCGGGCGATCGGCGATCAGCAGCGGGCCATCCAGATCGGCATAGTGGCCCTGCATCGCCACCAGGAAGGCCGGCGCAATCGCCAGGCTGGTGCACAGCATGCAGCCGGTCATCACCCCCAGCCCGCGCGTGGCGGCGGCATGGCGCAGCGCCAGCGCCTCGGTCAGGCCGCCGGCCTTGTCCAGCTTGATGTTGATGAACCGGTATCGCCCGATGATGGCATCCAGGCTGGACCGGTCGTGGCAGCTTTCATCGGCGCACAGCGGCACGGCGGCGCGCAGCCCGTCCAGCTGCGCATCCTTGCCGGCCGGCACCGGCTGTTCCACCAGCTCCACCCCCAGCGCTGCCAGCCGGGCCAGCGTGCGCTCGATGTCGGTGTCGCCCCAGGCCTCGTTGGCATCGACGATCAGCCGGGCATCGGGCGCGGCCCGGCGGATGGCGGCCATGCGCGCCACATCGCCATCCGGGCCATCGCCGCTGCCCAGCTTGATCTTCAGCAGTTCGCGCCCGCGCGCCGCCGTGGCGGCGGCCACCATGGCATCAATCTCGCCCAGGCTGATGGTATAGGCCGTCAGCAGCGGTTGCGGCACCGGCAGGCCCAGGCGCTGCCACACGCGGGTGCCGGTCTGTCTGGCCTCCAGATCCCACAGCGCGCAATCCAGCGCATTGCGCGCGGCGCCGGCGGGCAACAGGCCCAGCAGATCGGCGCGGCCGGCGCCCGCGGCAATGGCATCACCGCACGCAGCGATGGCGGCCAGCGCGGCGTGGGCGCTGTCGCCCCGGTAATAGATGGCGGTGCCCTCGCCGCGGCCCTGATGATCACCATCGCGGATCTGGGCCACCACCACATCGACATGGGTTTTCGCCCCGCGCGCGATGGTAAAACTGCCATGCAAGGCAAAGCGTTCGATGCGGGCGTCAAGCTGGCGGGCCATGGCCTGCCCTTGGCGCAGACCGGGCGCTGCCGCAACAGGCTTTGCGCTGCGCCCGGCTTGCGGCATGGTGCGGGGCATGAGCGATGATCCCGATGTCGAACTGGATGCGGTGGCCACCGTATCGCGCATCACCGCGCTGGAAATGCTGGTGCGCCAGATCATGATCGTGCAGCTGCGCATCCTGGACAGGATGGAGGAGATCAGCCTGACGCCGGATTATGTCCAGACGATCGCGCGCGCCTATGCCCAGAAGGTGGTTGAAAGCCCGATCATCGAAAGCGCCAGCCCGGATGTGAATTATGAATTCAAGATGATGGTGCTGAACAATCTGGAACGTTTCTTCGACGATCTGGCCCGGCACATCAGGGACAATCCGGCCTGATCCGATGACCCAGCGGTACAGCGCCTTCATCAGTTACAGCCACGCCGATACGGCCATGGCGCGCTGGCTGCACAAGGCGCTGGAATCCTATCGTCTGCCGCGCGCGCTTGTTGGCGGGGAATCGCCCTTTGGCCCGGTGCCGGCCAGGCTGCCGCCGGTGTTCCGCGACCGCGATGAACTGCCGGCCAGCGCCGATCTGGGCGGGGAACTGCGCGCCGCGCTGGCCGCCGCCCGTTTCCAGATCGTGCTGTGCAGCCCGCGTTCGGCCAGATCCATGTGGGTGAACGAGGAAATCCTCGCCTTCAAGCGCGCCCATGGCGAAGCGCGCGTGCTGCCGCTGATCATCGATGGCGAACCTTATGCCGGCGATGATCGCGAATGTTTCCCGCCAGCGCTGCGCTTCAGGCTGGCGCAGGATGGCAGCCTGTCCGACGTGCCGGCCGAACCGATCGCGGCCGACATGCGCGACGGCAAGGATGGCAGGCGCCTCGCCCTGCTCAAGCTGATTGCCGGCATCACCGGGCTGAAACTGGATCAACTGGCCCAGCGCGACGCCGCCCGGCGGCAGCGCCAGTTGCTGGCCATCACCGGCGGTTCGCTGGCCATCGCGCTCGTCACTGTCGGCCTGGCCATCTATGCCAATCTCCAGCGCGCCGAAGCGGTGCGCCAGCAGCTGGTCGCCACGCGCAGCCTGGATTTCCTGATCGGCACCTTCGAAATCGCCAACCCGGCCACGGAAAATCCCCGCTCCATCACCGCGCTCACCATCCTGGAGCGCGCCAGCAAGCGCGCCGCGGTGGAATTGCCGGAAGAACCGATGGTGAGCGCCCGCCTGCTGGCCACCACAGGCGCGATCTACATGAACCTGGGCCTGCCGAAGGAGGCGGTGGCCGATCTGGAACAAGCCCTCGCCCGCCTGCCGGCCAGAAGCCCGGAACGGGCCCGGGTGCTGCTGAAACTGTCGAACGCGGCCATCCAGGCGGCGGACACCGACAAGGCCGCACGCTTGATCGCAGCGGCCAGAGCGGCGTTTGACGATGAAAGCGATGAAGGCCCCACCTTGCATGCGATGTGGTTGCAGCAACGCGGGCTGCTGGCGCATCGGACCGGCAATTATGTTCTTGCCACGCGGGAGCTTGGCGCAGCCGCTGCCGTCTTCCAGGCGCTGCCGGGTGACCACCGGGCCGACCGGGCCAATCTGTTCACCTACATGGCGCGGGCGCGCACGAAACTGCGCGATCTGCCCGGTGCCGCGCGCGATTTTGCAGCGGCCGAAGCGTTGACCACCAGCCTTTATGGCCGCAACCACCAGAGGGTTGCGACCGCCATGCGCAACAGCGCCTATGCCGCCTTCGAAGCCGGCAACATTGCCGCCGCCTTGCCCCGCATCATGGCCGCCAATCGCATCTATGCCCGCGTGCTGGAAGGCAATCATCCGCTGCTGGCCGACAATCTGATCCTGCAGGGCCGCATCCAGATCGCTTCGGGAGCCGCAGACACGGCAATCGCAACGCTGATGCAGGCCCGTGATATCTATGCCCAACTTTACGGGCCGGCCAATGCGGCGGTTGGTGATGCGGAATTCTACATGGCCGAAGCCGAAAGCCGGCGCGGGCAGATGGAGACGGCGCTGGCCCGGGTGGCCACCGCCAAGCGGATTTATGATGCCGAATATGGCCCGGATGATCCCGATCAGGCCGAACTGCTGTTGCTCAAGGCCCGCGTGCTGGCGCGCGGCGGGCGCGCTGCCGAGGCCGGGGCCAGTTGCGAAGCCGCCATTGCCCTGCTCAACCGAATGAAATCCACGCCGGCCGTGCTGGCCGATGCAAAACGTCAATGCGATGACTTGCCTACGCTCTCACCCTGAACCCGGCATTGTTTGTTTCATTTGAACGAAATGGTCGGAACGCAGTGAAAACAGTTTGCAAGTTATCCGAATTCGGGCGACCGTTAACCATTGTTGCGCTGCCAGCGCAGTTTCGGGCGAATGCACCGTTGCAGGGCTGATGGAGGCACAAGATGCGTCACGGGAAATTTCTGGCAATATTTCTTGTTGGCGCGGGCACAATTTCATTGCCGGCAGCGGCAGCGCCCAATTGATCGGTCGCCGCTTCGATGCGGTCACCTATGCCATGGCAAATGTGGTGGAACTCACCGCGCCGCCGCCGGCCCCGCTGCCGGCACCGGCCGCACCAGCCACCTTCGACTGGCTGCCGCCGGTGGACTCGGCCGGCGCCGTGCCCGAACCGTCGAGCTGGCTGATGCTGATCACCGGGTTCGGTTTGGCCGGTGTCGCCCTGCGGCGGCAACGGGCCGCCACGGCGCGCTCTGCGTCGGCCAGCGCCTGGTCACTCGCATAATCATTTCCAGAAAGCGTTTTGAATCAGATATTTGCAATCTTATCGGTCATTTTGGTTAACCGGCATATAACACTCGTAAATTTGCCTTGCCTATTGGTGCCGGGCGCATCATGCTCGTTCCGTTGCCATCGGGGGTTCTGCATCGTGAAACTGTTTTCCAAGCTGCCATTGCTGGGTCGTCGTGCGTTGATCACGGGTTGCATGCTGGGTGCAATGGGATGGAATATATCAGCAAGCGCGGCCATCATCGAAAAATCCGAAATATCGAACTACATCGAGTGGTCCCTAGACCGTCGATATGGTGGTTTTGATGGCCTGTACGGCAGTGATTTTGGCGGGCCGGGTGATTACAGCTTCTCGCACTTTGGACGATCGCCAACACAAGTTGCTGGACTCAGCTACGACTTGACGTCCAAACTTGATGACAAGGGGAATTTCTTTTTTCTGCACAACCTGACTTGCATCGGCAGCTGCTACGTCAGCATGTACACGGAAGTCAAATTCACGCTCTACAATGACAGTCCCAATCCCGCCGAATTCCGCTTCGATTCGCAAATTACGCCGGGTCACCTGGCCCGTCAGAATTTTGGTGCTGGCGCTGTTGAAGCAAATTTCAATTTTACCCTCATCGACGGCCGCCCCACCCGTCCCTTCGCGTTCCAGATGACCGGCGAAGCAGCGATCAATCGATTCATCTACCCCACCAACGATCCCACCTTCCTGGTGACAATGGGGGATACCAGTTTTACACTCAACGGGCTCAAGGCCCAGAACAGCGGCGGGCCGGAAGTGTATAATGGTGGCACCGCGCCGAACTGGAACGTGCTCGACTGGGGCGCGACAAACATCGGCATCAACCTGAAGCCGCTCTATGGCTATGAGACGCGGAATTTCTACTATGTGTTGTCCACAGACATCCGCATGGAAAGTGAATGCAGCGATTTCGCCACCTGTGCTGGCCTGCAGGTGGCTTTCGGCGATCCACGCAACGATGGCAGCTCCGAACTCAGCGCCCTTCGAACGGCTGCGGCGTCACTATCCGGCCTGCCAGGTTCGTACAGTCCGGTTGTTGGCGCGAAGTTCGATGCATACAAGATCGAGACTGCACTTGCACCGCAAAGCACCCCCGATGTCAGAGAAGACCCTGTGGTCACGCCAATTGTCTACACCGGCATCTTTGTTCCCCCACCTGGCAGCGTTCCCGAACCGGCCAGCTGGGCCATGCTGATCGCCGGCTTTGGGTTGGTGGGCACGGCGCAGCGGCGGCAGCGGCGGCAGACGATCTGAATTCAGATTTATTGGTAATTTGATAAAATTATCCTTGCAACCTGCTGCGACATGGTTACTTCTTCACCTGCCGGCCTTGAGGCAATCCATATTGATTGCCGGGCTTGTAGGGTGGGGACAATGATCATGAATTCGGGTTTGAAGCTGCTTGGCCTTGTGCTGGCGGCGGGTGCAGCCAGCGTGCCGGCCATCGCAGCGCCCAGCATCACCGAAGTGCTGACGATGACCAGCACGATGCGGCACACCTCGCCATACACGCCGCAGGAAGGCGGCGAGACATTCGGTGTTTCCAACGAGGATTTCAGCTTTTCCAGCGGCAATCGTTCGAACGGCCTGCAATTGACCAGCTATGTGCAGCCCAACGGCAATTTCTTCTTCCTGCAGAATGTCTATGCTCAGGGGGATGGCTTTGCCGAGCTGGAAACCAATCTGCAGATCGCCATCACCAACAGCGGCACCTCCACTGCCTTTCTGCGGCTCGATTCGATCATCACGCCCGGCTTCATCGGCATCCAGGGCGGCAACAGTTCCACCGAAGTCCGTTTCAACTTCACTGTGCAACAGTTTGACGCCGGCCCCTTCAGCGGCAACCGGACCGATCTGTACAGCGCCTTTGGTTCGATGGGTTCGGCCGCGCCGCGCCTGGCCAGCGATATCGTGACGTCCGACGGCAGGATGTTCACTGGATTCTCGACTTATGATGGCGATGGTCGCGTGGCCTATGAATGGGGGGCAACGCCGCTGAACCTGACGCTGGCGCCGATCGCGGCGGGTGCCACCCATTATATCCAGTATTTCACCCACACCCGCGTGCGGATCCGCAACGGCTTTTGCACCACCCTGCTGGGTTGCGAAGGCGTGCAGGTGGCGTTTGGCGATCCGCGCAATGATGGCAGTTCCGAACCCTTCCGGATGGCCGGCGATGGCGGATTCAGTGCCTTTTCGGCCCCCAGCAATGATCAGATCATGATCGGCCGGCGGTTCGATGCGGCCACCTATACCTCGGCCAGCGTGGTGGAAGCCTCTGCGCCGCTGCCGGATCCTGATCTGTTGCCGCTGCCGGCGCCGCCGGCCAATTTTTCCTGGCTGCCGCCGGTCAACACCAGCCGTGTGCCGGCCGTGCCCGAACCGGGCAGCTGGGCCATGCTGATCGCCGGCTTTGGGCTGGTAGGCGCCACGCTGCGCCGGCGGCGGACTGCGCTGGCCTAAAGCGCCCGCGCGCCGGGCTTGCAACTTTGCCGCCCGGTCTTTACCCAGTGGCCGCAGCCGGTTCGCTCCGGCTGCGGCAGGCGGGGTGAACGGGCATGGAAGCGATCAGCCAGTGTCGGGCCGGCCAGCCATGACCGCCGCCCACCCGCCGCGGCCGCTGCTGGCGCTCACCATCGGCATCACCGGGCACCGCACGCTGGATCCGGCCATCGAACCGGCGCTCACCGCGGCCATTGGCGGGGTGCTGGCACGGGTGAAGGCCGATGTGGCGCGCATCGCGGCGCAGCAGGCCGGGCATTTTGCCGATGCGCCGCCGCAGCTCACGCTGATTTCCGGCCTGGCCGCCGGCACCGATCAGATCGCGGCCGAAGCCGCGCTGGCCCAGGGCTATGCCCTTGCTGCCATACTGCCGTTTGAACGGGCGCGCTTTGCCGCCACCATGCCGGCCGCCGATCAGGCGCGCATGGCCGGCCTGCTGGCCCGCGCCGCGCATGTGTGGGAAGCCCCCGCCGGGGCGGCGGCGGGCGACAATGCCTATGTGCTGGCCGGCGATGTGACGGTGGCGGGCAGCGAACTGCTGATCGCGCTGTGGGATGGCGAACCCGAACGCGGCCCCGGCGGCACGGCGGCCGTGGTGGCCGAAGCGGTGCGGCGCGGCGTGCCGGTGGTGCATGTGCCCAGCGCCGGCAGCCCGCCCGAATTGCTGTGGGCCGGGCTGGATGCGGTGCCGCCCGAACGGCTGCGGCTGGATACGGTGCCATCGGCCACGCTGGATGATGCCATGCTGGCCCGCGTGCTGGCGGTGCTGCTCACTCCGCCGCTGCCGGCGACCGAGCTGGACATCTATCTGGCCGAAACCGAACAGCGCCGGCGCTGGCGGGCGGAATGGCCATTGCTGCTGGCCGCCACCGGGGTGCAGCCGTTGCGGCGCGGCTTCCTGAAGGCGCCGCCCTATCGCGACGCCAATCGCGCCGATTGGGCCGATCATGCCCAGGGCTGTGCCGACGCCGGGGTGCCGGCCGAAGGGCTGGACCGGCTGGAGGCGGCCTTTGCCTGGGCCGATGGCCTGGCCACTCATTATGCCCATATCTTTCGCAGCGGGCTGGTGTTCAACTTTTTCGGCGCGTCGATCGCGGTGGTGCTGGCGCTGATGGCCGGGCTGTTGCCGGGGGCCAAGGTGCCGCTGCTGGTGGCCGAACTGCTGGTGGTGGGGGCGGTGGTGCTGAACACCAGCATCGGCAACGGCCGGCAATGGCACCGGCGCTGGCTGGATTATCGCTATCTGGCCGAAACCCTGCGCCTGCAGCGCAGCCTGCGCCTGATCGGCGCGGCCAGCCCGCCGGGGCGCGATCTGGTCGGCCCGCGCCGCTGGACCGACTGGTATGCGCTGGCGATCTGGCAGGGCCTGCCGCGCCCGCCGGCCGCAGCCGATCATGCCGGCTTTGCCGCGCTCACCCGCCATATCGTGGCGCATGAACTGGATGCGCAAAGCGCCTATCATCATCTGGTGCACCACCGCATGCACCGGCTGGATCACCGGCTGCACAGCGGCGGCCAGGCGCTGCTGATCCTCACCGGCCTGATCGGTGTGGGCACGTTGATCGGGCTGATCGTCGCCTATGGCGCGATCAAGCCTTACAGCCTGGAACTCAGCCTGCTGTCGGCCGGGCTGCCCACTGTGGGCGGCGCGCTGTTCGGCCTGCGCGGCGCCGGGGATTTTGCCGGCGTGGCGCGGCGATCCCAGGCCACGGCGGAACGGCTGGCACGGGTGGCAGACGTGCTGCGCCGCGCCGATCTTTCGCCCGGATTTGCCGCGCTGGCGCTGGAAGAGGCCGCCGCCATCATGCTGGCCGATCTGGCCGAATGGCGATCCAGCTATGCCGATCGCAAGCTGGCAGTGCCATCCTGATCAGCGGCAGGCCAGCCGGCCCGGCGCCGCCACCCGGCAGCGGCTGATGCGCCCGGCCGGGGCCTGATCCTGCACCAGCCGGATCCAGCCGGCATAATGCGCCACCCGCGTATAGATGGCCGGCACGCCCGGCCGGCCACAGCCCACTCCCCAGCTGACCAGCCCGACCAGCCGGCCTTGCATGGTGAGCGGGCCGCCGCTGTCGCCCTGGCAGGTGTCCTGCTGCCGGGCATCGCCGCCCACCGCGCAGATCGCGCCGGGCCCCAGCGACCGGCGATAGGCCGCCACCCGGCCACAGTCGCGCGCCGATACCGGGCGCAACCGGCCTTCCAGCAGATCGAGCGAGCTGCGCATCGGCTGGCCGCGCACATCGCGTTCTTGCCCGGCTTCGATCTCGCCGGTCTGGCCCCAGCCCGTCACCATCAGCGTGGCCGCCGCCGGCACCGGGCCGGTTTCGATCCGGATCGGATCGCTGTGGGCCACCATGTCGAGGTTGGTCTTGCCCGGTTCCGGCACCAGGTGCAGCAGGGCGATATCGTGCTGGCGCGTGCCGGCACGCCGGTAATCGCCGTGCACGATGGCGCGTTCGATGCGCATCACCGTGGCCTGGGTGAGCTGGTTGTGCCCAATCCGCACCCGGATATCGTCCAGCGCGTAACTATAGGCTTCGTTTGGGGCCACCAGGCAGTGCGCCGCCGTGAGCGCCCATTGCGGCGCGATCAGCACGCCGCCGCACAGATGATCCTGTTCATAACGGGTCATGCGCTCGAAAAAGCGCTTGCTGCGATCGGTGGGCGGCTTGGCGCGATCCTTGCGCAGTTCATCTTCCGAAATCGGCAGGGTGGTGAAGAACTGCACCTGCCAGGGCACAAAGCCTTGCGCCGGGGTGCCGCGCACGACGCGGTGCGCCGGTTCGACCACTTCAATCGGGGTGCCGGCTTGCCCCGCGGCCGGCGGCGGCGGTTCGGTGGGCAGCGGCAACGGGGCTTCGGCCGGCAAAGGCAGTGGGGCTTCGGCCGGGGGCGGGGCCGGCGGCGGCGCCGGCTGGCCGGCCAGCAGGCTGAACAGGGCCAGCAGCGCAGCCTTCACGGCAGCACCCGCGCCGGGATGATCACGGCCGACCAGGCCCGCGCCTCGCCGGCGGTGCCCGACCGGCTGGTATCGGCGCGCTGGCAGAAATTGCGCGCCACCGCAGTCAGGCAGGCATCGCTGTCGATCACGTCGGTGCCGGTCTGTTCCAGCGCCGACACGTCCAGCGGCACGCTGCTCGACAGTGCGACGATGCGCACATCGCCCGGTTCGGTGGGATAGATATCCACCCCGTCGCGCAGCGCCTCGCCGGGCGGCAGCGCGCTGTCGCGCCCGCCAAAGGCCGGCAGCACCAGGGTGACATCATAACGGGGGCCAATGTGGAACACATACAGCTGGCGCGGCGCGGCAG
The DNA here is from genome assembly GCA_018970445.1 of Alphaproteobacteria bacterium. Taxonomy (GTDB): domain Bacteria; phylum Pseudomonadota; class Alphaproteobacteria; order Sphingomonadales; family Sphingomonadaceae; genus Sandarakinorhabdus. The sequence continues at coordinate 16,433 of JAGWWF010000022.1, read as the reverse complement.
CGCGGTTGACCAGGCCCAGCCGGATCGACTGGGCCTGGCGCAGGGTGACACTGGCCGGCGGCGGGCCCGATGGGCAGCTGGCCGGGTTGTAACCGGCCGATGGCGCGTTGCTGACCGCCAGGCACAGATCGGGCCGGCTGCGCAGGCCGGCCAGCCATTGTTCCACCCGCGCGATCTTGCCCAGCGCGGCGGCCAGCTGCGGCCGGAACGCCGGATCTTCGGGCGGCGGCAGTGCCGCCAGTTGCAGGCCGCTGGCCCGCGCCAGCAGCATGCCGGCCGGCCCGCGTTGCAGCCGGAATGGCGCATCGGCCGCCACCCGCACGAAACCCAGCCCGGCCGCCACCTGGGCGGCAGCCGCGTCATCGCTGGCCAGCGCCAGCACCGGGCCGCCAAATTCATGGTGCACCTCCCGCGCCATCAGCCGCGCCGGCAGACCGGGCGGGGCCGGCCCTTCCAGCTGCAACTGGCCCACGCTGTTGCGCACCGAAACCACCCGCGCCGTGGCCAGCGGCGTGGTGCCGGCATCCAGCGCGGCGCTGGTGGCCCCGAACAGCGCAAAGCGCGATCCGGGCGTGACCCCCAGCAGGCCGCCGCCCAGCAGCAGCAGGCCACCGCGTTCGCGCACCACCTGGAACAGCGGCACGCGGATTTCCTCGCCGTTCAGGCTGGCGCGCAGCGCGCCTTCGGCATGGGGCAGCTGGCGGCCGCCGCTGGCCGCGGTCACCTCGATCACGGCGCGGGCGGCCAGATCGGCAAAGCTGGCGCCGGGCGTTTGCGCCAGCGCGCGGGCCAGCGCCGTGGTGAACAGGCCGGCGCGCTGGCCCACGCTGCCGGCTTCCTGCGCATCCTGGCCATCACCGGCGGCGGCCAGATGCACGCGCCAGGCCCCCATGTTGCCATATTGCGCCGGCGGGCTGTTGCGGGTGAGGTTGGCCACCGCCAGGCTGGGCGCGCTGCGGCTGGCGCTGGTGCCGTTGCGGTTGGCGGTGCCGCTGTTGCAACTGTCGAAGATGGTGACCACCCGCACCCCGCGCGAGGTGGCGGCGTTGATCAGGCGACGCACCTCGTGATCCAATATGTCGCCGGCGGTCAGCGCGCCGGGGTCGCGGGCGTCGTGCGGCATCAGCGTGCTGTTGTAGCGGCTGGCCTGATCCAGCGTGGTGCCATCGATGAAGCGCGAGCCGTGGCCGGCAAAATAGAGGATGAGGATATCCTGCGGCTGGCTGCGGTTGGCCACCGCAGCCCAGCTGGCCAGGATGCTGGCGCGGGTGGCACACTGGTTGATCAGGGTGATCGAACGATCATTGGCCGATTGGCAGCCATTGGCGGGCAGCTGATCAAAGGCCACGCCCAGCGCCTGGCCCAGCGCCGCCTTGATGCGGCCGGCATCGGCCACCGCGCCCGACAGATCGTCAAAGCCGGCACCGGGGCGGCGCTGGTTGGAAAAACGATAGACATCGATGCCCACGAACACGGCGCGCACGGTGGGCGCAGCCGTGGCCGGGGCAGCGATCAGCGCGGCGATGAGCAGCAGGATGATCCGCATCATGGCCGCCCCCGCAGCACCACCGGCGAGGGCGTGCCGGTGAAATCGAACAGGCTGGGCAGCTGGCTGCGCGGTGGTTCATCGCGGCTGCGCAGCACCAGCCGCACGCCGCGCGTGATGATCGGGCCGCCGCCGCGCCGCACCTCTTCCTCCAGGCTGGGCAGCCGCGCCACGGCATATTCCAGCCATTCGTTCAGCAGCACGCGGCCATCGCGGTCGCGATCGGCCGGGCCGCCGCTGGGGGTCAGGCCTTCGCCCAGCGCGGCTGAAAGCAGGCCATGGGCCAGATTGGGGTTTTCGATCGCCACATCATCGCCCTGGGTGGCGGCCAGGATGCGCAGACCCTTGTCGAACGCCAGCTGGCCCAGGCCAGGATCGCCCATCGGGCCGGGCTTGAAATCCGGGGTTTCCACCGCCGCGCCGGAATGGCAGGCGTCGATGATGAAGGCAATTTCTCCGGCCTTGATGGCGCGCAGCAGCATGGTGAGTTCTTCGGCCGGAATCACGCTGTCGGGATCGGGGGCGGCATCCAGCGCCCCCCAGCGCACATCGGATGCGAGCAGCGCGAAACTGCCACTGGGCTGGGCAAAGCCGTGGCCGGAAAAGCTGATGATCACCACATCATCCGGGGTTGCTTCGGCCAGCTGCGCGGCATCATGGCCGCCGGCGCGCAGCGTTTCGCGTTCGGGGCCGGGATCGGCACCCGCCAGGATCAGCAGCGCCGCGCTGATCTGATCGGCCAGCACCGGCCGGCGCGGCGTGCTGGTCAGGGTGATGCGCCGCACCTCGTATCCCGGCAGGCTGGCCAGCCGCTGGCCGATCAGATCGGCATCGGGCACGGCGAAATCCAGTTTCAGCCGGGGTTCGGCATAATCATTCACCCCGATCGTGACGACATAGGCGCGGCGTGGGCGCGGGCGCTGCGGCGGCGGCTGCCAATCATGATGGGCGGTATCGCTTTTCACCCGCGCGCTGTTGAAGCTGTAGGCGGAAAAGCGGATCGGCTTGCCATCGGTGGGAATGGGCACGGTGAAGGTCCAGTATCGGTTGCCCTTGTCGTCGCCCGGTTCGGTGGCATTGGCTGTCTGCCAGGCCGCCAGATCGGCCGGCCCGGCGGCCGGATCATCGGGATCGCGGGCGATTTCGCGGTTGTTCATCAACAATTTGATGCCGAACACGCCCGATGGCGTGCGCGTTTGCGGATCGATGGTCTCGCTGGCCACCACATCCACTTCGGCCAGGCCCGGTTCGGTTGCACGCACCGCCGTTACCGCCACCTGCGGCAATTGCCGGTTCAGCCCGGCCACCGGCGGCACCGGATGCAGCGCGCTGGCGCAATTGCCGGCGCGGGCGCAATCCATCAGCTTGGCAATCAGCCGGGGTTCGTAATAATCGCGCATCAGCGTTTGCGGGGCCAGCGATTCCCACGGCCGATCGGTGACCAGCCAGCGGAAGTTTTCCGAATCCGGCCCCATGTTGGTGTCGTAACGGCCATCGGGGGCCACCGCCACGAACCGCCCGCCCGGCAACAGCCGGATCGACACCAGCACGCGGCCGTTGCGCCGATCCCACAGCCTGATGCCTTCGGTGATCGATGCCGCCCACTGCACCGGCCGGCCGCGCATCAGGCCCACCGCCGCCGAGCCGGGGAATTCCACCGTGCGCGATCCGCGATCATCGGCCAGATCGATCATCTGGATGCGTTCTTCCAGCGCGCCGCCCACCATCAGCCAGCGGCCATCGCCAGCCATGCGCTGCGGCATCAGCACCAGGCCGGGCAGTTCGCGCAGGGCCGGCGTGCCATCGGCAGCGGGCGGCGCATCGATCTGCCATTCGGCCAGCGTGCCGTTGCCGGCGATCCACAATCGGCGGCCGTCGGGCGCAAAGCTGATCATCGTCAATATGGCGGTATCATCCAGACCGAGCGACGGGCCGGCCGCCCCCGTGGCCAGATCGACGATCTGGATGCGGTTGGCGCCATTGGCCAGCCGCACGCCATAGACATAACGATCGCCGGTGGGCGACACCGCCAGCACCCGCACATGGGCATCGCGCGCGATGGCCGGGCCGGGCAGCGGCTGCCAGCGATCACCGGCCAGCAGTTCCAGCCCCCTGGCCGGCGGCACGCCACGGCGGCAATTGGCCAGGCCCGCCCCGATGAAGCGGCCATCGGGCAGCATCGCCGTGAAACAGCGGCCGGGCACGCGGGCCAGCAGCGTGCCGGTGCTGGCCTTGTAGATCGCCATCTGCGACAGTTCGCCTTCGGTGGCATCGCTCAGCGGATCATCCTGATCATCGCTTTCGAACACGGCAAAGCGTTCGTTGTCGATCCAGCGCAGCCGATCGAAATCGCCGGCAGCCTCCACGCGCGGCAGCATGCGGCCGCTGGCCAGATCGAGCAGCTGCACCGACTGGATGGCATCGCCACCCTTGGCCGAAAATTCCTCGTTCATGGTCAGCACCGCCAGGATGCGTTCATCCGGCGACAGTTCGGCATCGGCGATGCTGCTGGTGTGATCGGTCACGCGCGGCAGCCGCACCTTGCCATCCGGGCCGACCGGGCCAAAGCCGGTGCCGGCCCGCACCATGCGGGTGCGGCCATCGGGGGCGGCCGGCAGCCGCGGCAATATCTGTTCTGCGGCCGCCCGCGTCATGTCCTCGCCGCCGGCATAGATGGCCGAAAGCGCATTGATCCAGTCGAGCGCCGCCTTGTCCGCCGTGCGGCCGGCCGCCACCGGCGGCGGCGGCGCGATGCTGATGCGGCGGCTGGCGGTGTTGACGACATAGCGGCGGCCCGCGATGTTGGCCTGGCTCTGCACATCCATCACCTCGCCATCGATGGTGAGGCTGCGGCCGTCGGGCGCCATGGCCATGCGGGTCAGCCGCATCACATCAGCCGTGGCCCCCGGCGGCGAAGGCAGGCGCAGCCCGTCGATGATGATGCCGCGTTTCGCATCCCACAGCAGCAGTTCGCGGCCGAAGCCCGATGCGGTCCAGATGAAGCGGCCATCGGGCGACCAGGCCGCGACATCGATGCCGGCCTCGCTGATCGCCTGCACCACGATGCGCGGTTCCACCGCCGGGCTTGCTGCGGGTTGGGCGGCGAGCGGCCGCGCCGCCGGTGCCAGCACCGCCAGCAGCATCACCACCAGCCAGCCCGCAGCCTTGCGCAACGGCATGTGTCTGTTCCCCCGAACCTGCGCCCAAGTTTGCGGCGGCCGGCGTGCCAAGTCAACGACATGCAGGCACCTGGCCCGGCATTGACCGGGCGCGACCGCATGGCATGATGCGGCCCGGCTTTGGGAAGGGACGCGGCATGACGGGCACGGCGCTGCGGGCGGCATTGGCACTGGGCGGCGCGGCGCTGCTGGCGGGCTGTGAAGCCGCAGCGCCGCCGAAGCCCCGGCCTGACAGCGTGAAACTGAGCGAATTTCCCGACCGGGTCTATTGGGGGGACACGCATCTGCACACCAGCAATTCGGTGGATGCCTTTGGCCTGGGCGTGCGGCTGGGGCCGGAAGACGCGCTGCGCTTTGCCCGCGGCGAGGCGGTGACGGCCACCACCGGCATGCAGGCGAAGCTGGCCCGGCCGCTGGATTTTCTGGTGATCGCCGATCATGCCGAAGGCCTGGGCGCAACCAAGGCGCTGTATGACGCGCCGCGCCTGTTCATCCGCGATGAGCGCATGCGGCGCTGGCACGACATGATGCACGAAGGGCCGGACGGATCGCGCCGCGCCATGGTGGAGATACTGGCGGCGCGCGGCGCCAATGATCTGCCGCAGGCCATGCTGAACCCCGATGGCGCGGCCGAACGCACCAAATCGGTGTGGAACGCCAGCATCGATGCGGTGGAGCGATACAACGAACCGGGCCGCTTCACTGCCTTTCATGGCTATGAATACACGCTGATGCAGGGCGGCAACAATCTGCACCGCAACATCATCTTTCGCGACGGGGCCGATCGGGTGCGCAGCGTGGTGCCGATCGATCCCACCTACAAGGCAACGCCGGACGAGATCTGGAACGCCATGGAGGCCTATGAAAAGGACACCGGTGGCCGCGTGCTGGCGATTCCGCACAACGGCAATCTGTCGAACGGGCTGATGTTCGAACTCACCATGCCCGGCGGCGGGCCGATGACGGCGGCCCATGCCCGGCGTCGCGCCCGGCTGGAGCCGGTGGTGGAAATCACCCAGATCAAGGGCGACAGCGAAGCGCACCCCTATCTGTCACCCAATGACGAAATGGCCGGCTATGGCGTGACGGGGTGGGAGCTCAACAATCTGATGAGCAACCAGCCCAAGCAGCCCGGCATGTTTGCCGGCGAATATGTGCGCGAGGCGCTGAAGCGCGGGTTGCTGATCGAAGCGGCCACCGGCGCCAATCCCTACAAGTTCGGGGTGATCGGATCGACCGACAGCCACACCGCGCTGGCGACGGCGGACGAGGACAATTTCTTCGGCAAGCACAGCGGCAACGAACCTTCGGCCGCCCGGGCGCTGTCACCCCAGAACATCGGCCCGCGCCCGGAACGCTTTGGCTGGCATTATCTGGCCAGCGGCTATGCCGGGGTGTGGGCGCGCGCCAACACCCGGGCCGCCATTTTCGATGCGATGGCGCGGCGCGAGGTCTATGCCACCACCGGGCCGCGGATCACGTTGCGGCTGTTCGCCGGCCGCGATTTCACGCCGGCCGATCTGAAGGGGGACTGGGTGCGCGCGGGCTATGCGCGCGGGGTTCCGATGGGCGGGGAATTGCCGCCCGGCAAGACGCCCCCGCGCCTCATCATCTCGGCCCTGAAAGACCCGCAGGGTGCCAATCTGGATCGCGTGCAGGTGGTGAAGGGCTGGGTTGATCGGGCCGGCAAGGCACGCGAACGCGTGTTTGACGTGGCGTGGAGCAGCCCGGAAACCCGGCGTCCGGTGGGCGGCCGGCTGCCACCGGTGGGGGACACGGTCGATCTGGCCACCGCCACCTATCGCAACAGCATCGGCGCGGCCACGCTGACCACGCTGTGGGCCGATCCGGATTTCGATCCGGCCGTGCGCGCCTTCTATTATGTGCGCGTGCTGGAAATCCCCACCCCCACCTGGCCAGCCTTTGATGCGGTGCGGTACAAGCTGAAACTGCCGCCGCAGGTGCGGGTGAAGGCCCAGGAACGCGCCTACAGCTCGCCGGTGTGGGTGACGCCGGGATGATCCGAAGCATGATGATCCCGGCCCGCATCGCATCGCTCCTGCGTGAACCGCTGCTGCATTTCCTGCTGGCCGGCGGCCTGGTGTTTGCCATCATGCAGGGCCGCCCCGCCGATGTGGGCGATCGGCGCATTGTGGTGGATGCGGCCGTGGTGGGCGGCATCATCGAACATCATGTCCGCGCCTTTCGCCGGGTGCCGACAGCGGCCGAGCTGGATGATCTGATCCGCAATCATGTCCGCACCGAAATCTATTATCGCGAGGCGCTGGCGCTGGGGCTGGACCGGGATGACGATGCGGTGAAGAAGCGATTGCGCAACAAGATGCTGGCCATCGCGGCTGCCCGCGCCGAAGCGCAGGTGCCGCGCGATGCCGATTTGCAGGCGCTGCTGGATCGCGATCCGGCCCGTTATGCCCGGCCGGCGCGTTACTGGCTGGAACAACGCTTTGTGGGCGATGACACGCCGGCCAGCCGCGCCGCTGCCGCCGCCACGCTGGCGGCGCTGAACCGGGGCGCGGCCCCGGCCCTGGCCGCGCCGGCGCTGCCACTGCCAGCCCGGCTGGCCGCCGCACCGGCCGATGAACTGGCGATGCAGTTTGGTGACAATTTCGCCGCCGCGCTGGCCGGCCTGCCCACCGGCCGCTGGGCCGGGCCGGTGGCATCGGGCTTTGGCCTGCATCTGGTGCGCATCGACCGGCGCGAGGCCCCGCCGCCGTCCCGCCTGGCCGATGTGCGCCAGCGGCTGGAGAATGACTGGCGCCGCGCCGCCATCGCCCGCGCCGAGGCCGAAGATCTCAAGGCGCTGATGGCGCGATACGACGTGGTGATCGAGCCGGTGCGATGATCCGGCTGCTGCTGGCCTGGCTGCTGCTGGCACTGGCCGGCCCGGCGCGCGCCGATGAACTGCGGCCCTTCTATCTGGAGCTGCGCGAAACCGCCGCCGGCCAGTGGGATGTGCTGTGGAAGGCCCCGGTGCTGGGCGGGGTGGCCGGCAGCGGCCGGCCGCTGCTGCCCGGTTTCTGCCGGCTGGCGCTGGCGCGGCCGCAACTGGTGGGCGGCGCGCTGGTGGCCGCCGGCACCGCCCGCTGCACGCGGCCCCTGGCCGGCGCGCGGCTGGGCGTGGCCGGGCTGGCACCCGGCAGCCCCGATGGCCTGATCCGCGTCGCGCCGCTGGACGCGGCGGTGCAGGCCGCCCAGCTGCGGGTTGATGCGCCCACGATCACGCTGGCCCGTCGCGCCAGCCGCTGGCAGGTGGCGCAAACCTATGGGGTGATCGGCGTTGAACATATCGTGGGCGGCATCGATCATCTGCTGTTCGTGGTGGCGCTGGTGCTGCTGCTGCGCCGCGGCTGGCCGGTGGTGGCGGCCGCCACCGCCTTCACCATCGCCCATTCGATCACCCTGGCTGGCACCACGCTGGGCCTGTTCGGCCTGCCGCAGGCCCCGGTGGAAGCGGTGATTGCGCTGTCGATCCTGTTTCTGGCGGTGGAGATCGTGAAGGCCCAGACCGGATCAGCGCCCGACCAGCCCCGCCTGTCACAGCGGCTGCCCTGGCTGGTGGCCTTCCTGTTTGGCCTGCTGCACGGCTTCGGCTTTGCTGGCGCGCTGCGCGAGGTGGGCCTGCCCGCCGGCGAGGTGCCGATGGCGCTGCTGGCCTTCAACATCGGGGTGGAGGCCGGCCAACTGGCGATCATCGCCGGCGCATCCGGCCTGCTGTGGCTGCTGCGCCGGCTGGCACCGGCTGCGTTGCAGCCGGCGATCTTCACGGCCGCCTATGCCATCGGCAGCACCGCCGGCTACTGGTTCATCGATCGGCTCTAGGCCAGTTTCTTCAGCCCCCAGGCAAACACCTGGCGGGTGTTGTCCTCTTCCTGCCTGAACTGTTCGGCCGGCGACAGGCCGCTCACCTGCGGCAGCACGGTCTGGCGCCTGTTCACCATCGCCAGCCAGCGCTTCACCCGGGGCCGGCGATCGGCAAAGGGCGCGTGATAGCCATCGGTGAGCACCGGCACCTGCAACGGATCGCGGGTGATCAGTTCGGTGGTGGGGAACAGCTTGGGATTGGCCTTTTTCATGATGCCGAACAATTTCGCCTGATCGGTCATGCCGGTATCGAACGGCACTTCCGACAGCAGGAAACCATCGCGATAAGGCGCAACGCCCATGTCCTTGAGCGAACAGGCCTTCACCCACGGGCTCAGCGCCCGCACGGTTTCCTCCGGCATTTCCATGAAGCTCATGTTGTTGCCGGGATCGATCAGGCTTCCCAGCCACTCGCTGTCGATGCGCTTGAGCAGGGCGACATGTTCGTCAACCGTGCGATCCTTGTGGTTTTCCAGCGCGATCGCCACCTTGTATTTCGCCGCAATCGGCACGCAGCGTTCGATGATCGCATTGGCTTCGTCCAGCCAGGCCTGCCAGTCGGCCAGGCTGCGGAATGTTTCATAGCGCCGGCCGGTGCCGCCTTCGGGCGGGCGCGAAACGGCGCGCATCACGCTGGCCCCCAGGGCGGCGGCGGTCTGCACGCTGGCTTCGAAGGCGGCATAATCGCCATCGCGCCGGCTGGGCAGCGCCGCCTGGCCTTCATAATACATGCCCAGCTCGTCCAGCCGGGCGCGAAAGCGGGCGACATGGGCGGGCGGCACCGCGATCTGCACGCCGCCGCCGCCCAGGCTGCGCACATAGTCCAGAAACGCCACCGGATCATCGCGCAGCCCCCTGGCCACGCCATCAAGCCCGCGCAAGTGCGCCGAAAGCCCGGTGCCGGCCACGCCCAGCGGCGATCTTGGCGGCAGCGCCCCTTGCGCCTGGGCAAGCGCCAGGCTGGGGAAGCCCGCGAACAGGGTGGCGGCCAGGCCACCCTGCCCGAACTGGCGACGGTTGATCAGCATCCTGCCCCTCCCCCCTTCGCCAGCCGGTGCCGGATCAGAACCGCGTCCGCAGGGTCAATTCCAGCGTGCGCCCGAACGGCGAATGGGCGGCGTTGAAAAAGCCCTGGGTGCCATCATAGAAGGGCGGCCAGCGATTGAAGATGTTCGATCCGCGCAGCTGGATCTGGCTGCCCTTGAGCACCTTTTCCAGATTATACTGCACGGTCAGATCGAACGTCTCCCAGCTGCTGACATTGGGGAAGGGCGTGCCGGTGGTGATGTTGGTGAAGCCGCCGATATAGTTCATGAAGCCGGACACGGTCAGATCATCCAGGTTCCAGCTGAGCTGGCCGCGCCCGCGCCACTTGATCGCGCTCTGCTGGCCGATGATGTCCTGAAAGCCGGTGCCGGGGGCCAGTTCCTGGCGGAAGCCCAGTTGCCGGTTGGCGTTCACGTTGAAGGTGAAGGTGCCGATGTCGGTGGGCAGCTTGTAGTTCAGATCGAAATCAAGCCCGTCGATGATGCGCTGGCCCACGTTGATGGCAAAGGACTGGAAGATGGCATCGATGCGCGTTGGCACCGGGCTTTGCGGCGGCGCTGCGGCAATGGCATCCAGCACCTGTTGCGCCGTGGGATTGCGGATCACCGCAAAGCTGAAGAACGGGTTGTTGAAGGCATCGGCCTGGGTGGGCTTGTAGACCAGATTCTTGTAGGTGACGTTGTAATAGGTGACCGACAATTTCAGGCCCGGCACGAAGGTGGGGGTGAAATCCGCCCCCAGCGAATAGGTTCGCGCCTCTTCGGGGGTGAGCGCCGGGTTGCCGCCGCCCTGGTTGTAGACGTTCACGTTGTTGCCAAAGCCGGCAATGTTCAGCCCGATCTGCGGCACGCCGAAGATCGAGGTGATCAGGCCCATGTTGGGCGCGACGAAGCTGGTGCTCCACGAACCGCGCAGCGACAGATCCTTGGCCGGCGCCCACACCAGGCCCACCTTGGGATTGAAGGTGCCGCCCAGCTGCTGATAATGATCGTAGCGCGCCGACAGCGACAGTTCCAGCCGCTGGAGGCCGGTGACGGCGTTCTGCGCGCTGAAGAAGGGCAGGTTCACTTCGGCAAAGGCCGCCGCGACAAAGCGCGAAATGCGATCATCGCGCACCAGCAGCTGGTTCGGGCCGGGCACGCCGCCAATCTGCAGCTGATCGGCCTGTTCGTCGCGGAATTCGGTGCCCACCGCCATGCGGGCATCGCCGCCGCCCAGCGCGAACAGCGGGCCATCGGCCTTCACCATCAACTGGCGCAGATATTGCGAACTGTCGTTGATCTGGGTGAAGCCGTTGTTGATCTGCGCCAGCACCGCGGCATTGTTCTGGCCGGCCTGGCCAAAGGGGTTGAAGGCGGTGGTCAAGGTCGTGCCATTGGCCAGATTCTGGGCGTTGACCAGATCGATTTCGGGCTGGTCGTTGTAATCATTGGTCTTGGAATAATGGGTCATCACGTTGAGCAGCCAGCCGCTGCCCAGCTTCACATCGGCACCCAGCGTGATGGCCATCACTTCGGACCGCTGGGTGTTGACCGGATTGGGGAACAGGCCAACGCCGTTGCGCACCACGCTCACCGTCTGGCCCGGCGCCAGCGTCACGCCCGGCGGCAGCACCAGATAGGGATTGGTGGCCGGCACGGTGATGTTGAGGTTGCGCGGGTTGGCGACGCGGCTGGTCTTCAGGTTGGAATAATTGCCCTCCGCCCACAGCGTCACCGTCTCGTTCAGTTCCTGGCGCGCGGTGGCCAGCAGCGAAAAACGGGTCGATTCCGGCACGACTTCCTGGGCCAGCTGGTTTTCGCAACGGTTGCGGTTGGCGCTGCCGGTGACAAAGCTGGGATAGGCATAGACGGTGCTGCCGATCGTCACGTTGGGCAGATCGCAGGTGGTGGTGCGCTGATCACGGCCGCCGCGGAAACGCTGATCGGCGCGGATGAAGGGGATTTCCTCGTTGGTGGGGGATTTGTTGGCGCTGTATTCGCCCACGATCATCACATTGCCGGTGGACCATTTCTTGCCCCAGCCCAGCGCCAGATTGCGCTTTTCATAGCTGTGTTCCGGCGAGAAGCCATAGGTGCCCTGGGCTTCGAACCCATCCATGTCGCGGCGATAGATGAAGTTGGCCACCCCGGCGACGGCATCGGAACCATAGACCGCCGATGAACCATCGGCGACGATTTCCACCCGGCCGATGGCCAGCACCGGCACCATGCCGGGATCGGGCAGCACCGCCTCGCCGCCCACCGCGGCCATGCGGTGGCCGTTGAACAGCGCCAGCGTGGCAAAGATGCCGATGTTGTGGATGTTGGGCAGGAAGCCGCCGGTGCGGAAGCGGCCGGTGGTGGCGACTTCGTGATTGGTGCCGAAATTGCCCAGCTGCGGCACCAGGCTGAGCAGTTCGGACATGTTGGCCGGGGCGTTGACCTTGACGAATTCCTGATCGACGCTGACCAGCGGCGAACCGATCGGGGCGACACCGCGGATGCTGGTGCCGGTCACCACGATTTCCTCGGCCTCGTCGGTTTCGGTGGCGGCATCGGCGGCCGGGGCCGGTGCCGTTTGCGCCACGGCGGCCGAGGCGCTGGCCAGCGCCAGTGCGGCCAGCCCGGCCTCGATCAAATGGCGGCTGCGGCTGATCTGAAAACGATTGCGCATCTGGTGTCACTCCCCACGTCAACAACGGTCGGTCGGCGCGTTTTGGGCGGTGTGCAACCGGATCCTGGCGGGCGGCTGCGCGCGACGCGATCCACCCCAAACCCTGCCCCACGTTCCGCCTGCTACGGGCGATCCTGCTGCATGGCATGATCTGTCGCCGCGCCGGCTGGCCTCCATCGGCCACTCCCCGGCCTTTGGTGCGGCTCTGTTGTAGACTGTATACAGATGCTGTCAACGCGATTCAGCGGGCCCTGGCTGCACCGCGCCCGCCCTGCGGCGCATTGTCATCGCCCGATCGCCGCCGATCAGCCGGTTTGCGCCGCCATGCCGGCCGGCGGCGGCCCGCCGCTGGCCCAATCGAGCAGTTCGACCATGTGGACGATATGCAGTTCGCTGCTGGCCAGATGGCCGATGCAGCCGATGTTGCTGCTGGCCACCAGCCGGGCGCCGGTTGCCGCCAGCGCCACCTGCTTGCGCGCCTTCAGCGTTGCGCTCATTTCCGGCTGCAAAATCGCATAGCTGCCGGCCGAACCGCAGCAGATATGCGCCTCGGCCGGCTGGCGCACATCAAACCCGGCGGCGGCCAGCAGCGCCGGCGGAGCCACCTTCACCTGCTGGCCATGTTGCAGCGAACAGGCGCTGTGCCAGGCCACGGCGCGGCCGGGCGCCAGCACCGATGGCAGGGGCGGCAGCCGGGCGAGGAATTCCGAAATGTCCATCGCCTTGGCCGCCACGGCCCGCGCCCGCGCCGCCATGGCCGGATCATCGCCGAACAGCGCGGCATAATCCTTGATCACCGTGCCGCAGCCCGATGCGGTGATGATGATCGCCTCCACGTCGCCCGCCGCGTCCCAGGCCGCGATGTTGGCGGCGGCATGGGCACGGGCCGCGGCCTCGCGGCCCAGATGATGATCCAGCGCGCCGCAGCAGGATGATTGGCGGGTGATCACCACTTCAAACCCGTGGCGGGCCAGCAGGCGCAGCGCCGCATCATCGATGGCCGGGCGCAGCACCGGCTGCACGCAGCCCAGATGCAGGATCACCCGGCCCAAGGGCTGTGCCACCGCCAGCGGCTGCCGCCGTTCGGCCCGCCCGGCGGCCGGCAGCCGCGCCGGCACCTGGCCCAGCATCGCTGCCAGTTGCGGCGGCAGCAGCCCGGCCAGCGGGCGCGCCAGCCGGCCCAGCTGCAAGGCCAGCCGGAACAGCCGCCGCCGGGTGAGCAGCCACGGCAGGGCGGCACGCAGCAGCCGCTGCGGCCAGGGCCGGCGATAGGTGGTTTCGATATGGGCCCGCGCCGCATCCACCAGGTGCATGTAATCCACGCCCGACGGGCAGGTGGTGGTGCAGGCCAGGCACGACAGGCAGCGATCGATGTGGTGGACGGCGCGCGGGCTGGGCGGCCGATCGGACGCGGCCAGCATGTCCTTCATCAGCCAGATGCGCCCGCGCGGGCTGTCGAGCTCGTCGCCGGTCACCACATAGGTGGGGCAGGTGGCGGTGCAGAAGCCGCAGTGCACGCAACTGCGGATGCGCGCCTGCGCGGCGGCAACATCGATCCCGCTCATCCCACCGCCTCCGCCGCCAGCACGCCGGCCGGATCAAGCAGCGCCTTGATCCGGCCCTGCAGGGCCGCCAGCGCCGGATCGGCCGGGCTGATCGCCGGCACCGCGCTGGCCAACCCATCGGGCAGGCGCAGCCGGCGGGCATGGCCGTCGCGCCCGGCCGCGGCCGCCACGGCGGCCGGCACATCATAATCGGCCAGCGCCGGCGGCAGGATGATCCAGGCCAGCGCCCCGCCCCAATCCAGCCGCAGCTGCGCGCCGGCCGGCAGCTCCAGCGCCGCCGCCGCGCCCGCCGGCAGCGGGCAGCGCCACAGGATGCGATCGGCGGCCAGGTCTGACTGGTCGGCCATGGCGGCCCAATGTGCCCGGCTGGCGGCCGCGTCGCGCCACTGCCCACCCGGCAGCCGCGCCGCCAGCGCCTCCATCAGCGCCGGCAGCGCCGCCGTGCCCGCCTCGATGCGCAGGTGCACCGCGCCATCGGCCCAGGCGGCCCCGGTGATGCCGCCATCCACCATCAGCGCATCGGCCATCAGGCGCAGCGCGCGCGCCGCCGTGTCGGCCGGCAGGGCATAGCTGGCGCAGGCCGGCGGCAGCGGTGCCAGCCGCACGGTGAGTTCGGTGAGCACCGCCAGGCTGCCCCGCGATCCGGTGAGCAGGCGCGGCAGATCAAAACCGGTCACATTCTTGAGCACCTTGCCGCCGGCCGTGAACGCCTCGCCCGCGCCCGTCACGCCGGCCAGCGCCAGCACATGATCCCGCGCCGCGCCGGCAAAGGGCCGGCGCGGGCCCGACAGGCCGCAGGCGACCGCGCCGCCCAGCGTGCCTGCCCCACGGCTCCACGCCGCGCCATCGCCGGGCGGTTCAAAGCCCAGGCACTGGCCGGTGGCGGCCAGCAGCGCCGCGATCTGCGCCATCGGGGTGGCGGCCGGCGCGGTGAGCATCAGTTCGGCCGGATCATACCGGATGGCGCCGCCCAGGCCGGCGGTATCGATCCAGCCATCGGCGGCGGGATGAAAGGCCGGCCGGCTGCCCGCCCCGCGCACCGCCAGCCGGGTGCCGGGCGCAGTTTTGAGGATCGCGGCCAGTTCCTCGGGGCTTGCGGGCGCATGGATCGTCATCAGAAGCGCGGCAATTCGGGGTGGGCCAGGCGGCCGCCATGCACATGCACGGCATTGAGTTCGGCACAGCGGGCCAGGCTGGGGAACAGCTTGCCGGGATTGAGCAGGCCGCGTGCATCAAAGGCGCATTTCAGCCGGCTCTGCACATCCAGATCGGTGGCGTTGAACTGGTGGGGCATCAGATCGCGCTTCTCCACCCCCACGCCATGTTCACCGGTGAGCACGCCGCCAGCCGCCACGCAGGCCAGCAGTATCTCGGCCCCGGCCGCCTCGGCCGCCTCGGTCTGGCCGGCAATGCTGGCATCATACATCACCAGCGGGTGCAGATTGCCATCGCCGGCGTGAAACACATTGGCGACGCTGAGGCCATGGCGGGCGACGATGGCGGAAATCTCGTCAAGCACCCGGCCCAGCGCGCGGCGCGGGATGGTGCCATCGACGCAATAATAATCGGATGCAATGCGCCCCACCGCCGGAAACGCCGCCTTGCGCCCGGCCCAGAACAGCAACCGCTGCGCTTCATCATGGCTTTCGCGCATGTGGGTGCAGCCATGGGCGCGGGCGATGGCGCCGATCTGCGCCAGTTGATCATCCACCTGGGGGCCGGTGCCATCGGCTTCGGCAATCATCAGGGCGGCGACATCGGTTGGGTATCCCGCCTTCACGAAAGCCTCGGCCGCGCGGATGGCCGGCGCGTCCATCATCTCAAGGCCCGCCGGGATGATGCCGGCCGCCATGATCGCCGCCACGCAATCGCCGGCCGCCGCCACGCTGGCAAAGCCCAGCAGCAGCGCGCGCGCCGTGGCCGGTTTGGGCAGGATGCGCACCGTGGCTTCGGTCACCACGCCCAGCAGCCCTTCGGAACCGCACACCAGGCCCAGCAGGTCCAGCCCCGGCTGTTCCATGCCCGGCCCGCCCAGCCGCAGCACGGTGCCATCGATCAGCACCAGTTCGACGCCCAGCAGATTGGGGCTGGTGGTGCCATATTTCAGGCAATGCACCCCGCCGGCATTTTCCGCGACATTGCCGCCGATCGAACAGGCGATCTGGCTGGATGGATCGGGCGCATAATAGAATCCGCGCGGCGCCACCGCCTGGGAAACGGCCAGATTGGTGACGCCCGGCTGCACCACGGCGATGCGCTGATCATAATCCACGGCCAGGATGCGGTTGAACCGGCTCATCCCCAGCACGATGCCATCGGCCAGCGGCAGCGCCCCGCCCGAAAGGGACGTGCCCGAACCGCGCGCCACCACCTTGACGCCGCGGCCATGGCACCAGGCCAGCACGCGCGCCACCTGATCGGAGGTGCGCGGCAGCACCACGGCCAGCGGGCTTTGGGCATACATGGTCAGCCCATCGCTGCCATAAGGGGACAGGCCGGCAGCATCGGCAATCACGCCATCGGGCACGATGGCGGCCAAAGCGGCGGCGATCTCGGCCT
>JAGWWF010000021.1 GCA_018970445.1 Alphaproteobacteria bacterium | reverse complement strand
GCAGGTAGACAGGCCATGGCCACCCTCCTAACAGCGTGGCCATGCGGCTGCGCACTCAGGTCATCTGGTCATTTGCCCTCAAGGGCCTGGGCGCGGCGCTGGCGTTGGCGGTCAGCTGGGGCGTGGCGCGGCTTTATGGCTCGCTGGGGTCTGGCCTGTATGCCATCGGCCAGACCACGGTGCAGGTGATCGGCTTTGTCGCCATCATCGGGCTGGATTCGATCATGCTGCGCACCATGGCGCGCGAAGTGCGGGTGGATCGCCGCGATCTGGCGCGCGGGTCTGTCGCGGTGGCAGTGCGGGTGGCCTTGCCCACCGCCCTGTTGATGGCGCTGCTGCTGCTGCTGCTGGGCCCGCGCCTGGCCAGCGCGATTGCCGAGCCGGGGGCGGGCCTGGTGCTGGCCATTGTCTCGCCAGCGGTGGTGGGCATCGTCGCCATGCGGCTGGGCAGCTTTGCCCTGCGCGGCGCGGAACGGCCCATATTGTCCC
Source organism: Alphaproteobacteria bacterium (assembly GCA_018970445.1). Taxonomy (GTDB): domain Bacteria; phylum Pseudomonadota; class Alphaproteobacteria; order Sphingomonadales; family Sphingomonadaceae; genus Sandarakinorhabdus. The sequence goes on along the minus strand of JAGWWF010000021.1, from coordinate 63,715 downwards.
AGGTGCTGGAAGGGCCGCTCACATCGGGTCTTGCCGTGATCATGCTGGGCGGGCTGGCGCTGGCGCCGGTGCTGCCGCCGGTGTGGGTATTGGCGCTGGTCTACACCGCGTCCATGCTGATCACCGCCGCGTTCGGCTGGATCGCCTGGTGGCGGGTGGTGCGGCACTGGCCGGCCGCGGTGCGGCCGCCCGCACGGCCGATGCTGATCGCCGGGGTGCCGGTGATGATTTCGGTCGTCACCGGCTTTGGCATCGATTGGCTGTCGATCATGCTCACCAGCTATTTCGCCTCGCCGCAGGCCGCCGGCACGTTGCGGGTGGCAGCGCAGACGCTGCTGGTCACCAATCTGGTGGTCGCCTCGTTCGATGCCATCCTGGGCCCGCGCCTGGCCGCCAACTGGCGGATGGGGGAAAAGGCCGCCATCGCCCGCGCCATGCGCCAGACCATCATCGGCTGCATGGCTGCCGCCTCGCCGCTGTTCATCCTGGTGCTGGGCTGGCCGGAACTGGTGATGGGCCTGTTCGGGCCGGAATTCGTCAGCGGCGCCACCGCCCTGCAGATCATCGCCATCGGCAATCTGGCGGCGCTGTCGTCCGGCCCGGTGGGCACGCTCTTGATCATGTCGGGCCATGAACGCTGGTCGATCGGCTTTTCGCTGGTGGGCATTGCGGTGCTGATCGGCCTTTCAATCTGGCTGGTGCCGATCCACGGCGTCACCGGAGCCGCCATTGCCGTGACCAGCACCATCTTTGCCCGCCGTATCCTGGCCAGCCTGGTGGTGCGTTATGTGGTGGGCATCAGGATCTGGGATTTTGGCCGGGGCCAGCCGGCGGGCCGCCCGCCTGCGCCGCCAGCGAACCCGCCGCCGCCAACAGACGCGGACTGATCAGCGCCACGATCGCATCGGCCGCGGCCTCGGCCGAAAGCACTTGTGTGTCCACCACCAGTTCGGGCGCATCGGGTTCTTCATAGGGCGATGAAATGCCGGTGAAATTCGGAATCTTGCCGGCCCGCGCCCTGGCATAGAGGCCCTTCACGTCGCGCGCTTCGGCCACCGCCAGCGCTGTCTTCACATGCACTTCGAAAAACTCGCCGTCCGGCATCAGCTCGCGCACCATGGCCCGATCCTGCCGGAACGGCGAGATGAACGAACAGATGACGATCAGCCCGGCATCCAGCATCAGCCGGGCCACCTCGCCCACCCGGCGGATATTCTCCACCCGGTCGGCCTCGCTGAAGCTCAGATCCTTGTTCAGCCCCATGCGCACATTGTCGCCATCCAGGATGAAGCTGTGCGCGCCGGCCTGCGTCAGCTGGCGCTGCACGATGTTGGCGATGGTGGATTTGCCGGCGCCCGACAGGCCGGTCAGCCAGATCACGCACGGGTGCTGGCCCTTGATCGCGGCCAGCTGCTGGCGGCTGACATCGGCCGGCTGCGCCGCCAGATTGGTGCCGCGGCGCAGGCCATAGGCCACCATGCCGGCCGCCACCGTCTGGTTGCTGAACCGGTCGATCAGGATGAACGATCCCAGGGTGCGATTTTCGGCATAAGGTTCGAACACGATCGGCCGCGCCAGATGCAGGTTGCAGAAACCGATCTCGTTCATCGCCAGGGCGCGCGCCGGCACGCGATCCCCATTGTTCACATCGATGCGGTGGCTGATGGCGGTGATGCTGGCCAGTTCGGCCGCCGTGCCCAGCTGGATCAGATAGGGCCGGCCTTCCAGCAGCGGTTCCGCCGCCATCCACACCAGATGCGCGGCCAGCTGGTTCGACACGTCGGGCCGGTCGGTGGCCGGGGCCAGCACATCGCCCCGCGAAATGTCGATCTCGTCGGCGATGGTCAGGGTGATGGCATCCCCGGCCTGTGCCCGGTTAACCGGGCCGTTGGCGCCGATCAGGCCGGTCACCCGGCTGGTCTGGCCCGATCGCGGCACCACGATGGCATCGCCCACCGCCACCGTGCCGGCCGCGATGGTGCCGCAATAGCCGCGAAAATCCTGGTTGGGCCGGTTGATCCACTGCACCGGCAGGCGCAGGCCCGCCGATGCGGCTGCCACCGGCGGCTGCACCGTCTCCAGATACTCGATCAGCGTGGGGCCATCATGCCAGGCCATGCAGGGCGATGGGCGGGTGACAGTGTCGCCAAAGCGGGCGGACATGGGAATGGCGAGAAACTGGGCAAATGGCGTGTGCGCCGTGCGGGCGCGATAATCGGCCACGATGGCGGCAAAGCGGGCCTGGTCAAAATCGACCAGATCCATCTTGTTCACCGCCAGCACCACCGAAGTGATGCCCAGCAGGTGGCAGATCAGGCTGTGGCGCAGCGTCTGCGTCTGCACGCCCTTGCGCGCATCCACCAGGATGATGGCACAGTCGCAGTTCGACGCGCCGGTGGCCATGTTGCGCACATATTGTTCATGGCCCGGCGTGTCGGCGACGATGAAGCTGCGGCGCGGCGTGGAGAAGAAGCGATAGGCGACATCGATGGTGATGCCCTGTTCGCGTTCGGCCTCCAGCCCGTCGACCAGCAGGGCAAAATCCATGTCGCCGCCGGTGGTGCCATGGCTGCGGCTGTCGAGGGCCAGCGCCGCCAGCTGATCGTCCATGATCAGCTGGCTGTCATACAGCAGCCGGCCGATCAGGGTGGACTTGCCATCATCCACCGATCCGCAGGTGAGGAAACGCAGCTGGCCGCCCATCAGAAATAGCCCTCGCGCTTCTTCTTTTCCATCGATGCGGCCTCGTCCTTGTCCACCAGCCGGCCCTGCCGTTCCGACTGGCGCGAGGCACGCATCTCGGCGATCACCGCCTCCAGGCTGTCGGCCGCTGAATCGATGCAGCCCGACAAGGGCCAATCGCCCAGGGTGCGAAAGCGCACACGCCGCGGCTGCGCCGTCTCGCCGGCGCGCCACACCATGCGATCATCATCCACCACCAGCAACAGGCCGTTGCGTTCCACCACGGCGCGCGGGCGGGCGAAATACAGCGGCACCACCGGAATGTCGCAGCGGCGGATATAATCCCAGATGTCCAGCTCGGTCCAGTTGGAGAGGGGGAAGACGCGCATGCTCTCGCCAGCGGCCAGCCGGGCATTGAACAGCGACCAGAGTTCGGGGCGCTGGCTGCGCGGGTCCCACTGCTGGCCGGGGCCGCGCACCGAAAAGATGCGTTCCTTGGCGCGGCTCTTTTCCTCGTCGCGGCGGCCACCGCCCAGCGCGGCATCAAAGCCGTGGGCAGCCATGGCCGCCTTCAGCGTGTCGATCAGCATCAGCCGCGCCCATTCGCGCGAATCCGTGTTGAACGGGGTGCGCCCGCGCGCCGCCGCCTCTTCGTTATGCGCCACCAGCAGATCAAGCCCCAGCGCCGCACACAGCGCATCGCGGTGCACGATCATGTCGGCAAAATCCCAGCCGGTGGCGATGTGCAGCAACCGGAACGGCGGCGGTGCCGGCCAGAAGGCCAGCATCGCCAGATGCAGCATCACCGATGAATCCTTGCCGATCGAATAGAGCAGCACCGGATTGCGGAAAGCGCTGGCCACCTCGCGCAGGATATGGATGGATTGCGCCTGCAACTGGCGCAGATGCGGCGGCAGCGCGCCCGGCCCCGGCCCATCACCCGCCGCGATCCGCCGGGCATAGGCGGCAATATCGGGCCGGCTGGCCGCCGCAATCGTCTCCATCGCACACCCCATCGCGCCAGCGCCCATCGCCGGCGGGTGGGCAACCTGCCACCAAAACCGCCGCCAGCGCAAAGGCTTTGACGATAGCCGATGCGCCGGCCGCCCGGCTTTGCTAGGCTGCACCAATCGGCGGGTGGGGAAACGGAGCAGCGGTGACGGCAGATCGGGCCTTGATGCAGCGGGGGCGGGGCTGATGCCGGCCTGGCTGGCCGATCTGGCCAGCAATCCCGATCTGCTGGCGGCCATCCTTGTCGGCTTTTTCGCCCAGCTGCTCGATGGCACGTTGGGCATGGGCTTTGGCGTCCTGTCCTACACGCTGCTGGGCGGCATCGGCCTTGATCCCAAAAGCGTCAGCGCCACCGTGAACGCCTCCAAGATCTTCACCGGCGCCGCTGCCTCCATCGCCCACCTGCGCGAAGCCAATGTCAGCCGCCGGATGCTGTTGGGGCTGATCGGCGGCGGCGTGACCGGGGCGCTGGCCGGCAGCCTGATGCTCATCACCTTCCAGAGCGACCAGCTCAAGCTCGTGGTCAATCTCTATCTGCTGCTGGTCGGCGGGCTGATCCTCTATCGCGCCCGCCGGCCGCGCCACCAGCCGGCCACCCCGCCGCGCAGCGGCATCATCGGCCTGTTCGGCGGCATCCTTGAAGCATTGGCCGGCATCTGGGGCCCGTTCGTCACCAGCAGCATGGTCGAACGCGGCGGCGCGCCGCGCTATGTCGTGGGCAGCAGCACCATTGCCGAAACCATCGTGGCCGTCACCGTCACCAGCGTGCTGGTCGGCCATCTTGGCCTCGCCGCGGTCAGCCAGCTGGCCCTGGGCCTGATCGGCGGCGCGCTGCTGGCCGCCCCCGTCTCGGCCCGGCTCACCCGGCGGCTGCCATCGGGCCTGGCGGTCATCTGCATCGGCCTGCTGGTCATCGTCACCAGCCTCACCCGGCTGGCCCAGCAGCTGCTGTGATGCCGCCACCGGGCATGCGCTGGATCGAAGGCGGCACGTTCGCCATGGGATCGGCGCATTTCTATCCCGAAGAACGCCCGGTGCGCCGCGTTGCCGTCGATGGGTTCTGGATCGATGAAACCCCGGTGACCAATCGCGATTTTGCCGCCTTCGTGGCCGCCACCGGCCATGTCACCCTGGCCCAGATCGCGCCGGATCCGCGCGCCTATCCCGGCATGGATCCGGCGCTGGCGGTGCCGGGCGCGCTGGTGTTCATGCCGCCTTCTGGCCCGGTGCGGCTGGACCAGCCCAGCCTGTGGTGGCACTGGGTGCCCGGTGCCGATTGGCAGCACCCGCTGGGGCCCGGCCCTGATATCGCGGCGCTGGGCCTGATGGATCATCCGGTGGTGCAGCTGGCCTGGGCCGATGCCGCGGCCTATGCCGCCTGGGCCGGCAAGGCCCTGCCCACCGAGGCCGAGCATGAATATGCCTCGCGCGGACGGCTGGACGGCGCCGATTATGCCTGGGGCGATGAACTGGCCCCCGGTGGCCAGCGGCTGGCCAACATCTGGCAGGGCGAATTCCCCCACCGGCCCACCGGCGATGATGGCTGGTTCCGCACCTCGGCCGTGCGCAGCTTCCCGCCCAACGGCCATGGCCTGTTCGACATGATCGGCAATGTCTGGGAATGGACGGCAGACTGGTGGCAGGATCGGCCGCGGCCACCGCGCAAGCGCCCGCCCGGTGCCTGCTGCACCATCCGCAACCCGCGCGGCGGCACCGCCTGGGGCAGCCTGGATCCGGCCCAGCCGCGGGTGAAGATCGGCCGCAAGGTGCTGAAAGGCGGGTCGCACCTGTGCGCCACCAACCATTGCCAGCGCTTTCGCCCCGCCGCCCGCCACCCCGAAATGATCGACACCGCCACCAGCCACATCGGCTTTCGCTGCGTGTGGCGCCCGCCCGTCAGCTGAAGTTGAAGCTCACCGAAATGCGCTCGGCCTTCGCGCCGTTGGGCAGCACCTCGTGGCGCAACCAGCTTTCCCACAACAGCAACAGGCCGGCGCGCGGGGCCACCGCCACGAAATTGCGCTGTTCCTCTGGCGCATCGGCGGTGCGCTGTGGGGCGTGCATCATCAGGCCCAGGCGCGGATCTTCGAAACGGATCGCGCCCGCACCCGGCGGCACCTCCAGATAGAGCGTGCCCGACAGGCTGCTGTGCGGGTGGATATGGCCGCTGTGGCCGCCGCCGGGTTTCAGGATATTCACCCACAGGCTGTCGAGCCGGGGTTTCTTGCCGCCCAGATCCAGATGCGCCGCGCCCGCGAACCGGGCCGCCTGGGCCACCAGCCAGCGCGCCAGATCGGCAAAATCCGGATCACGCCGCGGCAGATCGTTCAACGAGGCATAGCTGGTATAGCCGCGATAGGCGTGCGCGCGGCTCCAGGCCAGGCCGGCGCGATCTTGCGCGGCCAGCGCCCGCGCCGCATGGGCCAGCCGGGCCAGCAGCGCGGCATCGGCCAGTTCGGCCTGCCACACCAGGGTGGGGAACAGCGCGCTGATCGTCATCGCCCGGCTGTTTGAACCGCCAGCCGGGCCGGCGCAAGCCACCATGATGCCTCCGAAATGGAGATAGTGCCGCCAAAGCGGGCAAACTCCGTTTCGGACCTGTCGTTACCCAAACCGGAAACAACGCCCGGCGCACCCCGCGCCCGGGCCCGGATGGGAGAGGCAGACATGCCCCACGGCTGGATGCGGACGGCGGCAACGATGCTGGCGGCAACGATGCTGGCAGGGCCAGCGGCGGCCGGCGCCATCGTGGTGATGACGCCCACCAACATCAGCAGCGCGCTGGCGCAGCTGCGCCCCGGCGACACGCTGCAACTGCAGGGCAATTTCACCACGCGCGTCACCATCCGCAACCGCGATTTCGGCGGTGTCAGCGTGGATGGCAGCCGGGCGGTGCTGGAACAGGGGCTGGAACTGCGCAACATCCACAACATCACCTTCGGCGGCCTCACGGTCGGCCGCAGCGGCATGGCGATGACCAACCGTTTCGGCATCAACCTGCACGCCGCCACCCATGTCAGCGTGGCGGATTCGCGCATCCTGGGCAATGGCGGCAGCGCCGGCACCGGCGTGCGCGTGTCCAATTCCGAATTCGTCACCGTGCGCGACACGCAGTTTCACGGCCTGCTCGACGGGATGACGCTGATTACCAGCCCCAACAGCCTGATCGCCCGCAACCGGTTTGAATCGGGCGGCTCCGATGGCCTGAAGGTGGTGGACAGCCAGCGCATCATCCTGTCGGGCAACAGCTGCACCGGCTTTTCGCCGCAGCCCAATGTCCACCCCGATTGCATCCAGTTCTGGAGCACGCCGGGCCGCCCGCTCCAGTCCGACATCTATGTGCTCAACAACAGCCTGATCGGCCATCAGCAGGGCTTTGCCTCGTTCGATCCCAGCGCCCACAGCGGCACCCGCTTCACCTTTGCAGGCAATTATGCCGCCACCGGCTATGTCCACGGTCTCACCTGCCTCGGCTGCACCGAAAGCCGCTTTTTCGACAATGTGGTGGCCAGCCTGCCGGATTCGCGCTGGGCATCCCAGCTGATCGCGCCCACCGGCAACGGCAACCAGTTTGCCAACAATCTGATCTTTGATCTGCGCGGCCTTGATGGCCCGCTGGCCTCGCTGCTGCCGGCGCGGCTCTATTCCAGCCTGGTGCCCAGCATTGCCGGGCTGGTGGGCAGCGCGCACGACGATCGCGAATGGCGCTCCACGCTGGTGTCGATGCAATCGGAAGAGGCAGCCCCCACGCCCGAACCGGCCAGCTGGATGATGATGCTGTTCGGCTTTGCCCTGGTTGGCCGGGCGCTGCGCCGGCGGCAACCCTATCGCACGGTGATGAGCTGACGCGGCCTCACAGGCTGCGCTGCATCATCACGATGTCCAGCCGGCGGCCGAATTTCTCGCCCACGCCCTTCAACAGGCCGGCGGGCTGGAAGCCGCAATTGGCATGCAGGCCGATGGAGGCGGCGTTGGCTGAATCGCCGATCACCGCGATCAGCTCGCGAAAGCCGGCCGCCCGCGCTTCGCTGGCCAGCGCCATCAGCAGCGCCTGGCCGATGCCGGTGCGCTGCGCATCGGGCGCCACATACACGCTGGTTTCGCCGCAATAACGATAAGCGGCGCGATCACGGAACTGGCTGGCATAGGCAAAGCCATCGATCTGCCCCATCGTCACATGCACCAGCCAGGGCCAGCCGTGCGATTTCACCCGCATCAGCCGCTGCGCCATTTCGGCCGACGAGGGCGGTTCCACTTCGAAACTGGCGGTGCCGGCGCGCACGGCCGGGGCATAGATGGCCGCCAGCGCGGCGGCATCTTCCAGACGGGCGGGACGGATGCTCATGCCGCTTCAACCGCGCGGGCGGCCGGCCGCGCCAGCACGATGCCACCGGGGCCGATCACCACCGGCCGGTTGATCAATATGGGTTCGGCCAGCATCGCCGCCAATATGCTGGCCTCATCGGCATCGGGCAGGCCGCGCGCCTGCGCCGTGGTGCCCTGCACGCGCAGCAACGCCCGGGCGCCGCCAACGGCCGCGGCCACGCGCGCCAGCGTTGCGGCATCGGGCGGCGATTGCAGATAATGCACCACCTGCACATCATGGCCGGCATCCCGCAGCAGGGCCAGCGCCGTGCGCGACGTGCCGCAATCAGGATTGTGCCAGAAGCTGATGCCCGCCATGCCCGTTGTCAACCTGTTGTGAAGCTTCGTGAACCCATGTCCCAACCCAGTCTGGCACGGCCGGACGGGCCAAGTCCAGCCGGGTCAGACGGCAATTTTCGCGCCGGCCCGCCGGCCTGGCAGATCCAGTATGGCGGTTATCGGGCCTCGTCCTGCCCGGTGCTGGCCAGGCATCGCCGGCCGCGCTAGGCTTGTCGCCATGGGCCTTTCCGCAGCACAGCTCCACGCCAGCCTTGATGCGCTGGCCGGCGACCATCCGCCCATCGCCGCGGCGCTGGCGGCGACCGGCTATCCCGAACCCCGGCTGCGCGCCTGCGGCGCCGGCACCATGATGCGCGCCATCGTCGCCCAGCAGGTGTCCACCAAGGCGGCGGCCAGCATCTGGAACCGGCTGGAAGCGGCCTGCGGCGGCAACATGGATGATCTGGGCGCAGTTGCCGCCACCCCGTTCGATGTGCTGCGCAGCGCCGGCCTGTCGGGGCAGAAGGCGGGTTATGTCCACGCCCTGGCCCAAGCCGTGGCCAGCGGCAACATCGATTTCGCCGCGTTGCCGGCCGATGATGAAGAGGCGATTGCGCAGCTCTCCTCCATCAAAGGCATCGGCCGCTGGTCCGCCGAAATCTATCTGCTGTTTGCCGAAGGCCGGGCCGATGTCTTCCCGGCCGGCGATCTGGCCTTGCAGGTGCAACTGGGCCGGCTGCTGGGCGAGGACGCGCGGCCCACCGAAAGGCGCGCCCGCGCGCTGGCCGAACCGATGCGCCCGCACCGCGGCGCGCTGTCGATCTTCCTGTGGCACAATTACAATATCGTCGCGCTCTGATAAGGCGCGGTCATGATCCGCATCACCGATGTTTCCTCGCCGGCCAATCCGGTGCTCAAATCCCTGAAGGCGCTGGCCGAAAAAAAGGGCCGCCGCGGGCAAGGGCTGTTTCTGGCCGAAGGGCTGCGGGTGTGCACCGAGGCGCTGGCCGCCGGCCATGTGCCCAGCACGCTGGTGTTCACGACCCAGGCCGAACAGCACCCGCTGACCATCGCGCTGATCCGCGCCACCTCGGAAAGCCGGCGGACATGCCTGCGCGTCACCCCCGATCTGATGCAGCGCCTCACCGGCAAGGACAATGCCGCCGGCGTGGCCGCCGCCTATGAAATCCCCTCCACCGATCTGGCCCGGATTGATCGCAGCACCGCCAGATTGTGGCTGGTGGCGGAAAATCTGAAGGATCCCGGCAATTTCGGCACCATGCTGCGCACCTGCGATGCCACCGGGGCCGGCGGTGTCATCCTGCTCGACCAGTCGTGCGATCCGTTCAGCGTGGAGGCGGTGCGTGCCAGCATGGGCGCGCTGTTCAGCCGCCAGGTGGCGCAGGCCAGCGCCCGCGAATTCTTCGCCTGGCTGCGCGCCGGGCCGGCGCAACTGGTCGGCGCGGCGCTGGATGGGCGCACCGTGGATTATCGCACCCACCGCTATCAGTCGCCCTGTTTCCTGTTCATGGGCAACGAACAATCCGGCCTGCCCGCCGAATACGCCGCCCAGTGCGACGCGCTGGTGAAGCTGCCGATGCACGGCACCGCCGACAGTTTGAACGTGGCGGTGTGCGCCGGCGTGCTGCTCTATCACGCGCTGGATCAGATCGGCGGCTGATTCAAATCCTCCCCCTTGCGGGCGAAGATCACATCAATGCAGGGTCATGATCGCATCGACGCTGCGCCACTGGCCGGGGCCGATCAGCCCGCGATGCGCCACCCGCACACTATGGATGGTCGCCTCCACCTCGCGCCGCCAATGATCGAGAAAGCGTTTCAGTTCGGGAAAGGCCGGGGCGAGATCATAGAGTTGCCAGCTGAACTGCTGGAGCAATTTCGGGTGATCGGGCCGCCAATAGGCGATGTCCACCATCGCCAGGCTGTATCCCTGCAATTGCCGTTCCAGATCGGTCATGGCTCCTCCTCCTGATGGACGGCTGCCATGATTTCCCGGTTGATTGCGGCCGTCAACGGGGCAAATGACGGAAATTGCAAGACAATTTATCAGCAGCCAGTAGGCATGAGTGCCAACGCGACCGCCCGCAATTGACAATCGCCCGGCCCGCGCCGAGGCTGCCGGGCACGGAGCGCAACTGGCCAGCCGCACGGCACCGGGCCGCGGCCCTTGCGGCCGGCCTGCTGTGGCCGGCCGGCTGCGGCACGGCAGCGCCGGCGGCAAAGCCCCGGCCTGCGGCGGCGGCCGCCACGGCCGCCGAACCTGCCGCCCTGCTGGCCGCCAGCGGCTAGCTCAGGCGACGCGCCACTGCTGCAACCCGTCCTCGGCCAGCGTCACATGGCCGGCCGCACCAATGGGGCTTGCCGCAAGGTTCAGGAACGCGCCCACTTCGGCCAGGTGCATCCGGGCGAACAGCCGGTCGCCGGCCGGGCTGCGGCCCACCACGCTGCCGTGGCTGGGCTGGCCATCGCGGCCAAAGACGATGCTGTAGGTTTCGACCACGGCTGCGCCTTCATGGGCCCCATCAAGCCGCGGCACGTCGCCCCGCGCGTCTTCGGCCACGTCCTGCACGTCGCGGTTCAGCATCAGCCAGGCCGGCTCGGCCGCCCGGCAGCCGATCACCAGCGCATGATGTTTCGTCACATAACCGCCCTGGCCATACAGCAGTGCCTGATCCGCCGGTCGTTCGCGCAAGGATCGCACCATCGCGCAGGCGCTGTGCAGCATGTAGCAGTTCAGCCCGGCCCCCGCGAACGACAGGCCGCCGGTGACCGACAGCGGCACATCGGCCCCCAGCCCCAGCGTGCGCCGCGCCATCTTGGGCACGGTGGGGAAACAACTGTACAATTCCACCCGGTCAAAGCCGTTCGGCGCAATCCGCATCGCCTGGCCCAGCACGGCATCCTGGGCGCAGCTGTGCACATATTGATCGCGCTTGAGGAAATCCATGTGCTCGCCCGCGCTGGCCCCGCCATGGACGTGGATGATGCGATCCTCGGCAAGGCCGGCGGCGCGCGCGGCGGCCAGCGTCGTCATCAGCACGGCGGCGCCGGCGTTCACATTGTTGTTGGCCACCATCCGCTTGGTATAGGGCCAGCAGATCATGCGGTTGTCGTCGCAAACCGTGGTGATCTCTTGGGCGCTGAACGCAGTCCGGCCCCAGGCGTGGGGGTTGGCGGCGGCCGCCGCACTGATCCGCGCATAAGCCGCGCCGCTTTCGGCCAGCGCTTCAGCCGGGGTCAGCCCCCAGGCCGCCACCGTGGCATTTTCATACAGCGGATAGATGTGGATCGGCTGGAAGATGCCGTGCTTCATGCCCAGTTCGGTCACATGCTCGGCCGGGATGATCGGGTTTTCCGGCGTTTTCGCTGGCGGCGTCCACGGCAGCATGATGCCGGCGGCCTTGGCCTTGGCCACCGCATTCTGCGCCTCGGCCCCCGTCACCACCGCCACCACGCTGTTGCCGTTCATGATGCGCAGCGCGGCTTCGTGGATCTTCGTCGTCGGCGTTTCGCCGCCCACCAGGCCATAGACCGCGCGCGGGGGCATGATGCCCAGCCGCTCCGCCAGCCGCTGCGCCACCCGGTCGTATCGCCAGCTCACCAGGTTGATCACATCCAGGCTGTCGATCCGGTCCAGAAAGCCACCGCCGGCATCGGCATCGGCGGCGCGCACCGCTGCTGCCATCAGGGCCAGCGGTTCCAGCGCGGCGGCCGGATCGGCCGGCCGGTCAAGCACCTCACCCACACCGATGATCACCGGCGTGCGGTCTGCTGGCAACGTCATGGCCCATCCCCTTTGTCAATGCTGGGCCTGTGATACAGGCCATGGCCCCGGTCGCAAAGCGCCGCCGGCCCTGCTACTATCGCCAAGGTGAACAGCATCGCCCCTTCGCCCGACTGGACCATTCCGCAGGATTGGGCCCATTTCACCGCCACCGATCACCGCGTGTGGGATCATCTGTTCGATCGGCAGACGCGGGTGCTGCCCGGCCGGGTCGCGCCGGAATTCCTCGACGGGCTGCAACGGCTTGATCTCACCCGCCCCGGCGTGCCGGATTTTGCCCGGCTGAACGAACAGCTGATGGCGCTCACCGGCTGGCAGGTGGTGGCGGTGCCCGGCCTGGTGCCCGATGCGGTGTTCTTCGATCATCTTGCCAATCGCCGCTTTCCGGCCGGCAACTTCATCCGCCGCCCCGACCAGCTGGATTATCTGCAAGAGCCTGACGTGTTCCACGATGTGTTCGGCCATGTGCCGCTGCTCGCCCACCCGGCCTTTGCCGATTACATGCAGGCCTATGGCCGGGGCGGCCTGCGCGCGCTGGAATTTGATGCCATCGCCCGCCTGTCCCGCCTCTATTGGTACACGGTGGAATTCGGCCTGATCCGCAGCCGCGATGGCGGGCTGGCCATCTATGGCGCCGGCATCGTGTCCAGCCATGGCGAAACCCATTTCGCGCTCGACAGCGCCAGCCCCAACCGGCTGGGCTGGCGGCTGGATCGGGTGCTGCAAACCCCCTATCGCATCGATGATTTCCAGCAGAATTATTTCGTCATCGACAGTTTCGACCAGCTGCTCAAGGTCACGCTCGAAACCGATTTCGGCCCGCTCTATCAGCGGCTGGCCACGGCGCCCGACATTCCCATCGCCACCATCCTGGCCGATGATCCGCTGTTCACCCGCGGCAGCCAGAGCCATGTCGCCTGATTGACGAAGCCGGGCCAACGCGCCAATCGGTGCGCATGATCGATTTCGGGCCCACCTCGCACAGCTTCATCTCGCAGCGCCTGCGCCTGCATTATTGCGATTGGGGCAACCCGGATGCGCCGCCGCTGCTGCTGCTGCACGGCGGGCGCGATCATGCCCGCAGCTGGGATTGGGTGGCGCGCGAACTGAAAGGCGATTGGCACATCATCGCGCCCGATTGGCGCGGCCATGGCGACAGCGCCTGGTCGCCCGACGGCGATTACAACACCCATGCCCATGTCTATGATCTGGCCCAGCTGATCCACCAGCTGAAGCTGGCGCCCGTCACCATCGTTGCCCATTCCATGGGCGGCAACATCGCCCTGCGCTACACCGGGCTCTACCCCGAAAGCGTGAGAAAGCTGGTCGCCATCGAAGGGCTGGGCCCCAGCCCCAGGATGCTGGCCGAACGCCAGAAGACCGATTTTGCCACCCGCGAACGCCAGTGGATCGATGCCAAGCGCGCCGCCGCCGCCCGCCAGCCCAAACGCTATGCCACGCTGGAAGAGGCGTTTGCCCGCATGATCACCGAAAACAGCTTCCTGTCGGAAGACCAGGCCCGCCACCTCACCATCCACGGCACCCACCGCAACGAAGATGGCAGCTACAGCTGGAAGTTCGACAATTATCTCCACCTGCCCTGGGCGCATGATCTGCCGCCCGAACAGGTTGCCGAACTGTGGGGCCGCATCACCTGCCCCACCTTGCTGATGTATGGCGAAAAAAGCTGGGCCTCCAACCCGCTGGACGATGGCCGCATCGCGCATTTCTCCACCGCGCGCGTCATCACCTTCGAAAACGCCGGCCACTGGCTCCACCACGACCAGTTCGACCGGTTCATGGCAGAGCTGCGGGCGTTCCTGTAGTGCTTATGCGAAATATAGCATAAAATATCTTTATGCGAATTTTGCAGTAAATCATTTTTATGTGAAAAACAGCATATTGACGATTTATGCGTTTTCAGGCATAAACCGAACATGCCCACGCTCATCCGGTCCGCCCGCCAGCTCGGCAATCTGATCCAGCGCACCCGCCGCCAGCGCGGGCTCAACCAAAGCCAGCTCGCCGATCTGGCCGGTCTGCGCCAGGAAATGGTGTCAGCCATCGAACGCGGCCATGATGGCACCAAACTGGCCACGCTGCACGCCCTGCTGGCCGCGCTCGATCTCGATCTGCTGGTGGATCAGCGCAACAGCGGCCCCGATGACATGGCGGATCTCTTCTGATGGGCCGGCGCAAGGCCCATGCCCCACTCAATGTGCTGATCAACAACCGCCCGGTCGGCCGGCTGGATCGGGCGCAAAGCGGTGCCGTCAGCTTCCGCTATGATCAGGCCTGGCTCGATTGGCCAAACGGCTTCGGCATCTCCCTGTCGATGCCCCGGCGCGAAGCCGCCTACACCGGTGCCGAAGTGTCGGCGGTTTTCGACAATCTTCTGCCCGACAGCGACCATATCAGGAAACAGGTGGCCGAACGGCTTGGCGCTGGCGGCAGCGACTATTTCAGCCTGCTTTCCGCCATCGGCCGCGATTGCGTGGGTGCGATGCAGTTCCTGCCCGACGATGCGCCGGATCAACCCCCGTCAACAATGCACGGCCAATCCGTCACCGATGCCGACATCGAAACCCTGCTGGCCAATCTGGCACGGGCGCCACTGGGGCTGGCGGCCGAACAGGATTTCCGCATCTCGATCGCCGGTGCCCAGGAAAAGACCGCCCTGCTGCGGCTGGGCACCGCCTGGCTGCAACCACGCGGCACCACGCCCACCAGCCACATATTGAAACCGCAACTGGGCAAAATCCCCACCGCCTTCGGCACGATCGATCTGCGCGCCAGTGTCGACAACGAACATTATTGCCTCGAACTGCTCAGGGCATTTGGCCTCGCCGTTGCCAACAGCCAGATCGTCACCTTCGGCCAGCGCCGCGTGCTGGTGGTGGAACGGTTTGACCGGCGCTGGCGCGATGATCGGCTGCTGCGGCTGCCACAGGAAGACATGTGCCAGGCCCTCGGCATCCCGTCGTCACACAAATATCAGAGCAGCGGCGGCCCCGACATGGTGGCCATCCTGAAACTGCTGCAAGGTGCGGATGATCCGCGCGCCGATCAGCTGGCCTTTTTCAAAAGCCAGATCCTGTTCTGGCTGATCGGCGCGACCGATGGCCATGCCAAGAATTTCAGCCTGCTGCTCAAACCCGGTGACCGCTACAGCCTGTCGCCCTTCTATGACGTGCTGTCGGCCCAGCCGGCTTGTGATGGCCGGCAAATTCCGCGCAACAGGTTCAAGCTGGCGATGTCGTTCGGAACGAACCGCAAATATGTGATCGACCAGATTGCCGGTCGGCATTTCATCGAAACCGGCCGCCTGGCCCGGCTGGGCAACGGCCTGATGCGGCAGGCGCTGGAAGAGATATTGGCCGATGCCGCCACCGCGCCCGATGCGGCGCGCGCGCGGATGCCGGCGGATTTCGACGAGGCGGTGCATGCCAGCATCGTCGCCATCCTGCCCCAGCGCCTGCAACAGGTGGCCGCCGCACTGGCCGAACTGCCACCCGCCCGCTGACCGGGCGGATGGCAACCCGCATCGTCAGGCCGCCAGCGCCCGGCGGCGGCGCAGGGTGGCGCCGGTCAGGCCGAAACCGGCGATCAGCAGCGCCCAGCTGGCCGGTTCCGGCACCGCTGCGGTGCTGATCGACAGCGTGCCGCCATTCCAGGAACCGGCAGCGCCGGGGGTGTCTGCGCCCTGCAACCAGTCAAACGCGCCAAAGCCGGCGACGGTCAGGCCATTGCTGGTGTTGGCCGGGTTGGCGGCCAGATTCGGATTCTGGATCACCACGGCAAAGCGCTTGAAGCTGTTCGCGTCGGTCGGATCGTTGTTGACATGCAGATAACGCTCCCCCGCCACGGAATAGACCAGCGCGGCGTGCCAGCCGCTCATGCTGCGGGTGACATTGTTGATGGTCATCGACACGTTGGTATACAGCGGCAGCTGCGGGATATTGTTGGCGGCCCCGCCCAGATAACGCACCGTGCCGGCCGGGCCGGAGGCATCCAGGCCGAGCGCGGGATCAAAGGTCATGCTCAGCTGGAAGGCATGGCCGGTCAGCATGCCCGGCGTGATGAACACCCCGGTGTCCGACCCGCCTGAAAGCACGCCGCTGAGCACATAGGTGACCGGCGCCGCCGTGGCCGCCGTGCCCAGCAGGCCGAACACCGCCGCTGCGGCCAGAAGATGATGTTTCAACGTGCAACCCCCTCGTTGGTTTGGATTAAACGAGAATTGACGATTTATGAATCTTGAAGTCAAACGCAAAATGCGAAACATGTTGTAAATAATTTGAAACGCCGCGCACGGCGGCACCGCCCGCCGGCGATCAGCGGCCCCATGCCGCCAGGAAGGTGGCGGCGGCGGCCCGCACCTCGCGCCGGCCCTGGGCCACATCGTCTGGCCCGGTCATGCCCATCAGATGCCGATCCACCACGCCGGCGCGGCACAGGCCGCTGAACTGCTGGGCGGCCAGCGCCGGTTCGCCCGGTTTCAGGGTGCCGGCCGCCATCTGGCCGGCCAGCCAGTGGGCAAAACGCGCCATGCCGGGGCCGGGGCCCCGTTCGAACATGGCGCGGCCCAACGCCGGCACGCGCCGCGCTTCGCCCATCACCAGCCGGTGCAGTTCGGTGATCGGTTCGCTCATGATCGTGTCCATGATCGAATCGCCCATGCGCACCAGGCCGGCGGCCACATCGGGCGCACTGTCCAGATCGACCGTCAGCGCGGTGCCATAATCGCGCACCACCGCGTCCACCACCGCCTCGAACAGCGCCAGCTTGGATGGAAACAGACTCCACAGCGTTGTCTTGCTGCCGCCCACCGCCGCGGCAATGGCGTTCATCGATGTCGCGCCATAGCCATGGGCAAAGAACAGCCGCTGCGCCGCCGCGACATAGGCCAGACGCCGCGCCTCGATGCCGGCCGGGGCTGCGGCATCGGGGCTTGTACTGGTCGGTATCAATTCGCTTGACGGCGCGCTGGCCACGCTTCACTCCTTGTCTGTACCGATCAGTATCATCCGAGTCGCCTGTGCCCCGCAAGCCTTTCCTGCTGATCACCCCGCTGCTGCTGGCGGCCTGCGCCGTGCCGCCCCGGCTGGGTCCGGCTCCGGCGCTGCGCACCCCCGACAGCATCGCCGCCAGCCACAGCCTGGCCGGCAATCCCGCCGGCAGCTGGCCGGCGGCCGATTGGTGGGCCGGCTGGGGCGATCCGCAACTGGGCGCCCTGGTGGCCGAGGCCCTGGCCGCAAACCCCGACATGGCGCTGGCCAGCGCCCGGCTGGCCGCCGCCGATGCCGCCGCCCGCCAGAGCCGCGCCGGGCTGCGTCCCGCCCTGTCGGCCAATGCCAGCCTGGGCGGGCAGCAATTGTCGCGCAATCTGGGCATCCCGCCGCAGTTCGTGCCGGCGGGCGTGCTGGAATCGGGCCTGGTCAATCTGCAGGCCGGCTGGAATCTCGATCTGTGGGGCCAGGGCAAGGCGGCGCTGCGCGCCGCCCGGCGCGAAGCCGATGCGCTGGCGGTGGAACGCGATTCGGCCCGGCTGATGCTGGCGGCCGGCGTGGCCCAGGCCTATGCCGATCTGGCCGCCACGCTGGACCGCCAGGCCGTGGCGGCGGACGCGCTGGCCATCCGCCGGCAGACGCTGGATCTCACCGCCGGGCGGGTGGCCGCCGGGCTGGACAATGATGGCGCGCGGGCCCAGGCCGCCAGCCGGCTGGCGCTGGCCAGCGCCGATGCCAGCGCGGCGGCGCAGCAGGTGGCGGTGGCGCGGCACCGGCTGGCGCTGCTGCTGGGGGCCGGGCCGGATCGCGGCCTGGCCATTGCCGCCCCCGCCATCCGGCCGCTGCCGCCCGGCCTGCCGGCCGATGTGCGGCTGAACCTGATCGCGCGCCGGCCCGATGTGCAGGCCGCCGCCCTGCGCGTGGCCGCCGCCGGCGAACGCGAAACCGCGGCGCGCCGGGCGTTCCTGCCCAATCTCAGCCTGAATGCCACCATCGGCCAGCAAAGCCTGGGCTTTGGCCAGCTGGTCGACAGCGGCAGTCTTTATGCCCAGTTCGGCCCGGCGCTGAACCTGCCGTTGCTGGATGGCGGCCGCCGCGCCGCCGATCTGCAGGGCGGCCGCGCCAACCGGCAGGCCGCGATTGCCGCCCATGATGCGACGCTGCTGCGCGCCGTGGCCGAAGTGGCCGATGCCGCCAGCGCCGTGCTGGCGCTGGGCGAACAGCAGGCCGCCGCCCGCACCGCGCTGGACGAAGCGCAGGCGGCCCGCCGGGTGGCGGCGCTGCGCTATCAGGCCGGGCTGTCGAACCAGATCGCCGTGCTGATCGCCGATGATGCCGTGGTGGGTGCCCGCCGCGCCCTGGCCGATGTGACCGCCTTTCGCCTTGCCGCCGACGTTGCGCTGGTGCGCGCGCTGGGCGGCGGCTTTCGCCAGCAGGAGCGTGGCTGATGCCCGACATGGAACCCGCCGCCGCCACGGCCACCGCCAACCTCAGGCGCGCCCGCGCCCTGCGCCTGCTGGCCGGCGGGGTGGTGATCGCCGGTCTGTCGGCCGGGGCCTGGTGGGCCGCCTTTGAACGCGGCCGGGTGGAGACGGACAACGCGTATGTGGGCGGCGACACCGCGCAGGTGACCCCGCAACTGCCCGGCACCGTGGCGCGCGTGGCGGTGGGCGGCACCCAGGCGGTGGCCGCCGGCGATGTGCTGGTGGTGCTGGATGATGCCGATGCCCGCATCGCGCTGGCCCAGGCGCAGGCCGCGCTGGCCCAGGCGCAGCAGCGCTTCACCCAGGCCGGGGCGGTGGCCGATGCCGCCCGCGCCCGCGCCGCCGGCCGCCAGGCCGATGTGGCCACCGCCCGCAGCCGGCTGGCCGAGGCCGAAGCCCTGCTGGCCCGCGCCCGCGGCGATCTGGATCGGCGCCAGCAACTGGCCGGCAGCGGCGCGGTTTCGGCCGAGGAACTGGCCACCGCCCGCGCCGCGCTGGCCGCCGCCACCGCCGCGCGCGATTCGGCCACCAATGCCGTGATTGCCGCCACCGATGGCGTGCGCGCCGCCACCGGCGATGCAGCGGCCGCCACCGCGCTGGTGCGCAATGTCACCATGGCCACCGCGCCCGACGTGCGCGCCGCCCAGGCAATGCTGGACCGCGCCCGGCTCGATCTGGCCCGCACCGTCATCCGCGCGCCCATCGCCGGCATCGTCACCAACCGCAGCGTGCAGCTGGGCCAGCGCGTGGCCGCCGGTGCCCCGCTGATGATCCTGGTGCCCACCAGCGGCCTGTTCGTCGATGCCAATTTCAAGGAAAGCCAGCTCAAAGCGATCAAGGCCGGCCAAGCGGTTGAATTGCAATCCGATCTTTATGGCAGCGATGTGGTCTACCACGGCCGCGTGACCGGTTTTGCCGGCGGCACCGGGGCGGCCTTTGCCCTGATTCCGGCCCAGAATGCCACCGGCAACTGGGTGAAGGTGGTGCAGCGCCTGCCGGTGCGCATCGCGCTCGACCCGGCCGAACTCAAGGCCCACCCGCTGCGCATCGGCCTGTCGATGACGGCGGTGGTGGACACGCGGGAATGACCGCGGCAGCGCCGGCACCCCTGACCGGGGCAAGGCTGTGGACCACGGCCATGGCCTTGGCATTGGCCAATTTTGTCGTGGTGCTGGATATCACCATCGCCAATGTTTCCATCCCCAGCATCGCCGGCAGCCTGGCGGTGGCACCGTCGCAGGGCACCTGGGCCGTGACCAGCTATTCGGTGGCCGAGGCCATTTCGGTGCCGCTGGCCGGCTGGCTGGCGGCGCGCTTCGGCGTGGTGCGCTGGTTCGGCATCTCCTTGTTCGGCTTTGGCTTTTTCTCGCTGCTCTGCGGCCTGAGCCAAAGCCTGGAGGCGCTGGTGTTGTTCCGCATCGCCCAGGGCTTTGCCGGTGGGCCGATCATGCCGCTGTCGCAGGCGCTGCTGCAATCGATCTTTCCCCGCGAAAAACAGGGGGCGGCCATCGGCCTGTGGGCCGCCACCACCACGGCCGCCCCCATTTTCGGGCCGATCCTGGGCGGCCTCATCTCCGACAATGTCAGCTGGCACTGGATCTTCTTCATCAACCTGCCGGTGGTGGCGCTGTGCCTGTTCGCCGTGGCCCGTCGGATGACGCCGTTCGAAACGCCATTGCGCCGCCAGCCCATTGACATCATTGGTTTCATCCTGCTGGTGATCGGTGTTGGCGCGTTCCAGATCATGCTGGATACCGGGCGGGAGAAGGATTGGTTCGGCTCGCCCGAAATCGTCATCCTCGCCATTGTCGCGGCCATCGGCACCATCGCCTTCATCATCTGGGAATTGACCGACGATCAGCCGATCGTTGATCTGAAAATCTTTCGCCACCGCGGCTTCGCGGCGGCCACATCGGTGATAAGCATCGGATTCGGCAGCTTTTTTGCCGTGGTGGTGCTCACCCCGCTGTGGCTGCAATCGGTGTTCGGCTACAGCGCCACCCAGGCCGGTTACACGGTGGCCTGGATCGGGGTGTTCTCCGTCCTGATCGCGCCGGCCGCCGGATTGCTGCTCACCCGTGTCGATCCGCGCCTCACCGTCTGTTTCGGCGTCGTCTGGCTGGGGCTGATGGCGGCCTGGCGCACCAGCTGGTCAACCGACAGCGATTATCTGCAACTGGTGTGGCCGCACCTGCTCACCGGCATTGGCATGCCCTTCTTTTTCATCGGCTTGTCCAGCCTGGCCATGGCCAGTGTGAAGCCAGAGGAAAGCGTGTCGGCCGCCGGCATCATGAATTTCTGCCGCACCTTGTGCGGGGCCATCGGGGCCGCGCTGGCCACCAGCCAGTGGGACACGGAATCGCGCCAGGTGCGCGCCGCCATGGCAACAGGCATGAACGGCGTGGATGCCGGCATGGCCCGCCTCCAGGCCAGCGGCCTGTCCGCCGATCAGGCCCGCGCCGCGCTCGACCGGATGCTGGAGGTGCAGGCCGCCACCCTGGCCAACCTGCACGTCTATGCCGGCACCGCGCTGCTGTTCTTCGGGGCGGCAGCGCTGGTGTGGCTGATCCCCAGGGTGAACATCACCGGCCCGATGGGCGGCGAGCATTGATGCCGGCGCCGGGCAGCGCGCCCGGTTTCAGCGCAACGCCTCGTCATACCAGGCCGCGACATCGTCCTTCATCTTCGCCAGTTCGCTTTCGGCCAGATAGATCATGTGGCCAGACTGGTAATAGGTGAAGCGGATGTTGCGGTTCAGATCGGCTGGCAACAGCATGTGGGCGGCATCAAATTCGGCCCCGTAAAACGGCGTCGCCATGTCGTAATAGCCGTTGAGGAACAGGATCTTCAGCTTGGGATTGGCCCGCATGGTGAAGGCCAGATCGACCGCCGTGTTGGGCGTGGTCTGCACGCCGCCGCGCGGTGGGCGATGGCTCCAGTCCCAGCTCCAGCCCGGTTCGCGCGCCGTCAGCCGATAGGGCAGATCGGTCTTCACCCCCAGCGACTTGACCGCATAATCATGGAAGGCGGCAACATAGGCGCCGGTGATGGCGGTGGAGGCCGGATCCTCATCGGCGCTGTCGGCATTCAGATCGGTGGGCGGCAGCGTGTAGCGTGCATCCAGCCGGCCGATCGACACCCCGCGACTGCGCAGCAGCTCGGTCTGGAAATGCGGCAGGTCCACCCGCAGCTGCGCGCGCTTCAGGAAATCGATCGGCAGGCCGGTATAGGCGTGCATCTGCCGCGCCACCGCGTCCATCTCGGCCGCACCGATGGCGCTGCCCTTGGCCAGCGCGGCGGCATAGGGCCCGCTCACCCAGGCCCGCACCTCGTTCACGAAGCCATCCAGATCGGCCGGCTTCGCCCCGGGCAGCGTGCCATGATACCAGGCGGTGGCGGCATAGCCGGGAAACAAAGTCAGATAATTCTGGTCATAACCGGCCTGGCGCACCCCATAATTCATGATGGTGGACAGCAGCGCCACGCCGTGGAGCGACACGCCGCGTTCTTCCAGCATCCGCGCCACCACGCCGGACCGCAGCGTGCCATAGCTTTCGCCAAACAGGAACTTCGGGCTCTTCCAGCGGTTGTTTTTGGCGACATAGCGGGTGATGGCGCGGGCAAAGGCATCGCCATCCTGATCCACCCCGTTGAAATCACGGGACGTCTTGTCGCCCAGCGGCCGCGACCAGCCGGCACCGGGGGCATCGATGAACACGATGTCGGTCTTGTCCAGCAGGCTCCAGGGATTGGGCGTCACGGCATATTGATCGGGGGTGACATACACCGGCTTGTCGGTCTTCACCCGCACCGGGCCAAAACTGCCCATGTGCAGCCAGATCGTCGCCGAACCCGGCCCGCCGTTGTAGAAGAAGGTGACCGGCCGGTTGGCCCCTTCAGCGGTATAGGCGGTGTAGAAGATGCTGCCGGTGGGCCGGGCATTGTCATCGCGGATGGTGAGCGTGCCGGCGGTGGCGGTGTAGGCGATGGCCCCCATCTTCCCTCCAACACCCTTGATGGTCACGCTGCCCTTTGAAACCGCTGCCTGTTCCTCCACCGGCGGCCGCGCCATGGCGGCATCGGCTTCGGCGACCATGGCCTCCCGTGGGCTCTTGGCGGCGCTTTGCGCCAGGGCCGGCGCGGCCAGCGCCGTGAGCAGCAGTGCGGTCATCCGTTTCATGGTCATCCCCTGTGTCTCTCCACTGGCCGCCAGCAACAGAAAATCCGCCCGACGGTCAAGTGCGGCGTGAGCAAGCCATTGCACAAGGCCGTGCCGGAGGCGCCTGTGCTACGTCCGCCCCCGCCGCACCCCTGGCGGCACCCGCGACCGGCCGGGCCGGGGCTGGAACCCGCCAGGTCGCGTTCGGTCGCGGCGCTGGGCGGGCGGGCTGCCGCCCTCCACCAGTTCATAGCGCAGCGCGCCGGTGATCGGGTTGGCTTCGGCCAGCCGCAATTCCAGCCGCTGGCCCACTTCATAGCGTGTGCCGGTGGCAACGCCTTCCAGCACGCGCGCATCCTCGTCGAACACAAAGCGTTCGGCGCCCAGGGTGGACACCGGCACCAGCCCGTCGCCGCCCAGCCCCTCCACCGTGGCAAAGAAGCCGAACTTCGCCACCCCGGTGATGCGCGTCTTCACCACATCGCCCACCATGGTTGAAAGATAGGCGGCGACATAACGATCGATGGTGTCGCGTTCCGCCTCCATGGCGCGGCGTTCGGTCATGCTGATGTGATCGGCGGTCTTGGCCAGGCCCTTTTCCTCTTCCTTGTGCAGGCCGCCATCGCCCAGGCGATAGGCGGCGGCCAGGCTGCGGTGCACCACCAGATCGGCATAGCGGCGGATGGGCGAGGTGAAATGGGCATAGCTGCCCAGGGCAAGGCCGAAATGGCCGACATTGTCGGGCGTGTAATAGGCCTGGGTCTGGGTGCGCAGCACCTGTTCCGATACCTGTTCATGATGTTCGCCATCCTTGGCGCGGGCCAGGATGCGGTTGAACACCGCCGGGCGCACCACCTGGCCAAGCGCCACATTCTGGCCAAGGGTTTCCAGATAATCACGCAGCGTGATCAGCTTTTCCCGGCTCGGCGCCTCGTGGCAGCGGAAGATGCAGGCGCCCTTCTTCTTTTCCAGCGCCTTCGCCGCGGCCACATTGGCGGCGATCATGTAATCCTCGATCAGCTGGTGGGCGGGCAGATGCTGGCGCACGGAAATGCCGGCGATGCGGCCGGCCTGGTCCAGCACCACCCGCTTTTCCGGCAGCTCCAGCGCCAGCGGCTCGCGGGCGTCGCGCGCGGTCTTCAGCGCGGCCCAGCCGGCCCACAGCGGTTGCAGCACTGGCAGAAACGCCCCCTCGCCGGCATCCATCGTGGCTTGCGCCTGTTCATAGGCGATGTTGGCCACACAGCGGATGACGGCGCGGGTGAAGCGCCAGCTGAGCAGCGTGCCATCGGGCGCGATGTGCAGGTGGCACGCCATCACCGCCCGGTCCTGGCCTTCCACCAGCGAACAGGCATCGGCCGACAGCACTTCGGGCAGCATCGGCACGACGCGATCGGGGAAATAGACGCTGTTGCCGCGGCTGCGCGCCGACCGGTCCAGCGCCGATCCGGGGCGGACATAGAAGCTCACATCGGCAATGGCGACGATGGCGCGGAAATGGCCCTCATTGTCAGGATCGGGCGTAGCCCACACCGCATCATCATGATCGCGCGCATCGGCCGGATCGATGGTGAGGAAGGGCAGCCCGCGCAGGTCCTCACGCTCGCCCAGCGGCTGGCGGGCCATGCGCTCGGCTTCGTCCAGGACGCTGTCCTCAAAACGGTGAGGGATGCCCTTGGCGTGGATGGCGATCAGGGAAAAGGCGCGCGGCTGGAACGGATCGCCCAGCACCTCCACCACCCGGCCCGAAACGCGCGGCGGGCGGCCGCCGGGTTCGGCCAGCACCAGATCGCCGGGCTGGCCCTCGCCGGGGTCGCTGATCGCCAGATCGGTGCGCACCTTCTTGTCCACCGGCACCAGCCGCCAGCCTACCGCGTCCTTGCGCAGGATGCCCAGCACGAATTCCGCGCCCTTGGCCAGCGCCTTCATCGGAAAGGCCAATTGTCCGCCACCCTGTTCCTCGATGCGGGCCAGCACCCGATCACCCAGGGCAAAGGCGGCGCGCTTGCGGCTTTCGATCACCCGCAGGCGCGGCGGCGGCGTGGCATGATCCCAGCGATCGGGCACGGCAATCGCCACGCCATCGGCGATATCGACAATGCGCAGCACCGTCACCTTGGGCAGGCCGCCGCCCAGGGAAACGCCCTTGTGCAGGTTGCGCCCCGGCCCGGTTTCCAGCTCGCCGGCCTCCATCATCTCCTTCAGCAGGGATTTCAGCGCGATCTTGTCCTGGGCATGCAGGCCGAACGCCTTGGCGATCTCGCGCTTGCCCACGCTGGTCTTCTGGGTGGCGATGAAATCCAGGATGGCCTGGCGGTCGGGCAGGCCGGGAACCGGGCGATTGCGGGGAATGCGGGGCATGGCCGGCACCATGGGCGTTCGGGGCACGTGGGGCAAGTGCACCCATTGCCCCGTTGGCCGCCGCAGCCCATATGACGGCCCATGCAGTCCCTGGCCGCCCCATCCGGCCCACCCAAGGGTGAGGCCGATCTGAAGACGCTGAAACGCTTCCTGCCCTATCTGTGGCCGGCCGGGCGCAGCGACCTGAAAGCGCGGGTGCTGGTGGCGCTGGGGCTGGTGCTGCTGGCCAAGGGGGTGGCGCTGGCCATGCCCTATGCCCTGAAACTGGCGCTGGACCGGATGGCGGCCGGCCTGCCCGATGGGCTGGGCGTCGCCATCGCGCTCGTCGCCTCCTATGCGCTGGCCCGCTTTGCCGGCGTGTTGTTCGACAATCTGCGCAACGCCGCCTTTGAAAAGGTGGGCCAGGAAGCCGCGCGCCATCTCAGCCTCGATGTGTTCAGCCACATCCACCGATTGAGCCTGCGCTATCATCTGGAACGCCGCACCGGCGCGCTGACCCGCCTGATCGAGCGGGGGACGAAGAGCATCGACACCATGCTCTATTTCCTGCTGTTCAACATCTTCCCCACCGTGATTGAACTGACAGCGGTGTGCATCCTGTTCGGCCGCGGCTTTGGCTGGGAGCTGGTGGTGGCCACGCTGGCCACGGTGGCGGCCTATATCCTCTACACCCAGCGCATCACCGATTGGCGCGCTGCCCTGCGCCGGCAGATGGTCGAAAGCGACCAGAAGGCCACGGCGCGCGCGGTGGACAGCCTGCTGAACTATGAAACGGTCAAATATTTCAACGCGGAAAGCCACGAGAACGCCAATTATGGCCGCGCCATCAAGCGTTATACCGATGCCGCCACCAAATCCGAAGTCAGCCTGGCCTGGCTCAACATCGGGCAAAGCCTGATCACCAACCTGTTGATGGGCGGCGCGCTGGCCTATGTCGTCTGGGGCTGGTCAAGGGGCCAGTTCACCATCGGCGACATCGCCTTCGTCAACGGCCTTTTGATGCAGTTGTTCCGGCCGCTCGATCTGCTGGGCATGGTCTATCGCGAGATCCGCCAGGGCCTGATCGACATGGAGGCGATGTTCCGCCTGATCGACACGCCGCCCGAAATCGCCGATGCGCCCGGCGCGCCCGATCTGGCCGTCACCGGGGCCGCCATACGCTTCGACGCGGTGGATTTCGGCTATGATCCGCGCCGGCAGATCCTGCACGGCGTCTCGTTCGATGTGCCGCCGGGCCGCAAGCTGGCCGTGGTCGGCCATTCGGGCGCCGGCAAATCCACCCTCAGCCGCATCCTCTACCGCTTTTACGACATCCAGGGCGGGCGGGTGACGATCGACGGCCAGGATATCGCCGCCGTCACCCAATCCAGCCTGCGCCGCACCATCGGCATCGTGCCGCAGGATACGGTGCTGTTCAACGACAGCATCCGCTACAACATCGCCTATGGCCGGCCCGATGCATCCGCTGACGAGATCATCGCGGCGGCCCGCGGCGCGGCCATCCATGATTTCATCCTGGGCCTGCCCGATGGCTATGACACGCAGGTGGGCGAACGCGGCCTGAAACTGTCGGGCGGCGAAAAGCAGCGGGTGGCGATTGCCCGCACCATCCTGAAGAACCCGGCCATATTGATTCTGGATGAAGCCACGAGCGCGCTCGATTCGGCCACCGAAGCCAGCATTCAGGAGGCGCTGGGCGGGGTTTCGGCCGGGCGCACCACCATTGTCATCGCCCACCGGCTTTCCACCATCACCGATGCCGATGAAATCATCGTGATGGACGCCGGCCGCATCATCGAACGCGGCCGCCACGATGCCCTGCTGGCCCGCGCCGGCGCCTATGCCGACATGTGGGCACTGCAACAGGCCGAAGAGGCGGACACGGCCACGCTGGCGGCCTGATGAATTTTCTGACCCTGCGCCGCCACGCCGCAGCTTTCTTTACGATTTGGTTACACTTGGCATGGTAGGCAATCATTAACCACGGTCGGCAGAGGGCGAGGCGGCCAATCGCGGTTGATTTGTCTTCACTCTCTGGGGGTTACCATGAGTTTCAAGCTTGTCCTCGCAGCAGGGCTGTTCGCGTCCACGGCACCGGCAGCGCTGGCCGCACCGTCACTCAGTTTTGAAGCCGCATCGCCGGTGGCAACCGCACCGACCGCCCGCACGGCCTCTGGTGCCGCAGGCGGTTTGGTCTGGGAAGCCCGCAACACCATCGTGGGCCGCACGTCCACGGCAACGGTCGCTGGTGGCGGTGATCCGCGCTTCTTTGCCAACTCGGCCCAATATCACGGTGTCGTTGGCCTGCTGATGGAAACAAATGCCGGCAATTTCGTGTGCTCGGGCACGCTGGCCGGCAACAACATGTCGGTTGTCACAGCGGCGCACTGCGTGTCGAGTGGTTTCGGCACGGCCACTCCGATCCGCACCACGGCCTGGTTTTACAACGGCACTGATCCGGACGTGCCGTTCCAGGGCAACCCTTTGAACAATCCAAACATCGTCTTCCGCGAAATCAGCCGTTACGAAGTCGCATCGGGTTACACCGGCGAAGTCATCGACCAGAATGATCTGGCCGTGCTGCGACTGGCCGCCGGTGCGCCCAGCTGGGCCCCGATTGCCGAAATTGATTTCACCAGCCCGCTTGGCGGCCAGGATGTCAACATTGTCGGCCTTGGCCGTCGCTCCAATGCTGGCGGCAGTGTTGGCGCCAACCTTGGCACCACCCGTATCCGGCAGGGCGACAACCGCTTTGATTTTCGCTTCGGCGATGGCGATTTTGGTGGGTTCTGGACTGATCGCGATGTCAGCGGCGAAAACTTCTTCGGCTTTGCTGACATTGATCATGTCTGGCTGACCGATTTCGACAGTGGGCTTGCGACCAATGACACCAGCTGCCGCGTTGCCGGCTTCCTGGGGCTGGGCGGCAGCAAATATTGCAACCTGGGAACTGATGACGAAGTCGGCGTGGCCGGCGGCGATTCGGGTGGCCCGAACTTCCTCAATGGCAAGCTGGTTGCCGTGAACAGCTTCGGCCTGACCTTTGGCACCGGCTTTGGCGACGTTAACAACGCGCTCAACACCAGCTTTGGTGAATTCAGCGGCATGGCCCCGGTTGGCATCAACGAAGCCTTTGTGACGGCGTCGCTCAACGTGCCGGAACCATCGAGCTGGGCGATGCTGATCGCCGGTTTCGGCCTGGTGGGCGCCACCTTGCGCCGCCGCCGCGCTGCCATGGCCTGATCCGCCACCAGCGCAACGAAAAAGGGCCGGCGGGGCAACCCGCCGGCCCTTCTTTTGTGCGTCATCGCACGATCAGGGCATCACCACCGTGTCGATCACGTGGATGACGCCATTGCTGGTGGCGATGTCGGTGGCGCGAATGTGGCTCATGCCGCCCTTGGCATCGGTGAGCATCACGACATTGCCCATCAGCGAGGCGGTCAGCTTGCCGCCCTGCACGGTGGTGACAACGGCCTTGCCGCCGCCGGCCTTGATCGCGGCGACCACATCAGCCGCCATCAGCTTGCCGGGCACGACATGATAGGTGAGCACGGCGGTGAGCGTGCCCTTGTTTTCCGGCTTGAGCAGGGTGGGCACGGTGCCAGCCGGCAGCTTGGCAAAGGCGGCGTTGGTGGGGGCGAACACGGTGAACGGGCCCTTGCCCTTCAGCGTTTCCACCAGGCCGGCGGCCTTCACGGCGGCGACCAGCGTGCCGAAATCGGCATTGCCGGCGGCGGTATCAACGATATCGGCGGCCGGCTGGGCCAGCACGGCGGCGGGGGCGGCAAGGCCGGTGGCGGCCATGGCAAACAGCGCGGCGCGCAGGGCAGTGCGGGAAAACATCAGGCATCTCCAGTCGTTCGGGAACGGCCCGCCGGGGGTAGCGGGCGGCCATCGCATAACAGAGCGGCACGCGGCCGGGTGGTCGCTGCTGTCGCTGCGACGAAATGGGCGCAGGAAATGGCGGGCGTTCAGGCCGCCGAGAGCGCGCCGGTGGCAATCACCGGCCCGGTGGGGGTGCCGGTGGGCGAGCCACCCACCGGTTCGATCGAGATCGCCAATATGCTGCCTTCCTTCAGCCCGGCCAGCCGATCGCGCGGGATGCGGTGGGCGCTGCCGGCCGAAATATCGATCACCCCCAGCGATCGCGGCGGGTTGCTGCCTTCGATCACCCACAATTCCGGCACCTTGCCGGCGCCGGCCTCATTCTGGGCAACGGGGGCAAAGCGCACCTGGCCGCTGGCCGGATCAAAGGCGGCGGCCAGCAACGGCTTGCCATCGCTGCCGGCCAGCGTGGCGCGCAGCGCCGGCCCACTGGCCGGGGCCACAACCGGCACCGCATCGGGCTGCACCATCACCGCCACGGCAATGGCGGCGGCCACCGGCGCCCCCAGGCCCAGGCCGCGCCACAGCGCCAGATTGTGCCACCAGCCGCGCGGTGCGGCCGGGGCCGGGGCCGGCACCGCGCGCGGGGCCTGCGCCACGGTTTCGGCCGCAATCGCTGCCCACACGGCGGGCGGCGGCGATGCCGGTGCGGTGGCTTCATCCAGCGGCGCCAGCGCCGTCTGCCAGCGTTCGACACGGGCGCGGAAATCGGGATCGCCCACCACGCGCAATTCGGCCGCCTTGCGATCGGCCCGGCCCAGCGCGCCCAGCGCATGATCCATGGCCAGCGCCTCATCCTCGGTCAGGCCGGCAAGTCCGTTGGTGGGGGGCGGCGTCTCGCTCATGCCTCCCGTCCTTCCAGGTGGCTGCGCATGCGCATCAGGCCGCGCCGCACCCAGCTTTTCAACGTGCCCACCGGCACCTGTTCGCGCGCCGCCAGTTCATCATAGGTGATCCCTTCGAAATAGCAGGCGCGGATGGCATCGGCATGGCGCGGTTCCAGCAGGTGCAGGGCTTCGGCCAGGCGGCGGGCATCCTGGCTGGCCACCAGCCCGGCATCGGGGGCGGGGCCCTGATCGGCCAGATCGTGCGCCGCCTCCACCGGGGCCTGGTGCCGCACCGGCCGGGCGCGCAGCCGATCGATGGCGCGGTTGCGCGCGATCGTCGCCACCCAGGTGATCGGGCTGGCGCGCGCGGGATCGAAACTGGCCGCCTTGCGCCACACCGTCACATACACCTCCTGCAACACATCTTCGGCTTCCTGCCGTTCGGCCAAGATACGCAGGATGATGCCGAATAGTTTTGCACTTGTGCGATCGTAAAAATGTTGAAATGCCGCAGCGTCGCCATCGGCCACACGGGCCAGCAGCCGCGCCAGTTCGGCTGCCCCTGCCGATGCGTGCCCGCCGTTCACCGCGCTGGCCTGTTCGCCAGGCCGGGCATCTGGATCGGCCCGTGCGCGCTGCCGGTGATGAACTGGCGCACATGGGGGTTGTCACAGCCATCAAGGCTGGCCAGCGGCCCCTGCCAGATGATCGACCCCGCGTGCAGCATCGCCACCCTGTCTGCCACAGTTCGCACGCTGTGCATATCGTGCGTGATG
The DNA here is from genome assembly GCA_018970445.1 of Alphaproteobacteria bacterium. GTDB lineage: Bacteria > Pseudomonadota > Alphaproteobacteria > Sphingomonadales > Sphingomonadaceae > Sandarakinorhabdus. The sequence goes on along the minus strand of JAGWWF010000021.1, from coordinate 33,069 downwards.
GTCAGCGCCGTGATCTTCAGATCGGTGGCCAGTTCGCGGATCAGATCGTTGATCACGGCCGCCGTGATCGGATCCAGCCCGGTGGTGGGTTCATCGAAAAAGATGATCGGCGGCCGCGCCGCGATGGCGCGGGCCAGCGCCACGCGTTTCTGCATGCCGCCCGACAGTTCGGCCGGTTTCAGATCGGCCACCTCTGGCCCCAGGCCAACGCGGGCCAGATTGTCGATGGCCGCCGCCCGGCGGCTGGCGGCGCTGCCGGCCAGCGCAAAGCTGACATTGCGCCACACGGGCAGCGAATCGAACAGCGCGCCGCCCTGGAACAACATGCCAAAACGGGCGCGGTGCGCATCCAGCGCCGCGCCCTTCAGGCCCACCACCTCCTGCCCGTCCACCAGAATCGATCCGGCATCGGGCGCGATCAGGCCCAGGATCAGTTTCAGCGTCACCGATTTGCCGGTGCCCGATCCGCCTATGATCACCAGGCTTTCACCCGGCATCACATCCAGATCAACCCCGGCCAGCACCTGGCGGGGGCCAAAACGCTTGGCCACGCCGGCCAGCCGGATGCGCGGCACGATCATGAACCGAACAGGATCACGGTGATGACCAGATTGGCCAGCAGGATCAGGATGAAGCTGGAAACGACGGCATTGGTGGTGGCCCGCCCCACGCCGGCCGCGCCGCCGCCGCTGTGATAGCCGTGAAAACAGCCCATCAGCGCGATGAAGAATCCGAACACCGCCGCCTTGACCAGCGACGAGGCCACATCATCCACCTGAAGATAGCGCGCGGTGGTGGCCAGATATTGCGCCGAATTGAACCCCAGCCGCTGCGTGGCCAGCAGCCAGCCGCCCATCACCCCCAGCGCGTTCGACACCAGCACCAGAAACGGCATCACCAGCACCGCGGCCAGGATGCGCGGCGCCACCAGCCAGCGGAACGGATCGGTGCGCAGCGTCACCAGCGCATCAATCTGTTCGGTCACCCGCATCGTGCCCAGTTCGGCCGCCATGGCGCTGGCCACCCGGCCGGCCACCATCAGCCCGCCCAGCACCGGCCCCAGTTCGCGCACCACACCGATCACCGTCACCGCCGGCACGGTGGAGGCGGCGTTGAAGCGGCTGCCGCCGATGAAGATCTGCTGCGCCAGCGCCGATCCGGTGAAGATCGCCGTCAACCCCACCACCGGCAGCGACAGCCAGCCGATCACCAGCATCTGGTTCAGCCATTGCGCCGGATACCAGGGCGGCTGCACCAGCCGGATCAGCGCCGTGCCGGCAAAGCGCGCCAGCCGGCCCACGGCCGCAAAGGCCGCCAGCACCGACGCGCCAATGGCCACCAGCGCCATCATGCCCACACCCGTTCAAAACGCCGGCCCAGCGCCACCAGAAGTTCATAGCTGGTGCGCCCCGAAACCGCCGCCATCGCTTCGGGATCGAAGGGAATGTCAAGCCAGTCGCCTTCGGCCAGTGGCGGCGCATCGGTCACATCAAAGGCGGCCAGATCCATCGAAACCCGCCCTGCCGCCGGGCAGCGCACCCCGCCGGCCAGCGCCCAGCCCCGGTTGGACAGGCCGCGGGCATAGCCATCGGCATAGCCCAGCGCCACCGTGGCGATGCGGCTGGGCCGGGCAGCCACAAAGGCCGCGCCATAGCCGACACTGCTGCCCGCCGGCACATCGCGCAGCTGGAGGATGCGCGCGGCCATGTGCGCCACGGTGCGCGACGGCCGGCCATCGGGCAGCAGGCCGCCGCCATACAGGCCGACACCGGGCCGGATCAGATCGAAATGATAGGCCGGCCCCAGCCCGGCCCCGGCCGAATTGGCCAGCGCATACAGGCCGGCCGGCACACGCGCGGCCAGATCGGCAAACCGGCCAAGCTGCGCCGCATTCAGCGGGTGGGCGGGCGCTTCGGTGCAGGCCAGATGGCTGTGCAGCACCGCGATCGTCAGCCCGGCCGCCAGATCGGGCACCTCGGCCGGCGCCAGGCCCAGCCGGTTCATCCCGGTATCGACCATCAGCTCCACCGGCCGCCCGGTCTGCCGCCACAGCGCCACCTGGGCGGGCGTGTTCAGAACCGGCTGTGCCGGCAGGGCCAGCGCCGCCGGCATCACATCGTCTGCAACCCCGTGCAGCACGCTGATCTGCACGCCATCGGGCAACGGCAGCAGCGCCGGCACCTCGTGCCAGTGCGCCACGTAAAACCGCCGGCAGCCGGCGGCCGCCAGCCGCAGCAGCGCATCGCGCGCACCCACGCCATAGCCATCGGCCTTGATCGCCGCGCCCGCTTCGGCCGGGCCGCAGGCGGCAAAATCGCGCCAGTTCGCCACCAGCGCATCGCCATCCAGCAACAGCCGGGCATCACAGGGCGGATTCACATCCATGACAGGCGATTAGCGGCCTTGTTCATGGCGGCGCAAGCCATTCGCGTGTAATGGGTGGGCATGACCAAAGCCCTGATCGCCATCACCCTTGCCGCCCTGGCCATCGTGGCTGCCCCGGCCCTGGCCCAAACCCGGCCCGATACCGAATTCTGCGCCGCCAAGCGCAAGCAGGATCCGGGCGGCATCTGCACGGCCAAGGGCGAATATGTGACGCCGGAAAAGGTCTACAAACCCGATGGCACGGTGATCAACCGCACCACCGGCGATTGATCAATCGAACAGCGAACTGACCGAGGTTTCTTCCGCCGTGCGGCGCATGGCTTCGGCCACCAGCGGCGCGATGGTGATGCGGCGCACCTTTTGCGCCGCCTTCACCGCCGCCGTGGCGGCAATCGAATCGGTGACCACCAGCTCGGCCAGCGCCGATGCATCCACGCGCGCCACCGCCCCGCCCGACAGCACCCCGTGGGAGACATAGGCGGTGGCACTGGCAGCGCCGGCCTGCAGCAGGGCGGCCGCGGCATTGCACAGCGTGCCAGCCGAATCGACGATGTCATCCACCAGGATGCAGCGGCGGCCGCGCACATCGCCGATGATGTTCATCACCTCGGATTCGCCCGGCCGTTCGCGGCGCTTGTCCACGATCGCCAGCGGGGCATTGCCCAGCCGCTTGGCCAGGGCGCGGGCGCGCACCACACCGCCCACATCGGGAGACACCACCATCACGTCCTGCATGCTCATCCGTGCAAGAATGTCGGCCGCCATCACCGGGGCGGCAAACAGATTGTCGGTGGGAATATCGAAGAATCCCTGGATCTGGCCGGCGTGCAGATCAACCGACAGCACGCGGTTGGCCCCGGCGGTGGTGATCAGATTGGCCACCAGCTTGGCCGAAATCGGCGTGCGCGATCCCGATTTGCGATCCTGCCGGGCATAGCCGAAATAGGGCACCACTGCCGTGATGCGCCGGGCCGACGCGCGCTTGAGCGCATCGATGCAGATCAGCAATTCCATCAGATTGTCGTTGGCCGGCGCCGCGGTGGGCTGCACCACGAACACATCCTCGCCGCGCACATTCTCGTCGATCTCGACGAAAATCTCTTCGTCGGCAAAGCGGCGGACGGCCGCCCTGGTGAGCGGGATTTCCAGATAGGCGGCAATCGCCTGGGCCAGTTCGGGGTTGCCGTTGCCCGCCAGGATTTTCATGTGTCGCCTCTGTTGTTGCCCCGGGCGGCCATAGCCGGCCTGTCACACACGTGCAACCTTCACGCCCCGGCCGCGATCAGCGCCTGCACCAGCGGCAGATCGGCCGGCGGCATCGGCAGGGCGGCCATCGCCGCCGGCCATTCCCAGCGCAGCGCCTGGCCATCGCGGCCCACCGGTTCGCCAGTCCAGGCCCGGCACCAATACAGCAGCATCACCAGATGGAAATCGGGATAGGCGAACGACACGAAGGTGAAGGGGGTGAAGGCGCAGCCGCCGATGCCCAGTTCCTCGTCCAGCTCGCGGGCCAGCGCGGCTTCGGGTGATTCGCCCGGTTCCAGCTTGCCACCGGGAAATTCCCACAGGCCGGCCAGCGCCTTGCCCGGCGGCCGCTGCGCCAGCAGCACGCGGCCGCCGCCATCCACCAGCGCCGCGGCAACCACATGCACAACGCGCATCAGCGCCAGACCACCAGCTTCACCCGATCCCCGGCCTTCAGCACCGCATCCTGCGCCAACTGGTTCAGGGTGAGGAAACGCTCCATGCGGCTGGCGTCGTCATAGGCCATGCGGGCCGCCAGGCTGGCCAGCGTGTCGCCGGCGGCCACGCGCGCCACCTGGATGCGGCGGGTGCGGATGGCGCCGGCCTCCTGCGCTGTCAGCCGGCGCACGCTGGCCGCCACCGGTGCCACCTGCGCTGCCTGTCCCTGCGGCGCCACCGCAATCAGGGTGAAGGCGGTCTGTGTGTTCCAGCGATAGACGGTCAGGGTCGCATCCACCGGGCCGCCGCGGGTCTGGGCCTGGGCGCTGCCGGCCAGGGCCTCCAGCCCGTTGATGCGGGTGGCCTGCATGGGGCGCGGTTGCAGGCCCAGCTGCTGCCAGCGCGCGGCAGCCACGGCAGCCAGATCGCCGGTGCCATCGGCCATGCGCAGTTCAAAGCTGGTGCCACCGGGGCCGCTGCCGCTCAACGCCTCGGCCCCGTTGGTCAGGGTGAACCCGGCCGGCGCATCCAGCGCCAGTTGCAGCGAACCATGGCGGAAGCGGCCGCCCTGCACCACGCCCTGCGCGGCATCATCATCATAGGGCAGGCCATCGATGGCGTTCAGAAAGGCATCGCGGTTGTGGGCGCGCGCGCCGGCCCTGGCCACGAAGGTCTGCGCTTCGGCGCGGATGCGCGCCACCCGTTCGCCGTTGGCCGGGTGGGTGGACAGCCATCTTGAGGGTTCCGCCCCGCTCTGGCCCTGCAACCGGGCTTCCAGCGCGGTCTGTGCGCCCAGCGCCGCCAGTATGTCGCCGCTGGCCAGCGGATCATAGGCAGCGCTGGTCAGGTAACGCACGCCCAGGCTGTCGGCCTGGCGTTCCTGTTCGCGGCTGAAGCCCAGCGTGGTCAACTGCGCGACGATGTTGGCACCCTGGCCGATGATCTGCGATCCGGTCACCACCCCGGCGATGCCGGCCAGGATGTTCGAAAGGGCAGCGCGGTTCTGCCGCTTCTGGCCATGGCGGGCAGCAACATGCGCCACCTCGTGGCCCATCACGAAGGCAAGTTCGGCCTCGTCATTCATCAGCGCCAGCAGCTGGCGGGTGATATAGACATAGCCGCCGGGAATGGCGAAGGCGTTGTTGACGTTGGAATTGAGCAGCGTGACGACATAATCCTGCGGCCGCGCGCCGCCGCCCGATTGCACCGCGATCTTCTGGCCAACGCCGCGCACATAATCGGCCACCGGCCCGCTCATCGCGCCGCCGAACTGCTGGAGGATCTGCGGATGCGCCTGCGCCCCCTGCTGGCGTTCGGCCGGGGTCAGGCCGGGCGGCGCCTGCGCCTGCGCAGGCGCGGCAACAAGTGCCAGGGCGATCAGGGACAGGCGGGCATGGATCATGCCGCCATCCTACAGCCGCCGGCGCAACCCTGCCAGTGGGGTCATAGCGTGCGGCCCATGGCCAGATATTTGGCCCGGCGATCCCGGATCAGCTGCTGCGGGCTCTTGGCCAGCAGCGGCTGCAATTCGGCGGCAATCGCCATCGCCAGCGACGAGATCGCCGCCTGCGGATCGCGGTGGGCGCCGCCCAGCGGTTCGGGCACGATGCTGTCGATCACGCCCAGCGCCTTGCAGTCGGCCGCCGTCACCTTCATCGCTTCGGCGGCATCGGCGGCGCGGTTCTGGCCCTTTTCGGCGCTGCGCCACAGGATGGACGCGCAGCCTTCCGGCGAGATCACCGCATAGACGGCATGTTCGAACATGATCACCCGATCGGCCGCGGCAATGCCGATGGCCCCGCCCGACATGCCTTCGCCGGTGATGGCCGCGATGATCGGCACCGGCGCCGCCAGAAAAGCCGCGGTGGCGCGGGCGATGGCTTCGGCCTGGCCGCGGGCTTCACCGTCCACACCGGGATAGGCCCCCGCACTGTCGGCCAGGGTGATCACCGGCACGTTGAACCGGCCGGCCAGTTCGACCAGCCGGGCCGCCTTGCGATAGCCTTCGGGCCGGCCCATGCCGAAATTGTGGCGCACGCGGCTGGCGGTGTCGCTGCCCTTTTCATGGCCGATCACCACCACCGGAATATTCTGGCCCCTCAGCGTGCCGATGCCGCCGATGATGGCTTCATCCTCGCCATAGGCGCGATCGCCGGACAGCGGCATGAAATCCGCCACCAGCGCCTTCACCATATCGGAAAAATGCGGACGCAGCGGGTGGCGGGCCACCAGCGTCTTCTGCCAGGGCGTCAACCGTGCATAGGTTTCCGCCAGCAGCCGCCGCGCCGCGCCTTCGGCATGGCGGGCGCCGGCCTCGTCACCGGCGGCGCGGTAATCGGTGGCGCGCTGGGCGATCTGGGCGATCGGCTTTTCAAAGTCGAGATACTGGCTCACGCCCGCTGGCCTAGGCGAAGTGCCGCAGCGCGGTCAATGGCCCCGGTGTCACACGCGCCCTCATTGGCGCTGCCAGCGGAAATACCACACCTGATGGCCCAGCCGCCGCGCCTTGGCCTCGTATCGCGTCTGCGGCCAATCGGCGGGGCGGGTCAGGAAATCCGCCGCCGTGTCGCCCAGCCAGCGGAAATCGGCGCGGCGCTGCATCTGCATCAAGGCCCAGCGGCAATAGATCGGGTGATCGGTGCCAAAGCGGAATTCGCCGCCGGGTTTCAGCACGCGGGCGATGCGATCGATCGGGCCGGGGTTCATGAACCGGCGCTTGGCATGGCGGGCCTTGGGCCAGGGATCGGGGTGCAGCAGGAACAGGCGCTCCACGCTGGCTTCGCCCAGCCGTTCCAGCACATCCAGCGCATCACCATGATGGATGCGCACATTGGCCAGCGCGCCGGCCTGCACCGCCATCAACGCCCCCACCACGCCATCCACGAAGGGTTCGGCCCCGATCAGGCCCACATCGGGGTGGGCGGCGGCCTGGGCGGCCATATGCTCGCCCTTGCCAAAGCCGATTTCCAGCCACAGCGGCCGATCATCGCCGAACATTCCGCTGGCGCTGATCGGGCCTTGGGCCGGCACGGCGATGCGCGGCAACAGATCGGCAAACAGCGCTGCCTGGCCGGCGCGCAGCGCATGGCCCTGCCGCCGGCCATAGAGCCGGCGGATGGTGGTGGGATCGGAAACGGCCGAATCGCGGCCCGGTGCAACATCCGTCATGGCGCGCGGCCATGCCCGAAACCCGGCCTGCGGAAAAGCCGCGGCTTGCGCTGTGCCACCATCTTGCCGCAAGAGTGTAATGGTCGGTGCAATCGCCGGCCCTGACAGAACGGACTGCAATGCTTTCGGGTGTAAGATCGCTGGTGATGGGTGGCCGCGAGGTGTGGCCTCTGGTGGAAGGGGGCAAGGGCGTTTCGGCCACCAACCATGCGTCTTCGGGGGCGTGGGCGCTGGCCGGTGGGGTCGGCACGGTGTCGGCCGTCAATGCCGACAGCTATGATGAAGAAGGCCGCTCCATCCCGCAGATCTATCGTTCCGCCACCCGCCGCGACCGGCACGAGGAACTGATCGCCTATGCCATCGAAGGCGGCGTCACCCAGGTGCAGCGCGCCTATGACATTGCCGCCAGCGAACTGAAACGCGGCATCGGCGCCATCAACATCAACGTGTTGTGGGAAATGGGCGGCGCGCAGCGGGTGCTGCACGGCGTGCTGGAACGCACGCGCGGGCTGGTCAACGGTGTCACCTGCGGCGCGGGCATGCCCTACAAATTGTCGGAAATCGCCGCCCAGTATGGCGTGCATTATTATCCCATCATCTCGTCCGCCCGCGCCTTCCGGGCGCTGTGGAAACGCGCCTATTCCAAGGCGGCGCAATGGCTGGGCGCGGTGGTGTATGAAGATCCGTGGCTGGCCGGCGGCCACAACGGCCTGTCGAACGCCGAAGATCCGCGAGCACCCCAGGATCCCTATCCGCGCGTGGCCGAACTGCGCGCCACCATGCGCGAACTCGGCGTGTCCGAATCGGTGCCCATCGTAATGGCCGGCGGCGTGTGGCGGCTGGATGAATGGGCCAACTGGCTCGACAATCCCGAACTGGGCCAGGTGGTGTTCCAGTTCGGCACCCGGCCGCTGCTCACCCAGGAAAGCCCAATTCCCGATGCGTGGAAGCAACGCCTGTTCGCACTGGCCGAAGGCGACATCCTCCTGCACAAATTCTCGCCGACCGGCTTTTATTCGTCGGCCATCCGCAATCCCTATCTGCGCAATCTCGAAGCCCGCAGCGAACGCCAGATCGCCTTTTCCACCACGGCCACCGGCGATCACCAGTTCGCGCTGGATGTTGGCGTCGGCCGCAAAAGCTATTTCGTCACCCGCGATGATCTGATGCGGGCGCGCTCATTCCACGGCGCCGGCTTTACCGAAGCGCTGAAAACCCCCGACAATACGCTGGTGTTCGTCACCCCGGCCGAACGCGACACCATCCGCAAGGATCAGGCCGATTGCATGGGCTGCCTGTCGCACTGCGGCTTTTCCGCCTGGAAAGACACCGACACCAACAGCACCGGCCGGCTGGCCGATCCGCGCAGTTTCTGCATCCAGAAAACCCTGCAGGATATCGCCCACGGCGGCGATCCCGATCAGAATCTGGCGTTCGCCGGCCACAGCGCCTATCGCTTTGCCAGCGATCCCTTCTATTCCAACCGCTTCGTGCCCACGGTGAAGCAGCTGGTGGATCGGCTGCTCACCGGGGCCTGAGGCGCGTTACAATATATATTTCGACAGATCGCGGTTGCCGGCAATCGCGCCCAGTTCGCGCGCCACCATGGCATCATCCACCGTCACGGTCTCGCCGCCGCGTTCGCTGGCATCGAAACTGATCGCTTCCAGCAGCTTTTCCATCACCGTGTGCAGGCGGCGGGCGCCGATATTCTCCACCGTCTCGTTCACCTGGGCGGCGGTGCGGGCGATCGCATCGATGCCGGCAGCGGTGATGTCCAGCGTCACGCCTTCGGTGCCCAGCAGGGCGGCATATTGGCGGATCAGGCTGGCATCGGTGTCGTTCAGGATGCGGCGGAAATCATCCTCGGTCAGGCCCTTCAGCTCCACCCGGATCGGCAGCCGCCCCTGCAGTTCGGGCAGCAGATCCGATGGTTTGGCCACATGGAACGCGCCCGATGCGATGAACAGGATATGGTCGGTCTTCACCGGGCCATATTTGGTGGCCACCGTGGTGCCTTCGATCAGCGGCAGCAGATCGCGCTGCACGCCTTCGCGGCTCACGCTGCCGCCGCGCACATCGCTCACCGCGATCTTGTCGATCTCGTCCAGGAACACGATGCCGTTTTCCGCCGCGCTGCGGATCGCCTCGCGGTTGATCTCCTCATCGTCCAGGCGCTTGTCCGATTCCTCGGCCAGCAGCGCCTCCCAGGCGGCCTCCACCTTCATCTTGCGGCGTTTCGTGCGCCCGCCCATGGCCTTGGCCATCATGTCCGAAAGATTGATCATGCCCACCTGGCCGGGCTGCATGCCGGGCATCTCGAAACTGGGCGGCGCGTCGGCCACCTCGATCTCCACCTCGCGGCCCTTCAGGTCGCCGGCCTCGAACCGCTGACGAAACGCCAGCCGCGTCGCCTCGCTGGCATCCTTGCCCACCAGCGCATCCAGCAGCCGGGCCAGCGCCGCATCGTGCGCCTTGTCCTGCACCGCGGCTCTGCGGGCGTCGCGCACCAGCCGGATCGATTCTTCCACCAGATCGCGGATGATCGAATCCACGTCGCGGCCAACATAGCCAACCTCGGTGAACTTGGTCGCCTCCACCTTGATGAACGGCGCATTGGCCAGCCGGGCCAGCCGGCGGCTGATCTCGGTCTTGCCGCAGCCGGTGGGGCCGATCATCAGGATGTTCTTGGGCACCACCTCGTCGCGCAGATCGTCGGGCAATTGCTGCCGGCGCCAGCGGTTGCGCAGCGCCACGGCCACGGCGCGCTTGGCGTCATCCTGGCCGATGATGTGGCGATCCAGCGCAGCAACAATCTGCCTGGGGGTCAGATCGGCGCTCACAGGGCAATCGCTTCCACGGTCAGTTCCTCGTTGGTGTACACGCACAGATCGGCGGCAATCTTCATGGCCCGCCGGGCGATGGCTTCGGCCGCATGATCGCTGTCGGCCAGGGCGCGGGCGGCGGCCAGCGCGAAATTGCCGCCCGAACCGATGGCGCAGATGCCGCCCACCGGTTCCAGCACATCGCCATTGCCGGTGATCACCAGCGTCACACTGGCATCGGCCACGATCATCATCGCCTCCAGCCGGCGCAGATAACGATCCGTCCGCCAATCCTTGGCCAGTTCAACGGCGGCGCGCATCAGCTGGCCGGGGTGGCGCTCCAGCTTGGTCTCCAGCCGCTCGAACAGGGTGAAGGCATCGGCTGTGGCCCCGGCAAAGCCGCCGATCACCTCCCCCTTCGGCCCCAGCCGGCGCACCTTGCGGGCATTGGGCTTCATCACCGTCTGCCCCATCGTCACCTGGCCATCGCCGGCCACCACCACCTGGCCGCCCTTGCGCACCGAAACGATGGTGGTGCCGTGAAATTGCGGAAGTTCGCTCATCATCTGTCCTGTTCTGTGTGCGCCCTATGTAGGATGCCTGCGCGCGGCGAAAAGGCCCTGTTGCTTGCCCCTCTTGTCGCAATGCTCTAGGCGCTGCGCGCAAGGAGCATGAGCGATGCGCACCGCAAGCATTTCCCGCGTCACCAAGGAAACCAGTGTCGAGGTTCAGGTCAACCTCGATGGCAGCGGCGTTTATGATGTGTCCACCGGCATCGGTTTCCTCGATCACATGCTGGAGCAGCTGTCGCGCCACAGCCTGATCGATCTGACGGTGAAGACGGTGGGCGATCTGCACATCGATGGCCACCACACCACGGAAGACACCGGCATTGCGCTGGGCGAGGCGGTGGCCAAGGCGCTGGGCGATCGGCGCGGCATCACCCGTTATGGCGATGCGCTGATTCCGATGGATGAAACGCTCACCCGCGTGGCGCTCGACATTTCGGGCCGGCCCTATCTGGTGTGGCGCACCAGCTTCAGCCAGCCCAAGCTGGGCACGCTGGATACCGAGATGTTCAAGGAATTCTTCGCCGCCTTCGCCGGTTCGGCCGGCATCACGCTGCACATCGAAACGCTCTATGGTGTCAACAATCACCATATCGCCGAAAGCTGCTTCAAGGGCGTGGCGCGGGCGCTGCGGGCGGCCGTGGCCATTGATCCGCGCAAGGCAGATGCCATCCCGTCCACGAAAGGCACGCTCGGCGGTGCCTGAGCAGGTTGCGCTTATCGATTATGGCGCCGGCAATCTGCGTTCGGCCGCCCGCGCGCTGGAAACGGCCGGCGCGCGCGTGGTGGTGACGGATGATCCGGCCACCATCGCGGCGGCCACCCGCATCGTGCTGCCCGGTGTGGGCGCCTTTGCCCAGTGCATCAACCAGCTGCGGGAACGCACCGGCATCGAGGCGGCGCTGAACGAGGCGGTGATGGGCCGCGGCGTGCCGTTCCTGGGCATTTGCGTGGGCATGCAGTTGCTGGCCAGCGAAGGCCATGAACATGGCGTGCACGCCGGGCTGGGCTGGCTGCCCGGCGTGGTGCGGCGGCTGGAGCCGGCTGATCCCGCCCTGAAAATCCCGCACATGGGCTGGAACCGGGTGGCGGCGGTGAACGGCGCGCCGGTGCCATCGGGGGACGCTTATTTCGTCCACTCCTATGCCTTCACGCCCGATGATCCGGCCGATGTGCAGGCCATGGCCGATCATGGCGGGCGCTTTGCCGCCATTGTGCGGCGCGGGCACATCAGCGGCGTGCAGTTCCACCCGGAAAAAAGCCAGGCCTATGGCCTGGCCTTCCTGTCCAACTGGTTGACATCATGATCATCTTCCCGGCCATCGATCTGAAGGGCGGCCAATGCGTGCGGCTGGCCGAAGGCGACATGAACCGCGCCACCGTCTATGCCGATGATCCCGCCGCCCAGGCCGCGCTGTTTGCCGCCGCCGGGGCGACGCATCTGCATGTGGTGGATCTGGATGGCGCGTTCGCCGGCGATGCCCGCAATGCCGCCGGGGTGAAGGCCGCGCTGGCCGGATTCGGCAGCGGTCGCGTGCAGGTGGGCGGCGGCATCCGCACCGCCGCGCATGTCGATGCCTGGCTGGCCGCCGGCGTGTGGCGCGTGGTGATGGGCACCGCCGCGCTCGACAATCAAGATCTGGTCAAGGGCCTGGCCGCCGATCATCCCTGCCGCATCGTGGTGGCGGTGGACGCGCGCGACGGCATGGTGGCCACGCGCGGCTGGGCCGATGTGTCCACGCTCCCCGTCGCCGATCTGGCCCGCCGGTTCGAGGATGCCGGGGTGGCCGCCGTGCTGTTCACCGATGTCGGGCGCGATGGCCTGTTGAAGGGCGTCAATCTCGAAGCGACCACCGCGCTGGCGGCGGCGACCAGCCTGCCGGTGATCGCGTCGGGCGGCGTGGCCGGCATTGCCGATATCCATGCCCTGAACGGCCGGGCCGGCATCGAAGGCGTCATCACCGGCCGCGCGCTCTATGATGGCCGGCTTGATCTGGCCGAAGCGATCCGGATTTCTGGCCGGGAGGCGGCATGAGCGTCGCCGTCCGCATCATCCCCTGCCTCGATGTCGCCGGCGGCCGCGTCGTCAAGGGCGTCAACTTCGTGGAACTGCGCGATGCCGGCGATCCGGTGCAGGCGGCGGCGGCCTATGATGCCGCCGGCGCGGACGAGCTGTGCTTCCTCGACATCACCGCCAGCCACGAAGGCCGCGGCACGCTGATCGACATTGTCGAACGCACCGCCGATCAATGCTTCATGCCGCTCACCGTCGGCGGCGGCGTGCGCAGCGTCGCCGATGCCCGCGCCCTGCTGCTGGCCGGGGCCGACAAGGTGGCGGTGAACAGCGCCGCCGTCGCCCGTCCCGCCCTGATCGGTGAACTCGCCATGCGCTTTGGCGAACAATGCGTGGTGGTGGCGGTGGACGCCAAGCAGACCGCGCCCGGCACATGGGAAATCTTCACCCACGGCGGCCGCACCGCCACCGGTATCGATGCCGTCGCCTATGCCATCGAGGCGGCAAGGCTCGGTGCCGGCGAAATCCTGCTCACCTCGATGGATCGCGATGGCACCAGGGCCGGTTATGATCTGGCCCTCACCCGCGCCATCGCCGATGCGGTGCCGGTGCCGGTGGTGGCATCGGGCGGGGTTGGCAGCCTGGCCGATCTGGTCAGCGGCGTGGCGCAGGGCCATGCCTCGGCGGTGCTGGCCGCCTCCATCTTCCATTTTGGCGAAGCCACCATCGCCCAGGCCCGCGCGGCGCTTGCCGCGGCCGGCCTGCCGGTGCGCGAGGTGTATCATGGATCGCTTTGATCGCCTGCTCGCCACCATCATCGCCCGCCGCGGCGCCGATCCCGCCAGCTCCTATGTCGCCAAACTCACGGCCAGGGGCCGCGCCAAGATCGCCCAGAAACTGGGGGAGGAGGCGGTGGAGGTGGTGATCGCCGCCATGGCCGACGACACGCCCGGTCTGGTGGGCGAAGCCGCCGATCTGATGTTCCACCTGGCCGTGCTGCTCGCCGATGCCGGGTTGTCGTTCGATGATGTGCGCGCCGAACTGGCCCGCCGCGATGGCCTGTCGGGGCTGGACGAAAAGGCCGGCCGCAAGGGCTGATCGCGCCGGCGCTCAGGCCAGCAGCTCCACATCCCAGTAAAGATAATCGCGCCAGGTGGTGTGGCAGTGATGCGGCGGAAAGGCGCGGCCGTTGGTTTGCAGCTGGTGGGTGTGCGGCTGGTGCGGGCGGCTGAGCAGATGCATATGCGCTTCCGCCGGGGTGCGGCCGCCCTTCTTCAGGTTGCACGGCGCGCAGGCGGTGGTGACATTCTCCCAGGTGGTGCGCCCGCCATAGGCGCGCGGAATCACATGGTCGAAGGTCAGCTCCAGGCCGGTGCCGCCACAATATTGGCAGGTGAAGCGATCGCGCAGGAACAGGTTGAACCGGGTGAAGGCCGGGTGGCTGGACGGCCGCACATATTGGCGCAGCGCGATCACCGATGGCAATTTCATGCGCAAGGATGGCGAGGCGATTTCGCGATCATATTCGGCAATGATGTCCACCCGTTCCAGGAACGCGGCCTTGATCGCCGTCTGCCACGGCCACAGCGACAGCGGATAATAGGACAAGGGGGTATAATCGGCGTTCAGGACCAGCGCCGGGCAGGCTTCGGGCGAGACAAGCTGGGGTGCGGTGACGAATTTCTCCTCGATGAGGTCAGTCGTCAGCATGCGCCATATCCTCCCGCCAGGGGGAGCGGCCGATCCGGATCACGGGCCCAGTCGCACAAGGGGCGGAGCGCCCCCAGGGCCGCAAGCCGGCGGCCATCTCCGTGATGCCTGATGCTTTACAACAGATTGTGTGTCAGGCCAATGACAGCCCCGTATCTGGGTGTGGAAACTGTGGATAAGTTGATCGCCAGCCGCTTTGCGCCGTCGCCCACCGGGCAGCTGCACCGGGGCCATGCCCTGTCTGCCGTGATGGCCTGGCGGCTGGCGCGGCGGGCCGGCGGCCGTTTCCTGCTGCGGATCGAGGATATCGACACCACGCGCTGCCGGCCAGAGCATGAGGCGGCAATGCTCGACGATCTGGCCTGGCTGGGGCTGGATTGGGATGGGCCGGTGTGGCGGCAATCGCAGCGCACGGCCCATTATGCCCAGGCGCTGGACCGGCTGGTGGCGCGTGGCGTTGCCTATCCCTGTTTCTGCACGCGCGCCGATATTGCCGCAGCCGCCAGCGCCCCGCACGGGCCGGACGGGCCGGCCTATCCCGGCAGCTGCCGCCATCTGGATCCCGCCACCCGCGCCGCCCGGCTGGCCGCTGAACGGCCGGCGTGGCGGCTGGATGTGGCGGCCGCCCAGGCCCGCACCGGGCCGCTGCGCTGGCATGATGCGCGTGCCGGCTGGCAGCAGGTGACGGTGGCGACCGGCGATTTCGTGATTGCCCGGCGCGATATCGGCACCGCCTACATGCTGGCGGTGGTGGTGGATGATGCAGCCCAGGGCATCAGCGACGTGGTGCGCGGGGTGGATCTGTTCGATGCCAGCCACGGCCAGGTGCTGCTGCAGGCGCTGCTGGGCCTGCCCACCCCGCGCTATCACCACCACCCCTTGCTGCTGGGTGCCGACGGCCGCCGTCTGGCCAAACGCGACGGCGGTGAAACGCTGCACGCCCTGCGCGCGGCCGGCGCCACGCCTTGCGAAATCATTGCCGGTCTGGGTCTTGACGAAGGTTAACGGCCTGTCGCAATCTTCTCGAAAGCATGGGTTTCTGGCCCAGCCGACGGGGGACAGGGACGATGCGCACCACAATGTTGATCGGCATGGCGGCGATCAGGCCACGCTGGTCAGCAATGCCCGCGTGTCCGGCGGGGTGCTGGTCAAACCCTACGACGCATCCGGCCTGCCCGTCGATGTGTTCATGACCAACCTGATCTTTGGCCGCAGCGCCAGCGGCACCGATGTCAGCCTGCCGCAACTGGTCACCGATGTCACGCTGCGGCCGGACTTTCCGGCCATTCTGGCGTTCCCGTTCAGCCCGCAGGCGCAGCGGACTTTCATCCTCGGCTTCCGCCAGGGCACGGCCACCACCACCGCCGGGCTCAACGCCCTGCCGTTCCAGCAATTGCAGATGGGCAGCATCAGCTACAGCGTGCAGGCGGTGCCGGAATCGGCCAGCTGGGCGCTGCTGATCGCCGGCTTTGGCCTGGTGGGCGCGGCGGCGCGGGCACGGCGGCTGCGGCCGGCCTGATCGGCGCTGCACGCCATGGTGCCGCACCCCATGGCCAAGCCGGGCCAGCTTGATACAGTGTGCCCCATGCAAACCGCGCTCGTCTTCTTCATGGTCGCTTCCGCTGTCGCGACCCTTGCCGTGCTGGCGCGCGGCATCATCATCATGGCGCGCGGCCAGGATGTCAGCGGCGAGCAATCCAACCGGATGATGAGCCTGCGCGTGGCGTTGCAGGCGCTGGCGATCATGTTCGTGGTCATCCTGTTCCTGGTCAACCGCCCGGCCTGATCCGGCACCGCCATGGTCAGGCTCAACCGCATCTACACCCGCACCGGCGATGATGGATCGACCGGCCTGGTCGATGGCAGCCGCGTGTCCAAGGCCAGCCAGCGCCCGGTGGTGATGGGCAGCGTCGATGAAACCAACGCCGCCATCGGCATTGCCCGCCTGCACGTCACGCCGGCCACCGATGCCTGCCTGTCGCGCATCCAGAATGATCTGTTCGATCTGGGCGCCGACGTGGCAACGCCGGCCGGCATCGACGGCGCGCTGCGCATCGTGCCGGCGCAGGTGGACTGGCTGGAAACCCAGATCGATGCCGCCAACGAACGGCTCGCCCCGCTCACCAGCTTCATCCTGCCGGCCGGCAGCGCCGCGGGCGCGCATCTGCACCTGGCGCGCACCATCGCCCGCCGCGCCGAACGCGATGCCGTCGCCGCCGGCGATGCCGTGTCCGGCCCGGCCCGCCACTATCTCAACCGCCTGTCGGATCTGCTGTTCGTGCTCGCCCGGCTGGAAAACGCCCCGGAACAGGGCGGATCGGGCGACGTGCTGTGGGTGCCCGGCGCCAATCGCTGAGGCGGGGGTTTACGTTAACGTCAACTTGGCCCTTGACCGTGCCAGCCGCATCGGCCAAGTGCAATGCCAACAACGGTGAAACCTTGGGAAAGGCCGGCCATGAAGGTGCTCGTCCCCGTCAAGCGGGTGGTTGATTACAACGTCAAGGTGCGGGTGAAGTCGGACAACAGCGGCGTCGAACTCGCCAACATCAAGATGAGCATGAACCCCTTCGACGAAATCGCCGTCGAAGAGGCGATCCGCCTGAAGGAAAAGGGCATCGCCACCGAAGTGGTGGTGGTCTCCATCGGCGTGCAGCAGTGCACCGAAACGCTGCGCACCGCGCTGGCCATGGGCGCCGATCGCGGCATCCTGGTCACCACCGATGTCACCACCGAATCGCTGGGCGTCGCCAAGATCCTGGCGAAGATCGCCGCCGAGGAAACCCCCGGCCTGATCATCCTGGGCAAGCAGGCCATCGATGATGATGCCAACCAGACCGGCCAGATGCTCGCCGGCCTGCTCGGCTGGGCGCAGGGCACCTTTGCCTCCAGGGTTGATCCGCAGGGCGATACGGTCAACGTCACCCGCGAAATCGATGGCGGCCTTGAAACCGTCGCGTTGAAGCTGCCGGCCGTGGTGACGACCGATCTGCGCCTAAACGAGCCGCGCTATGCGTCGCTGCCCAACATCATGAAGGCGAAATCCAAGCCGATCGCCACCAGGACGCCCGCCGATTATGGCGTTGACATGACCCCGCGCCTCACCACCCTGAAGGTGACGGAGCCGGCCAAGCGCCAGGCCGGCATCAAGGTGAAGAGCGTTGATGAACTGGTCGCAAAGCTGAAGGAAATGGGAGCGGTGGCATGAGCACGCTGGTTCTGGCCGAACATGACAATGCGGAACTGAAGGACGCCACGCTGGCCGCCGTCACGGCAGCCGGGCAGCTGGGCGGCGATGTGCATGTGCTGGTCGCCGGCCATGGCTGCGCCGCTGTTGCCAGCGCCGCCGCCGCCGTCGCCGGTGTGGCCAAGGTGCTGGTGGCCGATGATGCCGCCCATGCTGATGCCCTGCCCGAGAATCTTGCGCCGCTGATCAGCGGGCTGATGGCCGGTTATGATGCGTTCGTCGCCCCGGCCACCAGCCGCGGCAAGAATGTCGCCCCGCGTGTCGCCGCCGCGCTGGATGTGGCGCAGATCAGCGAAATCCTCTCGGTCGAAGCGCCCGACACCTTCACCCGGCCGATCTATGCCGGCAACGCCATTGCCACCGTGCAGTCCAGCGACGCGAAGAAGGTGATCACCGTGCGCGGCACCGCCTTTGCCAAGGCCGCGACCACGGGCGGCAGCGCCGCGATCGAAGCCGTCAGCGGCGCGGGCGATGCCGGCACCGCCAGCTTTGTCGGCGCCGAGCTGACCAAATCGGCCCGCCCGGAACTCACCGCGGCCAAGATCATCGTGTCGGGTGGCCGCGCGCTGGGCAGTTCCGACAAGTTCCACGAGTATATCGATCCGCTGGCCGACAGGCTGGGGGCCGCCGTGGGTGCCAGCCGCGCCGCTGTCGATGCCGGCTATGCCCCCAATGATTATCAGGTCGGCCAGACCGGCAAGATCGTCGCGCCCGAACTCTATGTCGCCGTGGGCATTTCCGGCGCCATCCAGCATCTTGCCGGCATGAAGGACAGCAAGATCATCGTCGCCATCAACAAGGACGAGGAAGCCCCGATCTTCCAGGTGGCCGATGTCGGCCTGGTCGGCGATCTGTTCACCCTGGTGCCGGAACTCACCGGCAAGCTGTAGGCGCCGCGATCAGTGCAACGATACGGCCGGCGGGCAGGCCCCGGCCGTCGTGCCGGCGGCCTTGCGCTGGCGCTTGCGGGCATACATGCGGGCATCGGCAGCGGCCAGCAGGGCCAGCGCCTCGCTGCCATCGGCCGGGCTCACCGCGCTGCCCAGGCTCATCGCCAGCGCCAGGCTATGGCCTTCAAAGCCCAACGGCGCGCGCACGCTGGCGTGCAGCCGGCGCATGGCCGCGGCCAGCTCGGCGCTGCCGGCCAGGCCGGTCAACAGCACGGCAAATTCATCGCCGCCAAGCCGGGCCACCAGATCGCCGGCGCGCACGCTGCCCGCCAGCCGCCGCCCCAGTTCGGCCAGTGCGACATCGCCGGCCCGATGGCCCAGACGATCGTTGAGCGGTTTCAGCCCATCCATGTCGATCATCTCCACGCCAACGCCGGCAGCACGGCCCCGGCCCACCGTCAGCGCCCGATTCAACCGTTCCATGAAGAGCGACCGGTTGGGCAGGCCGGTCAATTCGTCATGCGTGGCCCGGTGCAGCAGCGACCGGGCATCAAGGCGGGTGGCGAAATAGATCGCCTCCGCCAGCACATCGGTCAGCATCGCCAGCAGCCCGATCTCGTCCCGGCCAAAGCGCCCCTTCTGGGCCGACACCGCTTTCAGCACGCCCACCGGCTTGCCGTCATAGACCAGCGGCTGCACCAGCATGGAGCGCAGGCCAACGGCGCGGCACGCCGCCAGATCCACCCGCGCATCGCTTTCGCTATCGGCACACACCAGCGGTTCGCCGCGCGCCACGCACAGGCCCGACAGGCTTGATCCCTGCGGCAAGCGCAGGCCCAGCTGCGGCCCCGCCAGGCCGCAGGCAGCGCGATAGACCATGTCGTCGCCATCGGCCAGTTCCACCGCCGCGCCGTCCGCGCCCAGCAGGGCGGTGCCCTCTTCACACACGAGTTGCATCACGCCGGCCACATCCAGCCCCAGCCGGGCAATCGCCAACTGGATGCGGATGATGTGCAACAATTGGGCCGGCTGGACGGGCAAGGCGGCGACTCCATGACCGCGCCAAAGCCGTTCTAGCGCACAAATTGCTTACCCAGTCCTTATCGCCCCTGCCCGGCATGGGCAGCCGGATCATGGCGGCTGATAGGCCATGGCGGTCACGTCGATCACCGCAAGACCGCCCGCACCCGCCGCCGCGAGCATCGCTTCAAGCCCTGGCCGGTCGGCATCGGCGCTGGCCACCCAGATGATGCGTTTGCCCGGCGGCAATGGCGGCAGTTTTCGCCCGGCATCGACATGATCGACGACCAGCCAGCCGGCCTCGTGCACGGTCCATGGCTCGCTGGCCCGGCTGGCATGGTTCCGGCCTGTCAGCGCCTCGATCAGATCGGGGCAGGAGACATGGCGCACCAGTTGCAGCCGGTTGGCCAGTTCGCAGCCGATCGCCACCGCCAGCGTGGTGCGGCCAGAACCACGCTGCCCCACCAGCAGCAGATGCGGCGGCCCGTTGCCGTCCAGAAACGCGCGGATCACGTCGGCTTCGTCGCGCCAGGTGGCGCGAAAGCCGCCCAGCCGGAACAGATAGGGCAGCGCCGATTTGTCGAACGCCCGTTTGCCCGCAATGAAATGCCGGCTGGCAAGCGCGGCGAAGGCCAGGGCCACGCCGGCCCAGGCGGCCAGGCTGGCCGGGTGCAGGGGTTGCAGCACGGCCAGTGCGATGCCCAGCGAAACGAACCCCAGATCGGTGGCCGAATCGATCAGGATTTCCCGCAGCGGCACCGGAAAGGGCGAGCCCCGCAGCCGCCGCGCCAGCCACACATCAAGGCCTTCCTTTGCCGGATAGACCAGGAACATGAGCCATAGATGTTCCGCCAGCCACGGGCACAGCGCCAGCGCGATCATCGCCACCACACAGCCCAGGCCCAGATGCGCCGTCTGGTTGGAGGCCCAGGCATAGGTGGCGGTGTAATTCTGATAGACATCCGATGAAAACAGATTGCCCACGCCGCGGCGCAGATGCGGATGCAGGCGTGCCCGGCTCACGGATGCCGGCCCTTGCCCAATGCGGCCACCACCTCGTCACGCGATGAAATCGCATGCACCTGCCCCTGATGGATCAGATATTTATACTGCAAAGCCTTTGATCTTGACAGGGTTTCGGGCGTGATTGCCAGCAGCCGGGCGCGGGCAGCCGGATTGGCATCCAGCAAGGCCTGGGGCGAATGGCCCAGCAGATCATTGTCGAAGACCACATCGCCGACCGGACAGTATTGGTTGGCGAAATCCTGCACGGCGCGCAGGAAGCCATATTGAATCAGCCCGCTGCAGATGAAATTGCCGGGTGCCAGTTGGCGCGCGGCATAGCTGGTTTTGAGCCCCTGCTGGAAATCGGCGGCAATGCGTTCGGCCCCCAGCACGCGGCCCGCAGTGACAGACCAGGCAATGCGCAGCACCGCACCCCAATCATAATCGGCCTGAATGAATTCCAGCATGCGGCCGCGCACCCGCTTGCGCATGTCGGGCGTGAACCAGTCGGGCGCAAAGCGCAGCACCGCCACCGCGGCCTGCGGATGATTGTCCAGCGCCGCCACCAGATAGTCGACGCCGCGAATGGAGACACCCTTCGGCTCGGCCTCGATCACGAAGCTGCGTTCAAAGCCATCGGTCTGGTCGGCCACCAGAAACACCAGCGCGGCATGGCTGAACGGGCTGTTTGTCGCCCAGCGGATCACCCGGCCGAACAGATTGGTGCCGCACACCAGCACGATATCGGCCCGTTCCAGATGGCCGCCCTGCAGGAAATCGGCCAACGACATCGGGAATCTCGCCGGCGATGCGGATGCGGTGTCCTGTGCTGCCATGTCGCCCCCGCATTGCATCATGCCAGAGGGGCAGCGGCCGCGAAAGCCCCGGCCTCAAGCGCCCCAGGCCAGCACCAGCGTCAGCCCCGGCGGCAGCGAATCGGGCAGCGCATCCAGCCGCAGCGCATCGCGGCGGGCACGATCGATGATGGCGGCCGGCACCGCGCCCTGCACCAGCAGCGCATCGCAGCGGGCCAGCGCGTTCAGCTGGTTCAGGGTCAATTCGCCCGGATCGGGGCTGGTGATGCGGATGGTCTGCACCATCGGCGGCGCCGTGCTGTTGCCGGCGATGCTGGCGGCCACGGCGGCGGCGGGATCGCCATGGGCGGCCAGGGGATCCAGCCGCCCGCCTTGCGCCAGCGCGCGTTCCCACAGCCGGCGGCGATCGGCCGGCGTGGGGTGGCGGGCGGCCACCGCCGCACGCGCGGCCAGCATGGCGCGGGCCAGCGGGCCCAGGCTGGCGGGCAGCAACGCCTCCAGCCGGGTGCGCAGGGCGCGGGCCAGGCTGGCCGATGCGCCGCCGGTGGAAACCGCCACCAGCACCGGCGACCGATCGATGATGGCGCCCATCAGGAAATCCGAAAGCGCCGGCTTGTCCACCACGTTCACCAGCAGGCCGCGCGCCCGGCAGGCGGCGGCGTGGGCGGCGGCCTCGGCCTCATCCTCCAGCGCGATGAAGGCCAGGGCCGCATCATTGGCATCATCAACGATCTCGCCCCCGGCGGCGCGGATCAGCCGGGCCTTGGCCGCGGCCGCCTCGCCGTCGCCGATCAGGATGACGCGGCGGCCGGCCAGTTTCACGAAGATCGGCAATTGCTCCATGGCGGCGGCCTGCCAGCCTCAGGCCGCCGGCGCAAGCGCATTGGGATCGGCCACGCGCGTCAACCGCGCCAGCAGGCCCAGCGCGCCGGGAATGGCGGCCAGCCCGGCCAGCGCCGCCAGCCGGCCCAGCGGGAAACGCGCCAGCCGCAGCGCCGCCATGGCCAGGCCCACCGGCCGCCGGGTGCGGGCCAGCAATTCGGCCTGAAACCGATCGGCACCGGCACCCGCCGCCAGCAGTTCGGCTGCCAGCCGGCCAGAGGTGAGGGCAATGCCCATGCCATCGCCGCAGAAACTGGGGATGACGGCGGCCTGATCGCCCAGCCGCCACAAGCCGTCACCGGCCGGCCGGGCCAGATGGCCATAGGGCACGCGCGCAATCGCCAGCGGCCGGGCCAGCAGCGCCTCGCCCTCGCCCAGCGCCGCCAGGCCGGGTTCACGCAACAGCAGCGCCAGCAGCGCCGGCCAGCCACCCAGATCGCGATACAGCGGGCCATCGGCAATCAGGCACAGATTGAGCCGGCCGCCCTCCACCGGTTGCAGCCCGGCATAGCCGCCATCGAAAAACACCACCCGCACCGTGCCGGCCAGCTCGCGGTGCAGGCGCGGCGCGGCGAAATATTGCTTCAGCCCGATCTGGTCCGGCCCCGGCGGCCGCGGCTGGCCGCGCACATCATGCTTGCCGCTGGCCAGCATGATGGCCGCGGCGCGCAAATCGCCACCAGGGGTGCGAACGCGGCCACCACCGATATGGAGCGCGGTCACGCCGTGATGAAATTCGGCCACCGATGACGCGGCTTTTGCCACCAATGCCGCATCCAGCACCCGGCGCGACAGGCTGAGCGCCGGAAACGGCAGCCGCGCGGCGGCCTGGCGGCGGCCGGCCCACAGCTCGACACGGGTGATCGGCACCGCGCCCAGCGCCAGCGGCGCAACGCCCAGCCCGACCAGCGCCGCCACCGCCTCCCCGCTCAGGAACTCGCCGCAGATCTTGTCGTGCGGATCGGGATTTCGCTCGATCAGGCAAGGCCTTAGCCCGGCGCGCGCCAGATCGATCGCCGCCGCGCAGCCGGCCAGCCCGCCACCGATGATCAGCGGCTGCATGATGCCACCGTCCAGCGGAAGGGGATGTGCCAGCGCACATCGGCGGTGATGCCGGCCGTTTTCAACAGCTTGGCCCAATCCTCCCGCACCAGGGCGCGACGGACCGACAGCGCGCCATCATGGGCGACAATCGGATGCCAGCGGAGAATCCCTGCAAGTGCTTGAAATCCCAGCCAGGCGACTGGATGGCGGTGCAGATCGTTGATCAACCAGCCGTGCCGCGCCGTCGCCTGCATCCAGGCGATGAAGTCAGCCAGTTCGGCATCGGCCATATGGTGTGCCACCAGCGACGAAATGATGAAATCGGTTTGAAACTCAATCGCTTCCGCCCGGCCGGTGACATATTCGATGCCATCGGCGGCGGCCGTTGCCGCCCGCGCCACCGGTGCGGACCGCGGGTTCATGTCCACCCCCACCAGCCGCACCTGCCGGCCGTCCCGCCGCGCCCAGGCCGCAATCGCCCGCAACATGTCGCCATGCCCGAAGCCGACATCCAGCACCGAAAAGGATTGCAGCGATTTCGTTTGTTTTTTCAACCAGTTGATCGTTGGCGGCCGCGCCCGTGTGATGCTGTTCACCCGGGCCAGATCGGCGATGACGGCGGCATAGAGGGCGGCATCCAGCGCCGCATCGTCCATGATTTCCGGGGTGCCGGCACGCCGGCTGAAATCCAGCGGCTCCACCGGCCACGAGGCGATGAGGTCGCGCATCAACCCACTGTGCGGAAACGGAAACTTTCCGCAGCCAGGCCGGGGCCAAAGGCCACGCCAAAGCCCGGCACCCCGCGCGGCACCGCGCTGCCGATGCCGGCCATGATGCGTTGCAGCACGAACATCAGCGTCGCGCTGCTCATGTTGCCGCAGTCACGCAGCACCTCGCGCGACCAGTTCAGCGCACCCTGCCCCAGGCCCAGCCCGGATTCGACCGCATCAAGAATGGCGCGGCCGCCACCATGCACGGCAAAAACCCCATATTCATCAGGATGTTGCCCGCGCAGCAGCGCACTGCCGGCCGGGCCGGCCAGTGCCTGTTGCAGGATCGGCGGCACCCGGCCCGACAAGTGCATGTCAAACCCCTGATCGCCGATCGCCCAGGTGATGGCATCGGCCGAATCGGCAATGGTGGCGGCGCGAAAATCGGTCAGCGCCAGGCCGGTGGCTTCGGCCGTCACCAGCGCTGCCGAACAGCCATCGCCGAACAACAGCATGGCCAGCAGCGATTCCAGTTCGCCGGTTTCCTGAAAATGCAGGCTGCACAGCTCCAGATTGATCACCAGCACCCGCGCATCCGGATCGGACCGGACAAAGTGATGCGCCAGGCGCAGGCTGTTCACCGCCGCATAGCAGCCCATGAAGCCAACATGCGTGCGCTCCACCCCCGGATCAAGCCCCAGCCGGCTGACCAGCAGCTGATCGATGCCGGGGGCCACCATGCCGGTGCAGCTGGCCACCACCAGATGGGTTATCCCTTTCATTTCGTTGGAAGACAGTGCCAGATCAGCCACCGCCTGTTCGGCCAGGCCCGGCGCCGTGGCCGCAAATCGTGCCATCCGCCGCGCGGTCGAAGGGAAGGCCCCCGGCCGGTAGAAACCCTCGGCATCCGCAGTGAAGCCATCGGGATCCTTTACCGGCGTGAAAAAGCTCCAGCGGTGATCGATCGCCGAGCGGCCGACCAGCCGCTTGAAGATCAACTGGTCGCGCCGATCCTTGATCAGGGTGCCGACGAAATCGACAAAGGCCGCGTGCACGTCGTTGGGCGGCAGGGCGGTGCCGATGCGGTTGATGTGGGCGACGGCGGGGGCAACCATGGCCTTGGTCCTTCAATCACTTGACGCCTGCGGGCGGCGTCTTGCGGCAAGGTGCGCCTGTTGCCGCGGGCTTGCAACTGCGGCGCGTGCGGCCGATGGATGCGCCATGACGCACACAGGCATCACCCTGGTTCCCGGCCTGGCCGTCGGCCATGCCCATTGCAGCCACGCCCGCACCGGCGTCACCCTGATCGTGCCGCATGCGCCGGCGGTGATGGCCGTGGAGGTGCGCGGCGGCGGCCCCGGCACGCGCGAGACCGATGCACTGAACCCGATCAACCTGGTGGAGCGCGCGCACGGCCTGGCGCTGGCGGGCGGATCGGTGTTCGGCCTCGCCGCCGGAGACGAACTGGCGCTGCTGCTGTCTGCCGCCGGGCGCGGCCTGCCGATGGGCGATGGCCTGCCGCACGTGCCGGTGGTGCCGGCCGCGATCCTGTTCGATCTTGCCAACGGCGGCGACAAGCATTGGGGGCTGGAACCGCCCTATCGCCGCCTGGCACAAGAGGCGTTCGCGCGCCTTGGCACGCCCGGCAGCGATGGCCACGGCCCGATCGGCGCCGGCCATGGCGCCCGGTCCGGCAGCCGGCCGGGCGGCATCGGCAGCCTGGCGCGGCCGCTCGGCGATGGCCTGGTGGTGGGGGCCCTGATTGCTGCCAACAGCTTTGGCGAAGTCTATGCCGATGCGCCGCCCGATGGCACGGTGGGGATGCCAAAGCTCAACCGGCACAAGGGCTTCGGCCGCCAGAACACGGTGATCGGCGCGGTGGCAACCAACGCGCCGCTGTCGCGCGCCCAGGCGCTGCGGGTGGCGATGGTGGCGCAATCCGGCCTGGCGCGTGCCGTGCGACCGGTGCACACCCAGTTCGATGGCGATTGCCTGTTTGCCCTGTCCACCGCCGCCGGCCAGCCATTGGTGGATGATGTGCAGTTGACGATCATCGCCACGGTGGCGGCCGATCTGGTGGCGGCCGCCACGCGGCAGGCCGTCGGGCTTTACTGATCGCCCAGCGCGGCGATGCGCCGGGCCAGGGCCGCCAGCCGTTCGGCATAGGCGGCCCGGTCGGGCGCGGTGCCGGTTTCGGCCAGCAAGGCTTCCACCCGGAAAGCTGCACCGGCCAGCGGCTGCAACGCGGCGGCCAACTGCGCATCGGCTGTGGCGGCGGCGGCAGCAGCAGCCGAGTCGGGGGCGGCCGGGGCGGCGGCCCGCTGGATGCTGGCGGCCGCCTGGCGGGCCTTTGCCGCCCCCTGTTCAGCCTGGGCCACCACGGTTTCGATCTGCGCCAGTTCAGCCAGAACCGTGGCAGCCGCCGGTGGTTGTGCTGGTGGCGGGATCAGCGTGGCCGGATCGGCCGCTGGCGGCGGTGCGCATTCGCTGGTTGCGGCACACAGGTTCTGCCCGACAACGTTGCGCGGCACCATCGGCGAAATCTCACCCTGGCGCGGCGCCAGGCTGGGCCAATCCTGCCCACGCGCGGCACAGCCAGCCAGCAGAAGCAGCAGCAAGACCGGGGCGCAACGACAAACCATGACGATATCGCCTAATGCGGCAAGGAAGAGGTTGCAATGCCCGCAACACGCCGCTATCAGGCCGCCTCCAAGGCGCGCGCCCGTAGCTCAGCTGGATAGAGCATCAGACTACGAATCTGAGGGTCGGACGTTCGAATCGTTCCGGGCGCGCCAATTTCCGGCAAATGTGGGCACCAACTGCCCATCGGTTTCCGAGACCTTGGCTATCAATGTTTCCAACTCCCCTTTGGTACCACGGATGGTGATTCCGGCGCTGGACAGCCTGACTTCGGCAACGAGCAACGTCAGATAGGCTTTGCGAAAGCTGTAATCCTCGCTGCGAAGCGCCTCACGCATCATCTTCGCGAACCTGTCGAGCACACCAGGCGTGATCTGCCGAGCAGGCGTATCCCGGTCCTGATCTTCAATAGTCCGGATCTCCTGCTGGAGCCGCTGTATCTCCTGTCTCCTGGCGTCCAGACGCTCCCGGACTACAGTGTCACGGAAGTCCAATGCACCAGCCTCGATTGCATCGAGCATCCGCGCGCGAGCTCCTTCCGATTCCGTCAGCGTTCTCCTGAGATGGGCGAGGCGCTGCTTGCGCTCAGCCCTGGCCGAGTCGGTTTTCTCCAGCAAACCGGCCAGCAAATCCTTCAAACGCTCAGGCTGCAGGAGCTTGTGCTCAAGGGCGGCGATAACCGCTTCGTCGACATCGGCCATGCGATAATTGGGAAGGCTGCACGCATCGGAAGCCATCGTTCGCCGCGTTTGACAAGTCAGATAGCGATAGCGTCCGCCCTTGCCGGTAACCAAAATAAGACCCGCACCGCAGTTAGGCTCTCCGCACTTGCCGATGGTCGAGAGCAGCGTGGGACTGTTAACACGTCGCGGTGGGGTCACTTGGGGCTTGTTCATCGCAAGCCGGCGCTGGGCGGCATCGAACGTGTCCTGGTCGATAACGATCGGCACCCTGGTTTCGATCCACTCTTCGCGCGGTCTGAGGATACCGGCCTTTGAATCGCGCATATTGTAATAGTGGCGGCCAACATACACTTCGCGACGCAGGAGGTCCGATACCGTCGACGCGATGAAACGTTTTCCACGCAGGCAAACATTTTCGTGGTTCAGCCGCGTGACAATGGCCTTCAAACCCTGCGGCCCACTGCCATGCTCTCCATAAACATATAGGTTAAACACACGCTTCACGACAGCGGCTTCCGTCGCGTCGATCACAAGCAGCTTCTTCCGCCTTTGACCTACCAGGGGACCGTCTTCGACCCTAAAACCAAAAGGCGGCCGAGATCCGTTCCAGTACCCAGCCGCCGCGTTGGCAGCCATAACCAACCTGACCTGAGAGCTGTTGATCGAAGACGAATATTGGTCCACAGCGCACACCAAGTGGATCGCAAGCTCCGCCTCGGGTCCTTCACCAAAGTCCTGCGTGACAGATATGAGCCTGATGTTCCGCTTTGCCAGTTTGAGCCTGTAAGCGGCTGCCTCATTTGCATTCCGGAAAAATCGACTAGTGCTATACACCAGAACCGCGCCGAAGGGGGGCGGCTTAGTTGCTGAATCGTGGATAAGTCGCTGCAGTTCCGGACGCCGATCGGTTGTGCCAGAGATGCCGGCGTCCACATATATGTGCCGAACGTCGTACCCATGCCGGCGTGCATAGTCTTCGATAGCTGATTGCTGCTCTGAGAGACTCAATTCATTTTCAGCTTGCCTGCGCGTACTGACACGACAGTACGCCACAGCTGGATTGCGCTTAGAGGATTCATTTCTAGTCTCAATCATCGAAGAGATAACCAACCATAGTCCCGATATGAGCATAAACCAGCTCAATCTCTTGCCCGGTTACCACGTCCTTCTCATCCCAGCATTGAACAGCGTCCAATACATTCGTGTCCGACACTGACGAAATTCGCCTCTGACAAGTATGACCAGGCGGCAATGCATGCGCATTCGGTGGTCGATAAGAAGACGCTTGGGACATACCTGCGATATGCCGCCCTGCCCAACGGGACGCGACGCGCTGGCCCCCCTTGACTCGTCACTTTCTGTGTCTTGCGAGGTCGCCATGTGGCGATCACTCGCTTGCAGCAACGCTACAGGAAGAGGTGACCAAACAGGCCAAAACGCCGATAAAGGCGCCGCCACGTGTGCTCGCGATATCCTTCGGCGCTGCTACTTGGCTCGACAGGCTGATCCCAGCGATCGTAGGTGTAGACATATGTCAGAAATCGTTCCGCCAGAGCGCGGTCGGTCGACTGCCCTCCATTTGAGATGGAAGGGAAGTTGGGCTTTTCAACACCAATCGCCGCAACCTGCAATTCGCACAGCTCGATAAGGCCCGGGCAGTCAGCGGCCGAAGGAATGTTCCCCACTGCCTCGGCAAGGGTTGCATCTGCCGAAAGGCCTGAACCGAACTGATCGCGGCCCATCATGGCCATAACATTTTCCCGGTGCAGCGATGAAGGATTCATCAGCATCGTGGCGATGCAGTGCGCTTCGGCCATCAGTCCCATCAACAGCGCCCTTTCTGTAAGCCCCGCCGAATATGAACGGAAGAAGCGGACAGAATCTGACTTTATAAAACCCAAACCAGCTTCGACAGATGTGAGCTCCACGGCCTCATTTCGATGTTGATGCAAAGTTCGAAACCAGCCCATCCACTCTGAGGCGACCTCAAGTATAGGCTCAAAAGCCTTTCTCGCTTGAACAGCGAGCACCCTATCTCTCTTTTTATTGTTTGGTTCTTTAACTAAAACTCTAGCAATTTCTTCCGAATCATTCTTCAACTGCTCAATGGATTGATGCATACGCCCATTGTATGCGAGCATGCTCTTGTCTTGGGCGGGCGTTTGCGCGGACTTGCGCAGCATTTTTTCCGTTGAATCATAAAATTGCTGAAGATCGGAAAAAATTTCATTCACTCGCGTATCTTTCAGGCCGTCATATTCTGACAACCTATCCGATTTTTTCAGCCAGCTTTTGATATTTATCTTCGGAGAACTGGCAAACGACTCCAAAAACTTTGTCACTTTTTGCAGTTTGTGGAAACTCATGCAACTTCCGAGACCGAAAACTACAATCTTCTCGTCTTCAGAGGCGAGATCCAATGCTTGCTTGAACAGACCTTTCTGTAAATTAGGCCATACTTCTGGGTCGGATGATGAAATTGAGAGATTGTGCGTAGCATGGCTGATGTCAAGATATCCTGTAGACTGGTTGGAGCCAGGCATCAGAATTCCTATGCCCGCTGCAGCCCTTCTCCGAAACTCATTCGCAATCAAATTGTTGCTTTCATCTGCGGATGAGTCTAAGATAATCATCTGACTCGCAAACTGCCTTGCAGAGATATTTGTGAAAATCATTTCAAATTGAAATTGGTTGAGTTCGCATTGAGCTATTGAAATAGAATTGAATCTATAATTTGACAATTTAGGAAGATCGCTCCACTCTATTTTATTACGCGCCCAGAGTTTGATTTGAAATCTGTTCATCATTCCTAACAGATCTATTTTTGCCAGAAATCTATCGAATGTTGTACGCTTCTCGACAATATCAGCCGCTTGTTGGGCAACACTAATAGGGTTTTGTTCCATCGTTACTTCCAATGCTCGGCCAGGCTTTGGATCAATTATAATCCATGACGGCGCTGCGCTGCCACTATGAAATCGACCTTTTCTGGGAAAAGGTCGATTATTTCTGATATCATGGCGGCACGATCAACGGATGTCATGAATGTTGACAAACTGATCAGTGTTTCGATGGATTCGTCTGCCGCAATGCTCACCCATTTGAACAATTCACCATTTAATTGCTCCGCTTCACGAATTTTCAGCAGAAGCGCGGGTGTCATGGGTGCAGATTCGATTTCCGAAAGCAACGTCTCCAGACGAATAAAACGTCTATCAAAGTCTGCATCGCTCTGAATCATTTGTTGAAATCCTCATATTTCGGAGGGTTGATATTGTCTGCAAAGCGGGGGTTGCCGGCGTTTAAAGCAATCCAGTCGTGGGCCGCCCGACGAGTGCTCAGTTGTGGCGCCTCGAAGTCGGGGGTCACGGCTGCGAATGTTCGAGTAATCTGTTCGATCGCATACGTCTGCTTTGCCGTGGGGGGCTTTGCTTCCCACCTTCCGCCTGCGGCTTTTTCGCTCGCCTCGAACTCGGCGACTGCATTCCGATAGGCAGCTTGCGACCAATGATGCCGTCGCCACGCCCCCATAGAAATCAGGTATCGGCGCTTGGCATTGTCTTCAAAAAGCCGATTGAACAGGTCGACGACGCAGGGCGCCCATTGCAATGTGTGGGCAGGCGCTTCCGTTGCAAGCTGACCTAGCCAGGCAGGCACTTCGGGCGCAGTGAGGGCGCCAAGCAGCCAATAGTCGTCGAGATGCAGGCCGTTGGCGACTTCGATCGCGGATCCGGCGCGATACACAAGCTGATCTCGGCCAGGCTGATCGGAACGACGCATGCCGTGATACTGCGCTGCAGCCTCCGCCACCTCCACGGCACAGCAGGCTGCATATACGTGTCTCGAGCCGGTCGACAGCATTTCCAGCAGCCGCTGGAGTTTTTCCTGCTGGGGAGATGATGCGTCCATGGACAAGAGATGGCACCATGCTCCGTCCAAGCCCACGCGCTGGCCGGCTTTGACTCCCATGTTTTTTTGCCAGCTCGACTAGCACGGCGGGAGAGCCGGCGGACGCCGGTGGACACGTTGGAAACGTGAAAACTCTTCGGGGTTCCGCTAAGCGCCCTCATCGTCGCCATTCAACGCGCCGATCGACCTCCCTGAAACCTGCCGCTTGTTCAGGATCGTCGCCACTCGATGGTGGAGGTTCCGGCGCCCTATTTGGCCTTGAAACGATGAAGCCAGGGCAGGTCGGTATGTGATGTTCAGGCGCTTCATCCCTGATGGTTGATTGTCGACCGCCGGCGAGTGAAGGACTCGCCGGCGGTCGGACGTCTTGCGCTGCAAAAGGAGATCAGAAGCGGTAGGACGCACCCAGCAGCACCTGCTGGCGCTCAAAGGTGGCACCCTTGCTGCCTGCGTCGATGTAGCGATATTCCAGCCGGGCGTTGATGTTCTTGGTCACCGCGTATTCGATGCCGCCGCCAGCCAGCCAGGCATCGAGATTGTCGCTCGAAGCCGCTGCAGCGGTGCTTGTGCGGACGCGGACATTGGCATAGCCGCCGCGCACATAGACTAGGGCCTTCTCCGTCACCAGGTAACCGGCGCGGGCTGAGACCTCGAAGGCGTATTTCGGATTGATGGTCACCGCCGTCGTGCCGCGCGTGCCGGCAAGCGCGTCTTCCGCGCCGATGCTGAAGGCGGTTTCGGCGCCAATCACGAAGCGGTGGGCGATCAACTTGTCATAACCGGCATTGATGCCGAACACCGCAGCATCCTGATCGGTGCTGCTATTCAGCGGCGCCGCACCTTCGAGGCCGGGGCCGACCTTGTCGTGATTATAGCCGGCAGTGACGCCGACGAAGGCGCCATTGAAGCTTTCGGCAGCGGCAGGTGCCGCGATGGCAGCGGTGGTCACAGCGAGCGCAAGCAGCGCGGAACGGAACTTGGTGGTCATGGGGCAATTCCTTTGGTTGGCTCCGGGTGGATCCGGATGCCGTCCAAATGAACCTATCGATCTGATGTGATAATCCGGCAATTCTGGAAGATACTGTTCCACTTTTGGAAATGGTGGGAAATCCGCCACGTTCCATCTGACGGAATAATCCATTCCGAATTTCAGCCATTAATTCGGCAAGCATGTGGGCCTAGCTTTTGGGGGTGCCGGACGAGCTGGCACCCACAGACCACTCACGGCTCGCCAACCCTCCCGATCAACCCACGGCGAACCCCATAGGAGACAACGACATGAACACAAGGACCGTCCTGACCGCACTGGCCGCCATCGGCCTCAGCGTTGGCGCCATGAGCGCCGCCACCTCGCCGGCTTTCGCCCTGGTGCCCACCTCCGCTTCTGCGGTGAACACCGATACCGCTGGCATCGCCGTTCACGGCTATGACGTGGTGGCCTATTTCACCGAAGGCAAGCCGCGTGTGGGCAGTGCCAACTTTACCGCCACCTACGAAGGCGCGCGTTACCAGTTCGCCAGCGCTGCCAATCTGAAGGCCTTCCAGGCCAATCCGACGGCCTATGCGCCGGGCTTCGGCGGCTTCTGCGCCATGGGCGTCGCGCTGGAAAAGAAACTGGATGGCGATCCGAAGGTCTGGAAGATCGTCGACGGCAAGCTCTACCTCAATGTCAACAAGGACGTTTCGGTGGCCTGGCAGCGCGACATCCCGGGCAACCTCGCCAAGGCCAACGAAAACTGGCCGGCGATCAAGGACAAGACCCCGGAATCCCTGAACTGATTGCGGCCTGACCTCCCCCCCGGCGGCCGGCGCAATCCGGCCGCCAGCCCCTTCCCGCAAAGGAACCCGATATGGACATCTCCCGTTCCGCCTT
>JAGWWF010000005.1 GCA_018970445.1 Alphaproteobacteria bacterium | reverse complement strand
ATGGCGCCGCCCGCGCCCTTGCCGAAGCGCGCGGGCGGCTGGCGGCGGCCGAAACCGCCGCCGCGCGCGCCGCCGGCGAACAGGCCAGCCTGGCCAGCGCCGTCACGCGGGCGCAGGCCGATGCCCAGCGGCTGGCGGCCGAAGCCAACACAGCGCGCGCCGCCGTGCCGCCGGCCGATCAGGTGACGGATCGGGCCATGGGCCGCGATCGGGCACGCGACAGCGCCGAACGGGCACGCCAGGGCCTGGCGCGGGCCCGCAGCGATCATGATGCTGCCACCCGCGCCAGCGAATCGGCCCGCCAGCGCCGCGAATCCATCGCCAGCGAACGCGCCGACTGGGCGCGCCGGCTCGAACAGAGCGCCGGCCAGCGCGCCGAACTCGCCCGCCGGGCCGAAACCGCGCGCGATGATCGTGCCGGCATTGCCGCGCGGCTCAAGGCGATCAGCGCCGATCTGGCCGGGCTGGCCGATCGCTCGGCCGCAGCCGATACGGCGCGGGCCACCGCCGCCGATGCTCTGGCCCAGGCCGAAGCCGCGCTGGACCGGATCAACCAGACCGCGCGGGCAGCCGAGGCGGAGGTGGCCGAAGCCCGCGAATTGCGCGCCCGCCTGCGGACCGAGGCCGATCACCAGGACGAGGCCCGCGCCGCCATCGAGCGCCAGTCCGGGGAGCGTTTTCAATGCTCGCCGCCGCAGTTGCCCGGCCGCTTCGGCTTTGCCCCCGAACCCGGCGATGCCGATGCGCTGGCCATCGGCCTGGATGGCCTGACGGCGGAGCGCGAACGGCTGGGCCCGGTGAACCTGCGCGCCGATATCGAGCTGAAGGAACTGGAAGCGCAGGCGGCGCTGACCGTGGCCGAAAAAGCCGAACTGGATACCGCCATCGCCCGGCTGCGCGGCTCCATCGGCAGCCTGAACCGCGAGGGCCGGCAGCGCCTGGCGGGGGCCTTTCAGGCGGTGGACGGCCATTTCCGCACCCTGTTCACCGATCTGTTCGGCGGCGGAGAGGCGCAACTGGCGCTGATCGAATCCGATGATCCACTGGAAGCTGGCCTTGAAATCATGGCGCAGCCGCCGGGCAAGAAGCTGCAATCGCTCACCTTGTTGTCGGGCGGCGAACAGGCGCTCACCGCCACTGCGCTGATCTTCGCGCTGTTCCTCGCCAATCCGGCGCCGATCTGCGTGCTGGATGAAGTGGATGCGCCGCTGGATGATGCCAATGTCGAACGCTTCTGCGATCTGCTTGACCGCATGGCCAGCGAAACCGCCACCCGCTTCCTGATCGTCACCCACAACGCCGTGACGATGAGCCGGATGCACCGCCTGTTCGGCGTGACGATGGCCGAACCCGGCGTCAGCCAGCTGGTCAGCGTCGATCTCCAGGCCGCCGAACGCCTGCTGGCCCAGACGGTTCCGGGCGGCTGAACCCGGCCTCTCATACCAAAGTGTGCACTGCACAATGGTTGACACCCCAAGCCCGGCCCTCTACGACGCGCGCCAAGCCCAACAGGCGTTGCCGGTTGGGCCTTCTGCCGCAGCCGGCAGATGTTCAGGACGACAGGGGTTTTCGCCTTGGCCGACCGCAAGACCGACGAGGACAGCCTCGCGCGCCGCATCGCTGCGGCCCGCAGCGCCGAGCCGGCTCGCAAGGATGGTGCCAAGCGGCAGGAAAACGCAGGCTGGCAAGTGGCATCCGAGTTCATCGGGGCCATGCTGGCCGGGGGCTTCATTGGCTGGTTCATCGACCGCCAACTGGGCACCGGACCCTGGGGCCTGATCGTCATGCTGCTGTTGGGGTTCGTGACCGGGCTTACCCAGTCGCTGCGCCGGCAGAAGTCACTTGAAGAGCGCAATGGGGATTGAACGGCCGTGGCCAATCCGATGGAGCAGTTCAAGATCGAGACGATCGCGCCGTTGAGCGTGGCCGGCTTTGATCTGTCGTTCACCAACAGCTCGCTGTGGATGCTGATCTCGCTGCTTGGCGTCGCCGGTTTCCTGTTCGTCGGCACCGCCCGCCCGCAGTTGGTGCCGGGCCGCTGGCAGGCTGCCGTTGAATATCTCTATGATTTCATTCGCGACATGCTGCGCGAAAATGTCGGCAAGGATGGCCTGCGCTATGCGCCCTTGATCTTCGCCGTGTTCATCTTCGTGCTGGCCTGCAACCTGCTGGGCATGGTGCCCTTCGTGCACAGCTTCACGCCCACCAGCCACATCGCCGTCACCTTCGGGCTGGCGATGATCGTGTTCATCCTGGTGGTGATCGTGGGCTTTGCCCGCCACGGCCTGCATTTCTTCTCGCTGTTCCTGCCCGAAGGCACGCCGCTGTTCGTGGCGCCGCTGGTGGCGCTGATCGAATTCCTGTCCTTCCTGTCGCGCCCGTTCACGCTGGCCATCCGGTTGTTCGCCAACATGACCGCCGGGCACGTGCTGATGAAGGTGTTCGGCGGCTTTGTCGTCAGCCTGGGCGCGGTCAACATCGGGCTGGGCATCATTCCGCTGGGCGTCAATGTCGCCCTCACCGCGCTGGAACTGCTGATTGCGGTGGTGCAGGCCTATGTGTTCGCGCTGCTGGCCAGCATCTATCTCAACGACGCTGTCAACCTTCACTAATCGTTTCAACTGCTTACCACACGAAAAGGACGTACAATGGAAGTCGCTGCTTACAAGCTGATCGGTGCTGGCCTGGCGGCCATGGGTGCCGGCTTTGCCGCCATCGGCGTGGGTCTGATCTTTGGCATGTTCCTGCAGGGTGCGCTGCGCAACCCGGCCGCTGCCGACAAGCTGGGCGCCCGCCTGATCTTCGGCTTCGCCGTGACCGAAGCGCTTGGCCTGATCGCCGCCGTGGTCGCGCTGGCCCTGGCCTTCGGCTGAGCCTGTTTTCGGTGCCCGGCCATCCCGCCGGGCACCGCCCTGTTTTTCGTTCGCCGGGGATGATCCGTGCCGCAGTTTGATCCTGCCAGCTTTGTATCGCAGCTGTTCTGGTTCGGCGTGTTCTTCGCGCTGCTCTATTTCGCTGTGGTGCGTCCGACGCTGCCAAAGGTGGGCAAGGTCATCGATGCCCGCGAGACGCAGGTTTCGGGCGATCTTGATCGCGCCGAAGCGGCCAAGGGCCAGGCCGATGCCATCCGCACCGCCTATGATGATGGCATGCGCCAGGCCCGCGATGCCGCCCAGGCGGCCGTGGCCGCCGCGCGCGATGCCGCCGCCACCGCCGCCGATGCCCGGTTGAAGCAGCTGGCCATCCGGCTGGACGCCGATGCCGATGCGGCGGCCGCCAGCCTGGAACTGGCCCGTGCCAGTGCTCGCGCCGGGCTGGAGGACATAGTGACTGAACTGACGACGCAGGCCGTGGCCAAGCTGGCCGGCATCGAGGTCAGCGCTGCCGACGTGTCGGCCGCACTGGCACAGCGCTGAAGAGGCTGATCATGGCTGAACCTGCCGAACTCACTGCCGAAACCGCCGCCCATGGCGGTGCCCATCATGCCGAACCCGTGCTGCTGGGCCTGGATGCCGAAGGCTGGGTCTATACCGGTGTCACCATCTTCCTGCTGCTGGCGGTGCTGGTGTTCAAGGCCCCGGCCCTGATCGCCAAGGCGCTGGACGACCGCATTGCCGGCGTGAAGAAGCAGCTGGACGAAGCCGCCAGCCTGCGCGCCGAGGCCGAAGCCCTGCTGGCCGACGCCCAGGCCCGCAAGGCCGCCGCAGAAGCCGATGCCGCCGCCATCCGCGCCCGTGCCGAGGTGGAAGCCGCCGATCTGGTGAAGGCCAGCGAGGCCGCCGCCAGCGACGCCATCGCGCGCCGCACCCAGGCCGCCGAACAGCGCATTGCCGCCGCCGAACGCAGCGCTGCGGCCGAACTGAAGGCCGAAGTCGCCGCCCAGGTGACGAAGGCCGCCGCCGCCATCATCGCCGCCAGGGCGGACAAGGCGCTGCAGACGCGCCTGACTGACGAAGCCATTGCCGGCCTGGACCGTCGCCTGCACTGATCGGCACCCGCCGCCCCATCCATTGCGCATTCATCGCCCGGCTGTTATGCAGCCGGCCGATGATCCATGTCTTGGCCCTGCACCGACGATTCTGACGCCGCGCCCGCGCGCGCTCCCCCGTCGTGCCATCCCTGAAAGCCAAGCCCCAGCAATGTTCAGCATCCTTCCCGCCACCGGCGTGCATCTGACGCTGGTTGAAACCCTCCTCGATCAGCGCTTCGGCCCGGCCCGGCGCAACCGCACCGCCTATCGCCTGCGCGATGGCGTGCAGCCGTTGGCGCATCTGTCGTTCGTGGCGATGGCCGGCGACACGCTGGTGGGCAGCGTGCAATGCTGGCCGCTGCGGTTGAAGCCGCTGTTCGGCGCGCGGCTGCCGCTGATCCTGCTCGGCCCGATGGCGGTGGCGCGATCGTGCGAAGGCCAGGGCATTGCCAGCGCCCTGATGCGCTGCAGCCTGGCGGCCATCGATGCCGCCGCTGAACCGCCGGTGCTGCTGATCGGCGATGCGCCCTTTTATGGCCGCTTCGGCTTTTCCGCCGCCGCGACCCGGCTGTGGAGCCTGCCCGGCCCGGTCGATCACGCCCGGCTGCTACTGCGCGGGCCCAGCACCGGCCTGCCGCGCGTGGGCGCGGTGGAAGCGGCCAGCGGCAACAGCGCGCGGGCGGCCAAGGTTGCCTGAAACCGCCGCCCGGCCAATAAGGCCGCTGTGAGCGCCGAATCGCCTGCCGACCGTTTTGCCGACCTGCTTGCCCTGGCGCGGGCCGGCAAGCGGCTGCCGGTGGAACAATGGCACCCCAGCCATTGCGGCCACAGCGACATGGCGATAGCCGCCGATGGCACCTGGTTCCATGCCGGCACGCCGATTGGCCGCAAGGAGCTGGTAAAGCTGTTTTCCTCCATCCTGCGGCGGGAGGCCGATGGCCGCCATGTGCTGGTGACGCCGGTGGAAAAGCTGGACATCGATGTGGCCGATGCCCCGTTCATCGCGGTGGATGCCGATTGGGACGGGCAGGGGCCGGCCCGCCGCATCCTGTTCCGCCTCAACACCGATGATGTCGTGGCCTGCGGGCCGGATCATGCGCTGGATGTGC
Source organism: Alphaproteobacteria bacterium (assembly GCA_018970445.1). GTDB lineage: Bacteria > Pseudomonadota > Alphaproteobacteria > Sphingomonadales > Sphingomonadaceae > Sandarakinorhabdus. Next base: position 160,773 of record JAGWWF010000005.1, on the reverse strand, counting down.
GCATCGATGCCGATGGCACGCCGCGGCCCTATCTGCACGTGCGCGGCGGCCTGCTGGCGCTGGTCAACCGCGCCACCTTCTATCGCCTGGCCGATCTGGCGCTGGCCGAAGCGGGCAAGCCGCCCGGCCTGTGGAGCGATGGCGCCTTCTTCCCGTTCATGGATGCCAGCGATGCCGCTTGATCGGGTGCGCGCCCTGCTGGCCCAGCCGCTTGATCCGCGCCCGCACGGCGATTGGGATCTGGATCGCGAAGGCCCGCCGGCCGGCGAACGGCTGATGCCCGCCGCCGTGCTGCTGGCCATTTCCAACGAGGCGCAGCCGCAACTGCTGTTCACCCGCCGCACCGCGCATCTGAAACGCCACGCCGGCCAGGTCGCCTTTCCCGGCGGCCGGCAGGATGATGGCGATGCCGGCCTGATCGCCACCGCCCTGCGGGAAGCGCAGGAGGAGGTGGCGCTGCCGGCCGCCGCGGTTGAGGTGCTGGGCACGCTTGATCCCTATCGCACCGGCACCGGTTTCCTGATCACGCCGGTGGTGGGCGTGGTGCCGCCCGGCCTTGCCCTGCATGCCGATCCGGGGGAGGTTGACACGCTGTTCCATGTGCCGCTGGCCCATGTCATCGATCCGGGCAATCATGTGCGCGAACGCGGCGTGTGGCAGGGCCGGGAACGCCATTACTGGACGATCCGGCACGACCGGTTCCACATCTGGGGGGCGACCGCCGGCATGATCGTCGCCTTCAGCCAGCGGCTGGCGGGCGTGCGTTGAATCCGCCCCAACGCCTGGCGCTGCCGCTGCCGCTGGCCACGCCGGCCGGCGCCGCGCTGCTGGCCGCGCTGGATGCCGCCGCCGGCACCACGCGGCTGGTGGGCGGCGCGGTGCGCGATGGGCTGCTGGGCCTGCCGGTGAAGGATCTGGATCTGGCCACCCGGCTGCCGCCCGATGCGGTGATGCAGCGGCTGGCCGCCGCCGGCCTGAAGGCGGTGCCCACCGGCCTGGCCCATGGCACGGTGACGGCGGTGGGAGAGGGCCTCATTGCCGAAATCACCACCCTGCGCCGCGACGTGCACAGCGATGGCCGCCATGCCCAGGTGGCCTTCACCGCCGATTGGCAGGCCGATGCGACGCGCCGCGATTTCACCATCAATGCGCTCTATGCCGGCCTGCCCGATGGCGCGATCCTTGATCTCACCGGCGGGCTGGCCGATCTGGCCGCGCGCCGGGTCCGCTTCATCGGCGATCCTCTGGCGCGCATTGCCGAAGACCATTTGCGCATCCTGCGCTTCTTCCGCTTTTCCGCCCGCTATGCCGCCGCAATCGACGATGAGGGGCTGGCCGCCTGCGCGGCCCGCGCCAATGATCTGATGGCGCTGAGCCGCGAGCGCATCGCCAGCGAATTGCAGGGCCTGCTGCTGGTCGCCGATCCGGTGCCGGTGCTGGGCGTGATGATCGAAGCCGGCATCTGGCGCGCGGTGCTGCCCGAACTGGCCGCGACGCGCCTGCCCGCGCTGGCCCGCACCATCGCCGCCGAAACGGCCGCCGGCATTGCGCCGGCCTGGCCGCGCCGGCTGGCCGCGCTGTTGCCGGCCGGGGCCACGCGGGCGGCGGCCGATATTGGCGCGCGGCTGAAACTGGCCAATGCCATCCGCATCCGGCTGGTGGCCGCCGTGCAGGCGGCCGGGCCGCCGCCGCACTGGGCCACAGCCTACAGCCAGGGCGCCGAGGCAGTGGTGGACCGGCTGCTGATCGCCGGCGATGCTGCCGCCGCCATGCCGCTGATCGGCTGGCAGCGGCCGAAACTGCCGGCGTCGGGCAAGGACATCATCGCCCGCGGGGTGGGACCGGGGCCGGAAGTGGCCCGCCGGCTGGCCGCGTTCGAAGGCGCCTGGGTGGCCGCCGGCTTTCCGGCCGATACTGCCAGCGTGGCCGCATTACTGGATGCGGCGGCTCAGTCCTCGGCAAGCTGAACCGGCGGCCGGCCCCGGCGCGGGGCGGGCGAGATCGCCACCTTCACCCCGCGCCGGGCCAGTGCCTCGCGCAGCAGCACCTCGATCTGCGCATTCAGGCTGCGCAGATCGGCCGCTGCGGCCCGTTCCAGCGCATCATGCAGCGCCGGATCAAGCCGCAGCGGAAAGGCGCGCTTCGCGGTCATCGCCTCAGCTATAAAGGCTGCCCGCGTTCAGCACCGGCTGGGTGTCCCGCTCTCCGCACAGCACCACCATCAGGTTGGACACCATGGCGGCCTTGCGTTCATCATCCAGCACCACGACATCCTTGGCGCTCAGCTGGGCCAGCGCCATTTCCACCATGCCCACCGCGCCCGACACCAGGGTTTCGCGGGCGGCCACCACGGCGGCGGCCTGCTGGCGGCGCAGCATGGCGCCGGCGATTTCGGGGGCATAGGCCAGGTGGGTGAAGCCGCATTCATCCACCGTGATGCCGGCCACGGCCAGCCGTTCGATCAGTTCGGTGCGCAGCTCGCCCGACACCCGTTCATGATCGCCGCGCAGCGTCACTTCCTTGTGCTCGAAATCGTCATAGGGATAACGCGCGCCGATGGTGCGCACCGCCACCTCCACCTGGGCGGCGACAAAGGCGCGATAATCATCCACGTCAAACAGCGCCTGCGCCGAATCGGTGACCCGCCACACCAGCTGGGCGGCAATCTCGATCGGGTTGCCGCGCAGATCATTCACCTTGATCTGCTGCGAAATCAGGTTGTTGGCGCGCAGCGAAATCTTCTTCTTGCCCATCCACGGCCAGGTCCAGCGCAGGCCGTTGGTGCGATCGGTGCCGCGATATTCGCCAAACAGCGTCACCGCCGCCGCCTCGTTGGGTTGCAGGCTGTAAAAGCCGCTGATCACGAACAGGAAGCTGGTGGCCAGCAGGCCCACCGTGATCAGCAGCAGCGCCCCGGGAACCGCCAGCAACAGCAGGATCGCCCCGCCCAGCGCCAGCAGGTTGAGCAGCAGCAGGAACAGCATCATGATGCCATTGGTGCCAACGCCCGCCACTTCGCGGTTGGGGCGGGCAGGATCGGTGGAAGGCGAAAGCGTCACGTGGGTCGGCTCCTCGATTAAATACGATATCATATTTATATCGATTCGCCGTGCCTGTGCAAGCACAATCGGATCAGCCGCCGTCGCGCGGCCCCGGTGGCCGTTCCGCCCACGCGCCCACCGTCGGGTCCAGCGCGGGATCAACCACCGGATCGGCGGGCGGTTCGCGCCGGCCGGCCTCGCGCTCCAGCCACTGGAAATTGTCGTTCCTGCGCGTGTCCGACAGCATGATGAACAGCGCCACCGCCAGCGACAGCAGGATGAGGGCGATCACCACCATCGGTTCACTCCTTCGGCTGGTCGCCGGTGGCCGGATCGTCGGCCGGTGGCCGCCGCTTCTTCCACACGTTCGCCTTGTCCTGGCTCAGCTGATAGCCGAACCACACAAACATCAGGACGTTGAGCACGCCCACAAGGATCACACCGGTCATGCCGGCCTTCTAGCGGCTGCCGCGCCGGCTGGCGAGGGCTAGGCGCTGAACCTGTTGTCACGGGGGAAGCCGGTGGGCGGCATCCGCCCGGCACTGGCCCGTGCGCCCTTCCAGAAGCTCAAGTCCGCTTCGGTGCGGGTTCGCCCCGAATCGCCGCCCATCGGCCAGCTCAGGCCGTCGGCCATCACGAATGTGCGCGCATCGGCCATGCCGCCATCCTTGTATTTCTGCAGGGCCACACCCTGGCCGCCGCGCAGCTGCGGCAGTTCTTCCAGCGGGAACACCAGCAGTTTGCGGTTTTCGCCGATCACCGCCACCATGTCGTCGGCCGCCGCGATCCAGCGCACCACGGTCAGGCGCGCGCCGGCGCGCGGGCTCATCACCTGCCGGCCCTTGCGGGTTTCGGCCAGCAGTTCGGCGCTGTCCACCTGGAAACCGCGGCCATCGCTGGCGGCCAGCAGCAGCCGGCGATCCGGCTGGTGGGCAAAGATCGTCACGATCTCGGCGCCTTCGGCCAGATCGATCATCAGCCGCAGTGGTTCGCCAAAGCCGCGGCCGCCCGGCAGGCGATCCGGCAGCAGCGCATAAAAGCGTCCGTCGCCCGCCGCCACCACGATGCGATCGGTGGTCTGGGCGTGGAAGGCAAAGGCCGGGCCATCGCCTTCCTTGAACTTCGCCGCTTCGGTGCCGGCCAGATCGGCATGGCCCTTCAGGCTGCGCACCCAGCCCTTGGCCGAACAGATGATGGTGATCGGTTCCTTCTCGATCATCGCCTCGATCGGCACCAGCTTCACCTGCGGCGCCGCGGCCAGGCTGGTGCGGCGGCGGCCCAGTGCCGTGGTCGGGCCATAGGCGGTGCGCAGGGCCGTCAGATCGGCGGTCAGCCGTTCCGTCTGCTTGGCCGGATCGGCGATCAGGGCGCGCAGGCCCCGGGCCTCTTCGGTCAACGCCTTGTTCTCGCGGGTGATCTCGATCTCTTCCAGCTTGCGCAAGCTGCGCAGCCGCATGTTCAATATGGCTTCGGCCTGCACATCGGTCAGATCAAGGGCCGCCTTCAGTTCGGCCTTGGCATCATCGGCCTCGCGGATGATGCGGATCACCTCATCCAGGTTCAGATAGGCCGTGAGCAGCCCGCCCAGCACCTCCAGCCGCGCATCGATGCGGCCGAGGCGATAGCGGGAGCGGGCGAGCAGCACCTCGCGCTGGTGCACCAGCCATTTGGCCAGCACCGGTTTCAGGCCCAGCACGCCCGGCCGGCCTTCATCCAGCACGTTCATGTTCAAGGGCACGCGCACTTCCAGATCGGTCAGCTTGAACAGGCTTTCCATCAGCACGTCTGCATCGACATTGCGCGATTTCGGCGTGATGACGATGCGCACCGCCTCGTCGCTCTCGTCGGCCACATCGGCCAGGATCGGCAGTTTCTTCTCGGTGATCAGGCTGGCCAGCTGCTCGATCAGCTTGCCCTTGAGCACCTGATAGGGAACTTCGGAAATGATGATCGTCCAGGTGCCGCGGCCCTGGTCTTCCACGGCCCAGCGCGCCCGCAGCCGGAAACTGCCGCGCCCGGTGGCATAGGCCTCCGCAATGCTCTCCGGCGGCTCCACCAGCACGCCGCCGGTGGGGAAATCCGGCCCGCCGACAAACTGCAGCAGGGCCACGGGTTCGGCATCGGGCTGGCGCAGCAGGTGCAGGGCGGCATCGACGATCTCCACCGGGTTGTGCGGCGGGATCGATGTCGCCATGCCCACCGCAATGCCGGCCGCGCCATTGACCAGCAGATTGGGGAACAGGCCGGGGAATACCTCCGGCTCTTCCTCTTCCCCGTTATAGGTGGTGCGGAAGGGGACAGATTCTTCGTCCAGGCCGTCCATCAGGCGGATGGCAGCATCGGTCAGCCGGGCCTCGGTGTAACGCATGGCGGCGGCATTATCGCCATCGATGTTGCCGAAATTGCCCTGGCCATCCACCAGCGGCACGCGCAGCGCGAAATCCTGCGCCAGCCGCACCATGGCATCATACACCGACGCATCGCCGTGCGGGTGATATTTGCCGATCACATCACCCACCACGCGGGCGCATTTCTTGTAGGCCTGATCCGGGTTCAGCCGCAGCAGCCGCATCGCCCACAACAGGCGGCGGTGCACCGGTTTCAGGCCATCGCGCAGATCGGGCAGGGAACGGGCGGTGATGGTGGACAGGGCATAGACCAGATAGCGTTCCCCCAGCGCTGCATCGAACGGCGCATCAAGGATCGTCGGTTCCCTGTCTTGGATCGGGCTGGGCATGCGCCAAGCGTTAGCGGGGCGGCCGGCTGCCGGCAAGTTGCGCGGTGCCGGCGGGTTTGCGCTGGGCGTGATTCGATCAGTGCCCGGCTGAACAGTGATCGAAATATGAAGAAATTATAGTTAATGGCAGCATCGTTAACTATTAATTTACCTTATAGTCGGGTTCAGAATGGATTAGTTGCTGAAAATCATCCATTTTGGCCAAATGGCGTACAACAAGCAGATCGGACAAAAAAATCGTTGAAACGTCGCATCTTGCGCGTTAACCAAGCCGTATCTTCACCGCGAAATGGCTGGGATTTCGCGAAGTTAATGGGGTCTTTACCGTGATTAATCGTTTTGCAATTGGTTTCGGATTGATAGCCGCTTGCGTGGCATCCGCTCCTGCCGCTGCCGTCGTGACGGTTGATCCATCCGCCGTCGCCATCATGGACACGTCGGTGCCGACGGTTGTGGTCAGGCGCTACTTTGGTTATGTCGACGGCATCAGGCAGGACAATCTGACCGCGGATGTGGCATTCACCTTCACCGGTACGTCCAATTTCGGCCGCCGCTGGAATTTCACCGCCAGCGTGCGCAACAACAGCAGCGGCTCGTTCACCGGTTCGCAGGTCAGCTTCTTCGGTTTTTCCACCGATGATCCCAACACGGCGGGCAGCCAGTTTCGGCCGCTGAACAGCGTGGCCACCTCCGGCGGTCTGTTCACCACCCGCGTGCTCGACAATAGCAGCGGCTTCGCCACGCCCGATCTGTCATCCGCGCAGCAGGTCTGCCTCAAGACCGGTGGCACGCTGGGCGAATGTGCCAGCGCGACCGGCACCGGCGTGGCCCAGGGCGCCACCTCCAACCAGGTGTTCGCGCTGAATTTCGCCACCCCGCAGGCGTTGATCCGGCTGGAAAATTTCGTGCTGGGCTTCAGCAATGTCAGCGGCACCGCGACCGACGGCAACGGCGGCGAAGTCGTGCTCACCAATGCCAATGTCAACGGCTTTGGCGTGATCGTGCCCGAACCGTCCAGCTGGGCGATGATGATCGCCGGGTTCGGCCTGGTCGGTGCCACCCTGCGCCGCCGCCGTCTGGCCGCCGCCTGATTGATCCCACAGACGACATGGGGCCGGCCATCGCCTGATGGCCGGCCCTCGTGCTGTTCAGCCTTCGCCGGTCAGCCCGGCAACCACGCGGCCGCGGCCGTGCAGCACCGCCTCGCGCCGGGCCTGACCGGCCAGCGCATCGCGGGCCAGGAAATGCCCGGTCAGGCGCAAGCCGGCGGCGACATCCGGCATCGTCGCCGCGCCAGCGCCGATAAGGAACGCCGGCAAGGGCAGCAAACGCGCCGCCCACGGCCGGCCGGCGCCGCGCGACACCGCCTGGCGCGACCGGGGTGAAACAAAGGCCAGATCATCCGGGCTGCCGGTGGCCGCACAGCAACGCAGATCCAGCCCCAGCCCCAGTTCGGCCAGCAGCGCCAGTTCCAGCCGCACCAGCGCCGCGCCCTGCACCAGCGGTTCGGCCCCGGCCCCGGCCGCCGCCAGCAGCGCATCGATCAGGGGAAACAGCTGCGGCTGGGCCACGCCTTCGGGCAGCAGCGTCGCCGCCAGCGTGGTGACATGATCCACCAGCGCCAGGCCGGCCGGCCCGTGCAGCATCGCCATGTTGGCCGCCAGCAGCTGCACGCTGGCCACCGGCAGCGCCGTTTCCCCGCGTGCCACCAGATCGACGCTCAACCGGTTGCCGATCTGCAGCACCGGCCGCAGCCGCCGGCCGCGTCCGCCGTGGACATAGGCCGATTGCAGCCCGCCCTCGGCCGTCAACAGCCGCACGATCGCTCCGTTCTCGCCATGGCCCAGCAGGCCAATCAACAAGGCAGGGTCCAGCCGCTTCATCATGGCCTGTCTAGACCAGTTTGTTGCGGAAAGGAAAAATGACCTTTGTTAACTCTCACTTAGTCTTGTGTGCAGCTTGCGAATCGGCGATAAGCAGGTGCGGGTAACGAATAGGCAAGAGAAATGAACAAATTTCACATCGGATTTGCACTGCTGGCCGCCGGCCTTTCGGCCACCCCGGCTGCGGCCGTGGTCAGCGCGCAATTTTCCAAGGTGACATTCAACGCGGCCGACGCCAACAACGGCGATGCGGCGCGGATCAGCTTCATCGGCGTGTCTGAAGGCTTGGGCGGCACCCGCCGGGATTTCACCAATATCGGCGGCCGCGTCACCTATGAACTCAAGGCCGTGACCCACAGCCTGAGCGGTTCGACCTGGACCAGTTCGTGGCAATTCCTTGCCACCATCCGCAACACGTCGTCGCTTGGCGGCACACTGCCCAGTGCCCGCATCAGCGCTGTGGGCTTTTCCACCGCTGCCGGCAATGCCACGGGCGACAATCCGGCCTTTCTGAACATTGCCAGCCGGTCGTTCGTCGGCACACCGCCGGTGTATGACATTCTTGCGGTCAGCAACACCGGCCTCAACCTGCCCAACCCGGCTGGTTCCAACAATCCGCAGGTCTGTCTGAAGGCCAGCGGCCCGGCCAACAACTGTTCGGGCGGTGGCGGCGATGGCCTGGAAATGGGCACCGGTGCCGGCCTGGGCACCCCGGCCAATCCCTTCCCGGCCACCTCGTCGGAATTCATCCTGAATTTCACCGGCCCGGCACAGCGCACGTCGATCACGCTGCACAATTTCGTGCTGCGCTTCCAGAGCCTGACCGGCACCGGCGAATATGATGGCGGCAGCGGCACCCTCAACGGCGCGTCGGGTGTCGGCATCGTTTCGGGCGTGGAGATCATCCCCGAACCGTCCAGCTGGGCCATGCTGATCGCCGGTTTCGGCCTGATCGGCACCAGCCTGCGCCGCCGCCGGCTGCTGGCAGTCTAATCCACGAAATCCAGCCCGACCGCGCTGTACAGGCTGCGATCATCGCCCCAATCGGGCTTCACCTTCACGTGCAGGAACAGGTGCACGGGCCGGCCGGTCAGATCGCTGATCGCCGCCCGTGCCGCCGCGCCAATCTCGCGGATGCGGGTGCCGCCCTTGCCCAGCACGATGGCGCGCTGGCTGTCGCGCTCCACGATGATCTGCTGGTGGATGGCGGTGCTGCCGTCGCGCCGTTCCTCCCACTTCTCCGTCTCGATGGTGGCGCTATAGGGCAGTTCGGCGTGCAGTTGCAGATACAGCTGCTCGCGGGTCAGCTCGCTGGCCATCAGGCGGGTGGTGGCATCGCTCAACTGGTCTTCGGGATAATGCCACGGGCCGGTCGGCATGGCGGCGGCCAGCGCTGCCTTCAGCCCGGCCACGCCATCGCCGGTGCTGGCCGAAACGAAATAGGTCTCCTCGAACGCCACGCGGCCGTTCAGCTCCTGCGCCAGCACCAGAAGCTTTTCCTTCACGCACATATCCACCTTGTTCAGGATCAGATATTTGCGCTCGCGCCGGCCGGCCAGCGCCGCCACGATGGCCGGCACCTCGCCCTTCAGCCCGGCCTTGGCATCGATCACCAGCGCGATCAGATCGGCATCATCGGTGCCATCCCAGGCCGCTTTCACCATGGCGCGATCCAGCCGGCGGCGCGGGCGGAAAATGCCCGGCGTGTCCACCAGCAGCAACTGCGCCGGCCCGGCCACGGCAATGCCCACCAGCCGCTGCCGGGTCGTCTGCACCTTGGCCGAAACAATCGCCACCTTCTGGCCCACCAGCGCGTTGACCAGGGTGGATTTGCCGGCATTGGGGGCGCCCACCACGGCAATCGCGCCACAGCGGCTGGTTTCGTCGGTCATGGTTCAAGCGCTTTCAGAAGGGCGGTGGCGGCGGCCTTTTCGGCTTCCTGCCGGGAACGGCCGTGGCCATGGACGGGCGGTGCCCCGCGCACCGCCACCTCCACGGTGAAGTGCGGGGCGTGATCGGGGCCCTGCCGGTCGATCACCACATATTCGGGCATGCCCAGCCGGCGTTTCAGCGCCCAGTTCTGCAGGCTGCTCTTTGGATCCACCAGATAGGGCTGTTCGGCCTGCATCATCGGCCCCCAGTGGCGCGTCACCAGCCGTTCCGCCGCCGGCCAGCCGCCATCCACATAGACGGCGGCCACCAGCGCTTCGGCCACATCGCCCAGCACATTGTCGCTGTCGGCCAGGCCCTTGGTGCGGCTCACCGGCTCCATGGCGATCAACGGCTCCACGCCCCAGCCGCGCGCCACCCGCGCGTTGGCCGGCCCTTCCACCATGGCATGCAGCCGCGCCGTCAAGCGGCCTTCGGCCTCATCATGCTGGCCATAGAGCAGGCTGGCGACCACGCAGCCAAGCACGCGATCGCCCAGAAATTCCAGCCGCTGATAGGAACCGCCCGCCGTCCGCGTCGCGCTGCCGTGGGTGAGCGCGCGATCGATCAGGGCGGGATCGGCAAAATCATGGCCCAGCACATCGCGCGCCCAGCCGGCCAGCCGGGCCAGCCGTTCGGTCCGGCCAATGCCGGCATCGGGCAAGGGCTTGTGCTTGCGCGCCATTGCGCCGTGCGTTGAGCGCATCCGGCGTTCCGGTCAAGCATCTCCTCACGATATTGCGCTGGACAATCACCGTGCCAGGCCGGAAAACCACCGCCATGGACAATCTTGCCGCCCTTCGCGCGGCCGGCGCCGCGCCGGTCGATATCCAGGCCCTGTTCGCGGCAGAGCCGGATCGGCTGGATCGGCTGTCGCTGGCCGTGTGCGGCATCCATGCCGATCTGTCGCGCCTGGCGCTGCCGCTGCCCGTGCTGGATCAGCTGCTGGCCGCCGCGATGGCCGCCGATCTGCCGGGCTGGCGTGATCGCCTGTTCGCCGGCGAAATCGTCAACCCGTCCGAAGGCCGGGCCGCCACCCACATGGCCGAACGCGGGGTGGGCCGCGCCGATCATGTCGCCACCGCCGCTGCATCGGCCGCCGCCGTCGCCGCCTGCGCCGATCGCCTGCGGGCCGATGGCGTGCGCGATGTCATCCACATCGGCATCGGCGGATCGGCGCTGGGCCCGGCGCTGCTGATCGATGCGCTGGGGCGCGATTGCGCCAATAATATCGGGGGCCCCACCATCCATGTCGTCGCCAACATCGATGGCGAGGCGCTGGCCCGCACGCTGGCCGTCTGCGATCCGGCGGCCACCCGGCTGGTCATCGTGTCCAAGACCTTCACCACCGCCGAAACTATGACGAATGCGCACAGCGCGCTGGACTGGCTGGCCGCGGCCGGCAGCGGCGATCCCCGCGCCCAGGCCATTGCCATCACCGCCCGGCCGGATCGCGCGCGGGCCTGGGGCGCGGGCACCGTGCTGGATTTTGCCGAAACGGTTGGTGGCCGCTATTCCCTGTGGTCGGCCGTGGGCCTGCCGCTGGCGGTGCGCTGCGGCCCCGATGCGCTGGCGGACCTGCGCGCCGGGGCGGCGGCAATGGATGTGCACTTCCGTGATGCGCCGCTGGCCCGCAACCTGCCGGTGCTGGCGGCGCTGGCCGATGTGTGGGCCGCCCATGGCCAGGGCCAGGCCACGCGCGGCGTGTTCGCCTATGATGAACGGCTGCGGCTGCTGCCGGCCTATCTGCAACAGCTGGAAATGGAATCGAACGGCAAGCGGGTGGGCCGCAGCGGCGATCCGCTGCCCGGCCCCAGCGCCGCCATCACCTGGGGCGGCACCGGCACCGATGCCCAGCATGCGGTGTTCCAGCTGGTGCACCAGGGCACCGCCATCGGCCCCATCGAATTCATCGGCGTGAAAACCCCCGGCCACGGCCTGCCCGCCACCCACCACCGGCAATTGCTGGCTAACATGCTGGCCCAGGGCGCCGCGCTGCTGAAGGGCCGCAGTTTCGATGCGGCGCTGGCGCTGTCGGGCGGCGATGCGGCGCTGGCCCGCGCCAAGACCTTCCCCGGCAACCGGCCATCGTCCACCCTGCTGCTCGATCGGCTGGATGCTCGCACGCTGGGCGCGGCCCTGGCCTTCTTCGAACATCGCACCTTTGTCGCCGCCGTGCTGCTGGGCCTCAACCCCTTTGATCAGTGGGGCGTGGAACTGGGCAAGGAACTGGCCAATGCGCTGATCGCCGGCGATGATCTGGGCTTTGATCCGTCCACCGCCCGGCTGGTGGCGCTGGCCGGGCTGTAGAAAAAGCGGCGGCCACCCTGCAAGGTGGCCGCCGCCAGGCCGGCCGGCGGGGATGCGCCGGCCGGCTTGTGTCAGCGCCGCTCGGCCAGCTGCACGCTGGTGCCCAGCTGGCTCTGGGCCAGGCGAAATTTCTTCGCGGCTTCATGGCCGTTGCCTTCTTCACAGATTTTCGCGGCGAGCCGGGCGGTGCGCAGCGCCCTGGCCGCGGCCTTGGGATCGGCGGCGCCGGCACGGGCGGCGATGCTCTGGGCCTGGGCGGCGCAATCCACCGGGGCGGCCTGCACCGGGCTGATGGCCATGAAGGGCATGGCGGCGGCCAGCACCAGGGTGGCGATGGTCAGGCGATCGATGCTGCGGCGGGTGATCATGGTGTGGGTTCCTTTTTTTCCGGTTCGGCGGCCGGGGGATGGCTTGCCGATGGGGATGTTTTAAGTCACACTCAGACGTGAGTTAATCCGGATAATGATACGCGCCCCATGAAGAACAGCTACACAATCCCGCGCAACCTGCTCGATGGCCTCGAAGCCTTCCTGCGCGTGGCTGAACGTTCGTCGTTCCGGCTGGCGGCCGAGGATCTGGCGGTGTCGCCATCGGCGATCAGCCAGACCATCCGCCAGTTTGAAGACCGGATCGGCGTGCCGCTGTTCATCCGCACCACCCGATCGGTGGGCCTGACCGAAGCCGGCGCGCTGTTCCACGCCCAGGCGGCACCGGCCTTTGCCAGCCTGGTGAGCGCCTGGGAAAGCGCCCGCACCCTGGGCGAACGGCCGGCCGGCCTGTTGCGCATCAACATGCCGCGCGCCGTGGTGCCGTTGCTGATCGAACCGATCATTGCCGATTTCTGCGCCCGTTATCCCGATGTGGATGTGGAAATCGCCGGCGAGGATGCGGTGATCGATCTGGCCGCCAGCGGCCATGATGCCGGCATCCGCATCGGCGAACTGCTGGAAGCCGACATGATCAGCGTGCGCCTGTCACCGCCGTTCCGCTTTGTCACTGCCGCATCGCCGGCCTATCTGGCCCAGCGCGGCACGCCGGCCAGCCCGGCCGATCTGCGCCATCATGATTGCATCCGCCACCGCCTGCACGGCAGCGGCGTGATCGTGCCGTGGCGCTTTGCCGACGGCCATCGCGTGATCGATGTGGCGGTGCGCGGCCGGGTGATCGTATCGGATGCCAGCGCGCTGCTGGCGCTGGCCATCCGCGGTCTGGGGCTGGCGCAACTGGCCGAACCGCTGGCCGCCCCGGCGCTGGCCAGCGGCGAACTGCAGCTGGTGCTGCCCGAACTGGCCCCCACCAGCCCCGGCCTGTTCCTGCATTATCCCGGCCACGCCCAGGTGCTGCCCAAATTGCGGGCCTTCATCGATCATGTGAAGGCCGCGCTGGCGACGGGGATGCTGGACCGGCTGATTCCCTGACGGCGTGGGCGCTGGCCGCGTGCCTTCTGTCCTACACTGCCAAGATCTGTCATCATGGCAACGCCCGATGGGGGATGGTTCTGGCAGGGCAGGCCGCTGTGACACAGGCGAGATGCGCCACTTGTGTCGCATCGGCAGGCGGAACGGTTCGTTGAAAAGGCGCGATTTTTTTCCTGAATCCCGGCGAATTCGTCAATAGTGTCAAAACCGGTTCAGGCCTGTTCGCGCCACTGGCCGCCGATCAGCGCCTCGACCGGTCTGAATTTCGTCTTGTAGGCCATGCGGTTGCAGCCTTCGATCCAGTATCCCAGATAGACATAGGACAGGCCGGCGCGGGCGGCGCGCAGGATATGGTCCATGATGATGAAATTGCCCAAGCCGCTGCGGCCACTGCCATCAGCCGATTCGGGTTCGTAGAAGCTGTAGATCATCGACAGGCCATCGGCCTGCTTGTCGGTGAGGCAGCAGCCGACCAGGCGGCCAAGCCGGCCATCGCTGGCGGGCTCGCGATATTCGACGATCACCGTATCCACCGGCGATTGTTCGATCATGTCGGCAAAATCATGCGCATCCATCGCCGCCATGCCGCCGCCGGGGTGGCGGGCGGCCAGATAGCGGCGCAACAGGGCCCATTGTTCCTCGGTCGCCCAGGGTTCGCAGGCATGCACCTCCAGATCGGCGTGGGCGGCCAGCAGCCTGCGCTGGCTGCGCCCCGGCTGGAACCGGGCGGTGGGCACCCGCACCGACACACAGGCCTGGCAGCCGTCGCAACTGGGGCGGTAGACAACATTCTGGCTGCGCCGGAAGCCGATTCGGCCCAGCGCTTCGGACATCTGCTGGGCCTCGTCGCCCTTCAGTTCGGCGAACACCTTGCGCTCCGTCCGCCCCGGCAGATAGGGGCAGGGGGCCGGCGCGGTCACGAAAAACCGTGGAAATCGATACGACTGGTCGGTCACACCAGATGCCTCTCGCCCTCGCAGCCCATCGGGCCGGCCACACCGCATGGCCAGTCCCCGCCCCTGTTAACGGCGATGCTACCCCAGGCTTGCGGCAGCGCAAGCCGCAAATGGGTTCAGTCTGCCTCCACCATGCGCACGTCATAGCCGGCGGCCCGCAGCGCCTCGATCAGCCGTTCCAGATGGTCGCGGTCGCGGGTTTCGCATTCCACATCGGTGATCAGGCCCTTGGCCGGCAGATTGGTGAACACGCGCTGGTGATAGACTTCCAGGATATTCACCTGCTGTTGATCAAAAATGCGGGCCACTTCAAACAATTGGCCGGGTCGATCCTTCAGGCGGATGCGCAGGCGGGCCAGCCGCCCGGCCCGCGCCAGATCGCGCAGCAGCACATTGGCCAGCAGGCGGGTATCGATGTTGCCGCCGCACAGCACCAGGCCGACATTGGCCCCCTTGAAGCGGCGGGGATGGGCGAGCAGCGCGGCCAGCCCGGCGGCACCGGCGCCTTCGACCACGGTCTTCTCGATGCCCAGCAGCAGGGCGACGGCGCGTTCCAGATCGCGTTCGCCCACCAGCACGATATCATCCACCAGGGCGCGCACCACGTCCTGGGTCAGGCGGCCGGGGGTCTTGACCGCGATGCCCTCGGCCAGCGTATCGCCATCGCACAGCGCCGGCTGGCCCTTCATGGCGCCATACATCGATGGATACAGCTCGGCCTGCACGCCGATCACCGCCATGTCGGGCCGCTGCGCCTTGGCCACGGTGGCGATGCCGGAAATCAGGCCACCGCCGCCGATGGGCACCACCAGCGTATCAAGCTGGGGCACATCTTCCAGCATCTCCAGCCCCACCGTGCCCTGGCCGGCCATCACCTTGGGATCATCAAAGGGGTGGACATAGACGAGGCCCTTTTTCTGGGCCAGTTCAAGGGCATGGGTGCTGGCGTCATCATATTTCTCGCCGAACAGCACCACCGTGGCCTCATGATTCTCGGTCTGCTGCACCTTCACGATCGGGGTGAAGCGCGGCATCACGATGGTGGCCGGAATGCCCAGCCGGCGGGCGTGATAGGCCAGCCCCTGGGCATGATTGCCGGCCGATGCGGCGATCACACCGCGGGCCCGCTCCTCTGTCGACAGCGACAGCAACCGGTTGAGCGCACCGCGTTCTTTGTAGGCGGCGGTGAACTGGAGATTTTCGAACTTCAGCCAGACCTGCGCGCCGGTCATCTGGCTCAGGGTTTCCGATTTCAGGCAGGGGGTGCGGATCACCTTGCCGGCAATGTTGGCGGCGGCGGCCTCCACATCGGCAAGGCAGATCGGCAGGCTGGCGGCCGGGGTTTCGGGCATTTGCGCGTTCATCGCCGTTCCATAACGCCGCAGGGGCCGCCGCGCTACTGGCAGATGCGGGCTGGGGGAATCACCGGCTTGACGCACCGCAGCAACCATGGGCAGGCTGTGCCAACACGGGGGCAGGAGCGGTAGATGTATCGGCATGATGTGGCAGTGGCAGCGGCCGATATCGACCATATGGGCCATGTCAACAATGCCGTCTATCTGCGCTGGGTGCAGGATGCGGTGGTGGCCTATTGGCAGAACACCGCCCCGGCCGATGCGGTGGCCAACCATCTGTGGGTCGCGCTCAATCACAACATCAGCTATCGGGCGCCGGCCTTTCTGGAGGATGATGTGGTGGCCAGCGTGGTCGCCGAAGGCGTGCAGGGCGCGCGGGCGTTTTTCACCACCCTGTTCCAGCGCGGCGAACAGGTGCTGGCCGAAGTGAAGAGCACCTGGTGCTGCATCGATGTTGCCACCATGCGTCCGGCCCGGCTGGCGCGTGATGTGGTTTCGCTGTTCCTGCCCGGTTGAAACCCCGACCAACCGGGTCTAAGCCCATCGCCATGGGGCAGGACACGTTGCAGACCATCGCATTTCTGGGCCTGGGGGTGATGGGCGCGCCGATGGCCCGGCATCTGGCCGCCGCCGGGCATCGTCTCACCGTCTACAACCGCACGCCGGGCAAGGCGGCGGCCTGGGTGGCAGCCCATGGCGGCCGCAGCGCGGCAACGCCGGCGGCAGCGGCCGCAGGCGCCGATGTGGTGATCGCCTGCGTGGGGGCCGATGCCGATCTGGAAGCGGTGACGCTGGGGCCGGATGGCGCCTTTGCCGCCATGGCGCCGGGCAGCCTGTTCATCGATCACACCACGGTGTCCGCCGCCATCGCCCGGCGGCTGGCCGCTGATGGCGAGGCGCGTGGGCTGCTGGTGGTGGATGCGCCGGTGTCGGGCGGTCAGGCCGGGGCGGAAAATGGCAAATTGACCATCATGGTCGGCGGCAGCGCCGCCGCCTTTGCCGCCGCCGAGCCGGTGATGGCCGCCTATGCCCTGCGCATTGGCCATATGGGGCCGGCTGGCTGCGGGCAATTGACCAAGATGGTCAACCAGTTGTGCATCGCCGGCATCCTGGCCGGCCTGTCGGAAGGGCTGGCGCTGGGGATGAAGGCCGGGCTGGACATGGCCGCGGTGGTGGATGTGATCGGCAAGGGTGCGGCGCAAAGCTGGCAGATGGACAATCGCGCCGCCACCATGGTGCGCGGCCAGTTTGATTTCGGCTTTGCGGTGGACTGGATGCGCAAGGATCTGGGCCTGGCGCTGGACGAGGCCCGGCGGCTGGGCGTGCCGTTGCCGATGGCTGCGCTGGTCGATCAATTCTATGCCGATATTCAGGCACTTGGCGGCAACCGCAACGACACCTCCAGCCTGATCCGGCGGCTGGTGAAGGACAAGAATAACGATTAAGATATTGATAATACAGGGGGAAAATCATGAAGACGTTGCTGTTCGCCTGTCTGCTGGGCGTGGCCATGCCGGCGCTGGCCGATACGGTCTACCACAATGCCAATGGCTATACGCTGGATGGCAAGGGCGAACTGCACCGCTTTGCCGCCCTGGTGGTTGACGATGATGGCAAGGTGAAGGCGACGCTGCCGGCCAGTGCCGCGCTGCCGGCCGGCGCCCGGGTGGACATGCAGGGCGCCACGCTGTGGCCCGGCCTGATCGATGCGCACGGCCATGTCATGCGGCTGGGCGAACTGAAGCTGGTGGTCGATCTGCGCGACACCGCCTCGATCCCGCAAGCTCTGGCCCGCATCAAGGCCGGCACGCCGGCCGCCGGCTGGATCCTGGGTCGCGGCTGGAATCAGGAGCGCTGGTATGCCGATGGCAAGCTGATCGGCCGTTTTCCCACTGCCGCCGAACTGGATGCCGCCACCGGCAATCGCCCGGCCTGGTTTGCGCGGGTTGATGGCCATGCCGGCTGGGCCAACACCGCCGCGCTGAAGGCCGCCGGCATCACGCGCGACACCAAGGCCCCCGATGGCGGCGAGATCATCCGCGATGCCGCCGGCAACCCCACCGGCGTGTTCGTGGACAAGGCGATGGCGCTGATCACCCGCGTCATCCCCGATGATGATGAACAACGCCTTGATCTGGTGCTGGAAAAATCCCTGGAAACCATGGCCGAAACCGGCCTGACCGGCGCGCATGATGCCGGCATGGACAAGCCCACCTGGGATCGATACGTGCGCTTTGCCAAGGCCGGCAAGCTGACCGCGCGCATCTATGCGATGGCCGGCGGGCCCGACAATCGCAAGGCGATCGCACCCAATGGCCCGATCCCGTGGAGTTATGGCGACCGCATCGCCATGCAAGCAATGAAGCTGGTGTCTGATGGGGCGCTGGGCAGCCGTGGCGCCTATCTGATCGCTCCCTATGCCGACATGCCGTCAACGCGCGGGCTGGAAATCCTGCCGCCCGATCGCTTGAAGGCGCTGATCACCGACGCCAGCCGCGACGGCTTTCAAGTCAACGTCCACGCCATTGGCGACGCGGCCAACCGGTCGACCATGGACGGCTTTGCCGCCGTGCCGGAGGCGGAGCGCGTCAGGCTGCGCCACCGCAACGAACATGCCCAGATCCTCGATATGGCCGATCTGGGCCGCTTTGCCAGCCTGAAGGTGATCGCATCGATGCAGCCCACCCACGCCACGTCCGACAAGGGCATGGCCGAAGCCAGGCTGGGCGAGGGCCGGCTGGGCGGCGCCTATGCCTGGGCCGCGATCAGGCAGAGCGGCGCGCAGCTGGCGCTGGGCAGCGATTTCCCGGTGGAGCCGCCCGATCCGATGTTCGGCATCCACGCCGCCGTGACGCGGCAATCGCGCGATGGTCTGCCGGCCGGCGGCTGGCGCCCGTGGGAGAAGTTGAGCCTGATCGATGCCTTCGCCGGCTTCACCACCTGGGCGGCGCGGGCCGGCCATGCCGAAACCATGGTCGGCACGCTGGAGCCGGGCAAATGGGCCGATTTCATCACGCTGGAGCGCGACCCGTTCACCGCGCCGGACGGTGATTTGTGGAAGATCAAGGTGACGGGCACCTGGCTGGCGGGACACCAGGTGTTCGCCCGCAAATGAAGCGGCCGATTGACGATGCGATTTTCAAGGAACCGGCCGATTATGCCCTGAAATCGGGGCTGTAGGACAGCGCGCCGGCAAAGCATTGTTATTCAGCGATAAATTTCACTCCTCTGGCCGGGGCGGGGCTGGTTTGTGGGATTCGGGGGCGATTTCGGCGGGCAAATCCGGCGGTTTTCGTGGCCAGACTGGTGCGCGCGGTGGCCGACCTTGCGGCCCCGGTGGCAGCCGGGTGTGGGTGCGGTGGCCGCACGTGGGGGCTGGCGTGGTTGCAGGCGGCGTGCCACCCTGCGCCGGATGTTTGGGGGAGGATGACATGGCCGAGGTGCGCATGAACCGCCGGCAGTTGCTGGCCAGTGGCGCGGCGCTGGCCGCCGTGCCGGCCGCGGCGCAGCGGCCCGCCCCGCCCGCCGATGCCACCGCGCTGGCGGCGCGCATGCGCAGCGGCGAGACGACGGCCCGCGATGTGCTGGTCGCCGCGCTGGATCGCGCCGATGCGGCCCAGGCCCGGCTGAACTGTGCCGTGCTGATCGATCGGCCCGGCGCCATCGCCCGGCTGCCGGCCGATGCGCGCACTCCGTCCATCCCCACCTTCATCAAGGATCTCAACGACTACAAGGGCTGGCCGACCAGGCATGGCAGCCGGGCGTTTGATCAGGTGCCGCCGGCCAGCGCGAACGAGGCGTTTGTCGATGCCTTCACCCGGATGAACGTCAACCCGATCGGCAAGACCGCCACGCCCGAATTTGGCCTGATGTGCGTGACCGAGCCGCTGTCGCACGGCCCCACCCGCAACCCGTGGAATCCGGAATTCTCGCCCGGCGGCTCATCGGGCGGCAGCGCGGCGGCGGTGGCGGCGGGCGTGGTGGCGATTGCCCATGCCAATGATGGCGGCGGCTCCATCCGCATCCCGGCCAATCTGTGCGGCCTGTTCGGCTTCAAGCCCAGCCGGGGCCGGCTGGCGGGGCAGAAGCGCGGCGATGATCCGGCCGACGTGGCGGTCGATCATGTCCTCACCCGATCGGTGCGCGATGCTGCGCTCACCATGGCATCCCTGCAGGGCGATGGCGGCGCGGGCCTGGTGCCGGTGCCGCGCCTGGCCGGCCCGGTGGGTGAACGCTTCCGCATCGGCGTCGTCACCGCCGGGGCCGACAATGCCGCGCCCGATGCCGAAGTGCTGGGCGGCATCGCCCGCACCCGCGACCTGTTGAAGGCCATGGGCCACAACGTGCTGGATGTGGCCATGCCGTTCGATGGCGGGGCCTTTGCCCGCGATTTCACCCTGTTGTGGGCCATGGGCGCGGCCGAAGCGGTGGCCGTAGTGAACAAGGGCCTTGGCCCCGATGGCGTGGCCCGGCTGGAGCCGTTGACCCGCCATCTGGCGGCCATGGGCGCAGGCGTTGCCCCGGCCGATGCCGGCGCGCTGATGGGCCGGCTGGCCGGCTATCGCGATGCCTACAACGCCTGGTTCACCGATCATGATCTGCTGCTCACCCCCGTGCTGGCGCGCCATGCCATTCCCATCGGCCTGCTGGGCCATCACCGCCCGCCGGCCGATGTGCTGGCCGACATGATGCGCATCGTCGCCTACACGCCGGTGCAGAATCTGGTGGGCGCAGCCGCGATGAGCGTGCCGATCATGCAGACCACGGCGGGCCTGCCGCTGGGCATGCATTTTGCCGGCCGGCGCGGCGATGATGCAAGGCTGCTGGATCTGGCCTTCCAGCTGGAACAGGCCGCGCCCTGGGCGCAGCGGCGGCCGCCGATCTGGTTTGGGGACTGAAGCCGGGCAAGCGGCCAGGCCGGGCAGCAGGGCGCAGCGGCGGGGCGGCCGGGCGCTTTGGGCTGGATTCTCGCCGGCCATGGGCTATGCAGGCGCGCATTCCCCCATCTTCGCTGTTTCGGATGCTGCCATGATGATTTCGCCGCCCGCCCGCCTTCGTCTGGCCCTGCTTGCCGCCACCAGCCTGGCCGGCAGCGCCAGCGCCCAGACCGTGACGATCAGCGCCAATCAGACCACGCCGATCATCACCGCCACCGCCAGCAGCGGCCAGAGCGCCAATGTCGCGGTGAACGCCGGCATCAGCGTGACCGTCACCGATGGCACCGCCGCCACCATCAACAGCGCCAACAGCCTGAGCAACGCCGGCACCATCACCAGCAGCGGTTCGATCAATGCCGTGGGCGTGCGCATCGACAGCGCCGCCACCGCCAGCGGCAGTTTCACCAACAATGGCCTGGTTTCGGTGATCGGCACCGCCACCGGGGCGACCGGCAACATCGGCCTGTGGGTCAGTGGCCCCGGCCCGTTCACCGGCAGCATCGCCGGCAGCACCCAGTCGCGCTTTTCGGTGACCGGTGATGCCGCCACCGGCGTGTTGATCGCGGCGCCGTTCGTGGGCGACATCACGCTGGGCGGGGTTGCCGTGGCCGGCACCGGCAGCCGCGGCATCGTGATCGCGGCGCCCGTCACCGGCAATGTGCAGACGTTCGGCACCTTGTCGGCCACCGGCAGCGGCAACACCGGGCTGGCGATCCTGGCCCCGATCAGCGGCCGGCTGACCAGCGGCCAGGCCATCCAGGTGGGGGCCGATCAGGGCTTCAGCAACAATGGCACGCTGCTGGATGCGGTGGCAGGCGTGGCCGGCGTGCGCATCGCCGCCTCCATCGGCGGCGGCTTTGTCAACGATCGCTATTTCCTTGATGTCAATGGCGCGGTGGTGCCGCCGCCGGCGGCCGGTGCCGCCGCCACCGCCCAGCTGGTGCAGGGCAGCATCGCAGCCTTTGCCGGCACGCCGCTGATCCTGGTTGCGCCTGCTGCCAGTGATCCGGTGCTGCTGGGCGCGGTGGGCAGTGGCAGCGACGGCTTTGCCATCATCAACAGGGGCCGCATGGCGGCGCAGGGCCGCAACCGCGGCACGGCGCAAAGCGGCATCGTGCTGGGCGCGGCCGGGCTGGCACCGGGGCAGGTGCAGCTGGCCGGCGGCATCGCCACCCAGACGGGGTCCGATATCAGCGTTGCCGCCACCGATGCCACCGCCATCGGCCTTGAACTGCGCGCCGGCGCAGTGGTGCCGGCGTTCAGCAACGCCGGTTCGCTCACCGTTGGCAGCCTGCTCACCCCGGCGTCCAGCAGCGCGGCGGCCGGCACCGGCGGCATTGCCGCCGGCGTGGTGGTGCAGGCCGGGGCCAGCCTGGCCAGCGTGGTGAACAGCGGCAGCATCGCGGTGCAGGCCAGTGGCATCAATGCCGGTTTCGGCATCGCCGATCTGGCCGGCAGCATCACCAGCATCAGCAACAGCGGCAGCATCCAGGTGGCCGCCGCCAGCGGCCAGGCGGCGCGCGCCATCGATCTTTCGGCCGGCAGCGCGGCGGTAACGATCAGCAACAGCGGCAGCATCGTGGGCGATGTGGTGGGCGGCAATGGTGCCACCAGCGTGGCGCTGACCGGCGGGCGCATCACCGGCCGGCTGGCGCTGGGCAGCGCCGCCAACAGCCTGACCATGAGCGGCGGCGCGGTGATCACCGGCCCGGTGAGCAGCGGCGGCGCGCTGGCGCTGACCATTTCGGGGGCGACGGCGCTGGATCTTTCGGCCACCGCGCCGCCCACCCTGTCCAGCCTGGCGATGAGCGGGGCCAGCACCCTGACCATCGCGGTGCGCGGCGGCCAGCCCGGCCTGGTGGTGACAGGCGCGGCCAGCTTTGCCGATACCAGCCGGCTGAAGGTGGCGGTTTCGGGCATCACCAGCAGCCAGACGCTCACCCTGCTCACCGCCGCCGGCGGCATCACCGCGGCCAATGCCGCCGGGCTGGTGGATACCGCCAGCGTGCCGTTCCTTTATGCGCTGGGCAGCGCGCAGGTGGGAGCGAACAGCGTGTCGGTCACGCTCAACCGCAAGACGGCAACCCAGGTCGGTCTGGCCAGCGGCATGGCCAATTTCTTCGATGCCTCGCTGGTGGCGCTGGCCGGTGATGCCACGCTGGGCCCGGCGATCGGCAACCTGGCCACCCAGGCGGAATTCCTGGCGGCCTATCGCGTGCTCACCCCGGCCAGCTTCACCATGGCACCGCTGCGCATGGCGGCCAGCCTGGCCGATCCGGGGCAGGGCGCGGTGGCGCAGCGGTTGACTGCGATCAGGCTGGGCGGCAGCCGCGACGAACTGGGCACATTGAACGGCCTGACGCTGTGGATTCAGGAAAGCGGCAATTTCATCCGGCAGAGCGATGCGGCCAACACCCAGGGCTTTTCCGGCAACATGCTGGGGCTGGCGATCGGGGCGGATATTCCGGTGATCGGGCTGGATGCGGTGGGTGTGGCCTATAATATCGGCTGGTCGGATGTGCGTTATGGCGGGGTGGCGGGCAAGCCGTTGCTGATCACCACCAACCAGGTGGATGTCTATGCCGCCAAGCGGTTCGGCGGCTTCTTTGTGGCGGCTGGCGGCAATTACGGTTTTTCCAGCTACAGCTCGCGGCGGGAATTCAGCCTTGGCACCCAGACCGGCGCGATCACGGCGGCGTGGCGCGGCACCAGCTATGGCGCCAGCGGCACGCTGGGATACAGCCTGAAGGCCGGGCGGCTGGCGATCATGCCATCCAACAGCATCAGCTGGCTGACGGTGCAGCAGAACGGCTTTACCGAAACCGGCATGGGCAGCCTGGCGCTGACCATGAATGCCTCCAGCCAGACGATCACCACCAACACGGCGGCGCTGTCGGCCGATTATGTCGTGCCGTCGGGCGATGGCGCGTGGCGAATCGGCCTGCGCGGCGGCTATGTCAGCCAGCTGGGCGCAGCCGCCCTGGCGCTGGGCGGCCGCTTTGCCGGCGGCGGCACCGATTTCGTGCTGAACGCCGATGCGATCCGCCCCAGTGAACTGCAACTGGGCGGGCAATTTGCCTATGCCGGCGGCGGCTTCGTGGCCGTGCTGGGCTATGACCGGCGGCAGGCCAGCGGGTTCACCGCGCAATCGCTGATGGCCTCGTTGCGCTTTGCCATGTGAGTGTTTGAAGGATTTTCTCGATGAATCTCGCGCGTTTTGCCCGCCGCCGCTACACGCAGGGTGCCACCCCGCTGGAAGCGATGCCGCGGCTTTCGGCGGCGCTGGGCGCTGATCTGTGGATCAAGCGCGACGATCTGCTGGGCCTGGCCGGCGGCGGCAACAAGACGCGCAAGCTGGAATTTCTGGTGGCCGATGCGCTGGCCCACGGGGCCGATACGCTGATCACCGTGGGGGCGCCGCAATCCAACCATTGCCGCCTCACCCTGGCGGCGGCCGCCAAAGAGGGTCTGGCCTGCCGGCTGGTGATCGAGGAACGGGTGCCCGGCAGCTACACGCCGGCGGCGCTGGGCAACAATCTGCTGTTCGATCTGATGGGCGCGGCCGCTGTGCGCATGGTGAAGGCCGGGGCCGATCTGGCCGCCGAACTGGCGGCCGAAGCGGCCGCGGTGACGGCGGCAGGCGGGCGGCCCTATGTGATCGTGGGCGGTGGGTCCAGCCCGCTGGGGGCGCTGGGCTATGCCGCCTGCGCGCAGGAAATCATGGCCCAGGCCTTTGATGCCGGCGTGGCCTTTGATCGGATCGTGGTGGCATCGGGCAGCGCCGGCACCCATTCGGGGCTGGTGGCCGGGCTGGTGGCGCTGAACGCGCCGATTCCCGTTACCGGCATCAACGTGCGCCGGCCCCGTGCCGAACAGGAAGCCAATGTGCTGAAACTGGCGCAGGCCACCGCCGATCTGCTGGGCACGCCGCAGCCGCTGGCCGGCGATATCGTGGCGCTGGATGATTGGGTGGGCCCCGGTTATTCGCTGCCCACGCGCGCGATGGTGGCGGCGGTGCGGCTGCTGGCGCAGGCCGAAGGGATATTGCTGGATCCGGTTTACAGCGGCAAGGCGATGGCCGGGCTGATCGGCCTGGCGCAGGCGGGCGCGTTTGCCGGGCAGCGGGTGCTGTTCCTGCACACCGGCGGATCGCCATCGCTGTCGGCCTTTGCCGATGTGCTGCGCGATCCCGCCTTCAACTGATGCCCGGCTGGCGCACGATCGGCGTGATCGGCGGCATGGGGCCGGCGGCAACCGCCGATTTCCTGGCCCTGCTGGTGGCCGGCGTGGCAGCGGCGCGCGATGCCGATCATCCGCGCGTGCTGATCGATTCCAACCCGCATGTGCCCGATCGCAACGCGGCGGCGCTGCACGGCGCGGCATCGCCCGGCCCGGCGCTGGCGGCGATGGCCGCCGGGCTGGCGGGGCAGGGCGCGCAGGTGCTGGCGATGCCGTGCAACGCCGCGCACGGCTGGGCCGCTGCCATCACCGCCGCGCCGTTTGTTTCGATGATCGATGCCGCCGTGGCCGAGGCCATGGCGCTGAACCCGCGCGCCATCGGCGTGCTGGCGGTGGGGGCCACACTGGCGCTGGATCTTTATGGCCGCAGCTGCCCGGTGCCGGTGTTGAACGGCGATCTGGCCATGGTGCAGCCGGCGGTGAATGCCATCAAGGCCGGCGACACCGGTGCGGCCCCGCGCGCCGCGCTGGCGGCGCAAGCGGCGCGGCTGGCGGCGGCGGGCGCCGATGTGATCATCGCCGCCTGCACCGAAGTGCCGCTGGTGCTGGGGCCGGGCGATGTGGCGGTGCCGCTGATCAATTCCACCGCCGCGCTGGCCCGCGCCACATTGGCGGCGGCGCGTTTGCCCGATAGGGTGGGGGCATGATCACCACCACCACCGCCGCCGTTCTGTCTGCCATGGGCGCGGCCCAGCCCTATGCCGCCAGCCGGCCGTTGACGCTGAAACAGCTTGATCTGGCACCGCCGGGGCCGGGCGAACTGCTGGTGGCGATCGAGGCGGCGGGCCTGTGCCACAGCGATCTTTCGGTGGTGAACGCCGATCGCCCGCGCCCGCTGCCGATGGCGCTGGGCCATGAAGCGGTGGCGCGGGTGCTGGCCGCCGGGCCGGGCGCGCGGTTGCAGCCGGGCACGCGGGTGGTGATGGCGTTCTTGCCGGCCTGCGGCCATTGCCCGGCCTGCCATTCGGGGGAACCCTGGCTGTGCGGCAATGGCGCGGCGGCCAATGGCAAGGGCGAATTGCTGGGCGGCGGGTTCCGGCTTTCCGATTGCGGGCACCTTGTGCACCATCATCTGGGCCTGTCGGCCTTTGCCAGCCATGCCGTGATCGACGAACGCAGCTGTGTGGCCATCGATGATGACATCCCGGCCGAAATCGCCGCGCTGTTCGGCTGTGCGGTGCTGACCGGGGTAGGTGCGGTGTTCAATTCGGCCATGGTGCGGCCCGGCGAAAGCGTCGCCCTCTGGGGGCTGGGCGGGGTGGGCCTGGCCGCCCTTCTGGGCGCCGTGGCGGCCGGGGCGGAACCGGTGATCGCCATCGATCCGGTGGCCGAGAAACGCGCCCTGGCGCTGGAACTGGGCGCGCGCGCGGCAGTGGCACCCGATGATGCGGCGGCGGCCTTTGCGCAATTCGGCAGCCCGCGCGTTGCCATCGAAAGCGTGGGCAAGGGCAGCGTGCTGGCCCAGGCCTATCGCACCACCGCGCGCGGCGGGCGGATCATCACCGTGGGCCTGCCCAACCCGGCCGATCCCTTCACCATCCCCGCCGTCAGCCTGGTGGCCGAAGCCAAGACGATCATCGGCAGTTACATGGGATCGGCAGTGCCGGCCCGCGACATCCCGCGTTATATCGCGCTGTGGCGGGCCGGGCGGCTGCCGGTGGAACGGCTGCTGTCGGGCGTGATGCCGCTGGCGCAGATCAACGATGCGCTCGATGCGCTGGCCGCCGGCCAGGCGGTGCGCCAGATCCTGATCCCGTGACCATGGCCATCGGGGCCGTTCTGGGCCTCGTCATCGGCAGCTTTCTGGCCGTGCTCACTGGCCGCTGGCCGCAGGGGCTGGCCATCACCGGGCGGTCGCGCTGCGACGGCTGTGGGGTGCAGCTGGGCGTGGCCGAACTGGTGCCCCTGCTGTCGTTCATCGCCTTGCGCGGCCGCTGCCGCCACTGCGCGGCCGCCATCGCACCGCGCCATCTGGCCATCGAACTGGCGGCGGCCGTGGTGGGGGCGGTGATGCTGTGGCGTTATCCGCTGCTGCCGGGGCTGGTGGCGGCGGGGGCCGGCTGGTGGCTGCTGGCGCTGATCGTGCTGGATGCCGAACATCAGTGGCTGCCCGATCGGCTCACCCTGCCGTTGATCCCGGCCGGGCTGCTGCTGGGTCACTGGCTGGGCTACGCGCCGCTGGGGGATCGCGCCTTGGCCGCGCTGCTGGGCTTTGGCACGCTGGCGGCGCTGCGGCTGGGCTGGCGGCTGCGCACCGGGCGCGAGGGCATGGGCGGCGGTGATCCCAAGCTGTTCGCCGGCATCGGCGCGCTGGTCGGCGTCTTGCCGCTGCCGTTCCTGCTCACGGGCGCGGCGCTGCTGGGGCTGGTGCTGGCGCTGGCCGATGCGCTGCGCGGCCGGGCGGTGACAGCCACCACCGCGTTGCCATTCGGGGCCTTGCTGGCCGGCATGGCGCTGATATTGTTGATGATCGGACCCAATTGGTGGGAGATGCTGCGATGAATTTCGCCGGTGCTCAGCGCGTGCCCGACCGCCGGGTGGAAATGATCATCCGCAAGCGCTTCCTGAGCGCCGACGACTGTGCCGGCCTGATCGCCCTGATCGATCGGGTGCGGCGGCCATCCACCATCACCGATGCCTATGGCGCCGACGCCGATTTCCGCACCAGTGAAACCGCCGATCTGCCCGGCGATGATGCGCTGGTGCGCGCCGTCTATCACCGCCTGGCCGATTATGCCGGGCTGCCCATCGCCCATGCCGAAGCCCTGCAGGGCCAGCGTTATGCCCCCGGCCAGCAGTTCAAGGCCCACACCGATTATTTCGAACCCACCGGGCTGGATTATTTCCCGCACACGGCCGACGGCGGCCAGCGCACATGGACGCTGATGGTCTATCTGAACGCGCCAGGCGCGGGCGGCGCGACGCGCTTTGTCCATCTGGACAAGCTGGTGCAGCCGGAAACCGGCAAGCTGATCGCCTGGAACAACCGCCTGCCCGATGGCGGGGTGAATGCCCACACGCTGCACGCCGGGCTGCCGGTCAGGGCCGGCACCAAATATGTCATCACCGCCTGGTTCCGCGACGCGCCGCGATCGCACCCGCCGGTGTGGTGAGGGGGTGAAGCTGACCGGCTGGGGGGCGTGCCGCGACGCGCGGTGCTGCCCAGCCCCCTTGCGTCAGCCTGCGCCTGCCACCTCCCCCAAAAGGGGGAGGATCTGAAGGACCATGAGAAAGCCGCCGGTGTGGGGGCACACCGGCGGCAGTTCAGGGGACATGGAAGGCGATCAGAACTTGGCGTTCAGGCTGGCCTGGAAGGTGCGACCCAGCACATAGGTGTTGGTGTCGATCCGGCTGGCGTTGAGGCGCTGGAATTCCTGATAGCGCGTGTTGGTCAGGTTGCGGCCTTCCAGCTTGGCTTCGATTTCCTTGCCGAAGATCTTGAAGCCCTGGCGGATCACCACATCAAGGCGGATGCCGGGCTGTTCGATCAGATCGGGCTGGCCCGACGGGCCGCGGAAGGCGACGCGGTTGCTGGCATAGTTGAGCAGGATGGTCTGTTCCGACAGGCTGTCATCATCCTGGAAGCCGAACTGCAGGTTGGCGACATGATCGGACTGGCCGGTGAGCGGCAGACCGTTCCGGAAGATGTCGGTGGCCGGCACCACCTGGCCCGACAGCGGGAAGCGGGTGGTGTCACCCGCCTTCACGCGGATCTGGCTGTCGGTGAAGGTATAGTTGGCCGAGATGAAGAAGCGGCGGGTTTCGAACATGCCGCCCCAGCCCGACAGGTCGAAATATTTCTGCGCCTCGATTTCGGCGCCATAAAGCCGGGCGTTGGGGGCGTTGGCAAAGGTGTTCTGGAAGGTGCCGCCCTGCACGAAGGCAATGGCGTCGATCGGCTGATCAATGTCCTTGAAGAAGGCACCCACGGCCAGCCGCTCGTCGCGGCCGAAATAATATTCGTAACGGCCTTCGATGTTGATCAGTTCCGAATTGGTCAGGAACTGGTTGCCAAAGCTCAGACGGTCACTGTCGGTATCGAAATAGGGCTGGGGCGCCAGTTCGCGGAACTGCGGCCGGGCCACCGTCTTGGATGCCGAAAAGCGGAACTGCATGTCTTCGGCGAAGTTCCAGGTGACGGTGGCGGCCGGCAGCCAATAATCCTGGTTGATGTTGGTGGGGGTGTTGAACGCCGAACCGGGGTTGGCGTTGAACACATCCTGCGGCACCACGCGCTGGCGGCCATCTTCATAACGCATGCCCAGCACCACCTGCACGCCATCCGTCGGCTCCAGCTCGACCTGGCCATAGCCGGCGTTGACGGTCAGATTGGCCTGGTAGCGCGGCGCGACCGTCGAGATGGTGTTGAGGATGATGCCATAAGTGTAGATGTTGAAATCCGACAGCAGGAAATCCGGGCGCTGCTGGGTGACGCCACCGGGCAGGGCGGCATTGGACTGATAGCGATAATCGAAGCGGTCGGACACGCGCTCCGACTTGCTGAAGGCATAGCCGGCAGCCAGACGGATCGGGAACGGCCCGCCGCGCACCTTGTAGCCCAGATCGAGACCGGCGCCGTAGACATCTTCGTTCAGGCGGCTGAACGACACCAGGCTGGATTGGCCGGGCGAGCGCAGATCGTTGACGAAATCGCGGAACTGCGCCGAAAAGGCATAGTTGTTGAACCGTTCATAGGGGGCGAGGCGCTTGGAATTGGCATAGGTGCCGCGCACATCGACGGTGAGATCGTCGAACTTGAATTCGCCCACCAGCTGGGTGTCGAGCAGCTGACGGCGGAAATGCGCCGTGGCGTTCCTTTGCAGCAGCACGTCGCGGCCGACGTTGATATCGTCGATGCCGGTCTGGATGCGGGCTTCCTTGATGGTGTCGTTCACATAGACGTTGACGAAGCGGATCTTGTGATCGCCGAATTCGGCACCGACCGAGAACAGGCCGTTGACCACGCTGCGGAATTCGGTGGCGGCGAAATCGAAATCCTGATCGGGGCGCAGGGCGGCATTGGCACCGGTGCCCACGGACCCGCCCGACAATTGCTGCTTGCCGGCCTTGGTCTGCCAATCGTTGGAGAAGCCGGCGGCAAACACGAAGCCCAGGCGCGCATCACCCACGTCAAAGGCGCGACCGCCCGACATGTTGAAGCTCCAGTTCACCGGAACCTCGTCGTTGCGGAAGATCACATTGGTGGCCGCGTTGGTGAGATCGGCGGTGATGTCCTGCAGGGCGCGCAGGTTGAAGTTCGCACCCAGGGCCAGCGCACGGCCGCTGTCCTGGCTGGCGCGCAAGCCCTGCGGCAGGTTGCGGGCGCCATCGTCATAGCCCGTCCAGTCCTTGGTGCCGCCGGCATAGACGTAACCCAGCTGGCCGGTGGTGGCCGAGTTGGCGCCGATGCTGCCGCCGATGTTGAAGAACGGATCCTTGGGCACGGCGCGGGTGGTGAGGTTGATGACACCGCCACCGAATTCGCCGGGGAAGTTCACCGAATAGCTTTTCTGCACCACGCTGGAGGCCAGCACCGAGGTGGGGAACAGATCGAGCGGCACGACGCGGCGCAGCGGATCGGGCGACGGGATCGGCAGGCCGTTCATCAGCGCCAGCGAATAGCGTTCACCCAGGCCGCGCACATAGACAAAGCGGCCGCCAACGACGCTGAGGCCGGTGACGCGCTTGAGCGCGCCGGCAATGTCGCCTTCGCCGGTGCGGGCGATGTCGGCGGCTGACAGCACCGACACCACTTCGCGGCTGGCGCGGATGGTGTTGGGGATGCGGGTACCGACAACGACGATTTCATCGTTGCTGCCGCCCGGAGCCGAAACGTCGACCGCTTCTTCCTCTTCGGCCGGCGGGGTGGTGGCCGGCGGGGCGGGCGGCGCCGCCTGGGCCAGAGCCGGCCCGGCCAGCGCAGCGAGCATGGTGGTGGACAGGAGCAGGCGCGAACTGATGATCTTCATGGCGTTTCCCCGAAATTCTGGTCATGCGGCCGGCGGCATTGATCGCCGCCGGCCGGGGAGGGGGATCAGCGGATCGGCGACGGGGCAGCTTCGCACGACGTGGCGCCAGCGCCGACGCCGCAGGTCCAGCCGGTGTACCAGGTGTCGGTGGCGTTGCGGAACGCGCCGACATAGGTGGTTTCGTCGAAGAAGGTGCCGGTGCCGGTCAGCGCGGTGCGCGGATTGGTGGCCACGGCGCTGGTTTCGAACGTGCCGGGCAGGAACAGGCTGGTGAGGGTGAGCGTCACCGGCGGCAGCAGGTTGTTGTTGCCGGTGATGAACGGGGTGATGGTGGTGAGCGGCACGTCGCTTTCGTCGCGGGCGGCGCCGGAGCAGCCGAAGATCACCGAGCGGAAGATCGGCGGACCGGCATCGTCGGTGGCAGCATTGGCGGCCAGCGGGGTGGCAACGCCATCGATGTCGAGGCACAGGCCGGTGGTGGTGGTGTTCTGGATGATGCCGTTGACCAGGCCGTAATCGGTGCCACCGCGCAGCAGCACCGTATCGGGGGTGCGGCGGCCGATGAAGGTGAAGTTGGCGATGCGCGGGTTGGAGCGCGGGGTGCGATCATCGCCACCGGCGGTATCGGCTTCGATCACGCGGTCGCCGCCATCGGTGCGCTGCACCACCAGGGCGTACTGGATCAGGCCCTTGTAACCCAGATCGGTATCGATGCTGTCATCGTCGGCACCGGTGACCACGATATTCTTGTGGTTCACGCGGCCACCGAACCATTCGATGCCATCGTCCGAGCTGTTGTGGACCTGGATGAAGCTGGCGAAAGTGCCGGAACCGACGCCGGCCAGGGTGATGCCGTTCAGCTCGTTGCCGGCGCTGACTTCAAAGCCGGGGTAACGCACCTGGACATAGGCGATGCGGCCCGAATTGTCGCTGGGGCTGCCGCCGCCATAGAAGGCCCCGGTGAGGCCTTCCACCGCCGACTGGCAGTTGACGGTGCCCGGCGTGACGCCCGCGCCGACGCAGGTGTGGATCGGCGCGCGGCCGAGGACGACGATGCCACCCCACTGACCGATGGAGGAGGCGTTGACGCTGCCTTCCATGTTGGTGCGGCTGGTGAAGACGATCGGGCGGGTGGCGGTGCCTTCAGCAAAGATCTGCGAGCCGCGGTTGATCACCAGCGCATCGGCACCCGACGAACCGAACACCACGACGCCCGGTTCGATGGTGAGGATGCCCTGGGCACCGCCAGCGGCCGGCGCGCCCGGATCAGCGCCCAGATCGATGCCGACATTAACCCGGCCTGACAGCGAATAAACGACGCCGCGCAGGTTGGCGAGGGTGAGGCCACCGGTGATGGTGCCCGACAGCTGGCAATTGCGCAGGTTGTTGATCACGCCCACGTTGGTGGTGCCGGTGGGGCAGCTGTCGGCAGGGCCGGTCGGGGTGGGGGTGGGGGTGGGGGTGGGCGTCGGGGTTGGCGCGGGGGCCGGCGGCGGCGTCACCAGCGTGCCTTCGCCGGGCGAGGCAATGTTGGACGCGCCGTCGCAGGCGGCAAGCGCCAGCGCTGAACCAATCAGCAGCAGTGCACGCAGACGGGTGGTGGAACGGATGATCATGGCGTTTTCCTTGCGGCCCCAACAATGGCTGGCAGGGAACGCCCATTGGCCTGGTGAATGCGCCCCCGCATGCTTCGGGGAGATAGGCGCGATTCGTGGCGGCCCGATTACGGCTGCGTGGCGATTTGACGACAGTGAAATTGCAGATTTGTGACGATGCGGCCGGTTCAGGGTGTGATCCGCGCCTGCGCCGCGCGGGTGCCGCGGCGATAGCGCAGCACCAGGGCCCCGTTGGCCGCAAGTTCCTGTGGAAGCTCGATGATCTTTTCTTCCGACAGCAGTTCCTGGCCGTTGGCCGACAGCAATATATCCCCCGGTTGCAGGCCGGCGCGGGCCAGCATCGGCAGCGCATCCAGGCTGCCCAGCCGCCAGCCACCACCCGCATCACGGCGCAAGGCCAGCCGCCACGGCGTGGGATCGCCGCCGGGTGGCAGCGCCGGCCCGGCCGCGGCCTGGGGCGCATCGGGAAAGGCCAGCACCTGTTCACCCGCCGGGCCGGCCAGGATGGCGCGACCCGGTTCGGTGCGCAGCAGCCGCAGGCCACCGGGCAGGCTGCGCCCGGGCGTGAGGCGATGGGTGCGGCCGCCCGCCACGATGATCGCCATGCCGCCATCCGGACCGGTGCGCACCCCGGTGAGGGCCAGATCGGCCGGAGCGGCGGCGGTGGCAACCGGCGGCGGTGGCGGCAGTGGCTGGGGGGCAACGGCCGGTGGCGGTGGTGGTGGCGACGCAGGTTCGGCGGCGGGCGCGGGCCGCAGGATCGCCACCAGCGCCGCCGCCAGCGCCAGCCCGCCGCCGATGGCCATGGCCCATTCGCGCGGGCTGCTGGCCGCCATCAGCGGCAGCCCAATATGCCGGCCACCGCCAGGACCAGCGCGCTGCCATCGGCTTGCGTGATCGTCAGGCTGCCATCGCGCACCACCGCCCCGCCGCTGCCGGTGGGCACGATGGAGAGCGCCACATCGAACAATCGCGCCGCCGACCGATAACGGGCGGTGGGGGCAAAGCCCATCACCGCGGTGCCGCTGGCGCTGTCCTGGGGCAGATCGGTGAGCGTGCCATCGATGCGGGCGCGCAGGGCGGCCGGGGTGGTTGTCAGCATGGCGATGCGCTGGCGGCTGGACTTGTCCCACAGGAACAGGGCGCAGCGGCCGGGTTCCAGCACCTGCGGCGGCAGTTCGGTCAACGGCCCGGCGGCTTGCGCCGTGGCCAGTTGCAGGGCGATCAGCGCGGCAATCACCATGTGCCCTCCTGGGTGCGGATCAGGCTGGCGCCATCGGCGCGCAAGCCGGCTGCGGCCAGCGCCACCTGTTCGGCCGGGCTGGCCCCGCTGATGCGGGTTTGCGCCTGCCAGCGGCCGGGGCGGATCGCTAGATCCAGCCGCAGCCGGCCGTCGCTGCTGGCCAGCGGCAGGATCAGCGCCTCGCCTGCGCAGGCCGGGCTGCCGATCAGCAGGCTCTGGCCGGCGATGGCGGTGGCCAGGCTGGCGCTGACCTGCCCGCTCGCCGATTGGCAGCGCCCGGCCGCATCCAGCGCCAGGCTGATTCCGGCCAGATCAAGGCTGCGGATCGGCAGGCCGGGCAGGCTGGCACCGCCAAGCCGGCCGCCGATGCCATCGGCCCCCTGCGCCGTGGCGCTGCGCCAGACGCTGCCTGACAGCGTGCCGGCCAGCGCCCATTGCAGCCGCCCGTTCAGCAGCGCCAGCGGCTGCACCGACAGGGCCAGCGGGCCCAGGGCCAGCCCGCCGGCCTGGGCATCGGCCAGTTCGGCCCGCCACAGGCTGCCCGAAACGGTGCTGGCGGCCAGCGGCGGGGCCGGCAGGGCAATCCGCGCCGGCAGGAAGGCGATCAGGCCAAGGCCAAGCCCGGCAATCAGGGGCAGCGCGCGCATCAGCCGGCCTTTCTGATCAACAGGCGGGCGCGCACCGACTGGTCGCTGTTGCGGTTCGCCTCCAGTTCTTCCACCACCAGCCCGTCGCGTTGTTCAAGCGCGGCGGCCCAGCCGATCAACAAGCGGCCGTTGATCGCCGCGATCTCGATCACGGCCTGGCCCGGCCCCTGCGCCTCCAGCCGGGCGGGGGACAGGCCGGCTTCGGCCAGCCGGCGGCCGATCAGTTCGTGCACCGGGCCAGCCGGCGGCGCCGGCCGCGCCCGGATGGCGGCGGCCAGCGCGCGCACCTGCGCCAGCTGCGCCTGGGCGGTGCGGGCATCGTCGATCGCGGCGGCGCGAGCGCCGGCCAATGGCCGCAGGATCAGCAGCCAGGCCAGCAGCAGGGCCAACAGGCCGGCGGCCAGCGCCAGCAGCAGCTGTTCGCGGGCGGACCGCTGGTTCCACCAGGGGGCAAGACCGGCCATCATCGCGCCACCGTCACCGGCGTGTCGCTGCCATCGGCGGTGGCGCGGGTGGGGCCGGCGCTGGCCTTCAGCCCGGCGGCCGCCAGCGCCTGGGCCAACGCCTGAGCCTCGCCGGCACCGCCGGCCACGCCGGCCACCAGCCCGCCGGCCGGGGTGTAACGCACACTGGCCAGTGCCGCGCCGGGGCGGGCGGCGATGGCATCCGCCACCGGCCCGGCCAGCGCGCCCAGCCCGCCATCGGCACCGCGCTGGCGGGCCAGGGCGGTCAAGGCCGCCAGCGGTTCATCGGCCCCGGCCGGCAGCAGCGTGGCGGCAATGGCCTGCGCCTGATCATCGGCGGCGCTGGCGGCCCGCCGGGCCTGCACCAGCGCGGCAACATCGCCGGCCAGCCACAGACCGGCCAGCGCGGCGGCGATCAGGCCCAGGCGGCGCAACAGGCCGGGCGGCGGCTGCCAGCGCGAGACGGGGGCATAATCGCCACTCAACAGATTGAGCGGCACGGGATCGGGCATGGCAAAATCGGCCGGCGTGGTGGGTGCATCGCCGATCATCGCGGCGGCCAGATCGGGTTCGGCGGCAAAGCCGGCGCTGGCAGCGCGGGCGACAATGCGGTTGCCCGCATCCAGCACGGCAAAGCCCGCGGCCGGCGCGGGCAACAACAAGGGTTCGGGCACCAGCGCGCTGGGGGCCAGCCCGGCACCGGCCAGTTCGGCCAGCCAGCCGGCCATGGCGCTGCGGGCAACCACGGCAACGGCACGCGGGCCGGTGCCGGGGGCCACGGCGATGTGCGGATCGGCTTCGCCCAGCGCCTCGCCCAGCAGCAGGCGGGCGGCGGCGGCGGCCTGCGCCGGGGCCAGTTCGGGCAGATCAAGCCAGTGCAGCGCCACCGCTTCGCCGGGCACGGCGA
The DNA here is from genome assembly GCA_018970445.1 of Alphaproteobacteria bacterium. Lineage (GTDB taxonomy): Bacteria > Pseudomonadota > Alphaproteobacteria > Sphingomonadales > Sphingomonadaceae > Sandarakinorhabdus. The sequence goes on along the minus strand of JAGWWF010000005.1, from coordinate 125,122 downwards.
TGATCAGCGGCGCTGTGGCATCGGCCGGCGGCCGGCCCTGGCCGCTGGCAATCACCCGCCCGCCATCGCGGCGCTGCCAATGGGGGGCGGGGGCAAGGAAATGGATGATCATGTCTCTGGCCCCCAGCGGCGCACCAGCAGCCGGGCCGGCCTGGTGCCGGCATCGAACAATCCGGTGGCTTCCAGTGGCAGGCCGGGGGTGGCCCCGGCAAGCCGTGTTTCAAGGGAAAAGGCGATGAAGCGATCCTTGACGTCGATCTGGCGCAGCACATCGGCGGGCAGTTGCCGGCCGGCCAGCAGCGGCTGGGTCCAGAACTGATCGGGGCTGGCCCACCCCGTCGCCGGGCGGGCGGCGATGGCTTCGCGGGCGGTGGCCAGCGGCAGATTGGCAATGGCGGCCAGCACCGGCGCATCGGCCGGCACCAGGCTGTTGATGTTGGGCCGCGACAGTTCGGTTTCGGGCAGGGCGCACAGATGGGGGGCGGCGCGGGCAAAGATCGCCGCGGTCACGCCGGCCACCGCCCGCCATTCGCTGGGTTCGGCCAGCGGCAGCGATGCGGTGCGATAGGGGGTGGCGGCGCGGGCATAGGCGGCATCTTCGGCCCCGCCGCTGCCGGGCTGTTGATCGCTGTCGATCCAATCGGCCGTGGCGCTGGCGATGCGCTGGGCCTCATCGGCCGGCACATCAAGCAGGCCGAGCAGCCGGGCCAGCTGTTCCACCCCCAGCGGCCGGGTGGCGGTGCGGCCGGCCGGGCCCATCGCCGTGCTGTTCAGATTGAAACAATTGCCGCCGGGCGCCAGCCGCACCAGCGCCGCCCCGGCCGGCGTTTCAAGCCGGAACGCCCCGGCCGGCACGCGCGGCAGCGGCAGGCGGGCCGCGATCATCGGTTCGGCGGCCAGCGCGGCGCTGCGGGCGGCATCGATGGCGGCGCGGCTGGCATCCAGATGGCGGGCCAGGCGCAGCCGATCGAACAGGCTGGTAGACAGCGCCGCCATGATGCCCACCAGCACCAGCACGTTGATCAGCGCGGCGCCGCGCTCGCCGGGTTTCATGGCGGCCCTCCCGGTCCCAGCGGCACCAGCAGGCGGATGCGGCCGATGTCGGGCCCGCTGGCGCTGATCTCCAGCGCGCGCGGCAGGGCGGCGGGATCGGGATTGGCCCAGCCCGATTGCCAGCCCCGGCCATCATGGATGCGGATGGTCGCGCTGGTGATGCCGGCCAGCAGCACGGCGGCATCGCCCAGCGCCGGGCCATCCAGCATCGGCGCGGCGCGGCGCACCAGCGCGCCATTCTCGATGCGCCAGCTGATCCGTTGCAGCGAGGCGCGCGCCGCCTGGCCGGGATTGGCCCAGCCACGGCGCACCAGGGTGAACAGCGCGCCATCGCCGCTGCTGAATGCAGGGTGGGGTTGGCCCTGTTCGTCGCGCCACGGGCGTGGCGCCGCCTGCGCCACATCGGCGGTGATCAGGGCGTGGGTGCGCGCCAGTGCCCCGGCCGCATCGGCCAGCTGCGTGGCCTGGACACTGGCGTTGACACTGCCGGCCAGCAGCGCGGTGCCGGCGCTGGCCATCAGCCCGAAAATGGCAAGGCCGACGAGCAGTTCGACCAGGGTGAAGCCGCCCTGCCTCATCGCCGGGCCCACAGCAGCTGGTCGCTGGCGATGATCTGGCCATTGTCGCCGGCCACGCTGATCGCGATCAGCACCGTGCCGGGATCGGGGCCGGGGCGGGTCTGCCGGGTCCAGACCCAGTCGCGGCGGCCGGCGCGCTCGTGGCCCTGCGCCGGGCCGGGCGGGGTGGGCGACACCCAGGCCTCCAGCGCCTGGTTGCGGGCGACGATGGCGGCCTGGCCGCGTTCGGCCAGGGTGGTGGCGCTGGCCAGGGAGACACCCTGCAAGCGGATCAGGGCGACAGCGGCCAGGCCGAAGATGGCCAGCGCGACCATCACTTCGATCAGGGAGAAACCGTTGGGTTGCGGGCACCGGCAAACGCGCTCCATGCCGGCCCCCTCCGCCCTGCGGGCACCTCCCCCAGGGGGGGAGGATTGGGGTGGAGGGTCAGCGCGCATGGATCGCCCCGGCGGCATCGATCGTCACGCTGGCGCTGGCATCATTCTGGCGCACCGTCAGCCGGGCCGGGCTGGCCAGGCCGGTGGGATCGAACAGGATCGGGCCGGCCGGTTCCACGGTCAGGCCTTGCCCGGCGGGCAGGCGCACCGGTGGCCGGTCGCCGGCCTGCCAGCCGCCGGGGCCGGGGGTGAACAGCACCGGCCGGCCGGTCAGGATCGCGGCATCGCGCGCCGCGCCGGCATGGGCGGCAAGGCGCAGGGCCGAACGGCGCGCATCATCGCCGGCACCGGGCAGGGTAAGCAGGATTGCGGCCGCAGCGATGCCGATGATGGCGATGGCCACCACCAGTTCCACCAGCGTGAAGCCGGCCTCCGCACGGCGGGGTTCAGAGATTCCAGGTGCCGATGTCATCTGTGTCGGCGCCGGGGCCGGTCTTGCCGTCAGGGCCCATCGACCACACGTCGAACGGGCCGCTGCGGCCGGGGGCGGCATATTGATAGGGATGGCCCCACGGGTCCTTGGGCAGGCGGCTGACATAGCCGCCGGGGCGATAGCGTTCGGGCTGGGCCAGATCGCTGGGCGGGCTTTGCAGCGCGGCCAGGCCCTGCACCGTGGAGGGCACCGCCATGTGATCGGCGCGATAGGAGGTGAGGGCCGTTTCAAGACTGGCGATATCGGCACGGGCACGGGTGACGGCGGCCTTGTCCACATCGGGCAGCACGTTGATGACGACGACGGTGGTAAGGATGCCGATGATGACGATCACCACCATCAGTTCGATGAGGGTGAAGCCGTTGGGGATGCGGCGGCGGGTGGTGTTCATGCGCTGGCCAGACTTTCCAGTTGCAGGATGGGAAGGAGGATGGACAGCACGATCACCGCCACCGCGCCGCCCATGACAAGGATGATCGCCGGTTCCAGCAACGCCAGCGCGGCGCGGGTGGCGGCATCATGTTCGCGTTCCAGCGCGTCGGCGCCGCGTTCCAGCATCACGTCGAGCCGGCCGGCGCTTTCGCCGCCGGCGGCCATGGCGACCAGCAGCGGCGGCAGCACGGCGGCGCGCTTCATGGCGGCGGTCAGGCTGGCGCCTTCGCTGATATCATCGGCCATCTGGGCGACGCGGGCGCGGATTTCATGATTGCCGATGGTGGGCAGGGTGAGCCTGAGGCCATCGACGATCGGCAGCCGGCTGGCGACCATCATTGCCAGCGTGCGGGCCAGCCGCGCCGCCTGCCAGTTGCGGATCAGCCGGCCGGCCACGGGCAGGGTGAGGGCGCGGGCATCGACGCGGCGGCGGGTGGCCGGATCGGCCAGCGCCCGCGCCGCCAGCGCTGCCGCCCCGGCCAGCGCCAGCGCCATCAGCCACCACCAGCCGGCGATGAGGTGGGACAGGCCAACCACCAGGCGGGTGAGCAGCGGCAGGCTTTGCCCGATATCGGCGAACTGTTCGGCGATGCGCGGCACCACGAAGGCCATAAGCGCGGTCACGGCCAGGGTGGCGACCACGGTGAGCGCGGCGGGATAGGCCAGCGCCGCCTGCAGCTTGCCGCGCAATTCGGCCTGGCGTTCCAGCAGGGCGGCCAGCCGTTCCAGCAGGCCGGGCAGGGTGCCGGCGCCTTCGCCGGCCGCGACCATGGCGCGATAAAGTGGTGGAAAGCTGGCCGGTTCAAGGGCCAAGGCGTCGGACAGGCGGCGGCCTTCCACCACGGCGGCGTGGACGCTGGCGATCACGTCGGCCGCGCCGTCGCGCCGGGCTTCACCTTCGGTCTGGATGCGGATGGTGCGCAGCGCCTCTTCCAGCGGCACCACGGCGGCCAGCGTGGCCAGCTGCCGGGTGAACAGCGCGAGCGTGGCTGGCTTCAGCCGGCGGCGGGCGGTGGGCACGGCGCTGGCGGCGGCCGGTTCCAGGCTGGTGGGGAACAGCTTGCGGCCCAGCAGGGCAGCGCGGGCGGCTTCCCGGCTGGCGGCAGACAGCCGGCCGCGGCGCGGCTGGCCGGCGGCATCCAGCGCGGCCCAGGCCCATTCAGCCATCACCGCCCCCGATCACCCGCAGCGCTTCGGCCGGGGTGGTGAGGCCCTGCGCCACGGCGGCGGCGGCCACGGCGGGCAGGCCCTGGCTTTGCGCCGCCAGCTCGGCAGCGGTGGCGCCGGCATTGATACGCAGCGCCAGCGCATCGGTCATGCGGACCAGATCATACAGGCCCACCCGGCCCTGCCAGCCGCTGTGGTGGCAGGCGGGGCAGCCGGGCGCCTGCCACAGGGCGGTGCCGGCGGGCAGGCCAAGCGCGGCGAGGGTCGCAGCGTCACCGGGCGCGGGCTGGCGGCAATCGGGGCAGAGCCGGCGCACCAGCCGCTGGGCCAGCACGGCGCGCAGCGTGGCGGCCAGCAGAAAGGGCTCGATGCCGAAATCGCGCAGGCGGGTGATGGCGCTGGCGGCATCGTTGGTGTGCAGCGAGGACAGCACGAGATGGCCGGTGAGCGCGGCCTGCACGGCGATCTGCGCCGTTTCGGCATCGCGGATTTCGCCAACCATCACCACATCGGGATCCTGCCGCAGGATGGCGCGCAGGCCGGCGGCAAAGCTGAGGCCGACCTTGGCATTCACCTGGGTCTGGCCGATGCCATCCACGGCATATTCCACCGGGTCTTCCACGGTGAGGATGTTGCGGCTGCCGTCGTTCAGCAGTTTCAGCCCGGCATAAAGCGTGGTGGTCTTGCCGCTGCCGGTGGGGCCGGTGACGAGCACAAGCCCATTGGGGCTGGCCAGCGCGGCGCGGAAGGCGGCATCGCTGGCCGGCGGCATGCCCAGCGCCGCCAGATCGATGCCCGCATTGTCCTTGTCGAGCAGGCGCAGCACCACGCGTTCGCCGCCGCGCGCCGGCAGGGTGGACACGCGCACATCCAGCCGCTTGGCCGCCAGCGCCAGTTCCATGCGTCCATCCTGGGGCAGCCGGCGTTCGGCGATGTCAAGCCGGGCCATCACCTTGATGCGGCTGACCAGCAGGCTGGCGACACCGGCCGGCAGGCGGTGCATTTCCTGCAACTGGCCATCGATGCGCATGCGCACCACCAGGGCGGCCTCGAACGGTTCGATGTGGATGTCCGATGCCTTCAGGCGGGCGGCCTCGGCGATCAGGCCGTTGATCAGGCGGATGGCGGGGGCTTCATCGTCGCTGGCCAGCAGATCTTCGGCCGATGGCATGTCGTCGGCCAGCGCCAGCAGCCCGTCGGTCTGCCCGGCATAGGCGCTGCTGGCATAATGATCCTGCAGCAGCCGGTCGAAATCGGCTTCGTTCACCTCGGTCAGGCGCAGCGGGCGGCCGGCGATGCGGCGCACCTCGGCCAGGGCGGCGGTGCGGCTGCCGGGCCGGCGCGTCACCGTTGCCACATCGCCGGCCGCGGTGAGGATCAGGCCGTTGGCCTTGGCAAAGGCGTAAGGCAGCGTGGTGGTCATGGTTTGGGCGGATCGGCCGGCGGCGGCGCACCGGGAATGGGGGCCTTCAGATAATCGCGCACCAGTGCATCCAGGCTGGTGTCGGTGCTGCCCTCGCGCACTGCCTGTTCGGCGCGGACATATTGATAGCGTTCGCCGGTCAGCCGCGCGGCATCTTCGGCACCCTTGATGATGGTGGGGCGGATGAACACCATCAGATTGGTCTTGGTGCGATTGCGCGACCGGGACCGGAACAGATTGCCCAGGATGGGGATATCGCCCAGCAGCGGCACCTTTTCGATGGCGCGGCGTTCATTTTCATCGATCAGGCCGCCCAGCGCGATGATCTGGCCATCATCCACGGTGACGGTGGTGGAAATCTCGCGCTTGTTGAAGATCAGATCGGGGACATTCTGGGTGACGACCGCCTGGGCGATGCTGCTCACCTCCTGACGCAGGCTCAGCTTGATGGTGCCGCCGGCGTTGATCTGCGGGCGCACATCCAGCTGGATGCCGATATCCTGGCGCTGCACGGTGCGAAAGCTATTGTCGAAATTGTTGCTGAGCGCCTGGCCGGTGGCGATCGGCACATTCTGGCCCACCAGGATGCGCGCCTGCGCGTTGTCGAGCGTGACCACCGACGGGGTGGACAGCACGTTGGACGCGGTATCGGCCTTCACGGCGTTGACGACAAAGCCGAACACCGCGTTCGATCCCAGATTGCCGCCAAAGCCGAACTGGCCGCCATTGGCATTCAGCAGGCTGTTCACCGCCGCGGTGCGCAGCTGCACGCTGGTGGCATTGTCCTGGCCATAGCGGTTTTCCGAAACGATTGCGCCGGCCACGGCCAGCAGATTGGGCGCGGCATTGCTGTAATTGGTGACGGAAAACGGGATGTTGCTGTTGCCGTTGCCACCCAGCAGGAACTGCACGCCCAGCCGCTGGGCGGCGACGTCGCTGATCTCCACGATCACCGCTTCCACCAGCACCTGTTCGCGCCGCACATCAAGCTGCCGCACCACCTCGCCCAGCCGGCGCTGCACATCGGCGGGCGCGGCAATCACGATGGCGTTGGCCCCTTCATAGCGCGCGATCACCGCCTGGCCGCGCCCGATGCTGGCCCCGGGCACAAAGCCGCTGGTGCCCAGCGCGCCCTGCGGCGCGGCGGGCAGCGGCTGGGCCGCGATCGGCTGGGCCTGGCCCGGCTGGCCGGCACTGGCATTGCCAAAGGCGCTCTGGGTGGGCTGGGTGATGGGCGCGGCCTGGGAAGCGGGGCTGACCGGCTGGCCAACCAGCTGTTGCAGCACCGGCACCAGCTTTTCGGCATCGGCATGGTTCAGGAACATCACCCGCACGTCGCTGCCGGCGGCCGCCGCCTGATCCAGATCGGCGATGGTGCGCGCCAGCTTGGCCAATGTGGCGGGATCGCCGCGCAACACCAGGGAGTTGCTGGCATCCACCGGGGCCACCTGCCAGCCGCGCCCTTCGGCGCTGCCTTGCGCCACCTGGGCCAGGCTGGTGGCAATCTCGCGCGCGCCGGCATGTTTCAGCGCCACGACCCGCACCGCGGCGCGATCCTGATCGAGCTGCCGGGCCAGCGCGGTGACGCGCACCACATTGTCGGAAAAATCCGCCACGATCACGGCATTGCCGCTGCGATTGGCCGTCACCTGGCCTTCGCGCGACACCAGCGGCCGCAGCGATTCCAGCGCCGAGGCGGCATCGATATATTTCAGCGGCACCACGCGGGTTTCAAAGCGATCGCGGCCCAGGCCTGCCGATGCCCCGGCCGATGGCTGGGTGGCGGCCCCATCCAGCGGGGCCACGCGGAACGCCCCGCCGGCCGCCGGGGTGACGACCAGCCCGTTGGCGCGCAGGGTGGACAGGAACAGCTCGAAATAACCGGCCTGATCCAGCGGCCGGTCAGACACCACCGTCACCTTGCCCTGCACGCGCGGATCGATGATGAAGCTGCGCCCGGTGGCGCGCGCCACATCCTGGATGAAGGCGCGCACATCGGCATCGCGCAGGTTGACCGTGGTCTGTGCCAGCACCGGCTGGGCCAGCAGCGCTGCTGCCATGATCAAGGTCTGCCAGCCGCGCTTCATTTGCCTGTTCCTGTCGGGGCCGGCCCGGATTGATCGATGTAAAGCGTTTCGCGCGCCCCGCCGCGATCCAGCGTCACGCTGTCGAACGCCACGGCCACCAGCCGCACGCCGGGCATGATCTCGTCGCCGCTGGCAAAGCCCTGCTGCTGGCCATCGGGCGTGGCGATGATCGCCGAACCCCGCCCTGACGCCGCATCGACACGCGTGCCAACCAGCACCAGATCCAGGCCAGACACGGCATCGGCCGGTGTATCGGCCTGCGGAAAGAAGGGATCGACCGCCACGCCGGCCAGGGCCGGCGGGGCCGGTGCCTGCCAGGCGCCCAGTGGCCCGGCCGGGGTGATGGCCAGCCACACGGCGCGCGCCAGCACCAGGCCCACCAGCGCCCAGCCCAGCGCTTCGCCCACCCGCATCAGGCGGGCCGGCCAGTCTGGCGGCGATGTGTCATTCCGGATCAGCGGCTGGTCCCCCGATTTTGCACGTCCGTTGGGCCGCAGCCTAATCGGATTCGGCAATTGTTACAGCCCCTATCGGGGCGATGTGACGCTTGGGTTACAATGCGGCCGTTGGTGCCTGCGCGCCCAGTTTCCGGTTCCACCAGCCAAAGGGCAGCAACAGCAGCAGCGCCCCCGCTGCCATGATCGCTGCGGTCAACAGCCAGAAACCGCTGGGGCCGATCGGTTCATAAAATTGCCCCAGCCAGCCCAGCGCGAAATAACAAAGGGTATAGACCGATTTGCTGGCCGCCATCAGCATCGATACGGCCGATGGTGGTGCCAGCCGGCTGACCAGCGCATAAACGCTGGGGGCGGCTATCGCCGATCCGAAATCGAGCATCACGAAAAACAACAGCCACGCCATGAGCGGCGTAATCGGCAGCAAGGCAATGGCTGCTGCAAACAGCCAGGCGGCAACCAGCAGCATCAGGCCGGTGCCAAGCCGTGCCAGTTCACCCCAGGTGATGCCCCTGCGGTTCAGGTGGCGGGCGATGCGGCCGGCCACAAACACCCCGATAATGGCCAGCACGCCATCGACAAAGCCAATCCATGTCACCGGCATCTGGAATCCGAACACCGCGCGATCCACCCGCGTATCGGCCCAGACATACATCATCGAATAGGCCTGTTCGGTGCCGATCAGCAGGGCAAGATAGGGGCCGAACAGCAGCAACAGGATGATCGCCACCCGCCGCCATTGCGTCGCAGACAGGCGGATGGGCCCGGATTCAGGCTGCGCTGCGGCGAATCGATCAGGCGGCAGATGGCGCAGCCCGGCCAGATAGTTGATCAGGCCGATCATCATGCCGATGCCGGCCACGCCGAACCCCAGGTGCCAATCGATCCGTTCGGCCAGTGTGCCCACGACCAGCGGTGCGGCCAGCGCCCCCAGATTGAGCATGACATAATAAATCTGGAAGGCGCGGCTGTGGCGCTCGTCTCCAGGGGCATAGAGCATGCCCACCTGCGCCGCCATGTTGCCGACCAGGCAGCCGGAACCCAGGATCAGCAGCAGCAGCGCCAGCAGAAAAAGCGATTCCACCGCCATGGCCAAATGGCCCAGCGCCATCAGCACACATCCGATGCCAACGGTGCGGGTGCGTCCCAGCACCCGATCGCCCAGCCAGGCCCCTGCAATCGGCAGCAGATAGATGAGGCCGTTGTAGAGGCCATAGGTCTGGGCGGCGAAGCCGATGTCGCTGAGCGGGCCGGACAGCGATTCCAGCGCACTGCGAAAGGCCGCCAGGCCGATCACGCCGGCGGCGTGCTGGGGCAGCAGCAGATATTTCGTCATGTACAGCAGCAGCAGCGACTGCATGCCATAGAAGGAAAATCGTTCCCAGAATTCGGTGGCGGCCAGCACGGTGAGGCCACGCGGATGCCCGAACAGATCGGCACCGCCTGACGGTGCACTGGCCGTCACTTGGCCGGCAGCAGCAGGTTGTGGCGGCGCAACACGGCCTGCAACTGGTCGTGCGGCAGGGCCGATACCGTCCACCAATCCGCCCCGGTCATGGTTCTGGCGGCGATCATGGCGTTGATCACGGCCTCCTCCACGCCTTCGATGGTGGCGGCGAACAGCGGGTTGATGGCAGCGTTGGGCAGGCGCGTCAGCATGGCGGGCTTTTCGGTTTCGTGCCAGTTGCCATCGTCCACGCCGGCGTTGGCGGTGGAAAAGGCGATGAAGATATCGCCCGATCCATCGGATTCGATCGCGCCCAGCCGGCCCAGGCCCACGCTGCCGCGCCGGGCCAGCCGCTTCAATTGCTCGGGCGTCAGCGGCGCATCGGTGGCGATGACGATGATGATCGAGCCGCGATGCTCTTCGCCGGGTGGATCGGCAATGGCCAGCTTCTTCGGGTCGCACAGCACTGGCGCCGCCCCGAAAAACGTCTGCGGCGGCGACATCATCCGGGTGACGCAGTGCGGTTGCAGATCCATCTCGCGCGCCACGTTGATGCCGGCAATGCGCAAGCCGTTGGCCGAACCATAATTGCACTGCACCAGCACGCCCACGGTATAGCCGCCGGCGCTGGCCGCCAGCTTGCGCGATGCGGTGCCGGTGCCGCCCTTGAAGCCGTTGCACACCATGCCGGTGCCGCCGCCAACATTGCCTTCGGCCACCGGGCCTGATGTGGCGCTGTTCAGCGCGTCGAACGTGTCTATTGCCGTGACATGCTGGCCCGGCATGTCGTGCAGCAGGAAATCGGCGGTTTCGGCCACCAGCGGATACCAGAAGCCGCCTTGGCGATGATCGGCCAGCCATTTGAAGGCGGCATCGCGCACCACGCCCACGCTGCCGGTGCCGGTGATCAGGATCGGCGTTTCCAGCACGCCGCCTTCCTCCACCCAGTGCGTGCCGGTCATGTCGCCATTGCCGTTGCCGGCGAAGAAACCGGCGAACACGCCGCGCCCATCGGCCTTGCCGCGCGGGAAGATGGCGGTGACTCCAGTGCGCACCGGGCCTTTGTCGGGCACACGCGGACCATCGCCCGAAATCAGCGTCTTGATGCCCACTTCAACGCCCGGCACATCGGTGATGGCATTCAATGGCCCCGGCGTGCCGTCAAACGGCACCCCCAGATCGCGGGCGCGCGGGGCGGCGGCGGCGCTGCCGGCCAAAATCAGGGCACTCAGGATCAGATGCTTCATGGTGCTTCCCCCGTTTCCGGAAAGGCTAGCCGGAGGCAGCGGCCGGTGCAAATTTGACTTTCGGTGCCAAAGCGTCCAAAGGAGCTCCACAACTCGACGGGCGCGTGATCGGAGCAACTGGCTCCAGTGCCCCACCCCTCCAAGCTTGCTTCCCTTATCACGCGGGTTGCCAGTCAACCCCCACCCGGTTGGCCCAGAGTCTCTTTGGGTGCCTTCCGGGCGACTGATATTGTTGGAACAAATCCCCATGAACTTCTCTGATCTCGCCCTGGCGGAACCGTTGGCGCGTGCCATTGCCGACAAGGGCTATACCACCCCCAGCCCGATCCAGCAGGCGGCGATTCCGCCGGCACTGGCCGGGCATGACGTGCTGGGCCTGGCGCAGACCGGCACCGGCAAGACCGCGGCCTTTGCCCTGCCGATGCTGCACCGCCTTGCCGCTGACCCCAAGCACCGGCTGAAGCTGCACACCCGTGCCCTGGTGCTGGCCCCGACGCGCGAGCTGGCCAGCCAGATTGCCGCCAGCTTCCAGGCCTATGGCCGTTACATGAAATTGTCGGTGGCCGTGGTGTTCGGCGGCGTGCCGATCGGCCGCCAGGAACGTGCGCTGGCACCGGGTGTCGATGTGCTGGTAGCAACGCCCGGCCGGCTGATCGATCTGGTGATGAAGGGCGCCTGCGACCTGGGCCGGGTGGAAATGCTGGTGCTGGATGAATGTGACCAGATGCTGGATCTGGGCTTCATCCATGACTTGAAGCGCATCACCGGCCTGTTGCCCAAGCAGCGCCAGTCGATGCTGTTTTCCGCCACCCTGGCCCCGGCGATCGAGCAGCTGGCCGAACGCTATCTTAAAAACCCGGTGAAGGTGGCGGTGCAGCCGGCGGCGACCACGGTGGAAAAGGTGGTGCAATCGGTGGTGCATGTCAGCCAGCCGGAAAAGCTGGCGCTGCTGGCAAATCTGCTGGAAGGCGAGGATGTGGCGAGCAGCATCGTGTTCACCCGCACCAAGCACGGCGCCGACCGGGTGGTGCGCCAGCTCGCCGCGCACGGCCTGGTGGCCGAGGCGATCCACGGCAACCGCAGCCAGCCGCAGCGCACCCGCGCGCTGGATGGCTTTCGCGCCGGCACGCTGAAGATTCTGGTCGCGACCGACATTGCCGCGCGCGGGCTGGATATTCCGGCGGTGAGCCATGTGTTCAATTACGAGCTGCCCAATGTGCCCGAACAATATGTGCACCGCATCGGCCGCACCGCACGCGCCGGCCGCGCTGGTATCGCCATCGCCCTGTGCGCCCCCGATGAGCGGCCCTATCTGAAGGATATCGAAAAGACGATCCGCATGGCGCTGACCCAGGCACCGTTGCCGCCCAACTTCCGCGATCTGGTGGGCAAGACGGCCAAGCTGATCAAGTCCAGCCCGGCGGCGGCCGAACCGCCGCGTGAAGAGCGGGATTACAACCGGGGCGGCCGGCCGGGCCGCGATCCGCGCGCCGTGGTGCACGCCGATGGCCGGCGTGAAGCGGGCCCGCGCCGTGACGGTGGCGGCCCGCCGCGCAGTGCCGAAGGCCGTCCGCAAGGCCGGCCTGGTGGCCCCCATGCGCAAGGGCGTCCGCAAGGGCGTCCGCAGGGCCGGCCCGGTGGCGGCTTTGGCGGCCAGCGCACGGGCGGCCAGCGCGATGGCGGTGGCCGGCGTTCGCCCGCCGGGCGGTAACGCCACGCCCTGCGTCGCCCCCAGGAAAAAGCCCCCGCCAGATCGCTCTGGCGGGGGCTTTGCTGGTCAGGCCACCGTGGCCTTGACGATGTGGCCGGGTGCGCGCGGCGGTTCGCCCTTGGGCAGCGCATCGACAAATTCCATGCCCAACGTCACTTCGCCCCACACCGTATATTGGCGATCGAGGAAGCGGGCGTCGTCGAAGCAGATGAAGAACTGGCTGTTGGCGCTGTGCGGGGCGCTGGTTCGCGCCATGGAGCAGACGCCGCGCACATGCGGCACGTCGTTGAATTCGGCCTTCAGATCGGGCAGGTCGCTGCCACCGGTGCCGGTGCCCTTGGGGCAGCCGCCCTGGGCCATGAAGCCGGGGATGACGCGGTGGAACTTCACACCGTCATAAAAGCCCTGGGCCGCCAGCGTGGTGATGCGTTCCACATGGCCGGGGGCGACATCGGGGCGCAACGTGATGACGACATCGCCGCCGCTGCTGAGGGTGAGGGTGAGGGTTTGCGCCATTGATCGTCTCCGTTCGGGGGAAAGCGATGGCTCTAGCCGCGAAGAGCCAGCCCCTCAAGCCGTTCCCGCAAGGGCGGCGGGATCGGCGCCGGGCCGCTGGCGGGATCGCGGTGCACCAGCACGCTGTCACACAGGGCGATGCAGTTGCCATCCTGAAACGCCGCCATGGCGACCGTGAAACTGCTGCTGCCGATGCGCGCAATGGCGTAACCGATGGTGACAGGGGCCGGATAATTGCCTTCCGCCAGATAATCGATGGCAACATGGGCGACGACAAAGCTGGAGCGGCGCTCCCCGGCCGTTGGCGCCGCCGGGCCGGAACGGTTGAAGCGCACGCGGGTTTCCTCGAACAGCCGCGCGAAGGCGACATTGTTCAGATGACCGTTCACATCCATGTCGCCAAAGCGGGTTTCCAGCGTCAGGCTGGCCGGATAGGCATCAGGCGCGCGCCGGCGCGGATCGGCCTTCATCGCATCCGATACCGGATCGGTAGCGATTTCAGGCCGGAAACGAAATTGGCCACCGACAATTTCGGTTCGCCGGCCAGTTCGATGGCGTCCAGCCGGGGCAGCAGTTCGGCGAACAGGGCGCGGATTTCCATGCGGGCCAGATGCAGGCCCAGGCACTGGTGGACGCCGTTGCCAAAGGCGGTCTGCGGGTTGCTCGCCCGATCCACCCGGAAACGGAAGGGATCATCGAACACCGCCGCGTCGCGATTGCCCGACCAGTAGAACAGCGCGACGCCGTCGCCGGCCCGGATCGTCTTGCCACCGATTTCGGTATCAACCGTGCAGGTGCGCATGAAATGTTTCACCGGCGTCACCCAGCGGATCATCTCCTCCACGGCTGCCGGAAGCAGCGATGGATCGGCCTTCAGCTGCGCCAGCACAGCCGGATTCTGCGCCAGCGCCAGCAGGCCGCCCGATGCCGTGCTGCTGGTGGTGTCATGGCCGGCGGTGACGGTGATGGCGTAATAGCTGATGGCTTCCAGCAGGCCGATGGGCTGGCCGTCCACCGTGCCTTGCGCGATCACGGTGGCCAGATCATCGCGCGGATTGGCGCGGCGATCGGCCAGCACCTCGCCGAAATAGGCGAAGAACTGTTGCACCAGGGCGAATATGTCCACCTGCGGGTTGCCACTGGCCTCCGGGCTGCCCATGCCCTGCGTCAGGATGCGGCTGCGCGCCACCACGTCCGGGTCCTGAGGGCCGAAAATCTCCTGCGTCATCTGCAACATGCGCGGTTCGTCGGCCTCCGGCAGGCCCAGGATCATCATGATCACGCGCAGCGGATACCACAGCGCCACTTCGTTGACGAAATCACAGGCCCCACCCAGCGCCGCCATGCGATCCACATGCGCCCGGGCGATGGCGGCGATCTGCGGTTCCAGCGCCTTCAGATTCTGCGGCATGAACCAGCTGTTGGTGATGCGCCGCAATTGCATGTGCAGCGGATCATCCAGATCGACCAGCGTGCGGAACAGGTGGCTGTCCCCCGTGGTCTGCTTCACCCAGTCCTCGGCCTCGATGGGGCTGATGTAGGTGCGTTCCCGGTTGATGAAGCGATCATTGGCCTTGGCGATCGCCACGATGTCGGCATGCCGGGTGATCGACCAGAAGGGGCGAAATCCGGTCGGCTGCGTCCAGTGCACCGGATCGTCGCGGCGCAGCTGCGCATAGGCATCGTGGATGCTTTCATCGGCATAGGCCGCCGGGTTGACGAGGCTGTTGTCCAGCGTATCGCTGTTGAAGCCGGGGAAGGGCATGGCGGTCATTGGCTGCGTCCCCGTTGCTGCACCGCACCGCGCGCGGCTTCCACCTCGGCGGCCGAAACCTGGGCATTGGCAGCGCTGGACCGCTCGGCCTCCAGCGCCATGGCCTCGCCGAACGGCAGATCATATCCATCATTGATCAACCGCTTGTAGCGACGCGCAAAGCCGGGCGCGATGCCGGCCATGTCGTGCGCCAGCGCCGTGGCGGCGGCCAGCAGCTGATCGGCGGGCACCACCCGGTTCAGCAGGCCCCAGCGCTCCGCCGTGGCGGCATCAAGGAAATTGCCCGTCAGCGACAGCTCGCGCGCGCGATAGGGCCCGACCAGGCGGGACAGTTTCTGGGACAGGCCCCAGCCCGGCATGATGCCCACGCGCGCATGGGTATCGGCAAAGCGGGCGTTTTCGGATCCTATCAGCACGTCGCAGGCCAGCGCCACCTCGAACCCGCCGGTGATGGCCACGCCGTTGATCGCGCCGATCACCGGCTTGCCGGTCTGTTCGATGGCCTTCACCGGATTGTCATCCGGCCCGTCGGCGTTGGCGGCGCCCAGGCCTTGGCTGCCCAGTTCCTTCAGATCCAGCCCGGCGGTGAAGGCGCGGGTGCCGGCCCCGGTCAACACGATGGCGCGCACATCATCATCGGCTTCCAGCGCGCGAAACACGGCGGCCAGGGCGCGGCGCAGCGCCTGATTCAGCGCGTTCATCGCCTGTGGCCGATTGAGCGTGACAATGGCCACCGGGCCATCGCGCGTGGCCGTCACGACATCATCGCTCATGATTCATTCTCCCCTGTTGCGCGCTTCTAGCCGCACTTGCCGCCGTTGCCGACTGCAATTGCGGATAGGGGCCTATTTGGCGCGGCGCAGGATCAGATAGAAGGCGCCGCTGCCGCCATGGCGTGGATGGGCGCCCCGCAACGAGGCCACGGCGTTGCGCATGTCCGGCCGTTCCAGCCAGTGCATCAGTTCGGCACGGATGCGCGCTGGCCGGTCGGGTCGGCCCTTGCCGGTGATCACCAGGATGACGCGGGCGCCGTCGCCGCCATGGATGGCGGCGGCCAGCCGGGCATGGGCATCGGCCAGCGTGTGGCCGTGCAGATCGATGATGCGATCGGGCACCAGCCGGCCGCGGCTGATCTGGCGATCCCAGCTGCCATCCAGCGTCGCGCCCAGCGGGTGCGGGCCGGGTTTGGCCGTGGCCGGGCGCGGGGCTGGCGGGGCCGGCCTTGGGACCGGGCTGATGGCCGGGCTGGTGGTCGCGGCAGGAGCCGCCGGGGCCTGCGCTGCCGGCCGCTCAGGCAGCGGCTTGCCCGGCAGCGGCTTCACGCTGGCGGCCACGCGGGCCCACAGCGCGCGTTCATGGGCGCTCAGGCGACGCATCGGGCATCAGGTGCAGGCGCACGGCCGCGGCGCGCGGGATCAGCAGGGTGAGCCTGGCTGGCGCCGATTGCGCCCCGGCGTCGGCGGCGGCCTCTGCCCCCGGCCCCAGGAACAGATCGATGCGGTTCGCGCCCTTGATGGCCCCGCCGGTATCCTGCGCCACCATCATCCGAACCAGCGGCTGGCCGCTGCGCGACAGGCTGGTTTCCACCAGCAACGGCGCGCCCAGCGGAATGAAGGCCGGATCGGCGGCGACCGACACGCGCGGCGTGACCACCACCCCCATCGCGCCAATCGGGCCGTCGCCCTCCAGTTCCCGAAAGAAGATCTTCGACGGGTTGGCGTTCAGGATGGCCGGTGCCGCATCGGGGTGGGTGCGCAGCCAGGCGAGGATTTCGGCCATGCCGGCCTTGCCCTTTTCCAGCACACCCTGTTCGATCAGCAACCGGCCGATGGCAACATAATCGCGGCCATTCTGGCCGTCATAACCGATGCGGATGATGCGGCCATCGGGCAGGCGCAACCGGCCACTGCCCTGGATTTCCAGAAAGAACGCTTCATAGGGATCGGCTGCCCAGGCCAGTTCCAGGCTGCGGCCCACCAGTGCGCCGGCGGCGATCTGCGCCCTGCTGGCATAGGGCACCAGCCGGCTGCCCTCCACCCGGCCGCGCACCGTGCGGCCTTTCAGGCTGGCGGCAAAATCCCCCAGCGGCACATCGATCAGATCGGCCGGCCGGCGATAGAGCGGCACCTGATAGCCCGGCTGCGGTGTCAGGCTGGCGGCAATTTCCGGTTCGTAATAACCGGTGGCAAAGCCCTTGCCCTCGGCAACCGTGATGCCGACAAACTGGCTGTAGAAGAAATCATCCGCCTGGCCCGGCGCCACGGCCACCGCAGCGGCGCAGGCCGCCTGCCAATCGGCCGGCTGGGTGAGGCCGGACAGATCCTCGCGGCGCACGAGGCCGGAACAGGATGCGCGAAAGGCGGCAAGCGCGGCGGGCGCTCCCGGCAGCGGCCCGACCGGCGGCAGCGGCATCATGGCCAGCCCGGCCTGGGCAGCGCGGGTGATGGCCGGCGGTGGTGGTTCGGCCGGCGTGGTGACAGCGGGCGGGGCGGGCGGCGCGGTCGGGGTGGCGACCGGCCGATCGGAACGGCCGGTGCAGGCCGCAAGCAGCAACAGGGCAGCCAGCGCGAAAGGCGTGCGCATCGCCATGATGGCAGCGATGGCCAGGCGATCAGACGTTGTGATCGGGCGGCAGATCGGCGCTGTCGTCTTCATTGTCGGTGGCGATCAGCACCCAGGCCGGATCGCTGCTGCTGACATGGCGACTGAATGTCCAGACATCGCGGCTTTCGATCTCGCCGTTGCCGGTGGCGATCCGGGCGGCAAATCGCACCGTGAGTTCAACCATCTGGCCAATTTGTTCAGCGCCTTCGATCATCGCCGATGGCGTGCCCAGGATGCGGTTTGGCAGGCTGGCCCCATCGCGGGCGGTGACGGCTGCGGCCAGATTGTCGTGCACTTCATCCGACACCAGGCCCACAATGCCCGTCAGATCGCCTGACCAGAAGGCCGAAAGGATCATGCCATAAGCCGCGCTGGCGCCGGCCAGAAAGCGATCGGGGGCAAAGCCGGCGTCGGCCGCGGCAATGGCCTCCAGCGCCGGCAGCAGGCTGATGTCGGTGCCGGGCGGCAGCACCATCTGGCCGCGCGGGCCGCGCTGTTGCTCGCGCCGCGGCGGCGCGGTCACTTCGGCGGTAGGGCGGAAACTGTCACCGATCTGCTGTGGCCGCTCCTCCCCGGTGCGCTTGCCCAGCACGGACACCAGGCGCAGGCCGATGAAGGCGGCCAGCATTGCCAGCAGCACGATCTCGACCCAGGCGCTTCCATCCGACATTGCAAATCCCCGGCCATCAGCGCCGCACCGTGCGGGCGTGATGGGAAATCTTGTCCGTCCATGCACCGGACGGCGGCGGCCTGTCCATCGGGGAATCACCCAAATGGCCCATTGCCACTTGGTTACAATCGGCCTTTGCTGCCGATTTTGCAAGGCAGTGCGGCAATGATGGCGGCCTGCGCAGGCCCGGTCTTGCCGGATTGGCGAGGCAAGCGCTGCCGGCAGGGCCGATGCGGCCGCGCTTGCGCGATGAGTGGGCCGGTCGCAGCGGGGGTGCCAGAGCTGGTGCGGGCGGCGGGACTCGAACCCGCACTTCTGTGTGGAAAGCGGATTTTAAGTCCGCTGCGTCTACCGGTTCCGCCACGCCCGCATCTGCTGCCGCCGGGCACCGGCGTGGCTCCGGCTTGGCTCTGCCTGCGGGCGTCAGAGGTTGAGCTTTTCGCGCAACTCCTTGCCCGGCTTGAAATAAGGCACGCGCTTGGCTTCCACCTCGACGGCGGTGCCGGTGCGCGGGTTGCGGCCCACCCGGGCGTCGCGCGCGCGGGTGGAGAAGGCGCCAAAGCCACGCAATTCCACGCGCCGGCCGTCGGCCAGGGCCTGGCTGATCTCGTCAAAGATGGTGGTGACGATGCCTTCCACCTCCCGCACCGTCAGGTGCGGATTCTGTTCGGCCACAATGGCAACCAGTTCGGATCTGATCATTTCGCACGCACCCCCCACTGGGCCTGGATCATGATGACCGGGGCGTTGCAGCCCTCTGAAATCCGGACACATTCTATTGAGTCGCAGCGGGCGGTCAAGGCGGCGTCAACAAATTTCTGCAACCGCACTGTCATAATGTGCGTATCGGCGGCGTGTGGCAGCGTGGCGTCAGCAAGAACGCCCCGGCAGCGTGGCTGCCGGGGCGTTTTTTCTGCACGCAGGCTGGTCGCGATCAGCTCTTGTCGGCTTCCTCGCGCGCCTTGTTGAAGGCGGCGCCCAGGATGTTGCCCAGCGTGGCCCCCGAATCCGAGGTGCCATATTGCGCCACGGCTTCCTTTTCCTCGCTGATCTGCAGCGCCTTGATGCTCAGCATCGGCTTGCGGCCCTTTTCAAAGCCAACGACCATGGTGTCGACCTTCTGGCCGGGCTGGAAGCGCTCGGCCTTCTGCTCGTCGCGATCGCGGGACAGGTCGCCACGCTTGATGTAGACCACCGGGCCATCATCACCGATCTGCACATCCAGGCCGCCATCGCGCGCCGCCACCACGGTGGCCGTCACGATGTCGTTCTTCTTCCAGTCGCCGCCGCTGGTGTTGCGGATGCCGGTGGCCGGGCCGCTGGCTTCATCCAGCTGCTTGATGCCCAGGCTGATGCGTTCCTTTTCGATGTCCACTTCCAGCACGCGGGCCGAAACGCGCTCGCCCTTGTGGTGGCGCGACAGGGCGCCTTCGCCGGTCATGCCCCAGGCGATGTCGCTCATGTGCACCATGCCGTCGACTTCGCCATCCAGCCCGATGAACAGGCCGAATTCGGTGGCGTTCTTCACTTCGCCCTCGACGATGGAACCAACCGGGTGGTTTTCGGCAAACACTTCCCACGGATTGCGCTGCGCCTGCTTGAGGCCCAGGCTGATGCGGCGCTTGTCCTCATCCACCTCCAGCACCATGACTTCGACTTCCTGGCTGGTCGAAACGATCTTGCCGGGGTGGACATTCTTCTTGACCCACGACATTTCCGACACGTGCACCAGGCCTTCGATGCCGGCCTGCAGTTCGACGAAGGCGCCATATTCGGTGATGTTGGTGACGCGGCCCGAATGCTTGGTGCCCACGGCATAATTGGCAGCGGCCGTGGTCCAGGGATCGGCTTCCAGCTGCTTCATGCCCAGGCTGATGCGCTGGGTGTCGCGGTTGATGCGCACGATCTGCACGCGCAGCACATCGCCGATGTTCAGCACTTCCGACGGGTGGTTGACGCGCTTGTAGCTCATGTCGGTCACGTGCAGCAGGCCGTCGATGCCGCCCAGATCCACAAAGGCACCATAATCGGTGATGTTCTTCACGGTGCCATCGACAATCTGGCCTTCGGCCAGGCTGGAGATCAAGCCGGTGCGGGCTTCGGCGCGCGATTCTTCAAGGATGGAGCGGCGCGAGACCACGATGTTGCCGCGCTTGCGGTCCATCTTCAGGATCTGGAACGGCTGCGGCAGGTTCATCAGCGGGGTGACATCGCGCACCGGGCGGATATCCACCTGGCTGCCGGGCAGGAAGGCGACAGCGCCGCCCAGATCAACGGTGAAACCACCCTTCACGCGGCCGAAGATGACGCCTTCAACGCGCTCCTGCGCGGCAAACTTGTGCTCCAGCGCATCCCAGCTGGCTTCGCGGCGGGCGCGGTCGCGGCTCAGCATCGCTTCGCCCTGGGCGTTCTCAACGCGATCCACGAACACTTCGACGTCCGAGCCGACCACCAGATCGACCTTGCCGGTGAGATCGGCGAATTCGCGCAACGGCACGCGGCCTTCGCTCTTTAGGCCGACATCGATCACGGCGAATTCATTTTCAAGCCGGGTGACCACGCCGCGGACAACGCGGCCTTCAAAACCCTGATCCTTGCCAATGGTGGCATCAAGCAGCGCTGCGAAATCATCGCGCGTCGGCTGGGCAGAAGTAGCCATAGAGTATCAAACACCTTCATCTGGGGCCGGCGCGGGCAAGGCGGGGCCGAACCAGCGGCCCATTCCCACGAAACCCCTCGGCAAGGCACCATTGCCTGCCGTTCATCGCCGTCGCGGTGGCACCATGCCAGCCGCTCCTTTTCGCCGGAAAACGCACAAGCGCCCGTGCAGGGTATTCCCTGCCGGGACGCCGATTGCCCATTACCGGCCGTCCTGGCGCAACGCCCTTTCCACAAGGGCGATGGCAGCCTCGACGGCCGCGGCTATATCCAGATCGCTGGTATCAAGCAAGGCGGCATCTGCGGCCCGTACCAGCGGCGCGGCCGAACGACCCGCATCGCGGGCATCGCGGGCGTGGATATCGGCCAGCACATCGGCCAGAGTCTGATCGCTGCCCTTTCCGGCCAGTTCATTGAACCGGCGCTGCGCCCGCACGTGCGGATCGGCCGTGACGAACAATTTGGCCGCCGCATCCGGCGCGATCACCGTGCCGATATCCCGCCCGTCCAGCACCGCGCCGCCCGGTTGCTGCGCAAAGCTGCGCTGGGTTTCGAACAGCGCGGTGCGCACCGCCGGGTGGCTGGAGACGATCGAGGCATAATCGCTGTTCAGGCTGCTCATCAGATCGGGATCATCGAGCAGGGCCGGATCGAGCGCGCGGGCGGCATCGGCGGCGGCCTGCGCATCATAGGGATCCTGGCCACCCAGCCGCACCGCCAGCCCGCAGGCGCGGTACAATTTGCCGGTGTCCATGTGCGGCAGGCCATAATGGCGGGCCAGCGCCTTGGCGATGGTGCCCTTGCCCGAAGCGGCGGGGCCATCGACGGCAATGACGAGTGGCGGGGTGGTGATCACGCGGCGGGGTTAGCGGGCGGGCGTTGCGGGGGCAAGAGGGCCGGCGGTGCGGCACGAATTGGCCGTTGGCAGCCGCAGGCAAGTCCGCCATGATAACCCGCAGGGTCAGCCAATTCGCGGGAGCGAATCATGTCTGCTGGCGGCCCGACACTTCCCATCATGTTCATTGCCGGCACCCGCCCGGAGGCCGTGAAACTGGCGCCGCTGGTGCTGGATCTGCGGGCGCGCGGGGTGGCCAGCATGATGGTGGCGACCGGCCAGCATCCGGCGATGTTTGCCGAAACGCTGGCCGGCTTCGGGCTGGCGGCCGATCTGGATCTGGGGATGATGGCGGCGACGCCCGATGCGCTGGTGGGGCGGTTGGTGCCGGCGCTGGCCGATGTGATCCGGCGGGCCGGGCCGGCGTGGGTGGTGGTGCAGGGCGATACCAGCTCCACGCTCGCCGGCGCACTGGCGGCGCGCTATGCCGGGGTGCGGCTGGCCCATGTGGAGGCGGGCCTGCGCACCGGGACGGACGACCCCCACCCGGAGGAAATGCATCGCAAATTGGTGGCACAGATGGCGCAGCTGCATTGCGCGCCCACGGCCGCCGCGGCGGCGGCGCTGGCGGCCGAAAATGTGCGGGACGGCGTGCACGTGACGGGCAACAGCGGCATTGATGCGTTGCTGCTGATGGCGGCGCGGCTGGAAGGGGATGCGGCCTTTGCCAGTGCGGTGGTTGCGCCGTTTGCTCAGGTGCCAACCGGGCGACCGTGGATATTGGCCACCATCCACCGGCGCGAGAATCGCGGTCGGCGGCTGGCGGCGATACTGGCGGCGCTGGGCGAACTGGCGGCAGAGGCGGAAGTCTTGTTCCCCGTGCATCCCAGCCCGGCCGTGGCCGGCCCGGTGCGGGCGATGCTGGGGGGGCAGGCCGGTGTGCATCAGTTGCCGCCGCTGCCTTATGCCAGCTTTGTCGCGCTGATGCAGCGCTGCGCTCTGGTGCTGACCGATTCGGGCGGGATTCAGGAGGAGGCCCCGGCGCTGGGCCTGCCGTGCCTGGTGCTGCGCGACGGCACCGAACGGCCGGAAGGATTGGCCAGCGGCAACAGTGCGCTGGTGGGCACGCAGCGAGCGGCCATCGTGTCGGCGGCGCGGCGGTTGCTGGGTGATGCGGCGCTGCGCGCCCGCATGGGCCAGCCGGCCATGCCCTATGGTGATGGCAGCGCGGCGGCGCGGATCAGCGCGCTGCTGTTGCGCCCAATTGTTCCAGCATCGGCACAAAGCCCGGAAAGCTGGTCTGGATCGGCCTTGCATCGTCAACGGTCACAGGCCGCG
This sequence comes from Alphaproteobacteria bacterium, assembly GCA_018970445.1. GTDB lineage: Bacteria > Pseudomonadota > Alphaproteobacteria > Sphingomonadales > Sphingomonadaceae > Sandarakinorhabdus. The sequence goes on along the minus strand of JAGWWF010000005.1, from coordinate 102,257 downwards.
CAGCGTTGAGGCCAAGCACGGCAAAGCTCATGGCGATGCGGTGATCAAGTTGGGCGGCGATGGTTGCACCACCCGGCACCGGATCGCCACCATGGCCATGCACGATCAGGCCATCGGGCAATTCCTCGCAGGCGATGCCGCAGGCGGAAAGGCCCCGGGCCATCACATTGATGCGATCGGATTCCTTCACCCGCAGTTCCTCCAGCCCTTGGCAGATGGTGCGGCCCTGCGCGAACGCGGCGGCAACGAAAAGGATCGGATATTCATCGATCATGCTGGGCGCGCCTTCGGGCGGCACCTCGATGCCGGTCAGCGTGCTGTGGCGGACGTTGAGATCGGCCACCGGCTCACCGCCCACCACGCGCTCGTTCAGCAGAACAATGTCGCCCCCCATCGCCTGCAACACGCTGATCAGGCCGGCGCGGGTGGGATTGATGCCGACATTGCGGATGATGATGTCGCTGCCCGGCACGATGAGCGCGGCCACCATCGGGAAGGCGGCCGATGATGGATCGCCGGGGACGACGATGGTCTGCGGCTTGAGTTCGGCTTCGCCGGTGATGGTGATGATCCGGCCTTGCGGTGATTTGGTGACGGTCAGCTTCGCGCCGAATCCGGCCAGCATGCGCTCGCTGTGGTCGCGGGTGGCGATGGGTTCGATCACCGTGGTTTCGCCCGGCGTGTTGAGCCCGGCCAGCAATATGGCGGATTTCACCTGCGCCGACGCAACCGGCAATGTGTAGGTCAGCGCAATCGCCGGGCAGGCACCGATGATACCGAGCGGCAGGGTCTGCCGGCCTGGCCCCGGCGTGGCGGTGATGCTGGCACCCATCAGGCCCAGCGGCGTGATCACCCGGCCCATCGGGCGGCCCGACAGGCTGGCATCGCCCACGAAGGTCGCTGTGATCGGGTGGGAGGCGATCAGGCCCATCAACAACCGGGTGGAGGTGCCGCTGTTGCCCATGTCCAGCGCGCCCGCTGGCTGCAACAGCCCGCCCACACCCACGCCGTGGATGCGCCATTCGCCCGTGTCGCGGCGCATGATCTGTGCACCCATCGCCCGCATGGCCGCAGCGGTGGCCAGCACGTCCTCGCCTTCCAGCAGGCCGGAAACGCGGGTTTCGCCCACCGCCAACGCGCCGAGCATCAATGATCGGTGGCTGATCGATTTGTCGCCCGGCACCGTCACATCCCCGGCGAGGGGCCCGGTGGCAGACAGGCTGAGCGGTTGCGGATGGCCAGGCGCGTGCGTCATGAGGCGGCGCTTTGACAGGGCTTGCCGCCTGTGGCAATGCGCCAGCCTTTCCCGGACAGGCCCCGCCTGCCCGGCCACCGCCATTGCCCAGCGGCAATCACGGAGTAGATATGGTCAAGGCTGAATGGGGCACCAAGCGTGCCTGCCCGAAGTGCAACACCCGCTTTTATGATCTGGGCAAGGAAGACCCGGTGACCTGCATTTCCTGCGGCTTTGCCTGGGTGCCGGAACCGGTGCTGAAATCCAAGCAGACGACGCCGTTTGAAGCCATCAAGCCGCAGGCCGCCGAAGGCACCGATACCGATGTGGCGGTGGACGAGGATCTGGATCTGGATACCGATGTCGAAGCCGGCCAGGCCGATGGCGATGTCGATCTGGGTGACGATGATGATCTGGGCGTGGTTTCCGAAGGCGGCGACGACGAGAATTGACGATCGCGGCGGCGGCGGTGAATTTTCGGCTTGCATGGCCGGGAAGTTTCGCCTAACCGGCCGCTCCCGGTGCTGCTGGAAATGGCGGCAACCGCAAGGGACATGGGGCCTTAGCTCAGCTGGGAGAGCGCTACAATGGCATTGTAGAGGTCAGCGGTTCGATCCCGCTAGGCTCCACCATCCTTCCAGAAGCCCGGCCCGAAACGGCCGGGTTTTTTGCATTCAGGGCGAATCGCTGCCAAAACGCGCCGCCATGAACCGCCGTTCCGATTACCGCGCCAGCCGCATCATCCCCACCCGCTGGCTGGACAATGATGCCTATGGGCATGTCAACAACGTGGTCTACTACAGCTGGTTCGATACCGCCGTGAATGCCTGGCTGATCGAAGCCGGGCTGCTGGACATCGATCACGGCAATCCCATTGGCCTGGTGGTGGAAACCGGCTGCCGCTATCACCGCAGCGTCGCCTTTCCCGAAAGCGTGGAGGCGCATCTGCGCATCGCGAAACTGGGCAACAGCAGTGTGCGCTGGGAGGTGGGGCTGTTCACCGCCGGCCAGGACGAACCGGCTGCGGACGGCCATTTCGTCCATGTCTATGTTGACCGGTTGTCGCGCCGGCCCAGCCCGCTGCCCGCGGCCTGGCGGCAGGCGCTGATGCCGCTGGTGGTTGAAAGCGGCGTCAAGGGGCCTTAAGCGCCGGCGATGGACACGCCAGACGATTCGATCCTCATCCTCGATTTCGGCAGCCAGGTGACGCAGCTGATCGCCCGGCGCATCCGCGAGGCCGGGGTTTATTGCGAGATCGTGCCCTTTGCCAAAGGCGGCGAGGCCTTTGCCCGGATGGTTCCCAAGGGCGTCATCCTGTCAGGCAGTCCGGCCAATATCAGCGATGCGAACGGCCCGCGCATCCCGGATGCCGTGCTGGCGGCCGATGTTCCCTTGCTGGGCATCTGCTATGGCGAACAGTCGCTGTGTTATCAGCTGGGTGGCAGCGTGGTGGCATCGGATCACCGCGAATTCGGCCGCGCCGAGATCGAAATTGTCGATGATTGCGCCTTCTTTGCCGGCGTGTGGGCGCGCGGCGACCGGCCAACGGTGTGGATGAGCCATGGCGACCGCATCGAGGCCATTCCCCCGGGTTTTCGCGCCGTGGCCACCAGCGCCGGGGCGCCCTATGCCGCCATCGCCAATGACGAGGCCCGGCGATACGGCGTGCAGTTCCATCCGGAAGTGGTCCACACGCCCGATGGCGCAGCGCTGCTGAAGAATTTTGTCGTGCACGTCTGCGGGGTCACGCCCAACTGGTCGATGGCCGGTTTCCGTGCAGCCAAGATCGCCGAAATCCGTGAACAGGTGGGCGATGCCCGCGTGATCTGCGGTCTGTCGGGCGGGGTGGATTCCGCAGTGGCCGCGGTGCTGATCCACGAAGCCATCGGCGACCAGCTGACCTGCGTGTTCGTCGATCATGGCCTGATGCGCGCGCAGGAGGCCGAGCAAGTCGTCAGCCTGTTCCGCGAGCATTATCATATTCCGCTGGTGCATGTGGAGGCCGAGGCGCTGTTCCTGGATGGCCTGGCCGGAGTCACCGATCCCGAGGCCAAGCGCAAATATATCGGCAAGACCTTCATCGAGGTGTTCGAGGCCGAGGCGAAAAAACTGGGCGGGGCGGATTTCCTGGCCCAGGGCACGCTCTATCCCGATGTGATCGAAAGCGTGTCGTTCACCGGCGGCCCCAGCGTGACGATCAAGAGCCACCACAATGTCGGCGGCCTGCCTGAGCGCATGAACATGAAGCTGGTCGAACCCTTGCGCGAACTGTTCAAGGATGAAGTGCGGCGGCTGGGTGTGGAGCTGGGCCTGCCGCCGGCCTTTGTGGGCCGCCATCCGTTCCCCGGTCCTGGCCTGGCGATCCGCATCCCCGGCGCGGTGACCAAGGAGGCGTGCGACACGCTGCGCAAGGCCGATGCCATCTATCTTGACGAGATCCGCAAGGCCGGCCTGTATGACGAGATCTGGCAGGCCTTTGCCGTGCTGCTGCCGGTGCGCACCGTGGGCGTGATGGGCGATGGCCGCACCTATGACCGGGTGCTGGCCTTGCGCGCCGTCACCAGCGTCGATGGCATGACGGCCGATGTTTACCCGTTCGATGCCGGCTTCCTGACCCGCTGTGCCACGCGCATCGTCAATGAAGTCAAGGGCATCAACCGGGTGGTGTATGATTATACGTCAAAGCCCCCCGGCACGATCGAGTGGGAGTGAGGCGGCCGTTCAGCGGCTCACGGCCGGCCTGCCGGCGTGGGTCCAGGCGCCAAGGCGGATGGCGGCAGCGCTGACGAGGGCATGCACGACCATCCCTGCGGCAATGACAGCGAAATAATGCGTTGGCAGCGCCGTGGCCTGCCCCGCCAACAGCAGGCTGCCGGCCACGATCACCACCACCCGAACCACGGCGGCGATCACCGGCCACAGCACCTTGCCGGCCCCTTGCGAGGCGAAATAGAGGCAGGTGGCAATGCCGAAGAAGCCATAGAATGGCGCGACCACCCCCAGATAGGCGCGGGCGGCGGCCTGCACCGCACTGGCCGGGGTGAACAGATCGGCCCACAATCCGGGAAACAGGGCCGCGACGATGCCGATGCTGCCGGCCAGCACGGCACTGAAGCCGGCGGCCGTCCAGCCGACCCGGTGGGCGCGCGCCGTGGCACCGGCGCCGAAATGCACGCCAACCATGGCCGTTGATGCAGCCCCCAGCCCGAACACCATCGGCACCACCAGCAGTTCCAGCCGGGCACCGATGCCATAGCCGGCCAGCACATCGGTGCCAAAGCGCGCCATGGCCGATGTGATGACCAGCACCGCGGCCAGGGTGCACAGGGGATTGACCGCGGCGAGCCCGCCAATCTTCAGGATGGCCGCAACCGGGGCCCAGTGCAGCCGTGTGCCCGCCAGGCGCAAGCGCAACTGCGGGCAGCGGGCGATCAGAAAATGCAGCAACAGCGCGGTTGACAGCGTGCTGCTGATGATGATGCCGGCCGGTGCCCCGGCAATGCCCAGCCTTGGCAACGGACCAAGGCCGAAGACCAGCCCGCCACCGATGCCGATCTGCACCAGCGATCCCAGCACGCCGACACGGGCGGCAAACCCCATGTTGCCGGTGGCGCGCACGATCCCGGCCAGCGCGTTCGACAGCCACAGGCCAACACAGCCCAGGAACAGCGTGTCGGAATAGGCCAGCGCCTGTTCCAGCACCGCGCCCTTCCCGCCCAGCGCGCCATAGATGCTGCGCCCAAACAGCAGGAACAGCGCCGAAAACAGGGTGGCCAGCCCCGCCATCAGGATCACGGCGTGCACCGCCAGCGCCTCGGCAGCTGCCCGGTCGCCCGCACCCAGCCGGCGCGAGACCGCGCCGGTGATGGTGCCGCCAAAGGCACCGGCCGACAGCATGCCCATCAGCATCATCATCGGGAAGGCCAGCGCCAGCCCGGCCAGCGGCGTGGTTCCCAGTTGGCCGACAAACCAGGCCTCGGCCATGATGGTGAGCGAGGACACCACCATCGAGACGATGTTGGGCGCCGCCATCCGCACCAGCGTGGGGCCGATCGGGGCCGTGAGCAACGGCGATGGGGCATTGGTTGCCACGGCAAATCCTTCCGGCACGCTGGGTCTGGTTGAGTCTAGCTCAGAATTTCGGCCGATGCCATGCTGCGGCGTGCCGGTGGACAGCGGCGCGACGAACCGCCAAAGGCAGGGGCATGACCGCCACCGCAACAGACGCAAACGCCAGCGCATCCCGCAGCACTCCGGCATTGGCCCGCACCCTGAAACGCCGGCATGTCACCATGATCTCGCTGGGCGGGGTGATCGGGGCCGGGCTGTTCGTGGGCAGCAGCGCCGCGATTGCCAGCATCGGGCCGGCGGTGGTGATCAGCTATGCGCTGGCCGGCGGCATCGTGCTGCTGGTGATGCGGGTGATTGCGGCGCTGGCGCTGGCGTTGCCGCACGCCGGCGCCTTCACCGAATATGCCCGCGCCGGGCTGGGCCGCTGGGCTGGTTTCACCGCCGGCTGGCTGTACTGGTATTTCTGGGCGGTGGTGATCGGGATCGAGGCGATTGCCGGTGCGGCCATCATCGCGGCCTGGGTGGATCTGCCGGTGTGGGTGATCGGCACGGCGCTGATGCTGCTGCTCACCGGGTCCAACCTCCTGTCCACCCGCAGCTATGGCGAGTTCGAATTCTGGTTTTCCACCATCAAGGTGGTGGCGATCCTGCTGTTCATCACCGTGTGTGCCGCCTTTCTGGTGGGCGCGCCGGCCTCGCCGGGGGTGGCGCTGCTCAGCGCCGATGGTGGCTTTGCGCCGCTGGGCTGGGGCGCGGTGGTGGCCGGCGTGACCACGGTGATCTTTGCCCTGGTCGGGGCCGAGATCGTCACGGTTGCCGCGGCCGAGGCCGAGGATTCGGCCGAACTGGTGGCCAGCATGGCCGGCACGCTGATTGCGCGCATCTGCATCTTCTATATCGGGGCCATCGGCCTGATCCTGTGCATCGTGCCGTGGCGCAGCATCGTGCCGGGGCAATCGCCCTTTGCCGCTGCGCTGGATGTGGTGGGGGTGCCGGGCACCACGTTGTTGATGAACCTGCTGGTGCTGGTGGCGGTGCTGTCGTGCCTGAATTCGGCGATTTACGTGGCATCCCGCGCGCTGTTCACGCTGGCGGCCAATGGCGATGCCCCGCGCTGGAGCGTGGCGGTCAACCGCCGCGGCGTGCCGGCGCGTGCCGTGCTGGCGGCCACAGCGGTGGGGCTGGCCTGCGTGCTGGCCTCGCAACTGTCACCATCGCTGGTGTTTGCCTTTCTGGTCAATGCGTCGGGTGCGATCATGATCTTTGTCTACATGCTCACGCTGGTGGCGGCGCTGCGGCTGGGGGTGGGCACCGGTCTGGCCGGCTGGGGGCGCTGGGTGGCGCTGGCCGGCATGGCGGCCGTGCTGGCGGCGATGGCGCTGACCCCGGATCTGGCGCCGCAACTGCAGGCCAGCGCCGGCTGCACCGCGCTGGTGCTGATCGCCGCCTGGGCTACGCGTCGCCGGGCCAGCTGATCGCCAGCACCTCCCACTGTTTCTCGCCGGCCGGCAGGCGCAACTGCCGCACATCGCCCACGCGGGCACCGCGCAGCGCCCGTGCCATCGGGGCGCTCCAGCCGATGCGGCCGGCGCCCACGTCCTGCTCGTCATCGCCGATCAGGGTGAGGGTGCGGCGATTGTCGTCATCATCGGCGATGGTGACGGTGCAGCCGAACAGCACCCTGTCCCGCTCCGTCTGGCCGGCCGGATCGATCACGCGGGCGGCGGCCATGCGTCTGGCCAGATGCGCCAGCTCGCGATCAATCTCGCGCAGGCGCTTGCGGCCATAGATGTAATCGCCATTCTCGCTGCGGTCGCCATTGCCGGCGGCCCAGCGCACGACCTCGACAATCTGCGGCCGTTCCCCGTGCAGCAGCCCATCATAGCGGGCGCGCAGCGCGGCCATGCCGGCAGGGGTGATCGGGTTTTCGCCCATGGCCGCCCGCTGATGCCCTGACATCTGACGCGGCGCAAGCGCTCCGGCAGCGCCAGCGGCGGTATCCACCCCGGCACCTGAGGTGCCCAACATGGGCATGCTCATCCACCGTTGGTTGCCGCGTTCATCTATCGACACGCCTTGGATTGGGGTTACGGCTGGGGGCGGCGCGTGCGGATAGATGCTGTTGACGGCATGCGGGGCATGGCCGTCATCTTCATGATGATGGGTCATGTCAACGCCAAGGTCCATTCGGCGGTGGCCTCGCTGAATCCGGACAAGATTGCCTTTTTCTCCGTGGCGCACATCTTCGTGTTTCTGGCGGGGTTCGGGATGGGGCTGGTAACGGCCATCGCCCATGATCGCAGCGGCCACAACGGGGTATGGCAGCTGTGCTGGAAATCGATCCGGCGGATCTGGCTGTTCCATGCCGGTCTCGTGCTGCTGCTGGCCGCGCTGGCCCTGGCGCTGCCGCTGTCCGCACACAGCCTGTTTGCCCCCTATCGCGAAGAGCCGCAGGCGGTGATCGGCCTGTCGCTCGCCATGTTGACCGGCAGCGCCCACATGGGCCTGCTGCCGATGTACATCATCTTCATCCTGTTCGTGCCATGGGCGGTTTCGGCCATGGCATCGGGCCGCGCGGCGACGGTGGTGCTGGCCAGTGCCGGCCTGTGGTGTGTGGCGCAAACCAACCTGGCACAATTGCCGATGCAGGGACTGCAACATCTGTTCGGTGCGCTGGCCATCAATCTGCACGCCGGCCTGTATTTCAATCTTCTGGGCTGGCAGCTTCTGTTCTTTGGCGGGCTGGTGATCGGGCGCATACAGCAGCGCCAGCAGTTGCCGATTGCCTGACTGGGAACGGCAGCTGCTGCCCAGCTGGCCGGCCTTGCCGTGCTGTTGCTGATCCTGCTCACCATCCTGTCCCGCACCATCCATCTGGATCACGCGACCATGCAGTGGCAATTGCAGTATCTGCGCGAGAATAACCGGGTCATCCTGCCGCCGCTGGATCTGCTGTCGTTCGTGCTGGTGGCCTATCTGGCCACCTGGCTGCTGGTGGCCGGCGTGCGCGATGGCCGGTCGTTGGTTCGGCTGGCGGCCCTGTGGTTCCAGCGGCTGATCACCTGGCCGCCGCTGCGCACCGTGGGCCGCTATGGTGTTGAAATGTTCAGCCTGCATCTTGTTCTGGTCTATCTGGTGCTGGAACTGGCGGGTGGGCGGCCGCTGCCGGAACACCAGTCGCTGCCCCTGGCCATGGCCCCGGTTCTGGTGATGTTTGCAGGCGCGCACTGGCTGGAACGCCGGCGGCTGCGGGCGCGCCTGGCCGCCGGCTGACCGGTCAGATATCCAGCCGGCCCTGGGCGGGCGGGGCGGCGGGTTGGCGGCGGCGGGTGGTGTCGGGCAGGCCGGCCCGGCGGCTGCCGTGGCGGTGCACGATGGCGCGGGCCGGGGCGGCATGGGCCGGATCGCGGCGGAGGGCGGTGATGGCGGCGCGGGCGGCGCGGGCGGCCTGTTCGTGATCGACCAGCGGGGCGGGATAGGCGGCGGCAACGGCTGCCTTCCACGGTTCATGGACGAAGGGCGTGGGCAGATGCGCCAGTTCGGGCAGCCAGCGCCGGATGAACCGTCCCTGCGGGTCCTGATCGAGGCCTTGCTTCACCGGGTTGTAGATGCGCGGGATGTTGGTGCCGGTGGTGCCCGATTGCATCTGCACCTGCGGCCAGTGGATGCCCGGTTCATAATCGGTGAACAACCGGGCCAGCACCGCGCCCGATTGCCGCCAATCCAGCCGCAGATGATAGCTGGCCTCCGCCATCACCATCGCCCGCATCCGGAAGTTGAGCCAGCCGGTGGCATTGAGGCTGCGCATGCAGGCATCGACGAACGGCCAGCCGGTTCGCCCCCCGGCCCAGGCTGCCAGCCGGGCCGCGTCGTGATCGGGCAAGGCCTCATAGGCCGGGTGGAGGCAGCGCGCTTCGAGCCAGGGCGCATCCTCCAGCTTCTGGATGAAGTGGCAGTGCCAGTGCAGCCGGCTGATGAAGCTGTCGATGGAACGGACGAACGCCGCATCGCCGGCGTCCTGCCAGCGCTGGCGGGCGGCGCGTGCGGCCTGAAATGCCTCCCGCAGGCTGATCGTGCCCAGCGCCAGATGCGGGGACAGGCGGGAACAATGGGTGGCGCCGCTGTCCGGGGCCGCCATGGCCGCACGATAGGGCCGGCCGCGTGTCGCCAGAAAGCCCTTCAGCAGCGTCAGGCCTTCGCGCCGGCCGCCGGGCTGGCGTGCGCACGGATCGGGCGCCAGGCCGATGTCGGCAGGCTGGGGCATGGGATCACTGGCCAGCGCGGCCATGGTGATGCCGGCGGGGGCCGGCAGGCGGGGCGCGCGCATCATCGCCTCCCACCGCGCCGCCCAGCCGTTGCGGCTGTTCAGTGCCCGCCACGCGCCATGCAGCATGGCTTCATGCACCGGCACGCCCGCAGCCTGCGCCCAGCGCCGCACCGCCTTGTCGCGGCCAAAGCTCCACAGATTGCCGGTTTCCTGGTGGGCGTGGATCGCGCTGATGCCATGGCTGGCGTGGAGATCGTGCAGCACGCGCACCGCATCGCCCACCCGCACCACCAGCCTGGCCCCGCGCGCCCGCAGGCTGCGATCCAGATCGGCCAGCGATTCGGCCAGAAAGCCGAACTGCCGGCCGCTGGCATCGGCTTGCGCCCACTGGTCCGGCTCGACGATGTAGAGCGGCAGCACCGGCCGCCCGCTGGCGACGGCAGCGGCCAGCGGCGCATGATCATGCACCCGCAAATCGCGCTTGAACCAGACGATGTCCATGCCCCGGTGTAGCCCGTTTGTTCCGCCCCTGCATGGGCCAGCCTGTCGCAGGCCGCCGCGATGCGCTGCGCCCGCTTGGCAGCGCCGCGCGGCTGCGGCATGAGGCCGGCCATGATCCTCTATGGCATTCCCAATTGCGACACGGTGAAGAAGGCGCGCGCCTTCCTGGCCGAGCGCGGCATCGCCCACCAGTTCCATGATTACAAGAAGGCCGGCGTGCCGGCCGAGGCGCTGAGCCGGTGGGTGGCGCGCTGGGGCTGGGAGGCGGTGCTGAACCGCGCCGGCACCACCTTCAAGGCCTTGCCCGATGCGGACAAGCAGGGGCTGGATGCCGACAAGGCCATGGCCCTGATGCTGGCCAACCCCAGCATGATCAAGCGGCCGATCGTGGAAGGCGATGACGTCGCCCTGATCGGTTTCAAGGCCGAAGCCTGGGCGGGAGCGTTCTGAGATGGCGCGCTGGCTGGCGAAATCCGAACCGTTCAAATACAGCTGGGATCAGCTGTTGCAGGACGGCAAGACCGCGTGGGACGGCGTGCGCAACAACCAGGCCGCCATCTACCTGCGCAGCATGAAGATTGGCGATGAGCTGTTCTTCTATCACTCCAACGAGGGCCTGTGCATCGTCGGCATCGCCGAGGTGGTGGGTGAGCATTTCATCGATCCATCCGACCCCAAGGGCCGCTTTCCGGCGGTGATGGTCGGCCCCAAGGCACCGATGCCGCGTGCCGTGACGCTCGCCGAAATGAAGGCCGAACCGCGTCTTGCCGGCATGGCCATGTTCCGCCAGTTCCGCCTTTCGGTGGTACCGATCAGCGATGACGAATGGGATGTGGTGATGGAAATGGCCGGCCGTTGAGGCGGCTCAGCCCAGATCGGCGGCCAGAAAGCTGACCGCCATCCCCAGCATCACCAGCGCGAACAGGCGGCGGACCAGTCGCATCCGCCGCGCGTCCTGCAGCAGCGCCTGCGCCTGCGCCCCGGTTGCCACGATGGCAAGATGGATGGCGGTGGCGATGCCGGTGCTGATGCCGGCCAGCAGCAGCGCGGCGGGCAGATCAAGCGTGCGGCCGCCCATGAACTGCGGCGCCACCACCACGAAGAACATATAGGCTTTCGGGTTCAACAGGTTGATGAGCGCGCCGGCCAGGAATGACTGGGGGCTGCCCTGTGCGAGCTTGCCCTGGTCCACCGGCGCATCGGCATCGCGCCAGGCGGAGATCGCCAGCCACAGCATCATGCCGGCGCCGGCCAGCCGCAGCGCCCACAAGAGTTGCGGCGCCGCCTGCAACAGCGCCACCAGCCCCAGCGCCGCCAGCACGCCATTGGCCAGCAGCCCCAATGCCACGCCGGCAACGGCCGCCAGCCCGGAGCGCCGGCCTTCCGTGGCCGCCAGCGCTGCCAGCCAGGCCATGTTGGGCCCCGGCGTCAGTTCAATGAGCAGGACGGCCAGCGCGAAGCCCAGCAGATCCAAGAGTCAGGCGCTCCCGCCGGGCAGGCGGTCACCCAGCGTCTTCAGATTGGCCTCGTGATCGGCGCGGCTGAGGCGGTAGCGGGAGACGGCGAGGATCATGCAGGCCCACACCAGCCAGATCGCCGGCACATAGGTGGCGCCCAGCCGGAACAGGCTGTCAGGGCCGACCTGATCGGGCGTCGCCCCTTTGGGGAATTCGGCCAGCGTCAGCACCAGGCTGGCGGCCATCACGCCCAGGCCCTGCACCGCCTTGCGGATGAAGGTGTTGGCGGCAAAGAAAATGCCTTCCGATCGCTGGCCGGTGCGCACCTCGGCCTGTTCCACCAGATCGGCCAGCATGGAGGCGGTGAGCGCCTGGAAGCAGATGATCAGGCCGACATCGACCATGGTGACGATGAAGACGATCCAGAAGATGGCGGGATCGCCATTGGCCGGCAGCAGGCCCAGCAGCCGGGCGATGATCGGCAGCGGCAGGGCCAGGCCGGCCAGTATGCCGATCACCATGGCACCGCGCTGCTTGCCCAGCCGGCGGGTGACCGTGGGGGCCAGGCCACCGCCAATCGCCGCCGAGGCAAAGACGCTCATGGTGATCAGGCCGATCTGTTGGGAGGAGAACCCCCAGAAATAGGCCGAGAAATAGAAGCTGAGCGAAGCCGAGATGCCGGTGGCGATGGCGCCGAAGATGGCAGCGACGAACAGGGCGGCGAAATCGCGGTTGGCGATGGTGGCGAAGATCTGGCGGAAGATGGCGCGGGGCCGGCCGGCCGGGCGCGGCTGGGCCGTGCGCAGGTGCGGGATGCGGTTGTGGGTGCCGGCGGCGGAGACCAGGATGGCGATGAAGATCAGCACCGAGGCGATCATGCCATAAAGTTCATAGGCATCGCGGTTGAACTGGCCATTGGGGATGGCGGCGGTGGCAAAGGCCGGGAAGATCAGGGAGAAATTGGCCACGCTCATGATGCTGCCGATCACCCAGGCGAAGAACAGCCGCCAGCCGAACAGGGCGCTGCGCTCGTCATAGCTTCTGGCCAGTTCGGGGCCGAGCGCGGTGCTGGGAATTTCATAGAGGCTGATGCTGACCCGCACGAAGATGGCGAGGCCAAGCAGGTAGAAGAACAAGGCGGATTGCGACCAGCTGGCCGGCGGATCCCAGATCAGGAAATAGGTCGCCGCCACCGGCAGGGCCGAGGCATACATGAACGGGTGCCGCCGCCCCCAGCGCGAGCGCAGATTGTCGGACCAGAAGCCGATCACCGGATCGAGCAGGGCATCGACGAGCAGCGAGATGGTGATCGCCAGCCCGACCAGCCGCGCATCGACGCCGATCACCTGGCTGTAGAAGAGCAGCAGGAAATAACCGAAGCCGCCATCCTTGATGCCATAGGCACCCGCGCCAAAGCCAAAGGCGAGGCGGGTGCCCAATGATGGCCGGTCGGCAGTTGCCATAGCATCATCCCCTGCGGCACTCGTGGCCGCTTTGCTGCACTATCAGGGGCTTGGGCAAGGCTGTAAAGCCGCAGCGTGGTATTGGTTGCAGTTGGCCCCCAGCCTGCCATGATGGACCAAACGGACAGGGGAGGCCGCAATGGCGCGAGGGATGATGATGCTGGCCGCGTGGCTGGCAGTGGGGCTGCCCGGTGCGGCCCTGGCCCAGGCGCAGGCCCAGGCCCGATACCAGTCGGAACAGCCGTTACCGCGCGTGGATTATTGGCAGAAGCGCGCCGCCGATATTGATCAGCATCTGGCCAGCGCGCCGGATCTGCGTCCCGTCCGCCTGCTGTTCGTGGGCGATTCCATCACCGATTTCTGGCATCTTGATGCCAATCCCTGGTTGCCCGGCCGCTATTGCGGCCGATCTGCGTGGGATGAAAGTTTCGGCGGCGCGGTGCCGGCGCTGAAGGCGCTGAACCTTGGCGTTTCGGGCGATCGCATCGAACATGTGCTGCACCGGCTGCAGCCTGCGGCCGAAGGCGGCAGCGGCTGGCTGGACCGAGCCGATCTGCAACCGGATGTGGTGTTCGTGATGCTGGGCATCAACAACAGTTTCGATGCCGAGGTGCCGGCCGCTACCAGCATCGAACACGGCATCATCGCCGTGGTGAACCGCATCCGCGAGCGCAAGCCACAGGCGCGCATTGTCATCCAGTCGCTGCTGCCAACCGACGATGCGGGCAAGAATGCCACGGTGGTGCAGCCGGTGAACGCCGCTATCAGGGCTCATGCCGCGCGCACGCCGGGGCTGGCCTATCTTGATCTCTATCCCGATTTTGTTGACAGCGCCGGCCGCCAGCGCGGCGCGCTGTTCAACGACGGCCTGCACCCCAGCCGTGACGGCTATCGCCGCTGGCGCGACCGGTTGCTGGCCTTTCTGAAGCCCGGGGCCTGATCCGGCACCCATCGGCCAATGCAGGGCGGTTCAGCCCCCGGCGCCGGCCAGCCAATCCATCAGCCAGCGCGCCGCCGGGCCGGGGGTGTGATCGGGCCGGTGCAGCAGTTCGATGGGATAGGTGGTGCCCGGCCAATCGGGCAGTTCAAGCCGCACCAGGCTGCCGGCGGCCAGATCGGCGGCCACCATCGGCACCGGCATGTTGCCCCAGCCGGCCCCGGCCTTGAGCAGGGCATGCTTGGCGCCCAGGTCGCCCAGCCGCCAGCTGCGCGGCGACAGCACGCCGAAATCCCGGCCTGCGGTGAGGCGGGAGCGATCGGTGAGCACCAGTTGCAGATGGCGCTGGGCTTCGCCGGGCGCGATGCCCGGGCGGGCGAGGGGATGGCCGGGCGCGGCCACCGGCACCAGCGGCACCCCGGCCAGGCTGTGCCGCACCAGCCGGTCGTTCACCCCATCCAGCGCGCCGCCGATGGCCAGCGTGGCGCTGCCGTCGAACAATCGCGCCTGCACCGCGCCCAGCGCCTCCACATGCAGCTGCACCGCCAGCGTGGGAAAGCGCGCCTGCAGCGCGGTGAGGGCGGCCACCAGCGTGCGAATCGGGAACATCACGGAGACGGACAGCGACAGTTCCGCTTCCTGCCCGCCGGCCAGCGCGGCCACACCGGCCTGCAGCGCCGACACGTTGGCCAGGGTTTCGCGGGCGTGGGCCAAGACCAGCCGCCCGGCATCGGTGAGGGCGGGGCGGCGTGTGGTGCCGCGGGTGAACAGCGCCAGGCCCAGCTGCGCCTCCAGCCCGTCAAGCTGATAGGCAATCACCGAGGTGGCGCGGCCCAGCGCGCGACCGGCGGCGGCCAGGCTGCCGGAATCGGCAATGGCCACCAGCACGGTGAGTTGATCGAGCGTTGGCGTGCCGACCTTCATATCAAAAATCCTGAACAATGATTTCGATATTATCCAGATTTTCGGGAAGAAGGCGAGCGCCTATCACGCCTGCCATGCCGGAGGCCCGGCCAACTGGGAGTGACGAAGATGCCGAAGATTCTGGTGCTCTATTATTCAACCTATGGCCATATCGAGGCGATGGCGGCGGCGGTGGCCGAGGGCGCGCGCGCCGCCGGCGCGCAGGTGGACATCCGCCGCGTGCCGGAAACCGTGCCGGATGCGGTGGCCAGCGCCAATCATTTCAAGCTGGACCAGGCCGCCCCGGTGGCGACCGTGGATGATCTGCCCAATTATGACGCGATCATCGTGGGGGCCCCCACCCGCTTTGGCCGCATGCCGGGCCAGCTGGCCAGCTTCTTCGATGGTGCCGGCAAATTGTGGGCAACCGGTGCGCTCAACGGCAAGGTGGGCGGGGCCTTCACCAGCAGCGCCACCCAGCATGGCGGCAACGAGACCACGCTGTTTTCGATCATCACCAATCTGCTGCATTTCGGCCTCACCATCGTGGGCCTGCCCTACAGCCATCAGGGCCAGATGCGCATCGACGAGGTGGTGGGCGGTGCCCCCTATGGCGCCACCACCGTGGCCGGCGGCGACGGCAGCCGCCAGCCCTCCGAAACCGATCTGGCCGGCGCCCGCCACCAGGGCGAACTGATCGCGAAGACGGCGGCCAAGCTGTTTGCCAAGGCGTCTGGTTGAGATATCGTGGCCGGCGGCGTAAAGCCCCCGGCCATGAGCACCAGCTTCACCCTTGATACCGCCACCAGCCGCGCCCATCCGGTGCCGGAACCGGTGCGCCGGCTGACGGTGCCGGCCATCGCCCGCCGCAAGGGCGGGGAGCCGGTGGTCATGCTGACGGCCTACACCGCGCGCATGGCGCAATTGCTTGATCCGCATTGCGATCTGCTGCTGGTGGGCGATTCGCTGGGGCAGGTGATCTATGGCCTCGACACCACGGTGAAGGTGACGCTGGACATGATGATCGCGCACGGCGCGGCGGTGGTGCGCGGCAGCTATCGCAGCGTGGTGGTGATCGATCTGCCGTTCGGCAGCTATGAGGAAAGCCCGGAGGCCGCCTATCGCACGGCGGCGCGCGTGATGCGCGAGACCGGCGCGGCCGCGGTGAAGCTGGAGGGCGGCGCGGTGATGGCGCCCACCATTCGCTTTCTGGTCGATCGCGGCATTCCGGTGATGGCGCATGTCGGCCTCACGCCGCAGGCGGTCAATGCGCTGGGCGGCTATGGCGCGCGCGGGCGCAGCGAGGCGGAGCGTGCCAAGATCCTGGCCGATGCGCACGCCGTGGCCGCAGCCGGCTGCTTTGCCATGGTGGTGGAAGGCGTGGTGGAAGGCCTGGCCATCGACATCACCGCCGGTGTGAACTGCGTGACCATCGGCATTGGCGCGGCGTTGCAGTGCGATGGCCAGGTGCTGGTGGTGGACGACATGCTGGGCATGTTCGATCGGGTGCCGCGCTTTGTGGAACGGTTCGATGATCTGGCAACGCGCATTTCGGCGGCGGCGGCCGAATATGCGATGCGCGTGCGCACCCGCGCCTTCCCCACCGAAGCCCAGCTTTATCGCTGAGGCTTTACCTTTGGCGGGCACTGGGGCATTCACCGCCCGGCAATATCGGCGGTGCCACACCGCTGCATCCGGAGCATGACCATCTTGGCCAACACGCCTGCCAATCCCGATGATGCCTTCCTGCGCGAGGTGGACGAGGAGTTTCGCCGTTCGCAGCTGTTGGGCCTGTGGCAGCGCTATGGCCGGATCGGCATCGCCGTGCTGCTGCTGGCGCTGGGCGCGCTGGCCGGCTGGCTGTTCTGGCAGGACCGGCAGGAAAAGGCGGCCGGTGCGGCCGGCCAGGCCCTCACCCAGGCCATCACCCAGCTGGAGGTGGGCGAGGGCGCCCGCGCCCGCCCGGTGCTGGACGCCATGACCCGCGATGGCCCCGGCGCCTATGCCGGCCTGGCGCGCATGGTGCTGGCCAATGATGCGCTGGCCGGCGGCGACAAGGCCAAGGCCCGCGGCCTGTACGAGGCCATTGCCAATGATGAAGATGCGCCGCAGCCGCTGCGCGATGCCGCGCTGGTCAAGGCGGTGCGCGTCGGCTTCGATCAGCTGGCCCCGGCCGAGGTGGTGGCCCGGCTGAAGCCGCTGGCGGTGCCGGGCAATGCCTGGTTCGGCGTGGCCGGCGAACTGGTGGCGGTGGCGCAGGTGAAGGCCGGCAAGCCCGATCTGGCCCGGCCGATCCTGATCGCCATGGTGAAGGATGAGGGGTTGAGCCCCTCGCTGCGCACCCGCGCGGCGCAGCTGGCGATTGCGGTGGGCGTGGATGTGGCAACGCTGGGCATTGCCGCCCGCCCGGCCGCAGCCGCCGCTCCGGCAGCGGGGCGATAAGGTGATGGCGGCATTTCCGGCCCCGGCGCGCGGCGTGCGCGCGATCACCATCCTGCTGGTGGCCAGCCTGGCGCTGGCCGGCTGCGGCGTATTCAAGAAATCCACCAAGCGCCGCACCCCCACACTGGGCGAGCGCATTCCGATCATGAGTTTTGAAACCCGCGCCGAGGCCGAGGCCGAGTTGCAGGACACCGCGATCGTGCTGCCGGCGGCCGAGGCCAACGCCGAATGGAGCCAGCCCGGTGGTTCGCCCGCCAAGGTGGGCGGCCATCTGGCGCTGGCCGAAAAGCCGGTGGAAGCCTGGGCTGCCAGCATCGGCAAGGGCAGCAGCGGGACCGCCCGGCTGAACGCCGCCCCGGTGGTTGGCGGCGGCAAGGTCTTTACCATCGACACGCTGGGCGCGGTGCGCGCCTTTGATGCCGCCACCGGCGCGCTGGCGTGGAGCGCGCAGTATCGCCAGCCCAAACGCGGCGTGCGGCCGGCCTTTGGCGGCGGCGTGTCCTATGGCGATGGCCGCGTCTATGCGCTGACCGGCTATGGCGTGGCGCTGGCCTATGATGCGGCCAGCGGCAAGCAATTGTGGGAACGCGCCTTGGGCCAGCCGCTGCGCGGTGCGCCCAGCGTCGCCGGCAACCGCGTCTTTGCCGTGAGCCAGGACAATCAGCTGCACGCTCTCAATGGCGCCACCGGCGAATTGTTGTGGACGGTGACGGGCACGGTGGAAATCGCCGGCATCCTGGGCGTTGGCGCGCCGGCGGTGCAGCTGGATACGGTGGTGGCGGGCTTTTCATCGGGCGAGTTGAACGCCATGCGGGCCGAAACCGGCCGCAGCGTGTGGCAGGATCAGCTGGCGCGCACCGGCCGTTCCACCGCCATGGCGGCGCTGGCCGATATCGATGGATCGCCGGTGATCGATCGCGGCCGGGTGTTTGCCATCGGCCATGGCGGCCGCATGGTGGCGCTGGAACTGGCCACCGGGCAGCGCGCCTGGGAACGCAATTTCGCCGGGGTGTGGACACCGTGGCTGGCGGGCGAATTCATCTATCTTGTCACCGTGGAAGGCGAGGTGCTGTGCATCACCCGTTCCGAAGGCAAGGTGCGCTGGGTGCTGCGGCTGGATCAGTATCGCAACCCGAAGAAGAAGACCGGCGCCTATCAATGGGCCGGCCCGGTGCTGGCTGGCGAACGGGTGTGGCTGGCCGGATCGAGCCGCGAGCTGGTGGCCATCGACCCCTATGAGGGCAAGCGCGTCTATAGTCTGAAGCTGAAGGCGCCGGCGCTGCTGCCGCCGGTGGTGGCCGGCGGCACCCTGTATCAGCTGACCGATGATGGCACGCTGACGGCCTATCGCTGATCTTGTGGCGCTGATGCCCCCGCGCTGGTAAGGCCGGCGGCGATGAGCATGAAGAATATCCTTGATTTCGATGCCGACGCCCCGCGCGTCGCCATTGTCGGCCGGCCCAATGTGGGCAAATCCACCCTGTTCAACCGGCTGGTGGGCAAGCGGCTGGCGCTGGTGGACGATCAGCCCGGCGTGACGCGCGATCGCCGCGAGGGCCGCGCCAGCCTGTTCGATCTGGATTTCGTCGCGGTCGATACCGCCGGCTTTGAAGACGGCAGCGATGAAAGCCTGTCGGGCCGCATGCGCGCCCAGACCGAGGCTGCGGTGGCGCGCGCGACCGTGGCCATGCTGGTCTATGATGCCCGCGCCGGCATCACGCCGCTGGATGAACATTTCGCCGGCTGGCTGCGCCGCCGCGGCGTGCCACTGGTGCTGGTGGCCAACAAGGCCGAAGGGCTGCAGGCCGAAGCCGGGCTGAACGAAGGCCATGCCCTGGGCTTTGGCGAACCCGTCGGCCTGTCGGCCGAACATGGGCTGGGCCTGGCCGATCTCTATCAGGCGCTGGCGCCGCATCTGGAGCCGGAGGCGGCCGTGGAGGCCGAACCGGATGGCGCGGGCGACGACGCGCCAGCCGAGGACATGGAGGCCCCGGAACCGCCGCCCGGCCCCTTGAAGATCGCCATTGTCGGCCGGCCCAATGCCGGCAAATCCACCCTGATCAACCGCCTGCTGGGCGAACAGCGGCTGGTCACCGGGCCGGAAGCCGGCATCACCCGCGATTCGATCACCATCGACTGGGATTATGACGGGCAGCCGGTGCGGCTGGTCGATACCGCGGGCCTGCGCAAGCGGGCGCGGGTGACGGAAAAGCTGGAGAAACTGTCGGCCGCCGATACCAAGCTGGCGGTGGATTTCGCCGAAGTGGTGGTGCTGCTGCTCGATGCCACGCAAGGCCTCGAATCGCAGGATCTGCGCATCGCCGACATGGTGCTTTCGGAAGGCCGGGCGCTGATCATCGTGCTCAACAAATGGGATGTGGCGGTGGATCAGAGCCGGCTGTTCAACGGCGTGCGCAAGGCGCTGGACGACGGGCTGAGCCAGATCAAGGGCGTGCCGCTGCTCACCTGTTCGGGCGCCACCGGCAAGGGGCTGGAAACCTTGATGCAGGTGGCGTTCGAAACGCGCACGCGCTGGTCGCGCCGGGTGCCGACCTCGGCGCTCAACCGCTGGTTCGAAGCCGCCATTGCACGCAATCCGCCGCCGGCGCCGGGGGGGCTGCGCATCAAGCTGCGTTATGCCACCCAGGTGGCCAGCCGGCCGCCCACCTTCGTGGTGTTCGGCAACCGCACCGATGCGCTGCCGGCCAGCTATGCCCGCTTCCTGACCAACAGTCTGGCAGCGGACCTGGATTTTGGCGGCCTGCCGATCCGGTTGAGTTTTCGCGGTGGCCGCAACCCGTTCAACAAGGGGTGAGGCGGGCACGGCGGGGGAGGGCGGATGGGCGATCTGATCCTGCATGATTACTGGCGGTCCAGCGCGTCGTGGCGGGTGCGGCTGGCGCTGGCGGCCAAGGGGCTGGCGGCAGCGCGGCTGCCAGTCAATCTGGTGGCCGGAGACCAGCGCGGTGCCGGCCATCTGGCCCGCAATGCCCAGGGCCTGGTGCCGGTGCTGGAAGACGGCCCGCTGGTGCTGACGCAAAGCCTGGCCATCATCGAATATCTGGACGAACGTCATCCCGATCCACCGCTGCTGCCGTCCGATGCCGCCGGCCGGGCGCTGGTGCGCGGCGCGGCACTGGTGATCGCGGCCGAGGTGCATCCGCTGGGCAATCTGCGGGTGCAGCGCTGGCTGCGCGATCAGATGGGGCAGGATGACGCGGCGATCACGGCCTGGCTGCACCACTGGATGCACGACGGGCTGGCCGCGCTGGACGGCTTTGCCGCCCGGCATGGTGGTGCGCAGATTTACGCTGACCGAATCGGCCTTGCCGATCTGTGTCTGGTGCCGCAGCTCTACAACGCGCGGCGCTTTGGCCTTGATGTGGCGGCCTATCCGCGGCTACTGGCCGCCGAAGCCGGCGTGCTGGCCCAGCCGTGGGCCGCCGGCACCCAGCCACGGGAACCGCTGCAATCTTCAACCTAAACAACGGTTATGGACAATTTTTTGGCGTCCGCAGAGGTTGCAATCCCGTAGCTTTTGGCTAGAGTTATACGCAATAGTGCCATTGATTTTACCTTTGGGGGTATCATGTCGAACGAAACGCTGAACCGCGCTGGCTTCAACCTGTCGGGCGCTCTGCGGGGCAAGAGCCGGTTTTCGCACGGTCTTTCCGGCTCGACCGGGCAGCGAATCACCCTCACGCTCGCCGCCGCCATGCTGGCCGGCACGGCGCTGGTGCCCGCCGCGGCGCAGACGTTCGACGTGAATGGCGCTGTGGTGGTGGTGAACAATTTTGTCGACCCCCCGCTGAACAATCCGGCAACCATTCTCAACAATGATGCGGTCAATCTGGGCACGCTCAACGTCGAAGCGCTGACGTCGTTGAGCTTTGGCGGCAACCTGACAGCCGGTGCCGGCGTGCTGGCACTCACCAAGACCGGGGCCGAGTCGCTCACCCTGTCGGGCAACAACAGCTTCACGGGCCAGACGTCGGTGCTGGGCGGCACGCTGGTGGCGGGTTCGAACACGGCGCTGTCGTCCGGGTCCAGCCTGCTGGTCAGCACGCTGGGCACGCTTGATCTGGCCGGCACCAGCAACAGCATTCCGGTGCTGAACGGGAATGGCACGATCATCAACACGGGCCCCGGTGCCGCTACGCTGACGATCACGGGCGCTGTGGACGGCAATTTTGCCGGCACGATTTTCGGCGACACCGCGCTGGTGAAGACCGGCGCGGCGGCCCAGTCCCTGCGGGCGGCCTCCAGCTTCACGGGCGGCGTGACGCTGCAACAGGGCGCGCTGCGGATTGCGGATGGTGCGGCGCTGGGCGTTGGCGCCCTGACGGTGACCGGCAACGGCACGCTGGCCACCCTGGCAGGCGCGGATCTGGTCGCGACCAATCTGGTGAGCATCGGCGCTGCCACGCAGTTGACGGTTGCCACCGCCGGCGGTGCGGCCGGTCTGTCGCTGGGCGGCGTGATTTCCGGCGATGGCAGCCTGCGCAAGGAAGGCACGAACGCCCTGCAACTGAACGGCGCGAATAGCTTTGCTGGCGGTGTCGTGCTGGCCGGCGGCACGCTGCTGGTTGGCAGCAATTCGGCACTGGGTTTGGGCGCGGCGGAAGTTGCCGCCACCTCCACCCTGGGGCAGAGCGATGGCTCGGTCAGCCTGACCCTGGGCAATGATGTCCTGATCAATGCCGGCCTGACGCTGCTCACGCCCAACGTGGGCCAGACCTTCACCCTGTCCGGCAATCTGACGGCCAACGCGCCGGTGACGATCGGGGCCGGCAATGGCGGCACCGTCGCGCTCACCGGCATGAACGGCTTTGGTGGCCAGCAGCTGCGGGTCGATTCGGGCCGGCTGCAGATCGATGCGCCGGCGGCGATCGCCGATGCCGTGCTGCGCTTTGCCGGCGGCACCGCCCTTGATGTCACCGATGCGTCGCCGGTCACGCTGGCCAATGGCTTGACGCTCAATGGCACCACCACCCTCACCCACGCCGGTTCGCTGCAGTTGAGTGGGTTGGTCGCGGGGGCGGGCTCGCTGGTCAAGGCCAGTGACGGCACGTTGTTCCTCACCCGCAATGTCAACAGCCTGACTGGTGAGATTGATCTCAACGCCGGCCGGCTGGAAGCGCGGCTTGGCACGTCGCTGGGCAGCGGCATGGGTTCGATCAATGCCGCCAACGGCACCACTTTGGCCATCGGCAATCCGGTGCCCAGCGGCGTCGTGACCAGCAGCGATCGTGTCATCACCATCGCGACCGGCGGCACCATGACGCTGAACCTGATGGGTGATTCTGCGAATTTCTTCCTGAATGATGCCGACGGTGCGGCCAATTTCGACGGCACCGACCTGACGCTCAACGGCGCGGTCACGGGCGGCACGCTCAACATTTCCGGCAGCGGCCGGGTGCGGTTGAACAGCGCCAGCACCCTTGAAGGCCTGGGCATTGATCAGTCGGCCGTGGTGCTGGGCAATGCCGGCGCCCTGGGTGGCGGTGCGCTGCGCGTGAACGAAGGCGCGGTCTATGCGAGCACCGGCAATGCCGTGACGCTGAACCAGAATATTGTCGTCTCCAACAATTTCTTCATCGTCGGATCGGACAATGTGACGATCAACGGTGTCGTGTCCAGCCTTGGCGCGGTGCCGACCGAGCTTGGCGCGATCATCAAGATCGGCACCGGCACGCTGCGCCTGAATGGCGCGAACACGATGGACAATGTGCGCCTGCAGGATGGCCGTGTGGTGGTTGGCACCAACACGGCGCTGGGCCAGCGCGATTTCAACACGTCGAATTTTGCCGGCACCAGCCGCACGCTGGAAGCCGGCGTGGATGGTCTGCAACTGGCCAACAATGTCTCGCTGGTTGGCCCGCTGAGCATCGACACCGCCGGCAACACGCTGACCCTGACCGGCCAGGTCTTCAACACCGGCTCGCTGGTGAAGGCCGGGGCCGGCACCCTGGTCCTGACCGGCGACAACATCTATGGTGGGCCCACGACGATCAACGCCGGCACGCTCGCCGCAGGCAGCGACACGGCCTTCGCCACCGGCATCGTCACGGTCGCCAACGGTGCCACCCTGTCCAGCCAGACAGCGCCGGCCGGCGGCACCCGCACCATTGCCAACAATATCGTGCTGAACAACGGGTCGAGCATTGATTCGAACGGCAATCTGTTCGTGCTGTCGGGCCTGTTGACGGGTGCGGGCACCACCAGCAAGCTGGGTGCAGGCACGCTGCACATCACCGGCAACAGCAGCAACCTCGTCACCGGCTTCACCGGTCTGATCGATGTGCAGGACGGCGAACTGCGTCTGAACGGCAGCATTGCCGGTGGCATCACCGCCCAGGCCACCGCCACGGTCACCGGCACCGGCTCGGCCGGCGGCACGGTCACGCTGAACAACAGCTCGGTGCTGGCACCGGGCAACAGCCCCGGCACGATCACCTTCGGCAGCCTGGTGCTGGCCAACAACACCGCGCTCAACTTCGAACTGGCCGGCCTTGCCGCCGTGCCCGGCACCGATGCCGATCTGGTGGTCGTCACCAACAATCTCACCCTCGATGGCGTGCTCAACATCACACCGCTGACCGGCTTCAATGTCGGCACCGGCGCCCGCACGCTGATGACCTATGGCAATCTGGTGGCCAACAATGGCGTGACCGTCAGCAACGCGCCGCCGGTTGACGTGACCTATTCGGTCGCGTCCGGGCCCGTCGCGTCTGGGGCAGGCATCGTGCAACTGCTGGTCGGCTTCACCGGCACCTATCGCTGGGATGGCGCCAACCTGACGCCCAATGGCGTGATCGATGGCGGGGCCGGCACGCTGAACCTGACCAACACCAATTTCACCAACAGCGACGGCACGTTCAACCTTGCCTATGGCAACCTCGCCACGGATGACATCCAGTTTGGCGGCACGGCCGGCGGCGTGGATGTCGCCAGCGCGATCAACTTCGATCAGATGAGCTTCGTCACCACCGGCTACACGCTGGGTGGCGTGGGTTCGCTGAACGCCAACAACAGCGGCATCAATGTCGGCGGCAACACTGCCACCATCAACACCAACATCACTGGCGGCAGCCTGGTGAAGACCGGCACCGGCAATCTTGTGCTGGGCGGCAACAACAGCAATGCCAGCTTTGCCGTGGATGCGGGCACCGTCACGGCGGCCAGCGATACCGCGCTGGGCGCTGGCACCGCCACCTTTGCTGGCGGCACCACGCTCGCCGCGTCCGGCTCGCCGCGCACGCTGGGCAATGCCATCGTCGTCAACGCTGCTGGCGGCCTGACGGTGGACGCTGTCACCAACACGCTGTCGCTGAACGGCATCGTGTCGGGCACCGGCCCGCTCAACCTCACCTCGTCTGGCGGTGCAATCGGCGGCCGTGACGGCGTGATCGTGCTGGCCGGCGTCAACACATTCACCGGCGGCGTCAACATCGCCGGCACCACCGCTGTCATCAACGCCAACAGCGGCCTGGGCGATGTTGGCGGCAATGTCTTGATGAACAATGGCGAACTGCGCACCACCACCAGCTTTGCCACCGGCCGCGGCTTCACGCTCAATGGCGTTGGCAGCACCTTCAATGTCGATGCGGGCACGGTCCTCACCGTCAACGGCCTCGTCAACGGTTCCTCCTCGCTGGAGAAGACCGGCACCGGCACGCTGGTTCTGGCCAATGCCGGCAACCTCTACAACGGCGGCACCCAGATCAACGCCGGCACGGTTTCGGTGGCCAGCAATGGCGCGCTGGGTGCGCTGGGCGGCGTGGTGAGCTTCACTGGTTCGTCGACGCTGCAATTCACGGCCGATGTCACCTCGGCCCGCGATGTCGTGATCGCCAGCGCCGTGACCGGCACGATCGACACGCAGGGCAATGATGTGCGCCTGGACGGCAACATCGTCGATGCCGGCACGCTGGCCAAGATCGGTGCCGGCCGGCTGACGCTCACCGGCAACAACAGCTATGCCGGCGGCACCAACCTGGATGTCGGCACGCTGCGCATCGAGGATGGCCAGTCCATTGGTTCGGGCCGGCTCACCACCCAGGGTGGCACCACCTTCGTCGCCGGCCTGGGCGCTGGCGCGGGCACCATCGCGCTGAGCAACAACATCACGCTGGCCGGCGGCCAGACCACCATCGATCTCAACGGCAATTTCCTGTTCATCAACCCGGTCACCGGCGCGGTCAGCACCAACGGCACCAATCTGGTGCTGAACGGCACCATCACTGGCCCCGGCGGCTTCACCACCAGCAATCTCACCTCCGGCCAGATCGTCATCGGCGGCAACAACGACTTCACCGGCAACGTCAACCTGAACAGCGCCGTGGTGGTGGTGAACAACGACAATGCGCTGGGCACCGGCAACACGGTGAACATCAATTCGGCGGCCGGCATCCGCAACAACAGCGGCGGCACCACCCGCACCATCGGCAGCGCCGTCGCGATCAACGATCCCAACGCCACGGTGGGCGGCAACGGCAACATCACGCTGACCGGCGTGGTGTCGGGCGCCAGCACCAATGTGTTCAACAAGGTCGGTCTGGGCACCGTGACCCTGGCCAATGCCGCCAACACGATCGCTTCGCAGATCGAGGTGGCGCAGGGCGAACTGGCCGTCACCGGCACGCTGACCGACGCCAACCAGCTGACCACGGTGCGCGCGGGCGCCACCCTGTCGGGCACCGGCACGATTGCCGGCGTGGTTGATGTGGTGAACTCGGCCGTGCTGTCGGCCGGCGTGGGTGGCAATGGCCAGGTTGGCCGGCTCACCATCGGCACGCTGCTGCTCAACGAACAATCCTCGCTGGTGTTCGATCTGGGTGACAATTATGTCAACGGCGGCCCGCTGAACGATCAGATCACCACGACCAACCTGCGGCTGGGCGGCCGCCTGACCGTGCGCGAATCGACGGGCGGCAGCTTCGGCCTGGGTGTCTACAATCTCTTCACCTATCAGGGTGCGCTGCTGGCCGGCTCGACCGGCGTGCAGGTGCTGTCGCTGCCGGGGGCCTTCTCCGGCCTGGTGCAGACGCTGGTGCCCGGCCAGGTCAATCTGGTCGTCACCCAGCCGGGCACCTTTGTCCAATATTGGGATGGGGCCGATACGGCCGGCAACGGCGCCGTCAACGGCGGCGCCGGCACCTGGTCGGCCACCGGTTCCAACTGGACCGGCCTGCCCGACAGCCAGCTGAACACCAACTGGTTCAACAACAGCGTTGCCGTGTTCGGCGGCACCGCGGGCACCGTGACGCTGGCGCAGCTGTTCCAGGCCCAGGGCCTGCAGTTCGTCACCAGTGGTTACACGCTGTCCGGCGGCATTCTGGACAACCAGAGCAGCGGTGTTGGCACCGGCATGTTCGCGCACACCGATACCGGCGTGACCGCGACGATCAACAGCGTCATCCAGGGCGATGGCATCCTGTTCAAGCAGGGTGCCGGCACGCTGGCGCTGGGCGGCAACAATGTGAACTTCTCCGGTGGCACGCAGGTGCAGGCCGGCACGCTGCAGCTGAATCATGCCCGCGGCGCTGGCACCGGCGCGATCGCACTGCTGGGCAACACCACCCTGTCGAGCGGCCCGGCCAGCCTGATCGTGGCAAACGCCATCAGCACGACCGGTTCCAACACCATCGACAACAGCCTGAGCGCCAGCCTGACGCTGACTGGCGTGATTTCCGGCACCGGTTCGATCGTGAAGACCGGCGCGGGCCTGGTCACCCTGTCGGGCATCAACAGCTACAGCGGCGGCACCAGCCTGAACGTCGGTAGCCTGGCGGTCACCAACAACAGCTCGATCGGCACCGGTGCGCTCACCCTGAACGCCGGCACCAGTTTCGTGGCGGCGGCTAATGGCCTGGTGTTCAACAATGCCGTCCTGCTGAACACGCAAGGCACGATCGACACGCAGGGCAACAACCTCACCCTGTCGGGCGTCATCAGCGATGGCACCCCGGCGAGCGGCCTGCGCAAGCTGGGCACGGGCAATCTGAACCTGCAGGGCGTCAACACCTACACCGGCGGCACCGCCGTGGTCGGTGGCAGCATCACCGTGTTCAACAATTCGTCGGTCGGAACCGGCGGGATGACGATGCTGGATGCCACCGGTCTGATCGCGGGCGCAAACGGCATCACGCTGCTCAACAATATCTCCACCTTTGGTGCCGTGACGGTTGATACCGCCGCCAACACCCTGACCCTGAACGGTGCGGTGGCCGGGCCCGGTTCTCTGATCAAGATCGGTTCGGGCGATCTGACGCTGAACAGCAGCACCAGCAGCTACGGCGGCGGCACGGCGCTGCAGGCCGGTTCGATCACCGTTGGCAGCAACGCGGCGCTCGGCACCGGTGGCCTGGTGATGACCGGCGGCACCACGCTGAACGCCGGCGCGGCCGGTCTGGCGCTGGCCAATGCCGTCACCACGCTGGGTGCGGGCACAGTCAACACCAACGCCTTCACCTTCACGCTGGGCGGAGCCATTGATGGTGTCGGCTCGATCGTGAAGATCGGCAGCGGCAATCTGGTGCTCAATGGTGGCAACAGCCATGTTGGCGGCACCAATGTCACCGCTGGCACGGTCACGGCCGGCAACAATGCCGCCTTCGGCACCGGCACGGTGACCATGGCCGATGGCACCACGCTGGCCAACAACGCCAACAACCTGAACGTCGGCAACGCCTTCAGCATCGGCAATGTCACGGTCGCCACCGGCGCCAACACGTTCACGCTCAGCGGCCCGGTCAATGGCGGCGGCCTGCTCACCAAGACGGGCGCGGGCAACCTGATCTTGTCGGGCAGCAATGGCTATGCCGGCGGCACCGCGCTGACCGAAGGTTCGTTGACCATCACCAACAACAACAGCATCGGCACCGGCACGCTGACCACCACCGGCGGCACCACGCTGGTGGCGGGGATCAATGATCCGTCGACCGGTCTGGTCATCAACCTGGCCAATGCGATCTCGCTGGGTGCTGGCCTCACGACCATCGATCTGCAGGGCACTTTCAGCGGCGCCCAAGGCAATGGCAATATCCTGTTCGATGGTGCCGCTCTTGTGCTGGCCGGCCCGATCACCGGTGCCGGTGGCCTGCGGGTGACGGATGAAGGCCGGCTGTTCCTCAACGGCAACAACAGCTTCCAGGGCGGTGTCACGCTGTCCGGCGCTGTGCTGAATGTCGGCACTGATTCGGCGCTGGGCACGGGCGATCTCACCGTGAACACGGCCGGCGTGCTGAGCAACACCAGCGGCGCGCTGCGCACCCTGGCCAACAATGTCGTCATGGTCGGCACCGGTGCCCTCAATGTGGCCGGCCCGGATGACATCACGTTGAACGGCGTCGTCAGCGGCAACAATTCGCTGCTGAACAAGTCTTCGGCCAACACGTTGACGCTCAATGGGGCGAATACCCACATTGTTACCAGCTTGGGGTCCGGCCGCATCACCATCGGCAACAACGCCGCTCTGGGCACGTTCCGCTTGAACGTCCTTGATCATGGGCTTCCGACCATCCTGGCGGCGGGCGTGGATGGCCTTGTGGTCAACACGGCGGTCCTGCTGCAAACCGGCACCACCAATCTGATCGTGGAAAGCGGTGCCGGCAACTTCACGTTGAACGGCCTGATCTCCGGTACCGGCGCGCTGACCAAGGTGCAATCGGGCAATCTGGTGCTCAATGGTGCCAACAGCTACAGCGGCGGCACGGCGATCAACGCCGGCACGGTGACGGTGGGCAACAACACGGCGCTGGGCAGCAACACGGTGACGATGGCCAACGGCACGACGCTGGCCAACAACGCCAACAATCTGGTCGTCGCCAACCAGTTCAGCATCGGCAATGTGACGGTCGCCACCGGCGCCAACACGTTCACGCTGAGCAACACGGTGTCGGGCACCGGTTCGATCACGAAGACCGGCAGCGGCAACCTGATCCTGAACGGCGCCAACAGCTACACGCTGGGCACGGCGCTGACCGCGGGCACCATCACGGTGGGCACCAACGGCGCGCTGGGCACCGGCCGCCTGACGGCATCGGATGCCACCAGCCTGGTGGCGGGTGTGTCCGGCCTCAACGTGGCCAACAACGTCACGCTGAATGGCGGCCTGACCGTGGACAGCGGCACCGGCAGCTTCGAACTGTCGGGCGTGATCGACGGCACCGGCAGCATCACCAAGGTGAACAGCGGCACGCTGATCCTGTCGGGCGTCAACAGCTACAGCGGCGGCACCAATCTGAACACCGGTTCGCTCACCATCGGCAACGGCGGTGCGCTGGGCAGCGGCCCACTCAACACGGCCGGCGGCACCACGCTGGTGATCGGCACCACCACCGGCACCAACACGGCCATCACGCTGGGCAACCCGATCAACCTGGGGGCGGGTATCACCACGCTCGATCTGCAGGGCACGTCGCTGTCGTTCAACAATGATGCCTCGATCATCACCAACGGCGCTGCGCTCACGCTCAACGGCGTGGTGTCGGGCGCAGGCGGCCTGGCCACCGGCAACTTCGGCACCGTCACGCTCAATGGCAACAACAGCTATCGCGGCGGCACCCAGATCAACTCGCGCAGTGTGGTCTATGTTGGCAGCGATACGGCCGTGGGCACCGGCACGGTGACGATGGGCGGGGCCACCGGCCTCTACAACGTCAGCGGCGCGACCCGCACCCTGGCCAACAACTTCGTGCTGAACGGCGGCAGCTGGCTGGGTGGCACCAGCGATCTGGTGCTGAACGGCACGATCAGCGGCACCGGCCCGCTGCTCAAGGCCGGTCCGCAGACGCTGGTTCTGAATGGCGCCAACAGCTACACCGGCAACACCCAGCTGCGTGATGGCCGCATCACCGTGGGCACCAACAGCGCCCTCGGCACCGGCATCCTCACGGTGGTGGCACCGATTGCCGTGCCGGCAGCCGGTTTTGCCAGCACGCTGGCGGCGGGCAGCGCTGGCCTGGCCCTGGCCAATGACATCGTGCTCAACACCGACAGCAGCCTGACCGTGGAGAGCGGTGCCGGCAGCTTCACGCTTGCAGGCGTGATCTCCGGTGCTGGCCGGCTGACCAAGGTGCAGTCCGGCACGCTGGTGCTGAACGGTGTCAACAGCTTCGGCGGCGGCACCACCCTGTCGGCCGGCACCATCCAGGTCGGCACCAGCAGCGCGCTGGGCACCGGCGGGCTGGCGCTGGGCGCTGGCACCACCCTGCAGGCCGGTGCGGCGGATCTGGCGCTGACCAACGGCATCACCACCACCGGCTTTGGCAGCATCGACACCCAGGGCCTTGCCTTCACGCTGGCCGGCGTGATCGACGGCGTTGGTTCGATCAACAAGATCGGCAGCGGCAACCTGATCCTGACCGGCAACAATGGCTATCGCGGTGGCACATCGCTGGCCGCTGGCACCATCACGGTGGGCACCAGCACGGCGCTGGGCGCCGGCCAGCTCACCATGGCTGGCGGCACCACCCTGGTGGCGGGCGCCGATACGCTGGTTCTGGCCAATGGCATCACCACGCAGGGCGTCGGCACGGTCAACAGCAATGGCTTCGGCTTCACGCTGAACGGCGTGATCGACGGCGCCGGCAGCCTGGCCAAGATCGGTGCTGGCACGCTGGTGCTGAACGGGACCAATGCCTATACCGGCGGCACCAATGTTGCGGCTGGCACGGTCACGGCGGGCACCAACACCGCCTTCGGCACCGGCACGGTCACGCTGGCCAACGCTACCATCGTCAACACCAACGCCAGCAACCTGGTCTTTGCCAACGCCTTCAGCATCGGCAACGCCACGGTTGACAGCGGCGCCACCAGCGTCACGCTCAACGGCGTGGTGTCGGGCGCGGGCCAGCTCACCAAGGTCGGCAGCGGCACGCTCATCCTGAACGCGGCCAACAGCTACACCGGCGGCACCGCGCTCAATGCCGGCACCGTGCGGGTTGGCAACGCCGCGGCCTTGGGAACCGGCAGCCTCGCCATGGCGGCCGGCACCACGCTGCAGGCCGGCGCGGCGGCGCTCACCCTGGCCAATGCCATCGGCATGGCCGGCGGCGCGACGGTGGATGTCAACGGCCAGGTGTTCACGCTTGGCGGTGTCATCTCCGGCACCGGTCCGCTCTCGGTGATCGACAGCCAGTCGCTGGCCGCTGATGCCCTGATCCTCACCGGCACCAACACATACACCGGCGGCACCATCGTGACCGGCACCACGCTGCAGGTTTCGGCCGATGCCAATCTGGGCAATGTGGCCGGCGGCCTCACCCTGGTGGGCGGCACGCTGCGCACCACGGCCAGCTTCACCACGGCGCGCACGGTCGCGCTGGGTGCGGGCGGCGGCACGGTGGAAACCGCGACCGGCACCACCCTCACCAGCACCGGTGTGGTCAGCGGCACCTCGCTGACCAAGACCGGGGCCGGCACGCTGGCCCTCAGCGGCGTCAACACCTACACCGGTGGCACGGCCCTGAACGCCGGCCAGATCACCGTGGGTGCCAACGCCGCGCTGGGCACCGGCACGCTGACCATGGCGGGCGGCACCACGCTGGCCGCCGGCGTCACCGGCATCAACACTGCCAACAGCATCGTCACGCTGGCCGCGGCCACCATCAACAGCGGTGCCACCCCGTCGGTCTACACGATCAGCGGCGTGATCAGCGGTGCGGGCAGCGTCACCAAACAGGGCACGGGCGTGCTGACGGTTTCGGCCGCCAACACGTTCACCGGCGGCACCACGGTCGCCGCCGGCACGCTGAACGTCACCGGCAGCCTGGCATCGGGTGTGACGGTGAACAGCGGTGCGGCCCTCACCGGCACCGGCAGCATGGCCTCGCTCAACGTGCTGGCGGGTGGCTCGGTCAACCCCGGCGCGCCGGGCACCACCGATGTCGCCACGCTCACCGTCACCGGTGCGGCCACCCTGGCTGGCACCTACACGGTGAACGTCACGCCCAGCACCAATGATCGCCTGAATGCCGGCGGCGTGCTCACCCTGGGTGGCACGCTGGCGGTGGCGCCGACGGTTCCGGCCAACTTCGCCACCTTCAACCAGGTCTACACGGTGGCCACGGGCGCCAGCCGCACCGGCACCTTCGCGACCGCGACCGGCCTCGATCAGTTCGGCCTCGCCTTCGCGCCGGTGGTGGAATACACCACCACGGCCGCCACCATCCGTCTGGCGCCGCAAAGCCTCGTCACGCTGGGCAACCGCTTTGGCGGCGTCACCGGCAACGCGCTGGAAGTGGCCCAGGCCTTCGACCGCGCGGTGGCGGCGGGTTACAACCCGCAGGCGTTCTTCAACGTCTATGCCAACGGCGGCTCCAACCTGCCGCGCACCCTGCGCGAAATGTCGGGTGAACAGCGGGCGACCGAACGCCGCGTGGTGCTGGACAGCAACCGCACCATCCGCGAAGCGGCGCTGGATCGCCTGAATGCCGGTGTGGCCTCCATGGGCGGCCAGCAGGTGAGCACCAGCGATGGTGACCGCTCGCTGACCTTCTGGCTGCGCGGCGCCGGTTCGTGGGGCAAGGCGCAGAACGCCGAGGCCGCAACCGCCTTCACCAGCGAACAGCGTGGCATCCTGACCGGTCTGGACTGGAAGAAGGACGGCATCACCATCGGCGGCATGTTCCACTACACCACCACGGATGTGGAATATCGCTTCCTGGGTGGCAGCTCGAACGTCGAAACCACCGGCGGTACCCTCTATGCCGGCTATCGCAAGGATGGCGGCATCGTGGTGAACGCCGGTGCCAGCCTGGCCGGCTCGCGCAGCAATGGTGCCCGCACCATCTCGTTGCCGACCTTCCAGCAGGTGCTGCAGGGCCGCACCACCGGCACCACCTATGGTCTGTTCGGTGAACTGGCCTGGGATCTGGCCGCTTCGGCGGATACCCGGATCGAACCCTTCGCCCGTCTGAGCCATGTCAAGGCCGACTTCGGTGGCCTGGTGGAAACCGGCGGCGTTGCGGCGCTGACGGCGGCCAAGCAGGCCAGCGATGTCACCATCACCAACCTCGGCATGCGCTTTGGCGCCAATGTCGCCAGCGGCAAGGTGGCGCTGAATGCCAGCGCGTCGTGGCAGGGCACGTCGGGCGACCGCGATGCGCTGACCGTCATCGGCATCCCGGCGGTGGGCCAGAACGGCAACATCCGTTCGGTGCTGATGGATCGTCAGGCCCTGTCGATGCAGGCCGATGCCGCCATCAACCTGTCGGACACGATCCGTTTCAGCCTTGGCTATTCGGGTCTGGTCGGCAAGCGCAACGACGATCACGGCGCCCGCGCCACCCTCAACTTCGCCTTCTGAACCGCGAAGCCCTGAGGCCAACCACAAGAGCGGCGGTCCCATCCGGGGCCGCCGCTTTTGCATTGCGACAGCCAGGCCATTGACCTTGCCCGGCCCGCCTCCCTATCGGTGGGCCATGGCCACGCTGTTCAATTTCATGTCCGACAATGCCGCCGCGCCCTGCCCGGAGGTGCTGGCCGCCATCACCGCCGCCGCGCCGGCCCAGGCCGCCGGTTATGACGGTGATGACTGGTCCCGCCAGCTGGACGCACTGTTCGGCACGCTCTGTGGCCGCCCGTGCGCTGTGCTGCCGGTGAGCACCGGCACCGCGGCCAACGCGCTGGCGCTGGCCACGCTGGTGCCGCCGTGGGGGGCGATTGCCTGCCACAGCGAAGCCCATGTCCAGGTGGATGAATGCGGTGCCCCGGAATTCTTCACCGGCGGGGCCAAGCTGCTGCTCTGCCCCGGCGGCGATGGCAAGCTGACCTCGGCCGGGCTGGACGCGGCGCTGGCCAGCCACCGCGGCGATGTCCACCAGGTGCAGATGGCCGCGCTCACCCTCACCCAGGCGACGGAATGTGGCACCGTCTACACGCCGGCCGAGGTGGCGGCGCTGGCGGCGCACGCAAGGGCGAAGGGCTGGCGGCTGCACATGGATGGCGCGCGTTTTGCCAACGCCGTGGCGCATCTTGGCTGTGCGCCGGCCAGCCTTACCGCCGATCTCGACGCCCTCAGCTTTGGCTGCATCAAGAATGGCGGGCTGGGCGCGGAAGCGATCGTGCTGTTCGATCTGGCCCTGGCCGATCAACTGCGCTGGCGGCGCAAGCGGGCCGGCCAGATGCCATCGAAGGGCCGTTTCAACGCTGCCCAGATCATTGCCATGGTCGAAGATGATGTGTGGCTGCGCAACGCCCGCACCGCCAATGCCGGGGCGCAGGCGCTGGCCCGGGCCGCCGCCGGCCGCCTGATGTATCCGGTTCAGGCCAATGAAGTGTTCGTGCAGCTGGCCCCCGGTGAGCCGCAGCGGCTGCGCGATGCCGGGTTCCTGTTTTATGATTGGGGTGACGCCGGCTCCAACCAGGCCCGGCTGGTGGTGAGCTGGGACACGCCGGCCGAAGGCATCGAGGCCCTGGCCCGCGCCCTGGCCGCCGGCTGATGGCGGCCAGCCCGGCCCCGGCGGGCCGTTTCACGCCGCGCGCCTGGGCCGCCTTTGCCGGCTGCACGCTGATCTGGGGCAGCACCTGGATCGTCATCCGCAGCCAGCTGGGCGATGTGCCGGCCAGCTGGTCGGTCACCTGGCGCTTTGCGCTGGGGGCCGGCGTGATGGCACTGCTGTGCCTGTTCACCGGCAAATCGCTGCGCCTGTCGGCGCGTCAGCACGGCTTTACCCTGCTGGTGGCGATCAGCCAGTTCGTGCTGAATTTCAACCTGGTCTACCGCTCCGAATATCATGTCACCTCCGGGCTGGTCAGCCTCACCTTCGCCTTTCTGCTGGTCACCAACACGCTGCTGGCGGCGGTGTTTCTGGGCCAGCGGGTGACGGGGCGCTTCCTGATCGGCGGCGCCATCGGTCTGGCCGGCGTGGCGCTGCTGGTGGCACCCGATCTGCTGCGGCCGGGCGGCGGCAATATCCTCCATGGCCTGGCGCTGGCCTTTGGCGGCGTGCTCAGCGCCAGCATCGCCAATGTGTTGCAGGCAACGCCGGCCGGCCGGGCGATGCCGCTGGAAGCCGGGCTGGCCTGGGCCATGGCCTGGGGGGCGCTGATCGATGCCGGCGTGGCGCTGGCCGTGGCCGGGCCGCCGCGCTTTTCCACCGATCCCGTCTATCTCGCCGGCCTCGCCTATCTGGGCATTGCCGCCTCGGCGGTGGCCTTCAGCCTCTATTACACGCTGATCCGCACCGTGGGGCCGGGGCAGGCGGCATGGACGGCGTGGTGGTGCCGGTGGTGGCGATGGGCATTTCCACGCTGGTGGAAGGCTTTGTGTGGACCGGCACGGCGGTGGCCGGCGGCGCGCTGGCGCTGGCCGGGCTGGTGATCGCGCTGAAGGCCAAGGCGGCGGGCTGAACCCTATTCGGCTGCCGTCTGCAACGGAATGATCGCATCCAGCGCCGGCCCGGCGGCGCGGCGGGCGCTGTCCAGTGCAAACTGGTGCTGCAAGCCCAGAAACAGGCCTTCGGAGACGCTGAAAAACCGGGCGAGGCGCAGATCGGTGGAGCCGTCGATATCGGCTGTCTCGGCCAGAATGGCTGCCAGCTGTGTGGGATCAATGCCGGTGGCGCGCGCCACCGCGGCCACCTCCAGATCGCTGCCGATGCCGAACTCCTCGCGCAGGAATTCGCCCGGATGCACCGGGGGCAGGCGTTCAGCTTCGGCCATAATGCTCGACGCGGACATCTTCGGCGGCCCCATCAATGTGTCCTGACCCTAAGAGGAGCGTAACACGCCACCGCCCGTCGAAGCGACACCCTTCGCAATCGCAGATTGTCGCTGTCATTGATCGTCAAAATCCAATTTCAACACGGGCCACGCCCGCGAAGCAAGATCAACGACCTTCAAGAAGATCGAAATCCATATTGTACCCCTGTAATCAGTCGGTGGCTTTTGCTTTGGCGGCTTCTGCCGATTGCGAACTTTGTTCTGGCGAGTGCGACTCACGTCGGTCTCCTATGTTGTGTGCGCTCAACATAGGGCAATGTTTCCATCGTGAGGGGGTGCGATTTGCTTCCAGCCTGCCGGCATCACCGCCCCGCCCCGCGCCGTTTCCCGCTGAAGCCCTTCTTCTGCATCTTGGAAAAGCGCGTCGTGCGCGTGCCGGCCGCGCCGCCGGTGGCGCGGCCCTTCACCGGGGCGGTGCGGGCGTCCACCGGCACGCCCAGTTCGTCCATTTCCAGCCGGCGGATCTGGTCGCGGATGGCGGCGGCGGTCTCGAACTCCAGATCGGCAGCGGCCTTCTTCATCTGCTCTTCCAGATCGGCGATATAGGCCTTCAGATTGTGGCCCACCAGATGCTGGGTCTCGTCATCGCCGGTGTCCACCACCAGGCCATCCTTCATGCTCACATCGGCCAGCACGTCGCCGATGTTGCGCTTGATGGTGGTGGGCGTGATGCCGTGGGCCAGATTATATTCGGTCTGCTTGGCCCGCCGCCGATCGGTTTCGGCCATGGCGCGCTCCATCGATCCGGTGATGCGATCGGCATAGAGGATCACCCGGCCTTCGACATTGCGCGCCGCCCGCCCGATCGTCTGCACCAGGCTGGTTTCCGATCGCAGAAAACCTTCCTTGTCGGCATCCAGGATCGCCACCAGCCCGCATTCCGGGATGTCCAGCCCTTCGCGCAGCAGGTTGATGCCCACCAGCACATCATAGACGCCCAGGCGCAGATCGCGGATCAGCTCGATGCGCTCCAGCGTTTCCACGTCGCTGTGCATGTAGCGCACGCGCAGGCCCGCTTCGTGCAGGAATTCGGTGAGATCCTCGGCCATGCGCTTGGTCAGCGTGGTCACCAGCGTGCGGTAACCGGCGGCGGCGGTGCGCCTGGCTTCCTGGATCAGATCCTCCACCTGATCTTCCACCGGCCTGATCTCCACCGGCGGATCGATCAGGCCGGTGGGGCGGATCACCTGTTCGACGAACACGCCGCCGGTCTTGTCCATTTCCCACGGGCCGGGCGTGGCCGAAACAAACAGCGTCTGCGGCCGCATCGCCTCCCACTCGGCAAAGCGCAGCGGCCGGTTGTCGATGCAGCTGGGCAGGCGGAACCCATACTCGGCCAGCGTCACCTTGCGGCGGTGGTCGCCCTTGGCCATGGCGCCGATCTGCGGCACCGTCACATGGCTTTCATCGATGAACAGCAGGGCGTTTTCGGGCAGATATTCGAACAATGTCGGCGGCGGCTCGCCGGGCAGCCGGCCGGTGAGGAAGCGGCTGTAATTCTCGATGCCGTTGCAGGCGCCGGTGGCGGCGATCATCTCCAGATCGAAATTGGTGCGCTGTTCCAGCCGCTGCGCCTCCAGCAGCTTGCCTTCGGCGTTCAGCTCCTTCAGCCGCTCGGTCAGCTCATGGCGGATGGCGTCGGCAGCCTGCTTCATGGTCGGCCCCGGCGTCACATAATGGCTGTTGGCGTAGATCTTGATGTGATCCAGCCGCGCCACCGTCTCGCCGGTCAGGGGATCGAATTCCGAAATCTGCTCGATCTCGTCGCCGAAGAAGCTGATCCGCCAGGCCGAATCCTCATAGTGCGAGGGGAAGATTTCCAGGCTGTCGCCGCGCACCCGGAAATTGCCGCGCGCGAAACTCAGGTCGCCGCGCTTGTACTGCATGGCGACCAGCTTGCGCACCACCTCCTGCCGGTCGGCCGAACCGCCCTTCTTCAGCGCGAAGGTCATCGCCGAATAGGTTTCCACCGAACCGATGCCATAAAGGCACGATACAGACGCCACGATGATCACATCATCGCGCTCCAACAGGGCGCGGGTGGCCGAATGGCGCATCCGGTCGATGGCCTCGTTCACGCTCGATTCCTTTTCGATATAGGTATCGCTGCGCGGCACATAGGCTTCGGGCTGGTAGTAATCATAATAGGAAACGAAATATTCCACCGCGTTGTCGGGGAAGAAGCTTTTGAATTCGCCGTATAATTGCGCGGCCAATATCTTGTTGGGGGCCAGGATCAATGCCGGGCGCTGCACCGCTTCGATCACCTTGGCCATGGTGAAGGTCTTGCCCGAACCGGTGACGCCCAGCAGCACCTGGTCGCGGTTGCCGGCCCTGGCTTCGGCCACCAGCTCGGCAATGGCCGCGGGTTGGTCGCCGGCCGGCGTATATTCGGTCTTCAGCACGAACGGCCGGCCGCCTTCGGATTTTTCCGGTCGCGCCGGGCGGTGCGGGGTGAAGTCGCCCAGATCGGTTTCGGCAAGATTGGTGCGAATCTGGATGGCCATGGCCGCACTATGCCGTGTGTGCGTGCTTTGTTCTAGCGCAGCATGCGCCGCACCAGTTGGCGATCGCGCAGCACGAAATGGTGCCACAGCACCGCGCCGGCATGGGCGGCCAGCGCCAGCGCGAACAGCCCGGCCAGCGCCTGGTGCGCCAGGCGCGACACCGGCAGCGGCACCGCCTCGGCCATGTGCAGGCCCAGCACGGGCGCCCCCGTGCTGCCGGCCAGCGCCAGGCCCGACAGCGGCAGCGCCAGCAGCAGCAGATACAGCGCCCACTTGTTCAGGCGCGCCGCGCCATTGGGGCTGGCCGGGCCGGGGGAGGCGCGCTGGGCCAGCAGGCGCAGCAGCAGCAGCAGCAGCACGGCCAGGCCGATGCCGTTGTGCGCCCCGGCAAATTCGGCCCGTTCGGCCGATGGCGCCAGCACCGCCACGAACAGGCCCATCGGCAGCGCGGCCAGCATCAGCACGGCGCTGGCCCAGTGCAGCAGCCGGGCGATCTGGCCCCGGTGCTGGCGGCGGTTCCACGGCGGCACCTGATCCACCCGGCGTCGCGCCTGCGCCGGCAGCAGGGCCAGCAGCAGCGCGATCACCGCCAGCGCCACCCCGGCCATCAGATTGAGCAGCAGCGGCCGCGCATCATCACTGGCCCGCGCCGCAAAGGTGCCATCGCCATTGGCCAGCCAGATCGACCAGGCCATCATCGCCAGTGCCGCCGCTGCCGCCAGTTGCGCGGCCACACGGCCGATGCGGCCGGCGGCATTCAGCCCGGCGGCCAGGCCAACGGCCAGCAGCAGATAGAACAGGGTCATGCCGCAGCCCGTGCGGCATTGCCGGCCGCGATGCAAGCGGTGCGCGCCGCTGCCGCCGGATCAGCCCTGGCGCAGCCGCCGCAGCAGCGCCAGGTTGCGGCTGTTGGAACGGAACAGCAGATCGAACAGATCGCCAGCCAGCGGCACACTGCCGATGGCGGCATCAACCGCGATATTGGCCAGCATGCGCAGCAACAGCGCCCGCGATGCGCCCAGATTGCGCGCTTCCCAGACGATATACAGGCCCAGCAGGGCGGTGGCGGCATCGCCCGCGCCCGGCACCAGCCCGATCAGCGCATCCAGCCCGATGCGCCGCGACAGGCCGGGCAGGCGCACCACGCCTTCCAGCAGATGTTCCAGCCGATCGATCCGCGCGCGGGCCGCGGCGGCATCGGTGCGGGGCAAGCGCGTATTCCGGGGCGTGTTCATGGCAATGGCGCGGCGCATGGCCGTGAATCTGGCCCCGCCCCGCCGCCGTTCAAGGGCTGATGAACCGGCCAATCAGGCGGCCGCGGCCTATTTCTTGCCGAACATCCCCATGATGTCGTCGATGGGATTGCCATCGCCATCGCGGTCCAGCATCCCGGCCACCTGGCCCAGCAGGCCACCGGCGCCGCCGGCCTGGCTGCCCAGCCCGGCCAGCAGCTGATCCAGCGCGCCGCCCCCACCTGTGCCTGGGCCGCCGGCACCCTGCACCTGTTGCAGCAGTTGCGGCAGCAGCCCGGCCAGCGCGCCGGCATCCAGCCCGGTCTTGCTGGCCACATCGGCCACGGCCTGGGCGTTGTTCACCGCCGGATCGGCGATCTGCGGCAGCAGCTGGCCCAGCGCGCCGTGCACCATGGCCGGGTCCAGCCCGGCCTTGCCGGCCAGCCCGGCGATATCGATCTGCCCACCGGCCTGTGCCAGCAGTTCGTCCAGCATGCCCATGCCTGCGCCCCTTTCGCGTTGTCGCCACACAAGATCATGCCGACATTGCGGTTTGACGACAATCAGCCGGCAAGCATCGCCGGCAGCGCGCTTTCGTGCAGATGTTTCAGTTCGGCCAGCGCCACCGCTTCGCCGTTCAGCACCAGCGTGTCGCCGCCCACCGTGCCGATGCGGGTGGCACCGGGAATGGCGGTGCCGGCCGGCGCGGTGACAAGATAACGGCCCTGATCCTCGCCAAAGGCGGCGGCGGCATCCAGCCGGCCATCCACCACCGCGCCCAGCCCGCTGGCCAGCGCCATCTCGGCCAGGGCCACCACCAGGCCACCATCGGACAGATCGTGCACCGCCGTCACCATGCCCTCGGCGATCAGGGCAGCCACCGCCTCGCCATGGGCGCGTTCGGCGACCAGGTTGACCGGCGGCGGCGGGCCGTCTTCGCGGGCCCGGCATTCGCGCAGCCACAGCGACTGGCCCAGGTGCGTGCCGTCTGTGCCGATCAGCCAGATGCCATCGCCAGCGGCCTTGAAGGCCAGATCCATCTGCGTGGAATAATCGGCCAGCAGCCCCACGCCGCCAATCGCCGGGGTGGGCAGGATGGCATTGCCGCCGCCGGTGGCGCGGCTTTCGTTGTAGAGGGACACATTGCCCGACACGACCGGATAGTCGAGCGCCCTGCAGGCTTCGGCCATGCCTTCGATGCAGCCCACCAGTTGCCCCATGATCACCGGGTTCTGCGGGGAGGCGAAGTTGAGGCAATTGGTGATGGCCAGCGGCCAAGCCCCCACCGCGATCAGGTTGCGCCAGGTTTCGGCCACCGCCTGCTTGCCGCCTTCGTTTGGATCGGCAAAGCAATAACGCGGGGTGCAATCGGTGGCGATGGCCAGTGCCTTGTTCGTGCCGTGCACGCGCACCACCGCGGCATCGCCGCCGGGGCGCTGCAACGTGTCGGCGCCCACCTGGCAATCATATTGTTCCCAGATCCAGCGGCGCGAACACAGATCGGCGCTGGCCAGCAGGGTTTTCAGATCAGCAACGATGCTGGCGCTGCCGGGCACATCGGCCAGGGCCGCGCGCGGCGGTGTCGGCACATGCGGCCGATCATAGCGAGGCGCGGCATCGGCCAGCGGTTCCAGCGGGATGCGGCCAACCTCGTGGCCGTGGAAGGTCATCACCAGATCGCCACCGTGGACAACCTCGCCGATCACGGCAAAATCCAGTTCCCACTTGCGGAAGATCGCTTCGGCAAAGGCCTCGCGGCCGGGTTTCAGCACCATCAGCATCCGTTCCTGGGATTCCGATAGCATCATCTCATAGGGCGTCATGCCGGTTTCGCGGCACGGCACCTTGTCCAGATCGAGGCGGATGCCCACCCCGCCCTTGCTGGCCATTTCGACGCTGCTGCTGGTCAGGCCCGCCGCGCCCATGTCCTGAATGGCCACGATCGCATCGGATGCCATCAGCTCCAGGCAGGCCTCGATCAGCAGCTTTTCGGTGAACGGATCGCCCACCTGCACGGTCGGGCGCTTTTCCTCGGATGTCTCGTCAAATTCGGCGCTGGCCATGGTGGCGCCGTGGATGCCGTCCCGCCCGGTCTTGCTGCCGACATAGACGACCGGATTGCCCACGCCGGCGGCGGCGGAATAGAAGATCCTGTCGGCGCGGGCGATGCCCACCGTCATCGCATTCACGATGATGTTGCCGTTGTAGCTGGGGTGAAAGATCGTCTCGCCGCCCACGGTGGGCACGCCCACGCAATTGCCGTAGCCGCCGATGCCGGCCACCACGCCCTTCACCAGATGGCGCATGCGCGGCGCATCGATGGCGCCAAAACGCAGGGCGTTCATGTTGGCCACCGGGCGCGCGCCCATGGTGAACACGTCGCGCAGGATGCCGCCCACGCCGGTGGCGGCGCCCTGATAGGGCTCGATGAAGCTGGGGTGGTTGTGGCTTTCCATCTTGAAGATGGCGGCATCACCATCGCCAATGTCGATCACGCCGGCATTCTCGCCAGGGCCGCAGATCACCCAGGGCGCGGTGGTCGGCAGCTTGGCCAGATGGATGCGGGACGACTTGTAGGAACAATGTTCCGACCACATCACCGAAAAAATGCCGAGTTCCAAGAGGTTGGGCTCTCGCCCCATCGCGGCCAGCACGCGCTGATACTCATCCGGGGTGAAGCCGTGCGCGGCAACGATGTCGGGCGTGATGTTCATGGCTGCGCGCATAGCCGCCGGCCGCCGATTTGTCATGCCGCCATGGCAAGATTTTGTCGCTTCGGTTGATCGAATCGGAAGCACGGGAGGCTGAGATGAGCGACGAACTGGATGATGATTTCGGCGAGGAATCCGTGGATATCCGCGCGATTGCCGAGCATGTGGTGGCGCTGGCCAGGGCCGGCGAATTTGAAGCGATCGGCGACACCTATTGGGACGAGGAGGTGATCTCCTTTGAACCCGGCGAGGGCCCGATGGCGGTGTGCGACGGGATCGATGCCGTGCGCGCCAAGAGCGAATGGTGGAGCGGCGCCCACGAAATCCACAGCGGCACCGCCGAAGGCCCCTGGGTGAACGGCGATCAGTTCACCGTGCGCTTCACCATGGATGTGACCAACAAGGACAGCGGCGAGCGTTTCAAGATGGACGAGATCGCGCTTTACACAATCGAGGATGGCCGCATCATCGAGGAACGCTTCTTCTATTGAGGCAGGGCAGCGCCGGGCGACCATCAGGGCCCGGCGCTGCTGGCCCGCGCCTGCATCGCCCCGCGCAGCATCACCGCGGCGGTGTAGATGATGACCAGGCTGACCAGCCATTTCAGCATGGTCAGCGGCAGCGATTTGATCACCAGCGCCGCCACCAGCACGGCCGGAATGCCGCCCAGCACCATGGCCAGCACGATGGCCAGATCAACCCGGCGGCTGCGCACATGCTGGATGCCGATGCTGGCCCCGGCCAGCGAGGCACCGGTGGCCATGATCGGGAAGCACAGGCGCGGATCCAGCCCCATCAGCGACAGCAGCGCCAGCGTGGGGGCATAATTGCCCACACCGAAATTGACGAGGATGCCAAAGCCGAAATTGGCCGCGATGGCCACCATGGTCAGCCCCGGCGACAGGCCGGTGGCGGTGCCGCCTGCCGGCATCAGATCAAGGATCGACAGGATATAGAAGGCCGCCGCCAGCAGCAGCGCCACCCCCACCAGCGCCTGCACCACCCAGGGCCGGGCCCGATCAACCAGCCGCACCCCCACCACGCCGCCGGCCAGCAGCGCCGCCACCGATCCCAGCAGCAGCACCGGATCAAGATCAACCCCCAGCAACAGCAGGAAGATCAGCGATTGCCCCATGGTGGGCAGCGTCAAGCCGGCGATCATCGTCTGCGGGATCAGGCCATCGGGCACCATGCGGCGAAACCGGAACCAGGCCATGGTGGGTGCCATCGAACCAATGCCCAGCGTATCCAGGAAATTCACCACCGCGCCCAGCACGGCGGCTTCGGCGCGCGGCCACACGCGGCCACGCACCGCCGCCGCCAGCAGCACCGCGGCATTGGCCAGCGCGAAACAGGCCAGCAGCGCCAGCAGCAGATACAGCATCGGTTCGTCCCCTTCGCGGCCGCGCACCGCCGTGATCCTTCTCGGCACCACGGGCATGGCCTGTCAATCGGCACGGCGCCTGCCCGCATTGGTCATATTGTCATTGGGCAAGCCGGGGCCGACACGCTAGAGCAGCGGCGGGGCAGCACAGGATCGGCCGACATACATGCCACGCACACGCGCAGACGGAAAGAAAACCCAGATCGTCGTGGTGGGCGGCGGCGCCGGCGGGCTGGAGCTGGTGACGCGGCTGGGCGCGCATTTTCCCCGCGCCGATTTCGACATCATCCTGGTCGATCGCAACCCCACCCACATCTGGAAGCCGTTGCTGCACGAAGTGGCCGCCGGCAGCCTGGATGCCAATCTGGACGAGGTGGGCTATCGCGGCCATGCCTTTCGCTGGGGTTACCGCTA
The DNA here is from genome assembly GCA_018970445.1 of Alphaproteobacteria bacterium. Taxonomy (GTDB): domain Bacteria; phylum Pseudomonadota; class Alphaproteobacteria; order Sphingomonadales; family Sphingomonadaceae; genus Sandarakinorhabdus. The sequence continues at coordinate 58,005 of JAGWWF010000005.1, read as the reverse complement.
TTTCGATGGGGCACTGGAAGCCATCGACCGCGAAGCGCAGGCGATCATCATCGCGCCGATCACCGATGATGATGGCAGCGAAGTGATCGGCCGCCACCGCATCCGCTATGATTATCTTGTCGTCGCGGTGGGCAGCGTCTCCAATGATTTCGGCATTGCCGGCGTGAAGGATCATTGCCTGGCGCTGGAAAGCCGGGCCGATGCCGATCGCTTCCGCCGCAAGCTGCTCAACCAGTGCCTGCGCGTGTCACGCCAGATGGTCGCCGATCCGGCCAGCGATGCCACCGTGAAGGTGGTGATCGTTGGCGGCGGCGCCACCGGGGTGGAACTGGCGGCCGAGCTTTATTCCGCCGCCGATGCGCTGGGTTTTTACGGGCTGGAGGTGTTCGATCGCCAGCGCCTGCAAGTCTCCCTGCTGGAAGCCGGCCCGCGCATCCTGCCGCTGCTGCCCGAAAAACTGTCGGCCGCCGCCCATGCCGAGCTGGAAAATCTGGGCGTGAAGGTGCTGCCCGGCACCCAGGTGGTGGCCGCCACGGCCGATGCCATCCACATCAAGGATGGCACCATCATCCCCGCCGATATCCGCGTGTGGGCCGCCGGCGTGAAGGGCGCGCCCTTCCTGGCCGAAATCGGCGGGCTGGAAACCACCCGCAACAACCAGCTGCTGGTGCGCGACACGCTGCAGACCACGCGCGATGATCGCATCTTCGCCATCGGCGATTGCGCCAGCTACACCCCGCCGGGCCACACCCGCCCGATCCCGCCGCGCGCCCAGGCCGCGCACCAGATGGCCGATACGGTGTTCCGCAACATCAAGGCGCTGATCGCCGGCAAGTCCCTGGCGCCGTTCGTCTATCAGGACAAGGGCTCACTGGTCAGCCTGGCGCGCTATTCCACCGTGGGCAGCCTGATGGGCAATCTGGTCGGCGGCAAGATGGCCATCGAAGGCCGGCTCGCCCGGCTGGTCTACACCTCGCTCTACCGCATGCACCTTGTTGCCATCCACGGCTGGATCAAAGGCCTGTTCCTCATGCTCATCGGCCACGTCAACCAGGTGGTCAGGCCGAAGCTGAAGCTGCATTGACGGTGCGCCCCTCCCGCTTGCGGCAAGGGCCGGGGGTGGGGCTTTGCACACGCGTGGTGCGGCCGCCTGGCCCGATACAGGTTTGATCCAGATCAACGCCAGCCGGCCCCGCCCGCGCCTAGAACCGGCCCATGCCCATCTTCCATCCCGATCTCGCCGCGCGGCCGGTGCCGCGCTACACCAGCTATCCCACGGCGGCGCAGTTTCACGAGGGCGTTGGCCCCGCCGATCAGGCCCGCGCGCTGGCCGCCATTGCGCCGGATGATCCGGTGGCGCTCTATCTCCACATCCCCTTCTGCCGGCAGATCTGCTGGTATTGCGGCTGCAACACCGGGGTGGCGGCCAGTGATCGGCTGCGGCGTTATGAAAAGGCGCTGCTGGCCGAAATCGCCACGGTGGCCAGCCTGTGCGCCGGCCGTGTCACCGCGATCAACTTTGGCGGTGGCAGCCCCAATGCGCTGGCCGCCCCGGTGCTGGCCCGCATCATCGCCGGCCTGCGCCAGCATTTCGCCGTGGCCGATGATTGCGAAATCGCCATGGAGCTTGATCCGCGCGCCATCCGCCCCGGCGATGCGCAGGCGCTGGCCGCCGCCGGCGTCTCCCGCATCAGCCTGGGCGTGCAGACGTTCGCGCCGCATGTGCAGAAACTGATCAACCGCATCCAGCCGTTTGAAATGATTGCCGATGCGGTGGCGCAGTTCCGGGCGGCCGGCATCAGCGCCATCAATTTCGATCTGATGTATGGCCTGCCCGGCCAGAGCGTGATTGATCTGACCGAAACCATCGATCAGGCCATCGCTCTGCAACCATCGCGGGTGGCGGTGTTCGGCTATGCCCATATGCCGGCGGCCATCCCGCGCCAGCGCATGATTGCCGATCTGGATCTGCCCGGAGCCGCCGCGCGCTTTGCCATGAGCGCGGCGGCCAACCGCCTGTTCCGCCAGGCCGGTTATGCCGTGATCGGATTTGATCATTTTGCCCTGCCCGAAGACAGCATGGCCGTGGCCGCCGCCACCGGCAGCCTGATCCGCAACTTCCAGGGCTATGCCACAGGCCAGGGCATTGGGGCCGGAACCGCGCTCATCGGCCTGGGCGCCACCGCCATCAGCCAGTTTCCGCAGCTGATCGTGCAGAACGACAAGCATCTGGCCGGCTGGGAAGGCCGCGTGAACGCCGGGCAAATGGCCGGTTGCCGCGGTGTGGGCGTCAGCGCCGACGATCGTGCCCGCGCCGCCGTGATCGAACGGCTGCTGTGCGATGGCGCCGCCGATGTGCCCGCCGCGCTGGCACCGGCGCTGGCCAGCCTGGCCCCCCACGCCGCGCGCGGGCTGGTGCATCTGCACGGCCACCACATCGCGCTCACCGCCGATGGCTGGCCCTATGCCCGGTTGATCGCATCCGCCTTTGATGCGCATCTGAAGGCGCCGCAGCGCCATTCATCGGCGGTGTGATCATTCGCTGAACTCCGCCAGTTCCGGAATCCGCGTGAAGGCAATCGCTGGCCCGCGCGATCGCGTTGCGCCGCGGGCATCGTGGCCGAGCGTGACGGCATCGCGGCCGAAGCGGCTGTTGACCTTGTCCATGGCGCGGGACAGCGCCAGCCGCCGTTCGTCGGTGCGGGCGCACAGCAAAGCGCCCGAATCGAACAGATCGGCCTGCGCGGTGGCGGCCGGGGACAGATCGGCCAGCACCACCCCCACCTGCAACAGCCGCTTGTGTGGAAATTCGCGCTCCATCTGCGCCCACAGGCCGTCCATGGCCTCCACCAGGCTGAGGCTGTCCATCACCTGGGGCAATTTCCGGCCGGCTTTCCATCTGGTCCCGCGCGTTTCGCCCTTCACGAACAGGCCGATCCAGCTGGTGCGCAGATCGGCGCGGCGCAGGCGGGTGCCGGCCTTCATCACCAGCCGCCGCGCCACCAGCCGCGCGTGCGCCACCGGGCGCTTGTCCGGCCCCAGCACATGGGAATGGCCGATGCTCTTGCGGGTTTGCGCCACGTCGGCCACCTCATGGCCCTGCAATTGCCGGTGCAGCCGCTCGCCCCACACGCTGCCCCAGGCCTGCCGCGCCTGGGCGGCGCTCATCGCCAGCAACTGCGCCATCGTCACCAGGCCCGCCGCCGCCAGCCGCCGCTCCATCGCGCGGCCCACACCGGGAATATCGGCCAGCTTCAACTGTTCCAGCCGCGCCGCGCGCACATCGTCGGTGAGGATGGTCAGCCCATCGGGCTTCATCATGTCGGCCGCCATCTTGGCCAGCAGGCGGTTCGAAGCCACCCCGATGGAGGCGGTGAGGCACGCGCCCACATTGGCCGCCAGCCCGGCCTTGATCCGCGCTGCCAGCGCCTGCACCGCGGCCACGCTGTTCTCATTGTCCAGCAACCGGCACGCCACCTCGTCGATGGAGCACACCGCCGCCACCGGCACATGCCGCTCCACCTCGGCCACGATCTTGTGGTGGAACTTCACATAATCCTCATGCCGGCCGGGCACGATCACCACGTCGCGGCACCTGGCCTTCGCCTCCCAGATTTTCGTGCCGGTGCGGATGCCAAAGGCCTTGGCCTCATAACTGGCCGCAATCGCGCTGGTGCTGTCGGTCATCACCGGGGCCACCACCACGGGGCGCCCGCGCAAGTGCGGGTTCAGCTGCTGCTCCACACTGGCGAAATAGCTGTTCAGATCCAGATACAGCCAGCGAAGAGGCAGCGACTCGGCCATGGCCGAGAATTAGCACAAAACAGGAACATTTGCCTGCGCATTTTGGCGCCCTTTCGCCGCCCGCCAAAGCCACTATGCTGCCGGGCATGAGCATCACCCCCACCGATCAGGCCCTGCTGGCCGCTGCCGACGCGCCGGGCGATGGCATCCGCGCCGTTGCCGCCACCAGCCTTTCGGGCCGCCAGCTGCGCTATTATGATTATTGCATGGCGGCCTTTGCCGTCATCCTGATCTGTTCCAACATGATCGGTGCGGCCAAACCGGCGCAGCTGGAATTGCCGCTGTGGGGCACGGTCACCTTTGGCGCGGGCATATTGTTCTTCCCGCTCTCCTATGTGCTGGGCGATGTGCTCACCGAAGTCTATGGCTTTGCCCGCGCGCGCCGCGTGGTGTGGGTGGGCTTTGCCGCTTCGATCTTTGCCGCCACCATGAGCTTTGTCGTCGTCGCTCTGCCGCCCGATCCCGGCTGGGCAGGCCAGGCCGCGCTGGCCGAGGTGTTCGGCCAGGTGCCGCGCATCTTCCTGGCCTCCATCGCCGCCTTCTGGGCCGGCGAAATGGCCAATGCCTTCGTGCTGGCCCGGCTGAAACTCCTCACCGGCGGCAAGATGCTGTGGACCCGCACCATCGGCTCCACCGTGGTTGGCCAGGGGGTGGATACGCTGATCTTCTACCCGCTGGCCTTCTGGGGCGTGTGGGAACCGGCGATGCTGCTGGGCGTGATGGCCACCAACTATGCCTTGAAGGTGCTGTGGGAAGCCCTGCTCACGCCCGTCACCTACCGCGTGGTCGCCTGGTTCAAGGCCGCCGAAGGGCTGGACGTGTTCGACACCGGCACCGATTTCACCCCGTTCAAGACGCGGGTGTGATCGCTGCCCTCGCTCACAAATCCAGCGTCAGCAGATCCCGCCCCACCACGATCTCGCCCTTGAAGGCTATCGCCGCTGCGCTGCGCCAGTCCTCGTCGCGGATGCTGGCGTCTCCGCCGGGCACGAAGTGGGTGAGAATCAGGCGCTTCACCCCGGCCGCCGCGGCGATTTCACCGGCCTGTTCCGCCGTGGTGTGGCTGGCGAGCAGGTGTGCGCGTAAGGAGGGGGCGTTGGATTCCGAAGCGATCAGCCGATCAAGCGCGGGCAGATACATGGCCTCCTGCACCAGCGTGTCGGCGCCCCTGGCCAGGGCGATCAGGGCGGGGCAGGGGGCGGTATCGCCGGAATAGACCAGCGACTTGCCGGCCCAGTCAAGGCGGAAGGCGAAACTGTCGGCAAGCGGCGGGTGCTCCACGCGGGCGGCGGTGACCGTCAGGCCGGCTTCGTTCAGCAACACGCCGGGCGCGATTTCCTGCACGGACAGCAGACGGCGCAGATCGGGGCGGCCTTCATCGGCCATGCGGGTTTCGATGTCGGTGCGGGCGAATTCCTCCCAGCCCGCGCGCATCCGGGCCAGCCCGGCCGGGCCGTGGACGGTGATCGGGCTGGTCAGCGCGCCGCTCCACGCCAGCCAGGGCAGGGTGAAGGCATCGGCGACATGATCATTGTGCAGGTGGCTGATCCAGACATGGGCCAGCGATTTCAGCGGCAGGCCGGCCAGCACGGCCTGGCGGGCAGCGCCGTTGCCGGCATCCAGCACATGCAGCCGCCCGCCGATCATCAGCGCGGCCGCCGGTGCGGCGCGCAAGGCCTTGGGCGTGGGGCCGCCGCCGGTGCCCAGCAGCACCAGCCGATCGGGTGGGGTGGCCGGCAGCGTGGCTGGCGGCGGAACCGCTGGTTGCGCGGCCAGCGGCGCGGGCAGGCCCAGGACAGGCAGGCCCAAGCCGGGCAGCAGGGCAAGAAGCTGGCGGCGCGAGACCATGGCAGTTACCTTTCGGGGCCATGGATGCGCCGGCCACGGGCGGCTGGCAAGCGGCGCGACCCGATGCGGCCACCGATATCGGGGTTGCCGCCACCGGGGCCGCGGTTGCAGCCACCGTTCAGCGGGTTTCGGTCACCCGGTTCGGCTGCGCGGCCACGGATCGGGCCTTCAGGCGGGATTCGGCAGCCTGCACGCGGATCAGCGCGCGGAACCAGGCGATGTTGAGCATGGCCATCACGCCCAGCAGCACGGCAAAGCCATGCGTCTTGAGATGGGCCAGGTTGCCGCCGGCGCTGGCGGGCAGGGTCTGGGCCTCAAGGTTGAAGCGCAGCACCAGCTGGAGCAGCAGCGCACTGATCGCCAGCAGGCAGAAGCTGGTGAGGTGCCGGGCGGCGGGGGCGGCCGGAATGGGGAAGTCCAGAGCGTTCATCGGCGCGTCCTTGTTCGAGGGAGCAGCAATTTTGCCGCTAATCCCGCGCGGGCCAGCACTCAACCTGCCTGTTTGTCACAGGGATGAAATATTCGAAAATTCGAAAGTAAATTATTGAAACGAAAGAATAAAATCTTCCGTATCAGTTGGCCTGTCCGCCAGTATGGGGCAGGTTTCAGGCCAGAGCCAGCATCGCGGCTTCGAACAGGCGGCGGCCATCGGTGCCGCCCTGTTCGGCTTCGATCAGCCGTTCCGGGTGGGGCATCATGCCCAGCACATTGCCATCCTCGCTCAGGATGCCGGCGATGTCGCGGGCCGAACCATTGACCGGTTCGGCATAGCGGAAGGCGACGCGGCCCTCACCCTCCAGCCGATCCAGCGTGGCGGCATCGGCGGTGTAGTTGCCATCATGGTGGGCAACCGGAATGGTGATGGTTTCGCCCATCGCATACAGGCTGGTGAAGACCGACTGGCTGTTGGCAACATCAAGCCGCACCTGGCGGCAGACAAAGTTCAGCCCGGCATTGCGCATCAGCGCGCCGGGCAACAGGCCGGCTTCGGTAAGCACTTGAAAACCGTTGCAGATGCCCAGAACCGCGCGGCCTTCGCCGGCCGCCTTGATCACCGCCTGCATCACCGGTGAGCGCGCCGCCATGGCGCCGGAGCGCAGATAGTCGCCATAGGAAAAGCCGCCGGGCACGCCGATGAAATCCAGATTGGCGGGAAGCATGGTCTCGCGGTGCCAGATCATCGCCGGGGCGTGGCCGGTCACCTTGGCGATGGCATCGGCCAGATCGCGATCGCAGTTGGAACCGGGAAAGACGATGACGGCGGACTTCACGGCATCTCGATCCGGAAATTCTCGATCACCGTGTTGGCCAGCAGTTGTTTTGCCATGTATTCAATGGTTTCGCGCGAAGTGCCCTCGGCCACGTCCAGCACGATCAGCTTGCCGACCCTGGCATCGGCCACCCCGTCGAAGCCCAGGCCCTTCAGGGCCGCTGCAATGGCCCGGCCCTGCGGGTCGAGCACGCCATTCTTGAGGGTGACGGTGACATTGACGATCATGCGCGCGGCCATAGGCCGAACCGGCGGGCCGTGCAAGGCTTCACCCCAGCAGCACCGCCACGCCCGCCCCCAGCCCCGCTGCCAGCAGCAGCCAGGGTGTGGACCAGCCGGCCGGGCTGCGTTGCGGCAGTGGCGGCAAGGGTGGTTGCGGCGGCGCGGCGCCGGGCATCGGATTGTCGGCCACCCATTGCCGGAACAGCCGCGGCAACTGCGCCAGGGCTCTGGCATTCAACACCAATTGATCGGCGATCACTGCCTCTGGCCCCATTTCGTCGCGCACCCAGTCGCGCACATAGGGCTCGGCCACTTCCCACATGTTGACATGCGGATCGATGGTGAGCGCGACGCCTTCGACCATCACCATCGTCTTTTGCAGCAGCAGCAGGTGTGGCTGCACCGGCATGTCGAAACTGCGGGTAATGCCGAACAGGCCTTCCAGCATGTCGGTGATGGAAATGTCGCGGGCCTTGCGGCCGCGGATGGGTTCCCCCACGGCGCGCAGGGCGGTGGCAAAGGCCGCCGGATTGTGGTGTGGCGGCACATAGCCCGCCTCGAAATGGATTTCGGCGACGCGGGCATAATTGCCCGTCACCAATCCGTGCAATATTTCAGCCAGATACAGCCGGGCGCGGCGGTTGATGCGGCCCATGATGCCAAAATCGATCACGCCGATGCGGGCATGGTCACAGGCGTTGCCGGGCGGGATCAGGAACAGATTGCCCTGGTGCATGTCGGCATGGAAAAAGCCCTTGGCGATGGCCTGGGCCAGAAAGCCGTTGACCAGCACCTTGGCCAGGTGCGGCCGGTCCACCGGGAGGGCGGCGATGGCGGCGGTGTCGGACAATTTCACCCCGTCGATCCAGTCGATCACCAGGCAGCGGCGGCTGGAGCGCTGCCAGTCCACCTGCGGCACGACGAAATCCGGTTCGCCGGCCAGGATTTCGGCCAGTTCCGAGGCGTTGGCCGCCTCGCGGCGCAAGTCAAGCTCGGCCTCGATCCAGCTGCGGAAGGTGGCGATGACAGCGCGCGGGCGCAGCCGGGCAAATTCGCCGCCCAGCGTTTCCAGATGGCCGGCGCCCCATTCAAAGGTGGCCAGCGCCGAGGCGACCTCGGCCTCGATGCCGGGGCGCAGCAGCTTGATCGCCACGCTGCGGCCGTCGCTGGTGATGCCCTTGTGCACCTGGGCGATGGAGGCGGCACCCACTGCCTCGGCTTCGATCGAACGGAACTGGCGTTTCCAGTCGCCGCCGCAGGCGGCGTTCAGCTGGCCCTCGATGGCGCTGAACGGGGCGGGCGGCAACTGATCCTGCAGGCGGGCCAGATCGGAGGCAGCGGCCACGCCGATCAGATCGGGCCGGGTGGCCAGCGCCTGGCCCAATTTGATGGCTGCCGCGCCAACTGCGGCAAGGCCACCAGCAAAATCAGGGGTTTGCGGGGCGCGGGCGCCCAGACGGGCGATGCGCGCGACCAGCCTGATCGCCCAGGGCAGCCGCCGATCCTCGAACGGGCGCAACACGCCGTGGCGCGCCATGCGGCGGCCCCAGACCAGCAGACGCCACAGATGCAGCGGTGCCCGCAAGGTCAGATCTTCCAGCCCGAATGAATGGCCACGGCGCCGCCCAGGATCGGGCGATGGCGCACCTGGGCAAAGCCGGCATCAGCGATCATGGCGGCAAATTCGGGCATCTTGGGAAAGCGGCGGATCGATTCGATCAGATAGCGATAGGAATCGCCATCCTTGGCCACCAGCTCGCCGATGCGCGGCACCAGCCTTTCCGAATAAATGTCATAGACCTCGGCAAAGCCGGGCCAGGTCGTGGTGGAGAATTCCAGACAGAAGAAGCGGCCACCAAAGCGCAGCACCCGATGCGCCTCGCGCAGGGCGGCCGGAATGTCGGTGACGTTCCGGATGCCAAAGGCGATGGTGTAGGCATCGAAGCTGCGATCGGAAAGGCTGAGGCGTTCGGCATTCTCCTCGCGCCACACCAGGCTGGTCAGGCCCCGTTCCGCCGCGCGTTCCATGCCCACTTCCAGCATGGCGGGGTTGATGTCGGCGACCGTCACATTGGCACCCGATTTCTCGATGCGAAACGCGATGTCGCCGGTGCCGCCGGCCATGTCGAGAATGGCCTCGCCGGGCCGCGGCCGCAGCTGGCGGACGAAATCATCCTTCCACACCCGGTGCATGCCGGCCGACATCAGATCATTCATGATGTCGTAGCGCTTGGCCACCGAACGGAACACCTCGCCGACGCGGCGGGTCTTCTCTTCGGGGGCCACCTCTTCATAGCCGAAGCTGACGGTCTCGCTCATCGGGCCTTTCCTTTGGGTGGCTGCGGCTTAGCCGAGGCTTGGCGGGCTTGCAAACGCCGCCTATGTCGCGGGACATGCCGGAACTGCCTGAAGTTGAAACCGTGATGCGTGGCCTGGCCCCAGTTTGGGAGGGCCAGCGCTTCACCCGCGTGATCGCCAACCGGCCTGATCTGCGCCGGCCGCTGCCGGAAGGCCTGGGCCAGCGCCTGACCGGCGCCACGGTGGTGCATCTGGGCCGCCGGGCCAAATATGGTCTGGTTGCCATTGATCGCGGCGACACGCTGATCATCCATCTGGGCATGTCGGGGCGGATGCGGGTGGATCCCGACGGCCTGGCCAGGCACGATCATGTCGTGTTCGAAACCGGCAATGGCCGGGTGGTGGCGTTCAACGATGCCCGCCGCTTTGGCAGCCTTGATCTGGTCGCCACCGCCGATCTGGCGACGCATCCGCTGATCGCCGGCATCGGGCCGGAACCGCTGGGGCCGGATTATGGCCTGCCGCTGCTCAAGGCCATCTTTGCCGATCGCCTGGCCCCGGCCAAGGCCATCCTGCTTGATCAGCGGCTGATTGCCGGGCTGGGCAACATCTATGTGTGCGAAGCGCTGTTCCGGGCCGGTATCCACCCCGAAACGCCGGGCGGCCAGGTGAGGCCGGCGCAGCTCAAGCGGCTGTGGCTGGCGATTCCCGCCGTGCTGGAGGAGGCCATCGCCGCCGGTGGCTCCACCCTGCGCGATCATGCGGCACCCGATGGCACCTTGGGCTATTTCCAGAAGGAGTTCGCGGTCTATGGCCGGGAGGGGGCGGCGTGCACCGCCTGTGGCAGCGATGTGGCGCGCATCGTGCAGTCCGGCCGCTCCAGCTTCTTCTGCCCGGCGTGCCAGCCAAAGGCTTGACCGGCGCGCCCGCCTCCACTATGGCGCTCGTCTTCCGGTACCGGACCAACGGGTTCGGGCCGATTTCCCTTTGATTGACCGACTGCAGGAACCCAATGGCCAACACGCCCCAGGCTGAAAAGCGCATCCGTCGCAACGCTCGCCGCGCCGCCGTCAACAAGGCGCGCGTCAGCCGCATCCGCACCTTCGTCAAGAAGGTGGAAGCCAGCCTGGCGGCGGGCGATGCCGCTGCGGCCGCCGATGCCCTGAAGGCAGCCCAGCCGGAGATGATGCGCGGCGTGGCCAAGGGCGTGCTGCACAAGAACACGGTTGCCCGCAAGATCAGCCGTCTGGCTGGTCGCGTGAAGGCATTGACCGCCTGATCAGCCCGGTAAGCCGATCGGCTTGCCGCCAATTGCGTCTGAAGGCCCGGCCATCTGACCGGGCCTTTTTCGCGTGTCGGTCCTTTTGGGTTCTGCGCCGAATCGTTGCCCTGGCTGATTCGGGTCCGAATTCGCCTTCCCCATGGCCTGTCCATCCCATCGCCGTCTGCGGCGGCCCGAAATCGCACCAGAAATCGCATTGGCTGATGCAGGTTCCTGTCATCACCCTGTCATCACATTGACACAAAAAATCCAATGACTTGGCTGTCATCTGCCTTGCGAGAATCAGTCGGCATGAACGATAAAAGCGTTTAATATCAGATATATAATTGGCCTTCGAAGGGGGCCTGTCCACAGCTGTGTCAATCCCGAAAATTCGACGTGGATGGAATTTGTTCGCTTGCTCCTGTCACACAGCCACGCTTATCTGAATGCCGGTGTGGGCCGGTTGGCGCGATGAGCGCTCCGGTGTTCCAGTCGATGGATGATGTGTTGTGCTGCGCCCGGGATTTGGCGTGGTTGCCTTGTTGCGACCAGTCAATCGGTGGGCGCTGATCGGGGAGTTGCGACCGGCGGGCGTGGGGGCCAGGCCGGTCGGCGGGGGCGATGGAAGGAGTTGTTGTGTCAGGCGCAGTTGTTTCTGCATCCTTGGGTTCGCCTGCATTCGTGCCGCCGGCGAGCGCGGTGGATCCGGCCATGCGCGATCTGTGGCAGCGCGTGCGCAGCAATCTGCGTCAGGAAGCGGGGGATCATGCCTTTGATGCCTGGCTGGCTTCTGTGGCCATCCTGGGCTGCGAGGGCGATCTGGTGCGGCTGGCCGCCCCGTCGGCGTTTGATGCCGATTGGGTGAACAACAATTTTGGCGATTCGCTGCGCCGGCATTTTGCCAGTCTCAATCCGGCCCTGCGCCGGGTGAGCATCACCGCGGCCAGCCCTATGGCTGCCGCGGCTGCCCCGCGCGTGGTGGTGCCAGTGGCCGCCAACCAGCCGCTGCCCGTCGACGCCCGCTACAGCTTTGACAATTTCATCGTCGGCAAGGCCAATGAGCTGGCCTACAACGCCGCGCTCACCATGGCGGAACCGGGCGCGCCCGGCTTCAATCCGCTGTTCCTGCATGGCCCCACCGGCCTGGGCAAGACGCACCTGATGCACGCCATCGGCAATGCCTTCCTGGCCCGCCAGCCCCAGGCCCGTGTCGCCTATCTGTCGGCCGAAAAATTCATGGTGGAGTTCATGGCCGCCATGCGTGCCAAGGACACGATCAGCTTCAAGCAGCGCCTGCGCTCGGTTGATCTGCTGATGATCGACGATGTGCAGTTCATCGCCGGCAAGGATTCCACCCAGGAGGAATTCTTCCACACGATGAACGAGATCATCGGCGCCGGAAAGCGGCTGGTGATCACTGCGGATCGCAGCCCGCAGAATCTGGAAGGCATTCAGGAACGCATCCTGTCGCGCATGGCCTGGGGCCTGGTGGCCGATATCAACCCGGCCGATTACGAGCTGCGGCTGAACATCTTGCAGGCCAAGGTGGCAACGCTGGGCAGCCGGGTGCAGGTGCCTGATGATGTTGTGGAATTTCTGGCCCGCAAGATCACCGCCAATGTGCGCGAACTGGAAGGCGCACTCAACCGCGTCACCGCTTTTGCCTTGCTGATCGGCAAGCCGATCACGCTGGACTTCACCCGCGAAACGCTGGCCGATCTGCTGCGCGCCCACGAGAAGAAGCTGACCATCGACGAGATCCAGCGCAAGGTGGCGGAATATTATGGCCTGCGCCTGTCGGATCTGCTGTCGGAACGCCGCGCCCGTGAAGTGGCCCGGCCGCGCCAGATCGCCATGTATCTGGCCAAGAAGATGACGCCGCGTTCCCTGCCCGAAATCGGCCGCCGCTTTGGCAATCGCGATCACACCACGGTGATGCACGCGGTGAAGAAGGTGGAGCAATTGCGCGCCCAGGATCGCGAGATCGACAGCGATGTGGCGACGCTGGCGCGCCTGCTCGACGGCTGAGGCTTTCCAGCGGCCCGGCAACGGCGTAACCGGGGCGGGTGCACCGTCTTGCCCGTTCTGGCCCCGCCTGGTTCATCCTGTCCTGCTGCGCCTTTGCAGCGATGTGGGTGATGATCCGCTATGCAGCGGCCTATCTGCACAGTTTTGAACTGGTTTTCTTTCGCAATTTCATTGGTTTGATCTTGCTGATGCCGATGCTGCTGGGCACCCCCGGCCTGATCCGGCGGGATCGGCTGCGCGTGCATCTGGGCCGTGCCACCTCTGGCTTCATCGCCACCATGGGCACCTTCTATGCCGTGGCCAACGCGCCCCTGGCCGATGTGCTGGCGATCAACTACACCGCGCCCTTGTTCGGCACGCTGGGCGCGGTGCTGGTGCTGGGGGAGCGCATCCGGGCGCGGCGCATGGTGGCGCTGGCGCTGGGCTTTGCCGGCATGCTGCTGGTGCTGCGGCCGGGCAGCGTGCCGATTTCGGCCGGAATCGTGGCCGCGATCGTGTCGGCGGTGGCCACGGGATATTCGATCGTGGCGATGCGCAGCCTGGTGGGGGTGGATGACGCGCGCGCGGTGGCCGCCTGGACCTTCATCCTCACCTGCCTGCCCAGCCTGCTGGTTGCGCTGTTCGTGTGGGCCGCGCCGCCGCCGGCGGTGTGGGGTCTCCTGGCCGGCATTGGCGCTGCGGCCGCCATCGGCCAGCTCACCCTCACCCGCGCCTTTGCCCTGTCCGAAGCCTCGGCGGTGCTGCCGCTGGATTTCGTCCGCTTTGGCCTGGTCACCGCGGCCGGGGTGCTGTTGTTCGATGAACGCTATGATGCGTTCACGCTGGCCGGCGGCGCGCTGATCCTGGCGTCCACCATCTATCTGGCCTGGCGCGAGGCGCAGGTGAAGCGCGAGGGCTGACGCTTTGGAAAGGTTGCAGGCCCGGCCGGCGCTGCCCATAAGCGGCCATCACAGCATGGGAGATGACGATGAATCTGGAAGGCATGTCGGCCGTGGTGACGGGCGGCGCATCGGGCCTGGGGGCTGCCACCGCGCGCCTGCTGGCCAGCCACGGCGTGAAGGTGGCGATTTTCGATATGAACGCGGAAAAAGGCGAGGCGGTTGCGGCCGAAATCGGCGGCGTGTTCTGCAATGTCAATGTCACCAGCGATACGTCGGTGGATGAAGGCTTTGCCAAGGCGCGGGCTGCGATCGGCCAGGAACGCATCCTGATCAACTGCGCCGGCACCGGCAATGCGGTGAAGACCGCCAGCCGGTCCAAGGAAGATGGCAGCATCAAGCATTTCCCGCTCGATGCCTTTGACCGCATCATCCAGATCAACCTGGTCGGCACCTTCCGCTGCATCGCCAAATCGGCCGCCGGCATGCTCAGCCTGCCGCCGCTGGACAATGGCGAGCGCGGCGCCATCGTCAACACCGCCTCGGTCGCGGCCGAAGATGGCCAGATCGGCCAGGCGGCCTATTCGGCGTCCAAGGGCGGCGTGGTCGGCATGACCCTGCCGATCGCCCGCGATCTGTCCAGCGAGGGCATCCGCGTCAACACCATCCTGCCCGGCATCTTCAACACGCCGCTGCTGCAGGGGGCGCCGGACAATGTGAAGGCGGCGCTGGGCGCCACCGTGCTGTTTCCCAAGCGGCTGGGCATTCCGGAGGAATATGCATCGCTGGCCGTCGAAATGTGCCGCAATTCCTATTTCAACGGCGAGGATGTGCGCCTGGACGGCGGCATCCGGATGGCGCCTCGCTGAGCGGCGCGCAAATAGCGGCGCTATTTGCCGACTCGCTCAAGAGCGGACGGCGAGCGAAAAGGGCGGCCCCCACAGGCCGCCCTTTTTGACTCGTCCGACGGCGTGGCTCCGCCACGCCCTTCCTTTCTTCCTTTCTGCTCACCCCAAGCGGACTCGGCGGCTCTGCCGCCGGCCGCGCCCGGCGGGCCTGAATGTGCGCCCATCAGCCTGAATCTGCGCCCCACCCCCGACCCCTCCCCTGAAGGGGAGGGGAGACGCCGGCCCATTCATCAGGCCGCAACCATCCGCGCGCCACACTGCTTCGCATGAAGATCAGCCTCACCCTCCTCCTCGCCCTCACCGCCGCGGCCGCCGCCGCACAAACCCCGCCGGCCAGCATCGGCCAGCCCTTCATCCCGGCACCGTGGTGGATGAAGGATCCGGTGATCGCGTCCATGGGCCATGTCCGCACCGAGGTGCCGGCCAACCGGGCCAATTTTGCCGCGCGCTTCTCGGTGGTGGCCAGGACGGCGGCCGAGGCGACCACGGCCGCCACCGCCCGCGCCCGCGAACTGGATGCCGCGCTGGCGGCGCTGGGGAAGGACAAGCTGCGGCTGGCCACCACGCTGATCACCCGGCCGCTGTATGATCAATATCGCACCCGTGATGGCCAGATGCAGGAAAACACCCGCGCCGATCAGATCGAATCCTATGAGGTGACGGCGGTGTTGCAGGTGGATGTGCGCGATCTGGCCGTGCTGGAACGCGCCTATCGGCTGGGCGTGGCGGCGCGGCCATCGGCCATTGATCAGGTGAATTTCGGCCTGCAGGAAGACAATGAACTGAAGACCTGGCTGTTCGAGGCGGCGGTGAAGGATGCCGCCCGCCGCGCCCGGCTGGCCACGGCGGCGGCCGGCGCGCGGCTGGGCGCGGTGAAGATCATCGATCCATCGGGCGGCGTCTGCCAGACCCAGGTGCTGGCCGGTTGGCCAAGCTACAGCGGGGAGGCCGCGCCCCAGGATGTCGCCGCGCCATCCTATGAAGCGCGCGGCATCATGGTGCCGGCCCAGGCGGTGATGGCCGCGCCGCCGCCGCCCAGCCTGGAGAAACAGGCCGAAGCGGTGCAGGTCACGCTCACCCCGCCGCTCTACCCGCTCGCCGCCCAGGCCTGCGTGATCCATGGCCTGCTGCCCGGCCAGTGAGGCGCGGTTGACGCTGGCCAAATGACGTATTAGCCTTCACTTCGGTTAGGGGAGGAGAAGCGCAATGGCTCACAAGTTCGAACTCTACAAGGACAAGGCCGGCGAATATCGCGTGCGCTTCATGTACAACAGCGAAGTGATGTTCTCGACCCAGGGCTATGCATCGAAAGCCTCGGCCGTGAACGCCATCGAATCGATCAAGAAAAACGGCCCCGGCGCCCCGACCGTCGAGGCCGAGTGAGGCCGAGCCACATCGGCTTGGCCGCAGGCTGAACCGAACAGCCGAAAAGGGCAGAGGCGGCATCCTGTGGGTGCCGCCTTTTCCTTGTCTGCATTCAAGGCATCTGCCCATTCATTCGCTTGCACGTGAATTCAGCCGCTCATGCCGAGCTTGTCGAGGCACGCGACCATGATTCTGGCGTGCCTCGACAGGCTCGGCAAGAGCGGGTGGGGGGATGCAGCCGGGCTTACAGCAGCGCGTCGATTGCTTTGGCCAGCCGCACATCGCGGGCCGAAAGCCCGCCGGCATCATGGGTGGTCAGCGCGATATCCACCCGGTTGTACACGTTGAACCATTCGGGATGATGATCCTGCGCCTCGGCCAGCAGCGCGACGCGGGTCATGAAGGCAAAGGCCCGGCTGAAATCGGCAAAGCGGACACTGCGCTTCAGATGCTCCCCCTCCAGCGCCCAGTCGGGCAACTGGCTGGCGAGGGCGGCGCGGGCGGCGGCATCGAGCGTCTCGACCATGGCGGGGCTTCATCCTATCAGGGGGCATGAGATACGCCCCGTCCCTTGCCGATATCGAGGCGCTGGCGCAAGCCGCCGTGGAGCGGCTGCCCGCCCTGTTCCGCCAGCATCTGGCCGCGGTGATCCTGAAGGTGGAGGATTTTCCGGACGACGCGGTGATCGCCGAAATGGACCTGGAGACGCCATGGGACCTGCTCGGCCTCTATTGGGGCCGCCATGTCGGCATGAAGGGCGATATGCCATCGGGCGCGCTGCCCGACATGATCTTCCTGTATCGCCGGCCGCTGCTGGATGCCTGGGCGGACGGGGACGACAGCCTGGAGGCGCTGGTGACCCATGTGCTGGTGCACGAGGTGGGGCATCATTTCGGGCTTTCGGACGATGACATGGAGGCGATCGAGCGGGGGGCGGCGCAATGAAATCTCCCCTCCCGTTGAGCTGCGCTCGCCTGCGGCTCAGGGGAGGGGTCGGGGGTGGGGCCGTGCAGCCGGGCCGGACTGTGGCGCTTGCCGGCGCAGCCGGCGGCCTTCGCCGGGGCAGGCTTGGCAGAGTTGACGCAGCCGGCGGCAAAGCCGCCGAGTCTGCTTTCCGTGCAAGAAGGAAGAAAGAAGAAGGAGCGTGGCGGAGCCACGCCGTCAGACGACACAAAGAAAGGGCGGCCTGTTGGGGCCGCCCTTTTTTGGTCGCTGGCCGATCTTGCCGGAGTCGGTGAATAGTGCTGCGCACTATTCACGCGCCCGGCTGCGATCAGAAGTTCACCCGGGCCTGCACGCCGAAATAGCGATCGGCTTCACGCGGGATCAGATAACGCAGGCCGATCAGCTGGTTGCCGCCCAGACCGGAATTGGTGATCTGCGCCGGGAAGCTCTGATCGAACAGATTCTTCACCAGGAAGGTCACGCGGAACTTGTCGTCCTTCTGCACCAGGCCGAATTGCAGATCGACCAGGCTGTAGGGGCGGATGATGCCCGCGGCCCGCAGCGCCGGGTTGGCATCGAACAGGCTGAGCTGGCTCGACTGGGTCGACACGTTGCCGGCAAAGGCGAAATCGATGCTCTTGCCGGTGCGATAGCGATAATCCAGGCCAAAGCTGCCCTTCCAGCGCGGCGCGAAGCCGAGCGGGGTGCCGGCCGGGATGACCGCGGCACCGGGAGGGGCGTTGAAGCGATCAACCTGGGCATCGGTGAAGGCGAGACCGCCCGCGATGTTCAGATCCTTGACCGGGCGCAGCAGGAAATCCATTTCGATGCCGCGGGTGGACACATCACCGGCGTTGGTGAAGCGGGTGACCGGCACGCCGGCAACCAGATCCGGGTTGTTGGCCTGGAAGTTGCGATATTCGGCATAGAAGGCCGCCAGGTTCAGCGTCAGCTTGCCGCCGAACAGCGTGTTCTTCAGGCCGATTTCGAACGAATCGGCGATTTCCGGCGCGATCACGTTGGTGCCGGTGGGGTTCAGGTTGAAGAAGGTGTTGTAGGCCGGGCCCTTGTAGCCGCGCGAGTAGCTGCCATAGCCCATGATGTCATCGCTGAAATCATATTGCAGGCCGGCCTTGCCCGACAGGTTGGTGGCGCTGGTGCCGGTGGTGAAGGCCGCGCCGTTGGTGAGCGCCGCATCGCCGTTGTTGGCGCCGTTGCTGGAGCTGTTGAACACGCCCTGATCGAAGTTGCGCTGGATGCCCGGCAGGCCGGCGATGTTCGGCGTGGCCACGCGGCTGTGGTAGATGTTCAGATCATCCTTGGTGAAGCGCAGGCCGATGATGGCCCGCAGGCGATCGTTGAACGTGTAGGTGCCCTGGCCGAAGGCGGCATAGTTGTCGAACTTCGAACCGAAGACCGCGCGGCCGCTGACCGCTTCCAGCGTGGCGCCGGGGCTGCCGCAGGTGAGGATTGCCGCCACGGCCGGGGCCGCGCCGCAGCGCACGACATTGCGGGTGAAGGTGCGATCGGTATCGGCATGGCTGAAGAACAGGCCGACGACATAGGTGAACGGCTGATCGGACGGCGAGGTGAGGCGCAGTTCCTGGCTGAAGGTCGTGCCGGTCTGCGGGCCGACATCGTGCAGCTGGGCCTGGCCGGCCAGGGCCAGATGCATCCAGTCCCCATCGCGGATTTCGTTGTTGTCGTACCGGCGCCAGGCGGTGATGCTGGTCAGCGTGAAGCCGTCCTTTTCCACATCGAGCTGGGCGGAGACGCCATAGCTTTCTTCCTCGGTGCGGGTGACGAGATTCTGGCGGATGGTGCGGGTGTTGTCGCCCTGGAAGTTGATGCCGGCCAGCGCCAGCGCGGCAACGCCGGCGGGCTGATCGCCGATCACTTCGGCGCAGCAATCATCATTGGCCTTGCGCCAATCGGCGATCACCGTGAGCTTGGCCGTGTCGGACAGATCGGCTTCGACGATGCCGCGCACGCCAAAGCGCTCATAACCGTTGACGCGGCGGTTCACGCCCGGCGCATCGTTGAAGATATTGCCTTCATAGGTGCCATAGAAGCCGGTGAGGCGGGTGCGGATCGTATCGGAAATCGGCAGATCGACGCTGCCGCGGGCGCGATATTCATTGCCGTTGCCGAAGAAGAAGCCGCCTTCGGCATAGCCGGCCAGCACGTCGCCGGGGCGCTTGGTGACGATGTTGACCACACCGGCCGAGGCGTTCTTGCCGAACAATGTGCCCTGCGGGCCGCGCAGCACTTCGATGCGTTCGATATCGACCAGATCGGAGAAGGCTTCACCAGCGCGGGCGAGCACGACGCCATCGAGCACGGTGGAGATCGACGGTTCGCCGGCCAGGGAGAAGGTGGCGGTGCCGACGCCGCGGATATAGAGCGACTGGTTGATCGTGGTGCCGGACTTGCGGAAGTTCAGGCTGGGCACCAGATACTGGGCGTTTTCCAGGTTCAGCACGGCCTGACGCGACAGCGCATCGGCACCGACCACGGTGACGGCCAGCGGAATATCCTGCAGCTTTTCGGTGCGCTTCTGCGCGGTCACCACGATTTCGGCGGGCTCATCACCGGCATCGGCGGCGGCCTGGGCAAAGGCCGGGGCGGCGGCGACGGCGAACAAGGTGGCCGAGCTCAACAGCAATTGACGGATCATGTCACTCCCCTGGTTTGGTCCGGCCACAGCCGGTGCCGCCCACCGACATTGCGGCAGGCAAGATCGCCCGCAAAGACAGGCTTTCTTGTTTGGCGTCAATCTGGCCTTGCACAGTTGCAGCAACGCTGTGGCCCGGCTGCAACAGATGACAGGCCGGTTACAGCCCCAGTTCGGCCATGGTGACGGCGCGATGTTCACGCGCCGAGATTTCGGCGGCCAGCCCGATGGCGACGGCGCGCAGGCCATCATCGGCGGTGACGATCACCGGCCCGCTGCCGCGCACCGCCGCCGCGAAGTGGCGATGCTGGAAGAAGGTGGAGCCATGGTGCTGCCCCGCCGCCAGCGCATCGGCCGGGGTTTCGACATGCCAGCGCGTCGCCTGCTTGGGGTTCATGAAGCCGACGCGGGGGGAATGGATGATGTCGCCGGCCGGGATCAGCACATCCAGCCGGGCAGAATCGCCGGTGGCGATGATCTCCTCCTGTTGCTCCGCGCCGTCGGCGAACATGCACAGATCAAGGCAGGCGCGCACCCCGTTGGCGAAATCGACGATGGTGTAGCTGTTGTCGATGATGTCGGGTGTCTTGCCGTCGTAACGCTCGTCCTTGTGGTTCACGTCCATGGCGCCCGAACAATAGACGCGCACCGGTTCCGACTGGACGACATGGCGCATCAGATCGAAGAAATGGCAGCATTTTTCCACCATGGTGCCGCCGCTGTTGATCGAGAAGCGGTTCCAGTCCCCCACCTTGACCAGGAAGGGGAAGCGATGTTCGCGGATGGACAGCATCTGCAGCCGGCCGACCTTGCCGGCATGCACATGCGCCACGAATTCGGACACCGGCGGCATGAAGCGATATTCCATCGCAGTCCAGAAGGTGCGGTCATATCCCTGCACGGCGGCCGCCACCGCGCGGGCATCGTCCAGCGTGGTGGCCAGCGGCTTTTCGCACAATATGTGCAGGCCGGCCTCCATCAGCGGGCCAAGCACGGCGCGGTGGGTGAAATTGGGGGAGGCGACGACCACGGCATCGCACAGGCCTGAACCGGCAAGCGCCGCTGCATCGGGGAAGCGGGCCACGGCATGGCCGATGGCGCGTTCGGCGCGATCGAGGCAGGCCGGCACCGGATCGGCAATCGCCGTGATGCTGCCGCCGCCCAGCAGCTGGATGTTGGCCACATGCTCCAGCGCCATCATGCCGGTGCCCACAATGCCCCAGCGGATGATATCGGTGCTTCCCATCTGGCGTCTCTCCGGTCTATCTGAACAATATGTCGCACATCGCCCTTAGCCCGAACCACCGCCCCCTGGGCAAGTCCCAATATCGCGTGTCGCCGCTGGCGTGGGGGATGTGGCGCTTTGCCGGCGATGATGTGGCGGCCGCGCAAGGCCGGTGCGAGGCGGCGCTGGCCGCCGGCATCAATTTCTTTGATACCGCCGATATCTATGGGCCCGACAATGACGAGCCGTTCGGCGCATCCGAAGCCTTGCTGGGCCGGGTGTTCAGGGCGGCGCCTTCGTTGCGCGGGCATATTGTCCTGGCGTCCAAGGGCGGCATCCGCATGGGTGTGCCCTATGATTCGTCGCCGGCCTATCTGGTGGAGGCGGTCGATGCCTCGCTGGCCCGGCTGGGGGTGGAGCGCATCGATCTGTGGCAGATCCACCGGCCCGACATGCTGACCCACTGGGCCGAGGTGGCGGCCACGCTGGACGGGCTGGTGGCGGCCGGCAAGATCGGCTGCGTTGGCGTGTCCAATTTCACCGTTGCGCAGACGCGGGCGCTGGCGGCGCATCTGAAGGCGCCGCTGGTTTCCACCCAGCCGGAATTCTCCGCCCTGGCGCTTGGCCCGCTGTTCGATGGCACGCTCGATCTGGCCATGGAAATGGGACAGGCGGTGCTGGGCTGGTCGCCGCTGGGGCAGGGCCGGCTGGGGGACGGCGATCCGCGCCCGGGGCGCAAGCAGGCGGAAGATGCGCGCTTGATCCGCGTCAAGGCAGCCCTCGCCGCGCACGGCCAGATGTTCGGCGTTGGCATCGCCGCCACCGCCTATGCCTGGATCATGGCCCATCCCGCCGGCATCACGCCGATCGTGGGCAGCCAGAATCCGGCCCGCATCGCAGAGGCGGCCGACGCCTTCAAGGTGACGTTCACGCGGGCACAATGGTATGCCATTCTGGTCGCTTCGCTTGGGGAAAATCTGCCGTGACAACTGCTGCCAATGGGCCCGAAATCGCCTGGTTTTCGGCGCTGTGCGATGATGATTATGAATTTCTGGGCGTGCCCGATCCGGCGCTGCGCTCAAGCTGGGAGCATTGCCGCAATATCGTGATGACCGCCGAAAAGGGCGGCTTCGACAATATATTGCTGCCCAGCGGCTATCAGCTGGGCATCGATACCCAGATGTTTGCCGGCGCCATCGCCGCGCTCACCCGCCGCATCAGGCTGCTGATGGCCATTCGCGTTGGCGAAACCTGGCCGCCGCAGCTGGCCCGCCAGATCGCCACCCTGGATCAGATCCTTGGGGGGCGCCTCACCGTCAACATCATCTCCTCGGAAATGCCGGGCGAGGTCCTGGCCTCCAGGCCGCGCTATGACCGCACGGTGGAGGTGATGAAGATATTGAAGACCCTGCTGAACGGCGAGGCGCTGGACTGGCAGGGCGAGCATTACAGCATCAAGCTGCCGCCGCCCAATGTGAAGACCGTCTCCGGCACATGCCCGCCGCTCTATTTCGGCGGCCTTTCGGAAGACGCGCGCGAGGCGGCGGCCGAAGCAGCCGATGTCTATCTGATGTGGCCCGACACGATGGACAAGGTGAAGGAGGTGGTGGCCGACATGACCGCGCGTGCCGCCAAACGCGGACGCAGGCTGAAATTCGGCTATCGCGTCCATGTCATCGTGCGCGAGACAGAGGAACAGGCCCGCGCGGCGGCCGATCATCTCCTCTCCAAGCTGGATGCCGCCACGGGTGACGCCATCCGCGCCAAGTCGCTCGACAGCCAGTCGGTCGGCGTGCTGCGCCAGGCCGAGCTGAGGGACAAGGCCAGCGACGGTTATGTGGAAGACAATCTGTGGACCGGCATCGGCCGCGCCCGGTCGGGCTGCGGCGCGGCGCTGGTGGGCGATCCCGATCAGATCGTCGCCAAATTGCAGGCCTACCAGGCGGCGGGCATGGAAGCCTTCATCCTGTCAGGCTATCCCCATGCCCGTGAAGCCGATCTGTTCAGCCGCCACGTGCTGCCCAAACTGAAGCATGGCCCGCTGGTGATGTGATCAGGCCTCGCCGGCGATGATGCGGCCGATGACCTTTTCAAAGGTCGCCGCCGGCTGGCCGCCCAGAATCGCATATTTGCCGTTGAAGATGATCGCCGGCACGGCGTGGACATCCTGTTCCTCGCGCCACCAGCGCTGCTGCGCGTCCACCTCATCGGCATAGCGGCCGCTGGCCAGCACCTCGCGCGCGGCGGCCGCATCCAGGCCGGCAGATACGGCAGCGCGCACCAGCGTTTCGGGATCGTTCAACGGTTCGGCGCGGCTGAAATGCGCTTCGAACAGGGCGGTCTTCAGGCCATGCGCCCGCCCGGCCAGCTGCGCCCAGTGCAGCAGGCGGTGGCAATCATGGGTGTTCCAGATCATCGCATCCGGCCCGCCCCTGAACACAAAGCCCAGCTGTTCGCCCATCGCCTTGATCTGCGCCCGCGCCGCGTCGCCGGCCTGCGCCGGGCGGCCATATTTGCGGGCCACATGCTCGGCGGCATTCTCTCCCTCGGCGGCCATGCCGGGGTTGAGTTCAAAGGCGTGGAAATGCCAATCGGCCACCACGTCATCGCCCAGTGCCGCCAGCGCCTGTTCCAGCGCCTTCAGCCCGATCACGCACCAGGGGCAGACAATGTCGGACACGAAATCGATGCGCAAGCTGACAGGGGTGGTCATCGCAGCCTCCGTTCAGAACATGTGGCCGGGCGGCACATGGTGCGGCGGGGTGCTGGCCGGATCGCCCCGCAGCCGGCCGGCGACGCGGGTGCCGTATCGGCTCCACTTCCGGTTGTGGTGTTCGGCGCGGGTGGCGGCCAGGTTGCCGGCAAAGCGCGGGTCTTGCGGGCGGGTCTGGCCATCGATGAACCAGGCGATATCCCAGGCCTGCTGCACCGAAAGGCTGTTGCCGTTGCCCAATGGCATGTTGGCCCGGATGAAGGCAGCGGCCTTGTCCACCTGTGCCATGCCGGCCCCCCAGTTGTAGCTGGCTGGCCCCCACAGCGGCGGGTTCACCACCGTGCTGCCGTCCTTCAGCCCCTGGCCGTCAGGCCCATGGCAGGCGGCGCAATGTTCGGCGAAGGCGACCGCCCCGCGGCCATCATCGGGCGGCAGCGGCGGCGCGGCAATCGCGGGAAAGCCGCGCCCCGGCGGCGACACGCCGATGCGCTGCCCCTGTGCCAGCCAGCCGGCATAGGCGGACACCGCCAGCAGCACCTCACCGCCCAGCGGCGGCGGCTTGCCGTTGATCGAATAGATGAAACAATCCTGCACGCGCTTTTCAAAGCTGTTGATCTGCCGGTTCTTGTCGCGCCAAACCGGGAAATTGCCGAACGCGGCCCACAGCGGCGCTGCCCCGGCGGTGCGGCCGGCATCCAGATGGCAATTGGCGCAGCGCAGATCATTGCCGGCAAATTCCGGCGCGGCGGCGCGCGTGTTGGTGATGATGTCCAGCCCGCGCCGGATGGCCGCGCCATCGGGGCCGGCCGGGATGGCGGCTTCGGGCGGCGGTGTCGCCGGATCAGCCGCCGCGATGCCGGCCAGGGCGGCAAGGGCCAGAAGGGTGGCCAGAAGGGGCGTGCGCCAGCGCATCCGCCATGGCTAGCGCAAGCGGCGGCGGCGCGAAACTGTCAATCGCCAAGGATCAATCGCCAGGGGTCAATCGTTGGCGGCACCGAACCGTTCGGCATAGCGGCTGGTGATGCGATCCACCGGCATCACCACGAACACATCGACCGTGTTGAACTGGTGATCGACATAACCGCCATCGCCGACCATGGCCCCCACCCGCAGATAGCCCTTCACCAGCGGCGGCAGCGCGCGGGCGGCGGCGCGGCCATCGATGGCGGCGGCATCAAGCCGGTTCATTTCCACCCGGTGCGGCGGCAGCGCGGTGGCGCGCAGTTCGGGCGGCGCGAGATGATTGTGATACAGCCACGACAGTTCGGCCAGGTGCGCGCTTGCATCGGCGCCGTGCAGCGAGGCGCAGCCAAACAGATGGCCGATGCCGTGGCGGGCCAGATAGGTGGCAATGCCCCGCCACAGCAGGGAAATGGTGGCGGTGGTGCGCCAGGCCGGGGCGACGCAGCTGCGGCCCAGTTCCAGCAGCTGGCGGCCGGGGCCGGACTGGGCGATCAGCGGCGACAGATCATATTCGCCGGCCGAATAGAAACCGCCATTGGCCATCGCCACATCCTGGCGCAGCAGGCGATAGGTGCCCACCACGCGCGGGCGGCTGGCATCGGCATGATCGATCACCAGCAGATGATCGCAGACCAGATCATAAGGATCGATGTCGCGGCGGGCGCGGGCCGTCACCGGATCGGGGCGCGCCCCCATTTCATCATAGAAGATCTCGTAACGCAGCGCCTGGGCAGCGGCGATTTCCGCCTCGGTCACGGCCAGCCGCACATCCAGCAGCCCGGCGCGGTGGATCGGGGTGGCCCCGGCCAGCAGGGCGGCGGGCAGTTCCACGGCGCGGGAAAGGGCAAGCGTCATGCAGCAGGCTCCGGATGCGATGACCCGCTCTATCCTGCCCATGTGACAGACGGGTTGCCAGTTGGTGACGAAGCGGTGAAGGCGCGATGACAGCCGGGTTACGCCGGCGCGCGATCATCGGCCAGCACCAGCCCGGCCCGCCACAGCCAGGCAAAGATCAGCACGCCGGGCAGGGCCAGCGCCGTGGTGAGCCAATAGAAATCGACATAGCCCAGACGCTCGATCAGCGCGCCGGCCGTGCCCGATGAAAAGGCCCGGCCCAGGATGGCGGCGGCCGATGACAGCAGCGCAAATTGCGTGGCGGTGAAGCGGCGATCGCACAGCAGCGCCAGCCAGGCCCCGATGGTGACACCGCCGATGCCGCTGGCAAAATTTTCAAAGCCCTGCACGGCGGCCAGCGCCCACACATCACGGCCGATCAGGGCCAGCAGCGCATAGCCGGCATTGGTGGCGGCCATCAGCACGAGCGACAGCAGCACCGAGCCGGCCAGCCCCATGCGCCGGTAGAGGAAGCCGCCGACAAAGATGCCGGCCAGCATGCCGACAAGGCCAAGACTGACATCGTAAAAGGCCACTTCGTCCTTGGAAAAGCCCAGATCATTGTAGAACAGGCGCACCGACAGCTGGCACACCGTGTCACCCAGCTTGTGCACCAGCACAAAGGCCAGCACGATCCACGCGCCCTTGCGCCCCAGGAAATCGGCCAGCGGCGCGATGATGCTGTCGCGCAGGGCCGCCGCCAGCCCCTTGCCGGATGGCGGGGCCGGCGGGCGCTGTGGTTCGCCCATCAGGGCCGCTGCCACCAGCGCCGGCGCGAACAGCAGCGGCGCCGCCAGATAGGCCAGGCCCCAGCCACCCCGCGCCGCGATCAGCAGGGCGCCGGCCCCCACCAGATAGGCCCCCAGCCGCCAGCCATATTGGGTCATGCCGCTGCCCGCCCCCATCTGATCGTCGCGCAGCCATTCGATGCGGATGGCATCGATGACGATGTCCAGCGTTGCCCCGGCCAGGCCCACGGTGATGGCGGCAGCGGCGAACAGGCGGATATCGGCGGTGGGATCAAGCGCGCCCAGCCAGGCGATGGCCGCGCTGGCCATGATCACGCAGACCAGCAGCCAGGCCCGGCGCTGGCCGATCAGCCCGGCCAGCACCGGCACCCGCGCCCGATCGATCAGCGGCGCCCACAGCGGCTTGAAGCTGTAGACCAGCAGCGCCAGACCAAAGGCGGTGACCGATTTCTTGTCGATCCCGCTTTCCGCCAGCCGCGTGGTGAGCGTGGCGGCGATCATCGTGTAGGGCGTGCCGCTGGCCATGCCCAGCGCCAGCGCCCCCAGCGGCCCGGCCTCGACATAGGGTTTGACGGCGGCAAGCAGGGAGCGGGAAGAAGCCATGGCCGCCACCATGGCGGCCGGGTGCGGCCTGTCAACATCATGCAGCACAGGCCGGCCCCAATCCTGTCACAGTCGCGCGGGTTGCGCTGGGTGGGGAATGGAGTCACTCTTGTCGCCATGGATATCGCCTTCACCCCCCGCCAGCCCACCCCCGGCCAGCGCGCCCTGGCGGCTGGGATTGCGGCGGCGGCACAGCGGCCGGCCAGCGGCGTGATGCGGGAGATTGCGGCCCGTGTTTACACCTGCCCCGATCATTTCGCTGCCGAATGGGCCGGCGTGTTCAAGCGGCTGCCGGTGGTGATCGCGCCATCGGTGCTGCTGCCACAGCCCAACATGGCGGTGCCGCATGATGGCCTTGGCCTGCCGCTGCTGATCGCGCGCGATGGCAAGGGCGTGGTGCGGGTGTTCATGAATGTGTGCCGGCATCGCGGCACCCGGCTGGTGGAAGGCTGTGCGCCGGTCAGCGCGCCGGCGCTGGTCTGCCCCTATCATGCCTGGAGCTATGGCACCGATGGCCGGCTGAAGGGCCTGCCGCGGCCCGAAAGCTTTGCGGGGCTGGACAAGGCGACGCGCGGCCTGATCGAAATGCCCAGCCTGGAAGCCGGCGGGCTGATCTGGGTGGGGCTGGATCGTGACAATCCGCCGGATTTCAGCCTGGCCGCCGGGCCGCTGGCCGCCGATTTCGATGCCATCGGCTTTGCGGATCAGCATCTTTATGCAAGGCGCACCCACAAGGTGGCGGCCAACTGGAAATTGATCATCGACGCCTTTTCCGAAAGTTACCATGTGCTGCGCCTGCACGCGAACACGATTGCACCCTATTTCCAGGATGGCGTGACGACGGGCGACCGCATCGGCCCGCATTCGCGATCGGCCGTGGCCCGGCTGGCGGCGCTGGACGGGGTGGACATCGACGACATGCGCGACCTGCGGCGCACCATGACCTTCACCTACAATCTCACCCCCGGCACGGTGATCGTCGCCAGCCCGGATTATATCAACATCATGGTGGTGATGCCGCGCGGGGCCGGCGAGACCTGGGTGGAGGATTTCATGCTGATCCCGGAGCCGCCGCGCGATGAGAAGGCGCAAGCGCACTGGGCGAAAAGCTGGGCGCTGCTGGACGGCGCGGTGTTCGGCGCCGAGGATTTCCGCGCCGCCGCCCTGGGCCAGGAAGGCCTGGCATCAGGCGCGCTGGATCATGTGCTGATCGGCGGGCTGGAACAGGGCATCGGCGCGCATCACGATGTGTTGCAGGGATTGATGGCGGGGCTTCACACATAAAGATCGTTGAAGAATTCCGTCATCACCCTGGCCGCAACCTCCGGCTGCATCGCATCCAGCATCATGTTGATGCCGGTGGTGCCTTCGGGCAGGCCGCCGTCGGCGCCGCCCATGCCCATCAACTGGCCATAGAGTTGGGGCGTGAACTGATCGGCCGTCAGGCTGCCCAGCAGCGCCTTGACCGGTTCAGGCAAGGCCATGTTCAACCCGCGCGCTTCGGCAATGCTGGCATCCAGATCGGGCAGGAAGCGATCCACCACATCGATGGTCGATTGATCGATGCTCAGGTGGATGTTGGCTCTGCTGCCCATGTAACCCAGCTGCGGCTGCACGAACCAGCCGCGCCGGCGCATCGCATCCACGATCGGGAAGGGCGAAAAGCCCTTGCCGGCAAAGGCGATCAGGCAGGATTCGGGTTCGGCCAGCAGTTCCACATCCGGGTGGGCGCGCAGGCTGGCGGCGATGGCCTGGGTGGCGGCCAGGGTGCGGCGGGCGAATTCCATGTAGCCGGCATCGCCCAGATGGTTCAGCACCGCCCAGCACGCCGCCAGCGGCCCGCCGGATTTGGACGACAGCATGGTGGGGTTGATCACGCTGTATCCGGTCCAGTTCGCGCCGGTGAAGATCTGGTGCCGGCGCAGATCCTTGTTCCGGTGCAGGATGACCGATGCGCCCTTGGCGGCATAGCCATATTTGTGGAAATCCATGGAGATGGAGGTGACGCCCGGCACCTCGAAGCCAAAGGCCGGCACAGTCTGCCCCAACCGGCGCAGGAACGGCAATATCCAGCCGCCGATGCAGCCATCGACATGCAGCAGCACGTGCCTTTCCAGCGCCAGCGCGCCCAATTCGGGGATGGGATCGATCACGCCATGGGCATATTGGCAGGCGCTGCCCACGATCATCGCGGTATCGGGCGTGATGGCGGCGGCCATGGCCTGGGGGCTCACCTTCCAGCTGGCCGTGTCCACCTCGACCAGCCGCAACGGCATGTCGAAATACTGCGCCGCCTTGTGGAAGCAGGCGTGGGCGGTCACCGGCAGCACCAGTTCGGGCCGGGCGATGCCGCGCGTGGCCCGGGCGAAATCGCGCGCGGTCTTAACGGCCAGCATGCAGCTTTCGGTGCCGCCTGTGGTGAAATTGCCCACCACCTTATCATCGCCGCCCAGATGGTCGCGGGCGATGGCGACAATCTCTCGCTCGAACTTCAACAGCGAGGGATAGACGGTGGGATCAAGCGCATTTTCAGTGAGGTAGCGCATATAGGCCTGGTGGATGATCGCCTCCACCTCGCGCCCGCCTTCATAGACATAGGCAAAGGTGCCGCCTTCGCGCCAGGGCAGGTCGCGCTTGCCGAAATCCTCCAGCGCAGCGGCGATGGCCTCGGCGCTCATTCCGGTGGCGGGCAGGCCCATATGCTGATCCTTTTTGTGCGAATTTGTGGCAGTGTGGCGCGGCAAATCGGGCGTTGCAACCGCGCCGCCCCTTGCAAAAGCGTGTCGCAATCCTAACACAGTAGGCAGCGGCGCGGCGGGCTGATAGGCTGCGTGCAAAGAGATGAGGACTGGCATGTCGGACGAAGTTGCAATCAAGCTGGAACCCCCGGTCGCGGTGAACGCCATCGCGCCGCACAAGGCCGCCGGCCTGGTGCCGCTGAAGGATCAGGAACGCGCCCAGCTGGATGCCAAGGTGGATGGTTTCATCGACGAACTGATCGCCACCGATGCCGCCAGCCCGGAATTCGGCAAGAAGGTGGATGCGCTGGCCAATCTGGGCGCCACCGAAATCGCCCGCGCCGCCGCCCAGTCCAACCGCTTTCTCGATCGGCCGACGCGTGCGCTCAACAAGGAGGCCGGCATCGGTGCCGATCTGGTGCAGCTGCGCAAGATTGTCGAAGATCTGGACCCCGGCAAATCCGGCAAGCTGCAGGGCCGCAGGAAATTGTTCGGCCTGATCCCGTTCGGCGGCGACAAGTTGCGATCCTATTTCGACAGTTACAAGAGCGCGCAGGGCAATATCAACGCCATCCTGGGCGCACTGAAAAGCGGCAAGGACGAGCTGCTGAAGGACAATATCAGCATCGAGGATGAACGCGCCAAGCTGTGGGACGCGATGGGCAAGCTGGAACAGATGGTCCACATGTCCAAGGTGCTGGACGAGAAGCTGGAGGAGAAGGCGGCCGAGCTTGACGTGTCCGATCCGGCCAAGGCCAAGGCCATCCGCGAAAGCGCGCTGTTCTATGTGCGCCAGCGCACCCAGGATCTGCTGACCCAGCTGGCGGTGTCGGTGCAGGGCTATCTGGCGCTGGATCTGGTGAAGAAGAACAATGTCGAGCTGATGAAGGGTGTGGACCGCGCCAGCACCACCACGGTGAGCGCACTGCGCACCGCCGTGACCGTGGCCGAAGCGATGACCAACCAGAAGCTGGTGCTGGAACAGATCACCCAGTTGAACAGCACGACCGCCGGCATCATCGATTCCACCGGTGAACTGTTGAAGAGCAACACCGCGATGATCCACGAACAGGCCGCATCCAGCGCGATTCCGGTGGAAACGCTGCAACGCGCCTTCCAGAATGTCTATCAGACGATGGACGCCATCGACACGTTCAAGCTGAAATCGCTGGAGGCGATGAAGACCACGGTGGATACGCTGAGTGTCGAGGTGGAGAAGAGCCGCGCCTATGTCGCCCGCGCGCAGGGCCAGGCCGAAGCGCAGA
The DNA here is from genome assembly GCA_018970445.1 of Alphaproteobacteria bacterium. Taxonomy (GTDB): domain Bacteria; phylum Pseudomonadota; class Alphaproteobacteria; order Sphingomonadales; family Sphingomonadaceae; genus Sandarakinorhabdus. Next base: position 27,351 of record JAGWWF010000005.1, on the reverse strand, counting down.
TCGCTGGCCCGAAAACCAGCCTGACGGCGCTGCCATAAATGGCCAGCGTGCCGCCTTTTGACGAAGCCGAAGCCCGGCGCCGGCGCATGGCGCGGGCCGAAGCCATGCAGATGGCGCGCGCCCGGCGCTGGGAACGGCGCAAGGCCAATGTGGCAACCCGGCTGACGCGCGGTGGCATCGCCTTTCTGGTGATGGTGGCGGCATTGACGGTCTATGGCTGGATGAGCGACGGGATGGGCATCGGTCTGTTCCTGCTCAGCCTGCTGCTGGTGCCGCTGTCGGGCGTGGCCGGCTTTGCCTTGCCGGTGGGCGGCCCGGATGTGGACAGGATGGACGAGGCCCCGCCGGCCGATCTGCCGGCCATCACCGAAGCCTGGCTGGAACGCCAGCGCCGCCACCTGCCGCGCCTGGCCGCGCCGCATCTGGACGGCATTTGCGTGCAGCTGGTGGCGCTGGAACGGCAATTGGCGCGCGTGGCCGCCGATCATCCGGTGGCGCAGGATATCGGCCGGCTGCTGGGCCGGCATCTGCCCGAATTGATCGACCGTTACACCCGCATCCCGCCGATGCAGCGCGCCAACATCGTGGAGCACGACGGCCGCACGCCCGAAGCCACGGTGATCGATGGGCTGAAGGCCGTGGAAGCCGAACTCACCCGCGCCTCCGCCACCCTGGCCGAAGCCGATCGCGACGGCCTGCGCGTGCAGGGCAAGTTCCTCGAGGCCCGCTATGGTGACGGGCAGCGGGTTTAGACATGCCGATTTACGAGGTGCGCAAGGACAGTCTGGCCCCGGTCAGCGCCACCAGCTTTGAAACCGAGCGGCTGAGCGAACGCGGCGATATCCAGCGCCTGCTGAAAGACCGGATCGCGTGCCTGGAAGACGGCCTGATGGTGTTGGCCGAGGAGTTCAGCGACTGGCAGGACAGCAGCCGCCGCATCGATCTTCTGTGTCTGGACAGCGACGCCAATCTGGTGGTGGTGGAATTGAAGCGCACCAGCGACGGCGGCCACATGGAATTGCAGGCCCTGCGCTATGCCGCGATGGTGTCGGCGATGACGTTCGATCAGGCGGTGGATGCCTTCGCCCGCTTTCGCGCGCAGAACGGCAAGGGCGCGACCGATCATGATGCGGCCCGCGGCGAAATCCTGTCGTTCCTGAATTGGCCGGAACCGGTGGAGGATGATTTTGCCAAGGACACGCGGATCATCCTGGCCTCGGCCGATTTCAGCAAGGAATTGACCACATCGGTGATGTGGCTGCGCGACCGTCAGATCGATATCCGCTGTGTGCGGCTGAAGCCCTATCGGCTGGATGATGGCCGGCTGCTGATGGACATTCAGCAGCTGATTCCCCTGCCGGAAGCGGCAGAATTCCAGACCCAGATTGGCGCGAAGCGGCAGGCCGAACGCAAGGATCGGGTGGAACGCCACGATCTGCGCTACCGTTTCTGGGAAGGGCTGCTGGCCCGCGCCAAGCCCCGCCACGGCGTCCATGCCAATCGTTCAGCGTCGCGGACGACCACGATCGATGGCAGCATTGGCCGGGCAGGATTTTCTATCGGTTACAAACTGCGCGAGGACAAGAACAGCGTGTTTGTGTGGGTGCATGACAACAAGGCATCCTTCGATGAACTGTTTGCACAGAAGGAGGCCGTGGAGGCGGAATTTGGTGCGCCTTTGAGCTGGCAGGAGAGGGAAGACGTGATGGGCCGCGCCATCCACTTCTGGCAAGACGGCGGCTATCGGTCAGAACCCTCGGAATGGCCGGCCATCCAGGATCGCATGATCGACGCCATGATCCGTCTGGATCGCACCCTGCGGCCGCGCGTGCAGGCGTTGCGCAAGTAGATCTGGCTTCAAGTTCGGCCCAAGAATGCGGTGACGACGGGGTGGCAGGCTATGCGAGGGCCCGCGCCAGCAGCCCAGCATAAATGTCCGCCAGCCCGGCAATGTCGGCCACGGCGGCCTGTTCGTCCACCTTGTGCATCGATTGGCCCGGCAGGCCGAATTCCACCACCGGGCACAGGCGGCGGATGAAGCGGGCGTCGCTGGTGCCGCCGGTGGTCGAAAGTTCCGGCGTGCGGCCGGTGACGCTCTGCACGGCAGCGGCCACCAGCCTGGACAGCGCGCCGGGTTCGGTGAGGAAGGCCTCGCCGGAAATCTTCACCTCAACCTGGGCCGATGGCGCATGGGCGGCCACCGTGGCCCTGATCCAGTCGGCCAGGGCCGCGCCCGTGTGTTCGTTGTTGAAGCGGATGTTGACCCGCGCCCGCGCCTGCGCCGGGATCAGATTGCTGGCCGGGTTGCCCACCGCCACATCGGTGATTTCCAGGTTCGATGGCTGAAACCAGTCGTTGCCATCATCCAGCGCCCGCGCCTTCAGATCGGCCAGGATGGCGATCAGCCGGGTGATCGGATTGTCGGCGCGGGTGGGGTAGGCGACGTGCCCCTGCGCGCCGTTCACCGTGATCCAGGCATTCAGGCTGCCGCGCCGGCCGATCTTCATCATGTCGCCCAGCGCGTGTTGCGACGTGGGTTCGCCCACCAGGCACAGATCGGGGACGAGGCCCTGCGTCTCCATCCAGTCCAGCATCATCGTGGTGCCGAAGGTGGCGGGGCCTTCCTCGTCGCCGGTGATGATGAAGCTGATGCGGCCGTTCAGCGGCCCGCCGGCCAGGTGGCGGGCGGTGGCGGCGACCATGGCGGCCAGCGCGCCCTTCATGTCGGCCGCGCCGCGGCCGACGATGAAGCCGTCGCAGATCGTGCCGGTAAACGGGTCCTCGCTCCAGCCGGCCAGATCGCCGGCCGGCACCACATCGCTGTGGCCGGCAAAGGCGAAATGCGGCCCCGGCCCGCCGGCGATGGTGGCGAACAGATTGTCCACCGGGCCATCGGGCGGGTGGCCGAAGGGCAGGCGGGTGCAGGTGAAGCCCAGGCCCGACAGCGCGGTGTGCAGCACATCCAGCGCGCCTTCATCAGCCGGGGTCACGCTGGGGCAGCGGATCAGGGCCTGGGTGAGGGCGATTGGGTCAGCAGGATCGGGCGTCATGCCCCGGCCTTGCGCACGGATGCGGCCAGCCGGTCAAGCCAGGCGCTGATCCGCCGCGCATTCACCCCCAGATCGCTTGTCCCCACGCGGGATTTGGAGCGGATATCAACGCGGGTGCCGCCGGGAATGGCCGTGAGCCGGATGACGACATCATCACGAAACCCCCACCAGGGCACGCGCGCCACCGCCTCGATGCGGCCCTGTTCGGCATCCTTGGCCACAATTTCCCAGCCGGCGCAGGCGGCCAGCGCCAGCCGGAACGCCCGGTCACGCGGCAGCGGCAGATCAAGCGGGCGGATCTGCGGATAGGCGCGCGACTGTTCGGGCGCAAAGGCCGGGTTGTATGCGGGCGGATTGGCATCGGCGCCGCGCACTTCGGGCGTGAGGGCGACGAATTGCGGCGGATTGGCGGTATCGGTTGTGATGTCGTTGATCGCCGGCTTGTCGGCCGCCATCAGCACGATGGCGATGGGAATGGTGGCCGCGGCAATGCCGGCCGCCGCCGCAATCACGGTGACGACGCCGCCGCGCCGGCGCAGCAGCCGCCACAGGCACAGCAATGCGCCAATGCCGGCCAGAAGCGCCGCGCCGGCAAACAGCCCCAGCGCCACCGGCCAGCCGATCAGGCCGAAATTCAGCAGCGGCCCGGCCAGCAGCACCAGCAAGGCGGCGGCCAGCGTGGCGCGGGCGATGCGCGGGCCCTGCGGGCGGCGCCCGGATGGCGGCATGCTCACGCTCGCCTCACCGCGCCCGGCACGCCATAGCGTGTGAATTCAAAGGTCTCCGCCAGCGCTGCGGCCGTCCATTCGCGCATGAACGGGTGGGCCAGCACCCGATCCACATAGGCGCGGGCCGTGGGCCCCACCGGCAGATGATAGCTGTCGATGCGGGTGCAGACGGGGGCGAACATGATGTCGGCCGCGCCGAAGCGGCCGAACAGCCAGGGCTCCCCCGTTTCGGCGCCAAAGCGGCCAAGCGCCTGTTCCCACAGATGTTCGATGCGGTGCACATCTGCCATGATCTCGGCACTGGGGCGAAAATCGGGGAATTCATGTTGCAGGTTCATCGGGCATCCGGCCCGCAAGGGCGCAAAGCCGGAATGCATTTCGGCGCAGGCCGCATAGGCCAGCATGCGCGCCGGCGCCGCGCGCGGCCAGAAGCGGTCGTGCCCGGCCTTGTCGGCCAGATGCAGCAGGATCGCCATCGAATCCCACACCGGTTCGCTATGATCCCACAGCACCGGCACCTTGCCCGATGGCATGTCGGCCTTGGCCGCGCCGCTGATCCATTCGGGGCTGTCCATCACGCGCAATTCGGTTTCGAACGGCAGCAGGCTCTGCTTGGCGGCCAGCCAGCCGCGCAGCGACCAGCTGGAATAGGTGCGGTTGCCGATGATGATCTTCATGGATGGAGCGATCCGAAACAGGCTTGGCCGTGCCAGCATCGCGCAATCGCAGCGGTGGGGCAAGCCACCGCATGGGCAACAGGCGGTGCCCTAATGCTGGACGCGGCGGCTAGTTTGCGGCATTGAGCCAGTCTTTCGAGGGGCAAGGCACAGGATCGTCATGGCAGACTCCAAGGGAATCGCGGTTGATACCAAGCTGGTGCGGGAACTGGCCGAACTGCTGGATCACAGCAATCTCACCGAAATCGAGGTGAAGGATGGCGACCGGGTGATCCGGGTGGCGCGCACCGCCGCCCCCGTCACCATGGCGGCCACCCCGGCCTATGCGCCGGCACCGCCGCCCGGCGGCTGGCCGGCCCCGCCGCCCGCCGCCGCTGCCACAGCCGCCGCACCGGCTGGCGATGGCGATGTGCGCAACCATCCCGGTGTGGTGAAATCGCCGATCGTCGGCACCGCCTATCTGACGCCGGAACCCGGCGCGCCGCCGTTCGTGGCCGAAGGGGCCAGCGTGAAGGCCGGCGACACGCTGCTGATCATCGAGGCGATGAAGGTGATGAACCCGATCACCGCGCCGCGCGCCGGCGTGGTGAAGGCGATTCTGGTGAGCAGCGAACAGCCGGTGGAATATGACCAGCCGCTGGTGATTGTCGAGTAACCGCGGCAATGTTCAAGAAGGTCCTGATCGCCAACCGGGGCGAAATCGCACTGCGTGTGCACCGCGCCTGCCGTGAGATGGGCATCCGCACCGTGGCCGTGCACAGCACCGCCGATGCCGATGCCATGCATGTGCGGCTGGCCGATGAGGCGATCTGCATCGGGCCGCCATCGGCGACCGAATCCTATCTCAACATCCCGGCGATCATTTCGGCGGCCGAAATCGCCCAGGCCGATGCCATCCACCCCGGCTATGGTTTCCTGAGCGAAAATGCCCGCTTTGCCGAGATCGTGCAGGAACATCGCATCACCTGGATCGGGCCCGATCCTGAACATATCCGCAAGATGGGCGACAAGGTGGAGGCAAAGCGCACCGCCGCCGCCCTGGGCCTGCCGCTGGTGCCGGGCAGCGATGGCCCGATCAACAGCATGGAAGAAGCCATCGCCGTTGCCGAAATCATCGGTTATCCGGTGCTGGTGAAGGCCGCATCGGGCGGCGGCGGCCGCGGCATGAAGGTGATCCCCGATGCCGCCAGTCTGCCGGCGCTGGTGAGCCAGGCCAAATCGGAGGCCAAGGCCGCCTTTGGCGACGACACGGTCTATATCGAAAAATATCTGTCGGAACCGCGCCACATCGAATTCCAGATCTTTGGCGATGGCCAGGGCGGCGCGGTGCACATGGGCGAACGCGATTGTTCGCTGCAACGCCGCCACCAGAAGGTGCTGGAAGAGGCACCGTCGCCGGCCTTGAGCGCCGCCGAGCGCGCCCGCATGGGCGAAGTGGTGCGTGCCGCCATTGCCAAGCTGAAGTATCGCGGGGCGGGCACCATTGAATTCCTGTGGGAAAATGGCGAATTCTTCTTCATCGAGATGAACACCCGCCTGCAGGTGGAGCATCCGGTGTCCGAAGCCATCACCGGGCTGGATCTGGTGCGCGAACAGATCCGCGTGGCCGCCGGCCTGCCGCTGTCGGTCAGCCAGGATCAGATCCACTTCGAAGGCCATGCCATCGAATGCCGGATCAATGCCGAAGACCCGGCGACCTTTGCGCCATCGCCCGGCCGGGTGACGGATTTCCACCAGCCTGGCGGCCTGCATGTGCGGGTCGATTCCGCGCTCTATGATGGCTATCGCATCCCGCCTTATTATGATTCGTTGATCGCCAAGCTGATCGTCTATGGCGCGAACCGCGAGGAATGCCTGATGCGGCTGCGCCGGGCACTGGAAGAATTCGTGATCCACGGGCCAAAGACCACCATCCCGCTGCACCAGGCGCTGATCGAGGATCCGGAATTCCAGGCCGGCGATTATTCGATCAAGTGGCTGGAACGCTGGCTGGCGGCCAAGGCGCAAGCAGCAGCGTGAGGCAAATGCCCGCTGGCATCAGGCCGGCGGGCCGGGCATGAGACGCGCATGAGCCGACCGCTGGTCCAACGGCTTGATCCGGAGATGCTGCTGAGGGCCTATGCCAGCGGCATCTTCCCGATGGCCGAACGCGCCGACAGCAGCGAAGTCTTCTGGGTGGAGCCCAAGCGGCGCGGAGTGCTGCCGCTGGATGGTTTCCACCTGCCGCGCAGCCTGGCCAAGACGCTGCGGCAGCAGCGGTTCCGCTTCACCGTCGATGCCGCCTTTGAAACGGTGCTGGCCGCCTGTGCGCAAGCCGTGCCGGGGCGCAGCGAAACCTGGATCAACCCGCTGATTTCCGAAGCCTATCTGGCGCTGCACCAACGCGGGCAGGCGCACAGCGTGGAGGCGTGGACGGCCGCAGGCGAGCTGGCCGGCGGCCTGTATGGCGTGCGGCTGGGGGCGGCCTTCTTTGGCGAATCGATGTTCACCCGGGTGCGCGATGCCAGCAAATGCTGCCTGGCCGCCCTTGTGGTGCGGCTGCGGCTGGGCGGCTTCACCCTGCTCGACACCCAGTTCCTCACCGATCATCTGGCCGGCTTTGGCGCGGTGGAGATCCCGGCGCGCGACTATCGCGCCAGGCTGGTGGCGGCACTGGCAGGTTCGGGCGATTTCTTTGTGGATGATGAAGGGCTTGGCCCCAATGCGGGGCCATCGGGAAAGCGCATCGTGCAGGTCTTGACCCAGACATCATAGCGCGGGTGCGCCATCACGTTCAGGCTGGGGCTCTGCGCGAACAGCCAGCCGGAAAACACCCGGCGCAGCGGCGCATTGCCCAGTTTTTCATCCACTTGCAGGAAGGCGCCGGTCAGCGCCGGCCGTTCCCACGGCGGTGTCGTCTCGCAGGTGCGCGCCGTGATGCGGATGCCGGCAAATTCCACGCTCTGGCCGGGTTTCAGGCTGAAGCTGCGGCTTTGCCCGGTGCGTTTGGACAGGGCACCAATCTGCACCATACGGTCCGCCACCGGGGTGACGGTGGCGATTTTCGGCGCGGTGGTGGCGGCTTTTGGCGGCGGCGGTGGCGGCGCGGCGGCATCCTGTGCCGCCGCCGGGCCACACAGCAGCAGCGCCAGCGCCCAGGCGCTATTTGGCCGGGGCATCACTGCCAGACCGGTTCACCACGCTGCCGATCAGGCCCATCAGATCGGGCGCGCCCGATGTTTCGACAATCTCGTCACCGGCCTTCAGCATCGCCGTGTCGCCGCCGGGGGTGAGGGCGACATAATTGCCGCCCAGCAGCCCTTCCGCCGTGATCGCCGCCGACGAATCGATCGGCAGTTTCAGCCCGCGATCCACCGACAGGCGCAGCACGGCCTGATAGGAGGCGGGATCAAGCTCCAGCGCCACCACCTTGCCCACCTTCACGCCGGCCACCTTCACATCGGTGCCCAGCGCGACGCCGCCGATGTTGGGAAAGCGCGCCACCAGCATGGTGCCGTCGGCGCCTTCGCCCGCCCCGGTGCGCGCCCAGGCATAGCCGACAAAGCCCGCCGCCATGATCACGACCAGCAGCCCGATCAGGGCTTCCAGAAGATGGTCTTTGAGCGTGCTGGCCATGGGCGGGCCCGATCAGGCGTCGGGCGACCAGGCGCGATAATCGCCGGTGGCCGCCGCGCGCGTGCCGCCGGCCACCAGCGCGCCGCGCGGGCTGTGCGCCAGCGCGGTGCCGGTGGCGGTGGGCGTCCACGGCCGTTCCCAGGCCCGCACCGTCAGCGGCTGCTGCGATGGCGGCACATCCACGGTGCGGTGCATCCACAAATGCCATTCCGGCGGGATGCGGCTGGCTTCGGGTTCGCCGTTGTAGATCACCCAGCGGCGCTGGCTGGCACCTTCGCCCGACCGGTAATAGATATTGCCCTGATCATCGCGGCCCACCTCGATGCCGTGGCGGGCGGTGAACAGGCGGGTGGTGAGACCGGGGCCATTCCACCAGGTGAAGATCATCTTGAGCACGGACATGTCGGGCGTTCCTTCGCGCCTGCACAAAACACATTTTGCCGCACCCATGCAAGCCTTGGTGCTTCCCTTATGGGCGAACCTGCAAAAACCGGGTAACGCCCATCCCATGATCCGGGTCCACACGGTGGCCGCCGCGTGAACCGCGCGCTCACCTTCATCTTTGTCACCGTGCTGATCGATGCCATCGGCTTTGGCATCGTCATCCCGGTGTTTCCGCAGCTGATCGTGCGGCTTTCGGGCCAGCCGCTGGCGCATGCCGCCGAAGTGTCGGGCTGGATCGCCTTCATGTATGCCGGCATCCAGTTCGTGATGGGGCCGGTGATCGGCGGGCTTTCCGATCGCTTTGGCCGCCGCCCGGTGCTGCTGGCCAGCATGGCGGCCTTTGCTGCCGATTATGCGGTGATGGCCTTTGCGCCCACCTTGTGGTGGCTGGTGGCGGCTCGCGCCGTGGCCGGCATCACCGGGGCCACCTTTCCCACCGCCTATGCCTATATCGCCGATGTCACCCCGCCGGAAAAGCGCGGGGCCAATTTTGGCGTGATCGGCATGGCCTTTGGCTTTGGCTTCATCATCGGGCCGGCGCTGGGCGGCCTTGTCGCCCGCTATGGCGAGGCGGTGCCGTTCCTGGTGTCGTCCGGGCTGGCGGCGGCCAATTTCCTCTATGGCCTGATCGTGCTGCCCGAATCGCTGCCACCGGAAAAGCGCCGTGCCTTCGAATGGCGGCGGGCCAATCCGGTGGGGGCGCTGTTGCGGCTGAAATCCGCGCATCCGGTGGTGCTGATGCTGGCCGCCACGGTGTTCGTGTGGACGCTGTCGTACCAGTCGCTCTACACTATCTGGTCCTATCACGGCCAATTGCGTTATGGCTGGACGGCCGAACAGGTGGGCTGGAGCCTGGCCGCCGTGGGTGTGACCGGCGCGTTCGTGCAGGGTTTTCTGGGCCGCAAGCTGATCCCGCGCTTTGGCCAGCGCCGCATCATCGCGGCGGGCATCCTTTCGGCGGTGGCCGGCTATTCCACCTATGCCATGGCCGAGGCCGGCTGGATGGTCTATCTGGGCATTGCGGTTTCGGCCGTCCAGGGCCTGGTGTTCCCCTGCCTGCAGGGGCTGATGTCGGCCGAAATGCCGCCATCGGAACAGGGGGAACTGCAGGGCGCGGTCGCTTCGATCCAGAGCCTGTCGGCCATCGTCGGCCCGCCGTTGATGACCACGGTGTTCGCGCGCTTTTCCGCCGATGGCGCGGCGCTGCACGCACCGGGTGCCCCCTTTGTGGTGTCTTTGCTGTTTGTTGGCGTGACGGCTTTGCTGTTCCTGCGCGCCGATGCCGGTCGGCGCATGGTGGCGGCGCAATAGACAGGATTGATCCTCCCCCAGAGGGGGAGGATCAAGAGAGTCTGCGCCGGGCCTGAAACCACGGCGTCATCCGCGCGATCGCATCCCTGATCAGCGGTGTATCGACCGCAAAGCTGAAGCGCAGGAAATGCCGGCCCTCCACCGGATCGAAATCGATGCCCGGCGCGGTCGCCACGCCGGTATCGATCAGCAGTTGCCGGGCAAAGTCCATCACGTCATCGGTGAGATGGCGAACATCGGCCCAGATGTAGAAGGCGCCATCGGGCGGGGCGATCTGCGTCAGGCCCAGGGCCGGCAGCGCATCCAGCATCAATTGCCGGTTGACGGCATAGCGGGCGACATGGCCCTCCAGCGCGTCGGTGCAGTCCATCGCCACCAGCCCGGCATGTTGCGACAGGCTGGGCGCGGTGAGGAACAGATTGCCCATGCGCGCGCGCGCCGCGCCCAGCAGATCATCGGGCGCCACCAGCCAGCCCAGCCGCCAACCGACCATGGAAAAATATTTGGAAAAACTGTTCACCACCAGCGCATCGGGCGCGAATTCCAGCGCGCTGGCCACCGGGCCAACGAAGGACAGGCCGTGGTAGATCTCGTCCGACACGATGCGGATGCGCCTTGCCGCGCACACGGCGGCGATGGCGGCCAGTTCGTCGCGGGCGATCACCGTGCCGGTGGGGTTGGCTGGGCTGGCGATGATCACCCCGGCCGGAGCGCGATCCAGCGCCGCCAGATGCGCCGCGGTGAGCTGATAGCGGCTTTCCGGGCCGCAGGCGATTTCGAGCGGCACCATCGACAGCGCCAGCAGATTGTTGCGATAGGCGACATAGCCGGGCCGGGCCAGTGCCACCACATCACCGGGCCGGAAGGCCGAGGTGAGCGCCATCACCAGCGCCGGGGAGGCCCCGCACGACAGGATGATGCGTTCGGAATCGATGTGGAGCCGGTGGCGATCCTGATAGAGCCGCGCGATGCGGGCCTTCAATGCATCGGATTCCCAATAGCTGCCGGGGTCGCTGGCCAGCACGGCCTGCGCCCGCGCGATGGCGGCGGCCGGCGCGCCGGTGGAGGGCTGGCCGAATTCCATGTGGATCACATCGCGGCCATCGGCTTCCAGCTGGCGGGCCAGCCGCGCGATGCTGATGGCGTGGAAGGGCTGAACGGGATCGGGGCGCTGCATGGACGGGGCATAGCGGCTTTGGGCGCACGTTGCACCTGCGGCACGTGGCTGGCACAAGGCGGGCGATGTTGCGTTGCCTGCTGATCCTTTCTGCCCTGGCCTGGGGGCCGGCCGTGCGCGCCGCACAGCCGGTCCCCGTGCCGGTGGCGGCGGCGGCCGATCTGCGGCTGGTGCTGCCGCCGCTGGTGGCGGCGATCGAACGCCAGACCGGTGCGCGTTACCAGTTGAGCTTTGGATCGTCGGGCCAGATGGTGCAGCAGGCGCTGAACGGTGGGCCGTTCCAGCTGCTGCTGCTGGCCGATGCCGCGCTGGCGCAGCGGCTGCCGGGCGGGCAGCGCCGTGCCTATGCGCTGGGCCGGCTGGCGCTGGTGGTGCCGCAGGCCAGCGCCATCCGCGATCTGGCCGGGCTGCGCGCGGCCATTGCCGCCGGGCAGGTGCGCCATCTGGCCATCGCCAATCCGGCGCACGCCCCCTATGGCGCGGCGGCGCGCGCGGTGCTGGCCGCCAGCGGCATCAACGGCGCGCCGCTGGTGCTGGGCGACAATGTTGCCCAGGCGCTCGGCTTTGTGACTAGCGGCGCCGCCGATGCCGGCATCGTGGCGCTGCCGCTGGCGCGCGCTGCCGGCGCTGTGCGCGTGGTGCCGATCAGCCCGGCGCTGCACCCGCCGCTGGTGCAGACGCTGGTGATCATGCCCGGCGCATCGCCGGCGGCGCGCGCGCTGGCCGCTGCCATCACCGGGCCGCGTGGCCAGGCGGCGTTGGCGGCGGCCGGTTTTGGCCGGCCATGAGCAGCGATGATCTGGCCGCGCTGCGGCTGAGCCTGTGGCTGGGGCTGGCCACGGTGGCGGCGCTGCTGCCGCTGGCGCTGGGGCTGGGCCGCTGGCTGGGCACCACGGCGTGGCGCGGCCGGCCGCTGGCCGAAGCGCTGTTGATCCTGCCGCTGTTGCTGCCGCCCAGCGTGCTGGGGCTGGCGCTGCTGGTGGGCATGGGCCCCGAAACGCTGCCCGGCCGGGCGTGGGCGGCGCTCACTGGCGGGCGGCTGGTGTTCGGTTTTGCCGGCATCTGGCTGGCCAGCATCATCGTCAACCTGCCGCTGGCGGTGCAGCCGGCGGCGCAGGCGTTTCGCGGCCTGGGCGATGATCTGCGCGGCGCGGCGTCCAGTTGCGGGCTGTCGCCGTGGGCGGCGTTCTGGCGGATCGAGCTGCCGCTGGCCTGGCCGGGGCTGGCCACCGGCGCCGTGCTGGCCTTTGCCCACACGCTGGGCGAATTTGGCGTGGTGCTGATGGTGGGCGGGGCCATTCCCGGCGAGACGGCGACGCTGAGCCTGGCCATTTACGACCGGGTGCAGGCGTTCGACATGGCGGGGGCCGGCCGGCTGGCGCTGCTGCTGGCCGGGATCAGCCTGGGCGCGGTGCTGCTGCTGTATCTGCTGGGGCGGCGGCGTGGTTGAAGGCCTGGCCATCCGGCTGACGCGCGCCGGGCCGCTGGCGGTGGATGCCGCGTTGCAGGTGGCGCCGGGGCAGACGCTGGCGCTGGTCGGGCCATCGGGGGCGGGCAAATCCAGCCTGTTGAAGGCGATTGCCGGGCTGGTGCCGGCCGCAGGCGTGGTGCGGGTGGCCGGGCAGGATTGGCAGGCGTTGCCGGCCTGGCGGCGGCGGGTGGGGCTGGTGCTGCAAGGTGGCGGCCTGTTCCCGCACCTGGATGCGCTTGCCAATGTGATGATTGCGCAAGACCGGCGCGATGCGACCGCGGCCCGCGCCCTGCTGGCCGCGATGCAGCTGGACGGGCCGGTGCTGGCCCGGCGGCCGGCGCAATTGTCGGGCGGCGAGCAGATGCGGGTGGCGCTGGCCCGCGCGCTGGCGCGGCAGCCCGATCTGCTGCTGCTGGATGAACCCTTCGCGGCGGTGGACCCGCCGGTGCGCCGCGCGCTGGTGCGGCTGGTCGCCGCTGTGCGCGCCCGCAGCGCCGCGCCGATGATCATCGTGACCCACGATCTGGCCGAAGCCGCCGGCATCGCCGATGTGGCCGCCTTCATGGTGGACGGCAATATTGTGGAATCGGGGCCAGCCGCCGCGCTGCTGGCCGATGCCGGCAGCCGGATCAGCCGCTGGCTGGCCGGCCAAGATGAAAAATTGTAAATGAACTGCAATATTTTTGTCACACCCGATGGCAAATCGGGCGGAATCGGGCGGGATGGTCATTCACCCCGTTGTTCGCACCTGCAGCAGGCATAGACTTTTCCCCAGCCAGCCCGGGGGGCAGGCGAAAAACAGGGGACCATCAATGACACAGAAGAAGGACAGGCTTGCCGGCCGGATGTTGCTGGCTGGCACCGCGCTGGCTGCCGTGCTGGCGGCTGCACCGGCTCTGGCGCAGGCCGCGGCACCGGCCGCAGCCGCCGACGAAAAGGAGGACACGACCATCCTGGTGATCGGCACCCGCCGCACCGACCGGTCGATCCTGGATTCGGCCTCGCCGGTGGATGTGGTGGGGGCCAGCGAAATCGCCACCCAGCCGGCATCCAACGTGCTGGATATCGTGAAGGCGCTGGTGCCGTCGCTCTATGTTGGCCAGAATGCCATTTCCGATGCCTCCACCTTTGTGCGCGCGCCCAGCCTGCGCGGCCTGTCGGGCGATCAGGTGCTGGTGCAGCTGAACGGCAAGCGGCTGGTGCGTTCGGCGCTGGTGCAGGTGGTGGGCGGCGGTGACACGTCGATTTCCTTCGGCAGCCAGGGGCCGGATATTTCCACCATCCCGGCGCTGGCCATCGGCAATCTGCAGATTTTGCGCGATGGCGCCACGGCGCAATATGGATCCGATGCGATTGCCGGCGTGATGAACTATGGCCTGCGCGAGGATGCCGGGCTGGAAATCGTTGGCCGTTATGGCCAATTCTATCGCGGTGATGGCGAAAGCGTCCAGTTTGCGGCCAATGGCGGCGTGAAGCTGGGTGATCGCGGGTTCATCAACCTGACGGCCGAATACACCAACGACAAGGGCACCATCCGCAACGAAACCCGCCCGGTGGCGCTGGTCTTTGCCCAGCAGAACCCCAGCCTGGCCAGCCGGATTCCGAATTTCCCCGGCCCGGCGCAGATCTATGGCAATTCGCCCAGCCATGCCTATCGCTTCCTGCTCAACAGCGCATATGAACTGACCCCGGAAGCCAGGCTGTATTTCATCGCCAATTATTCGCGGCTGAAGGGCGATCAGAGCTTCAACTATCGCTCTCCGATCACGGTCAACAATCTGGCCATCGTCGGCGGCACCACCAGCCGCAGCGCCAACGCGGCCTTTGCCACGCCGATCTATCTCACGCCCTGCCCGGCCAACGCCGCGTCGCTGGGCTGCCCGGCCGGTGGCTTCCTGCAGAACGGCACCACCTTCAATTTCACCAGCCTCTATCCCGCCGGCTTCACGCCGCGCTTTGTTGGCCAGACCGAACAATATTTCGGGGTGATGGGGGTGAAGGGCAAGCTGGAAAGCGGCTTCACCTATGATCTGTCGGCGACGATCGCGCGCAACTCGCTCGATCTGTCGATGTATGGCTCGCTCAGCCCGTCGTTCGGCCCGCAGACGCAGACCAGCTTTGAATTCGGCCAGCTGATCCAGGAAGAACAGAATCTCAACGCCGATTTCACCCTGCCGATCGAGGCCGGGCTGGCCGCGCCGATCACCCTGTCGTTCGGCGGCGAGTTCCGCCGTGAAACCTACACGCAGACCGAAGGCGATGTGCAATCCTATGCGCCCGGCCCGTTTGCCACCCAGCCGCTCTATGTGCCCAACGGCACGGGCGGGTTCCGGCCGGCGCTGGATGGCAGCGGCAACCAGATCGTCTTCACCAAGCCGCCCGGCGCTTCGGGCTATGGCGGCACCAGCCCCACCTTTGCCGGCAGCCGCAGCCAGCAGAGCTATGCCGTCTATGCCGGTGCCGAAACCGACGTGACCGACACGTTCAGCCTGGGCGCCATGGGCCGCTTCGAACGCTACAACACCTTTGGCAGCGCGCTGGTGGCCAAGGCGAATTTCCGCTGGGAAGTGACCGACATGCTGGCCATCCGCGGCACCGCCGGCACCGGTTTCCACGCGCCGTCGCCGGGCCAGAACAACACGGCCATCCTCACCACCGCGTTCCGGGCCGGCAACCAGGTGCAGACCGGCACCTATCCGGTCACCAGCAGCATCGCGCAATTCTATGGCGCCCAGCCGCTGCGGCCGGAACGGTCGACCAACTTCGGCCTGGGCTTTGTTCTCACACCGTCCGATGCCTTCAACTTCACGGTTGATGCCTACAGCATCAAGGTCAACAACCGCATCGGCATCAGCCGCACCTTCACCGTTTCGGCGGCCGATCTGGCGGCCCAGCCGGCGCTGGCGGCGGTGGGCATCGATGGCGATGTGCAATATTTCACCAACGCCTTCGACAGCCGCACCCGCGGCATCGATGTGGTCGGCAGCTGGCGCGGTGATCTGATCGGCGGCAAGGCGGGCCTGACTCTGGCCTACAACTATAACAAGTCGACCGTGCCGCGCTTCGTGCCCGGCCTGGTCAGCCCCGAACAGATCATCAACATCGGCAATTTTGCCCCCAACCACCGCGCCAATCTCACCGCCACCTATCAGCGCGATGGCCTCGCCCTCACCCTGCGCGAGGCCTATTATGGCAAGTGGCGGGATGAACTGGGCTATCCCGGCCAGGTGTTCGGTGCCAAGCTTACCACCGATATCGACGTGAGCTACACCTTCCAGGATCATTACACCGTGTCGGTGGGTGCGTTGAACCTGTTCAACACCTATCCCGACCGGGTGGCCAATTCCGGGGCCAACCCGATCTTCCTGGCCACCAACAGCCTGGCCGATGGCTCCATCTATCCCAACAGCGGCGGGCCGTTCGGCTTCAACGGCGGCTTCTATTATCTGCGGCTGCGCGTGAAATATTGATCCGCACCGTTCCAGACCGCGAAGAGGGGGCCAGGCGGCCCCCTCTTTTTTGCCGCAAACCGGAAAACCGAAGCCATATCAAGCAAAGGCCCGTCTCGATCGCTCGAAACGGGCCGTCCGACGTTGCTTCTTGGGATGTCGAGCCCACGCGAAGGAAGCTTTTGCTTGCGAAAAGCAGCTCTTCTCGTTCTGCTAGAGACTGATCAATAGCACAACATCATGGGAGGTCAAGCATGGCATCGGAACTGGTCTTCGGATTCGACATTGGCACGACATCGATTGGCTCCGCTGTCATCCGCATGGACAGCCAAGCGGACCAGGGAGAAATACTTCACCTCGGTGTCCGCATATTTCCGGAAGCGCGCGATCCCAAGGGCGTGCCCCTCAACCAGGAACGACGCGCCAAGCGCATGGCCCGCCGGCAACTGCGGCGGCGCAAGCAGCGGCGGATGGCCTTGAACAGCCTGCTGAGCGAAGCCGGGATGCTGCCGGCCTTTTCAAAGGACAAGTTCAGCCCTTGGGGCATGGCGATGTTGACCAATCCATGGGACGTGCGGGCCCGCGCCCTGCAAGAGCCGTTGACTGACCACGAACTGGGCCGGGCCTTGTATCATCTGGCGCAGCGCCGACATTTTCGCGGCCGTGATCTGGAAACCCCGGGAGGCGCGGCGGACGCGCCAGAAGCCGTGAGCGCCGAAGAGAAGCAAGCCGCATCGCAGCGGGACACTGATCGCAAGGCGTTGCGCGAATCGGGCCAGACCCTGGGCGCGTTCCTGGCGGAAATTCCCGATCAGGCCGGGCGCCGGCGCGGCCATCACTTTGCCCGCGAGGATGTGCATGCCGAATTTCGAGCCCTGGTGCGCGCCCAGGCCCCGCATCATCCGGCCCTTGCCAACCCGGATTTCCAGACGGCGCTGGAGGAGAGCACCTTTGCCCAGCGCCCGGTGTTCTGGCGCAAGGCCACATTGGGTGCCTGCCGGTTTGTGCCGGGCGCTGAGCTGGCTGCATCAGCGTCCTGGCTGGCGCAGGAAAAACGCATGCTGGAAAAGCTGAACAATCTGCGCATCGAAGCGGGCAATGGCCGCCCGCTGGATGAACATGAGCGGGCTGCCATCCTGACATTGCTGCGCCAGCAGGACAGCGTAAGCTGGGGTGGCATCCGGCGTCATCTGAAACTATATTGGCGCTCGCACGACCAGCCCGAAAAAAGCATTTTCAATCTGGAGCGTGGCGGCGAAAAGGGGCTGGTTGGCAATCGGCTGGAAAACCGGCTGGCCGCCATCATGGGCGAACGCTGGCTGGCTGAACCCGCGTTGCGCGAACAGCTGCGTGCACAATTGCACGACCGGCTGTATGCGACCGATTATGGCCATGTTGCCGGACGGATCGTCATCCGGCGGGAAGCCGAACGCCGCGCCGAACGGGCAAGAGAGCGCAACCGGTTGCAGGCCGATTTTGACCTTACCGACGCGCAGGCCGATGCGCTGGCGGGTTTGACCTTCGCTTCGGGATGGGAACCGTTTTCAACAGAAGCGCTGCAGCGGTTTCTGCCGCGATTGCGGGACGGCACGCCATTTGGTGCGCTGCTGGCCAGCCCGGACGAGGCGGGCTGGCGCGCCGAACAATTTCCCGACCGGGAACAGCCAACCGGAAGCTGGGTGGATCGATTGCCGACTCCGGGCAATGATCGCGGCGAAATCAACCGCCAGAAGGCGGTGCGCAACCCCACGGTGCTGCGAGTGCAGAATGAACTGCGCAAGGTGGTGAACAATCTGATCGCGGTGTATGGCACGCCTGATCGCATCCGGGTGGAAGTGGCGCGTGCGGTGGGCAAATCCGCCGCCGAGCGTGCAGAAGACCTGAGCCGCAACCGCAAGCGCGAAGCCGAACGCAAGCGGGCCATCGCCGATCTGCATGCCAATGGGCTGGCCGAACCATCGCGCGATGATATCGAAAAATGGCTGTTGTGGAAGGAATGCAACGAAACATGCCCCTATACCGGCAAGCGGATCAGTTTTTCGGCGCTGTTTGCCGATGGCGCCTTTCAGGTTGAACATATCTGGCCGCGCTGGCGCAGTCTGGACGACAGTTTCGGCAACAAGACGCTGTGCTGCCGTGATTTCAACCTGAAGAAATCCAATCGCATGCCGGCCGAGGCCTTTGCCCACGACACCCAGGCCTGGCAGCAGGCGCTGGATCGCGTGCGCGCCTTTACCGGCCCGCCGGGGCGCATCGATCTGAAGGTGCGGCGGTTTGCAGCCACCGAGATTCCCGAAGATTTCGCCAGCCGGCAGTTGAACGACACCGGCTATGCCGCCCGGCAGGCGGTGGGCTTTCTGAAGATGCTCTACCCGGATCAGGGCAATGCCGGCGATGTGCGGGTGGCAACCTTGTCGGGCCGGGTGACGGCGCGGCTGCGCCAGGCCTGGGGCCTGAACCACATCCTGGCCGACGATGGCACCAAGACCCGCGCCGATCATCGCCATCATGCCATCGATGCGCTGGTCGCGGCGCTGGCGCATCCGGGTTATACCAACATATTGTCGCGCTGGTTCCAGTCGCGCGACAGCATCACGCCGCTGCCCGCCCCGGCGCTGGAACCACCGTTCCCGCTGCCGCGCGCGCGGGTGCAGGCCAGTGCCGATGCCATCATCGTGTCGCACCGGGTGCGGCGCAAGGTGTCGGGGCCGCTGCACAAGGATACCACCTATGGCGATGCCGGCCCGGCCGAGGGCAAATACCGCCTGTTCGTTACACGCAAACCGGTAGAGGCATTGACCAACGCCTTGTTGAACGATGATGATGCCTGGCCCAATCCGCATATCCGGGATGTGCTGCGCGAATGGATTGCCAGCCACGGCGGCGATCCCAGGAAGGCGTTTGTGAACGGATATCCAACCGTTTCCGATGGCGGCCCGCCGATCCGCAAGGTGCGCATCCTGATCAAGCAACAGGAACGCCTGATGGCGAAGCTGAAGAACGGTTATGCCGATCTGGGCAACAATCACCATGCAGCGGTGTTCTTGAACGCGAAAGGCAAGCCGGAATTTGAAATTTCTTCACTGTTCGCGGCAGCTGGCCGCATCAGGAATGGGAAGCCCGCAGTTTCGCGCGTTCCGCCGACCGGTGGGAAATTCCTGTTTTCGCTTTCAGCCGGAGACACGATCAGAATGAATGGAAATAGAGAAGGGCTTTGGATCGTTCGAAAACTGTCTGCCAATGGACAACTCACATTGTGGCCAATCAACGATACCGACGCAGAGAAGCATAAGACGATTTTTGAGCCGACGATTGGCGGAATGTTGAAGCTGGGGTTGGAAAAGCTGCAAGTCGATCCCATCGGCCGCATCCGCAAGGCGCGGGACTGATGCTGCGCAAGACGGTGGAAATCGCCACGCCCGGCACGCGGCTTTCGGTCGCGCTGGGCCAGCTGGTGATCGAACGGCCCGAACAGCCACGGGCCAGCGTGCCGATCGAGGATCTGGGCGTGCTGGTGGTGGATGATGGCCGCGCCAGTTACACCCAGGCGGTGTTCATCGAATGCCTGGCGGCCGGGGCAACCATCATCGTGACCGGCCGCGATCATCTGCCGGCGGGCATGATGCTGCCGCTGGCCGGGCATCACACGTTGACCGAACGGCACCGGGCACAGGCCGATGCCGGCGAACCGCTGAAAAAACGGCTGTGGCAGGCGCTGGTGGCGGCAAAGCTGCGTCAGCAGGGGCGCCTGCTGGCGCAGGTGCACGGCCATGATGGCGGATTGACGGCGCTGGCCGGGCGGGTGCGATCGGGCGATCCCGACAATCTGGAAGCGCAGGGCGCGCAGCGATATTGGCCGCGGCTGTTTGGCAGGGATTTCCGCCGTGATCGCGCCGCCAGTGATGCCAATGCGCTGCTCAACTATGGCTATGCCATTGTGCGGGCGGCGGTGGCGCGGGCGCTGGTGGCCGCGGGGCTGATCCCGTCGCTGGGCGTTTGGCACCACAATCGCGGCAATGCCTTTTGCCTGGCCGATGACATGCTGGAACCCTGGCGGCCGTTTGTGGATGCCAGGGTGCGCGCACTGGTGGTGGCCGATGCCCCGGTTCCAACGCTGGATGATCGGCCCACCCGTGCGGCACTGCTGGCGATTTTCAACGATACGATGCGGATCGGCGGCAAACGCTGGCCCCTGCTGCTGGGCATCGAACAATCTGCCGCATCGCTGGCCCGGGCGATGCTTGCCAACGATCGCACCGCCTTGCTGCTGCCGGAAAGCCTGGCCCTGCAACCCGATCTTGTTGACGATGACGCGGCCTGAACCGCCGCCGCGTTATCCCATCCAGCCCTGGGGGTGGCGCAGCATGTGGGTGATTGCCATGTTCGATCTGCCGGTGGACACGCCCACTGCCCGCCGGGCCTATGCCCGGTTTCGCAAGGATCTGCTTGGCGACGGATTTTCGATGATGCAGTTTTCCATTTACATTCGGCATTGCGCATCGATCGACAATGCCGAAATCCATGTGGCCCGCATGGGGGCCTGCGTGCCCGAACAGGGGGAGGTGCGCTTCCTGACCATCACCGACAACCAGTTTGGCCGAATCAAGGTGTTTGTTGGCAAAAAGCGCCAGAATCCGGCTGCATCACCCAGCCAGTTGCAGCTTTTCTGATGCGAAAAACAGAAAAACCCCCGCGTTTCCAAACGGATACGCGGGGGCTACTCTAGCAGAACGAGAAAGAGCCGCAATCCGCAGCGCACCCCATACCCCGGCCAGTAAGGCCGCTACTCTAGCAGAACGAGAAAGAGCCGCAATCCGCAGCGCCATCGCACCAATCTGTTCCACGCGCACAACTCTAGCAGAACGAGAAAGAGCCGCAATCCGCAGCGCGACTGCCGCCGCGCAGCCGCAGCCGGTGACTCTAGCAGAACGAGAAAGAGCCGCAATCCGCAGCGAGGGCGCGGCGTCGGCCGGCGTCGATCTGACTCTAGCAGAACGAGAAAGAGCCGCAATCCGCAGCCCAGATCATGCAGCGCCCACACATTCAGCCGACTCTAGCAGAACGAGAAAGAGCCGCAATCCGCAGCGCACCATGGTGTCGTGCGTTGGTTTGCGGGGGGGGGGGATGCTCCGGCGGCCGGTCAGGACAAAGCCGCCGCCAGCACGGCATAGCGCCCGGCCTTGGCCAGCGAGACGATGATCAGGAACAGCCACAGCGGCGTTCGGGCCGCGCCGGCCAGCACGGTGATGCCGTCGCCGATGATCGGCAGCCAGCTCAGCCACAGGCTCCACACGCCCCAGCGCCGGAACAGCGCGGCGCTGCGATCCCAGCCGGCCGGCGACAGTGGAAACCAGCGGCGGTGGCGCAAGCGATCGGCCCAACGGCCAAGGCCATAGTTCAGGGCAGCCCCGGCAACGTTGCCCAGGCTGGCCACCAGCACCAGCAGCCAGGCCGGCTGCCGTCCGGCGATCAACAAGGCCGCCAGCACCGCTTCGGATTGGGCCGGCAGGATCGATCCGGCCAGAACGGCGCTGGCAAACAGGCCGGCCAGCGCCGCAACATCGCCCGCCACCGGCATCAGCGCCCCTGACTGGCTGGCCATCGCGGGCCAGGAGAATATTTGAAATGGCAAGGTCGGAGGGATTCGAACCCCCCGGCGTGGCACACGCCAGTCAGACCAAAGAGGGTTCGAAGCACAGCAAACTCGGTGGCGGAGTCGGAGGGATTCGAACCCTCGGATCCAGTTACCCAGATCGGCAGTTTAGCAAACTACTGGTTTCAGCCACTCACCCACGACTCCGAGCGAGGGGGAGGCTATAGCCATGGCGCAGGGGGCTTGGCAACTGCCATGTCGTGCCATAGTCTGAACTTTGGCGGCAAGGGCCGGCGGGCGGGGAAATCGGGGATGACCCGGGGCGATCACAGCGCAGCGCTGCCGGCACCGGCAAAGCCGCGCGCCATCATCGCCGTCACCATCGGCAATGCCGTCGAATTTTATGATTTCCTGATCTATTCGCTGTTTGCCATCCAGATTGGCGCGGCGCTGTTTCCGCCCATGGCCGCCGGCGGCAATCTGGTGGCGGCGCTGGGGGGTTTTGGCATCGGCTTTCTGGCGCGGCCGGTGGGGGCGTGGGTGATCGGCCGCTGGTCGGATCGGCATGGCCGCAAGCCGGCGATGGTGGCATCGATGCTGCTGATCGGCGTGGCCAACGCCGGCCTGGCGTTCATCCCGGATTTTGCCAGCATCGGCTGGGAGGCGACGGCGCTGGCCATCCTGTGCCGGCTGCTGGCCGGCTTTGCACTGGGCGGTGAACTGGGCAGCAATTCGGCCTATCTGGCCGAAGCCAGCCCACCCGATACCCGGGCGCTCACCGTGTCGTGGCAGGGCACCAGCCAGATGCTGGCCTTTTTGGCGGCGTCGGTGATGGGCTGGGGCCTGGCCCAGGCGATGACGCCGGCCGATTTTGCCGCTTATGGCTGGCGCATCGCCGTGATGTCGGGGCTGGTGGCGATTCCGGTGGCGCTGTGGCTGCGCGCCGGGCTGGAAGAACCGCCGGCCATGGCCCATGATCATGTTGCCGCCGATCTGCCCGATGGCGGCCGCCGCCGCCTGCTGATCGGCTGTTTTGTCCTGCTGGCCACCAGCACCATCATCAATTATATCGCCGGCTATACCGCCACGCTGGCGCAGGACACGCTGAAACTGTCGGCCCAGTTGGGTTTTGCCGCCACGGCGGCCGGCTATGGCATGGGCGCGGTGGCGGTGGTGGCGGGCGGCTGGTGGGCCGATCGCTGGGGCCGGCGGCCGCTGCTTCTGCTGGGGGGTGCCATGCTCGCCGTTGCCACCTGGCCCTGTTATGCCATCATCCTGGGCTGGCCAGATGGCAGTGGCCTGGTGCTGGGCACCATGTTGATCGCCATTCCGCAAAATCTTTTCGTTGGCCCGCTGTATGTCGCGATGACCGAAGGCATGCCGCGCGCCTGGCGCGGGGCGGGCTTTGGCCTGCTGTATGCGGTGGCGATCGGCATTTTCGGCGGTGCCACCCAACCGCTGCTGGCCTGGGCCCTGCACCGCTGGCCCGATCCCTGGCTGCTGGCGTGGCTGATGTTCGGCCTGGCGCTGGTGCAGGTGGCCGCAGCGTTCGCGATGCCGGAAACCCGGCCGCGGCGCTGAACCGACGCGCCGGGCCATTGCGGGTCAGGCCCCGTTCAGGCACAGCCCGGCATCTGCTAGGCAGCACAGGCACAGGATGGGATCAGGGATGATGCGGGCGGTGATAGTGATGGCGATGCTGCTGGCAATGCCGGCGACGGCGCAACAGGCAGCGCCCCCGCCTGCCGATGCGCGTGCCGATGCGCCGGCCAATCCGCCCGCCGCCCCGGCCGATGCGGCCAAACCCGCCTATCAGGAGCGCGATGTGCTGGCGGCGGCCGAAGGCGTGTTCGGCAAGGGCGCCGAGGGCCTGGCCGACATCGTGCGCAAGACCTTCAAGGATCGCGGCCAGCCCAATGCCTATATCGTGGGCCGCGAAGCCGGCGGCGCCTTCATCATCGGCGTGCGCTATGGTTCGGGCACGCTGTATCACAAGGTGGAAGGCGAACGCAAAGTCCACTGGACCGGCCCCAGCGTGGGGTTCGACATCGGCGGCGATGGTTCCAAGGTGTTCGCGCTGGTCTATAATCTGAACGACAGCGAGGAATTGTATCGCCGCTATCCGGCGGCCGAAGGCAAGGCCTATGTCATCGGCGGCTTCACCGCCAATTACATGCAGCGCGACAATATCGTGATCGTGCCGATCAAGCTGGGCGTTGGCTGGCGGCTGGGCTTGAACGCCGGTTACATGAAGTTCAGCAAGAAGGGCAAGATCCTGCCCTTCTGATCCCTAGTGGACGATTCCCACCGCCAGTTCCGCCCACACCAGCAGCAGCGCCGCCAGCACCAGCAGCGCGGCGCGGCTGCGCCAGCGGCGGCGGGGCAGGCGGGCGGCCACTTCCAGCCCCAGGCCGGCAAGGCCCAGCAGCAGGGCGGCGGCAGCAAAATCCCCCGGCCCCCAATCGACAGCGGTGAACGGCATGGCCAGCGCCGGCAGCACCAGGATGGCGGCGGCCAGGCCCCAGCCGGCCCGGCGCAGGGTGGTGGCAGGCGGCAGCGCCATCACGCGGCCACCGCGCCCAGCAGCGGCTGGCCGGCGGCCAGGCGGCCGATATTTTCCACCAGCCGCTGCATGATCGCCCGGTTGATATCGGGGTTCGACCAGCTGATGTGCGGCGTGATCCGCACCCGCGGGTGGCCGATCAGGCGGTGGCCGGGCGGCAGCGGTTCGGGATCGGTCACATCCAGGCTGGCCCACAGCCGGCCCTGATCCAGCTGCGCCAGCAGCGCATCCTGATCGATCAGGCCGCCGCGGCCGACGTTGACGATATGGGCATCGGCCTTCATCGCCGCCAGCCGATCGGCGTTGATCATGTGCTGCGTGGCCGGCGTGATCGGTGCGGCCAGCACCAGATGATCGGCGCGCGCCACCACATCGGCCAGCGGCGCGGTGGTGATCCAGGCATCGGGCGACGGCGCCGCGCTGGCGCGGGCGGCGATGATCGTCATGCCGAAGGCGTGGGCCAGCTGGCCCACCCGCCGGGCGATGTTGCCCAGCCCCACCAGCCCCAGCGTGCGGCCGTGCAGCAGCCCCAGCGGCTGGGCGATGAACATCTGCCGATCCGGCCAGGCATCGCCGGGATTCAGCGTCACCGTCGCCAGCCGCTTGGCATGGGCCAGCATCACGGCTAGCGCATATTCGGCAATCGGAATGGCGGTGGTGCCCGATGCGCTGGCCACGGCCGGCGCCTCCCACAGCCAGGGCGGATAATCATCGGCGCCGGCGCTGGCCAATTGCACCAGGCGCACCTGCCCCGGCCAGCCCGGCGGGCGCGGCGCGGCGTTGGCGGCGTGGCGGGCATCGGACTCGCCCTCGCCGTGCAGCACGAACAGCACATCCACATCGGTGGGCAGCGCCCAGCGATCTTCGGCCGGCACATGCACCGCCGATGTGATGCCGGGCAGGCCGGCCAGCAGGGCCGACATCGGCGGGGCAAACTGGTGGGCAACACGCATGACGGATTCTCCCCTTTGCCTTCCTCTAGCGCGGCAGGCGCGGCACCGCTACAGGGCGGGCGAACCCGCCAACACGAGGACAAAATGGCCAGCATCACCGTGATCACCCGCGACGGGCACAGCCGCGTGCTTCCCGCCACCCCCGGCATGAGCGTGATGGAAATCATCAAGGATGCCGGCATATCGGAACTGCTGGCGCTGTGCGGCGGCTGCTGTTCCTGCGCCACCTGCCATGTGCACGTGGCCGAAGGTGACATGGCGCGCACCGGCCCGGCCACGCCCGACGAGGCCGATCTGCTCGATTCGTCGGATCACAACCAGCCCACCAGCCGGCTGTCGTGCCAGATCGCCTTCACCGCCGCGCTCGACGGCCTGACGGTGACGATCGCGCCGGAAGATTGAGGCCCTTGCCCCGGCTTGTCCTTGCCTCGGCCAGTCCCCGCCGGCTCGATCTGCTCGCCCGGCTGGGCCGGGTGCCCGATGCGGTCGATCCGGCCGATCTTGATGAAACGGCCCTGGCCGGCGAACAGCCGCGCGCCCATGCCGCCCGGCTGGCGCGCGAAAAGGCGTTGTGCGTGGCGGCGCGCCATGCCGGCAGCGTGGTGCTGGCCGCCGATACGGTGGTGGCGGTTGGCCGGCGCATCTTGCCCAAGGCCGATGATGAAGCCACGGCGCGCGCCTGCCTGGCGCTGCTGTCGGGCCGGCGGCACCGGGTGATCACCGCGCTGGCGGTGGTGGATGCCGGCGGCCATTTGCGCGAACGGCTGAATGAAAGCGTGGTGACATTCCAGCGCCTCAGCGCGGTCGATATCGATTGGCTGATCGGGCGGGGTGACTGGCAGGGCAAGGCCGGCGGCTATGCCATCCAGGGCGCGGCCGAAGCCTTTGTGCGGGCGCTGGCCGGCAGCCATTCGGGCGTGGTGGGCCTGCCCTTGAACGATGCGCGGCTGCTGCTGGCCGCCAGCGGCGCATGACCATCCTGATCGAAACCGCGCCCGGTGCCACCCGCGCGCTGGAACTGGCCGGCGATGTGGTGCTGGCCGCGCATCTGGCCCGCGATGATGATCCGCTGCCGCTGGGCCTGATCGCGCCGACCCGGCTGATCAGCCGCGACGGCCGGCGCGGCACCGCAGCCATCGCCGGGGCGCAGGCGCTGGTGGAACCGGTGCCGGCCGATTGGCACCAGGGCGAAACCCGGCTGGCCCAGGTGGTGCGCGAGGGCTGGAGCGACGGGGTGCGCGAAAAACAGGCGCGGTTGGCCCTGCACCCCGGCCCGGCCAGCCCGTCCCCCACGCTGGCCCAGCGCCTGCCCGGCGCGGCGCTGCTGCCCGCCCACGGGCCGGATCGGCTGGGCGAAGCTGGCTGGGATGCCGTGGTGGAGGAAGCGGTGAGCGGCCGCATCAGCTTTGCCGGCGGGCAGCTGCTGCTGTCGCCCACGCCGGCCATGCTGGTGATCGATGTGGATGGCCCCGGCGGCGCGCAGGCCCTGGCCGAAGCGGCGGCGCTGGCGGTGGCGGCCGCCGTGCGCCGGCTGGGGCTGGGCGGGCCGATCGTGGTGGATTTTCCCACGCTGGGCGGCCGGGCAGCGCGCGCGGCGGTGGATGCCATCCTTGCGCAGAACCTGCCGGCCCCGTTTGAAAAGACCGGCATGAACGGCTTTGGCCTGGTGCAGATCATCCGGCCGCGCACCCGCCGCAGCCTGGTGGACGAGGCGCGCCGCCCCGGCTTTGCCGCGCTGGAACTGCTGCGCCGCGCCCAGCGGCTGCTGGGGCCGGTGCAGATTGCCGCCGCGCCGGCCGTGATCGCCTGGCTGCACGATCGCCCGGCCCTGATCGCGCAACTGGCCCGCATCACCGGCGGCGCCGTGCAACTGGTGGCGCAAGATGGCGCCGGGAGAGGTCATGTCCAGCACGCCTGATTCGCGCCGCTGCGCCTATTGCCGCGCCGCGCCCATGGTGGCGGCCCACCGCCCGTTCTGCAGCCCCGGCTGCCGGGCGCGCGATCTCAATGCCTGGCTGTCGGATCGCTATGTCATCCCCGGTGGCAGCGACGCCGATGAACTTTCTGCACCATCCCGGCTGGACAACGGCGACGAGGCTGGCTAAACGGCCGCCTCCCACGCGGTGCACCCAACCGCGCGCGCATGTGGGCCCGGGTAGCTCAGGGGTAGAGCAGGGGATTGAAAATCCCCGTGTCGGTGGTTCAAATCCGCCCCCGGGCACCATCCATTTCAGAACAGATGTTGCAGCATTGCCGCCATAACGGTGGCAGTGTGGCGCGTGGCGGCTTCGCGGCTGTGGCAGTGTGGCGGGGATGGTTC
>JAGWWF010000043.1 GCA_018970445.1 Alphaproteobacteria bacterium | reverse complement strand
CCACGGGGCTGGCGGTGGGGTTCGCCGTGATCCGGGGGTTCAGCGGGCGGCCGATCGGCAACTTCCACCGCGATCTGCTGCGCGCGCTCACCCGCGTGCTGATCCCCGCCTCGCTGCTGCTGGCGCTGTTCCTGCTTGTCTGCGGTGTGCCCATGACCCTGGCGCCGCCGCTGGAGATCACCACGCTGGAGGGGGCACGCCAGCTGCTGCCGCGGGGGCCGATCGCTCTGTTCGAGGCGATCAAGCAGCTCGGCGAAAACGGCGGCGGCTTCCTCAGCGCCAATTCCGCACACCCTTACGAGAACCCCACCCTGCTGACCAACCTGGTGAGCACCTGGGCGATGTTGCTCATCCCGGCGGCCACCATGGATGCCTTCGGGCGGTTCGTGGGCAACCGGCGCCAGAGCAGCCTGTTGCTGGCCCTGGTGTTCGCCCTGCTGCTGATCGGGGCCGTCCTGTCCATGGCAGCGGAGCAGGCGGGCAATCCACTGCTCGCCAGCTGGGTCAGCGGAGGCAATCTGCAGGGCAAGGAGCTGCGCTTCGGGCCAGCACTCACCGGGTTCTGGACCGTGGTGACCACCGGCACCATGACCGGCGCGGTGAACGGCGCCATCGACGCGGCGATGCCGCTGACGATCCTGACGGCCCTGTTCAACCTGTTCCTGCAGGTGGTGTTCGGCGGCCAGGGAACCGGCGCGGCCTATCTGCTGGTGTTCGCGCTGCTGGCGGTGTTCCTCACCGGCCTGATGGTGGGCCGCACGCCGGAGTTCCTGGGCCGCAAGGTGGAGAAGCCCCAGGTGGTGTGGGCCAGCCTGATCTTGCTGATCCACCCGATCTTCGTGCTGATCCCCGCCGCGATCACCCTGGCGGGGGGATCCGCCCTTGCCGGCATCAGCAATCCCGGCTCCCACGGCATCAGCCAGGTGGTCTACGAATACGCCTCGGCGGCCGCCAACAACGGCAGCGGTCTGGAGGGCCTGGGCGACGGCACCCCCTGGTGGAACCTCAGCACCAGCCTCAGCCTGCTGGCTGGGCGTTATCTGCCGATCGCGGCCCTGCTGGCGCTGGCCGAGGGCTTCCGCCGCAAGCCTGCCCTCGAGCCCAGCCCCGGCACCCTGCGCACCGACACGGGCCTGTTCACCGGCGTGACGGCCGTGGTGCTGGTGATCCTCGGCGCGCTCACCTTCTTCCCGGTGCTGGCCCTCGGGCCGATCGCGGAAGCGCTCACCCTGGGCTCCTGAGATGACGACCGCAAGACGGGTGCTGTTCCCTCGCATGCCGCGGGGCCCGCGCCATGAGCGCCGCTACACCGAGCGCCCGCGTCAGCAAGGCCTGGTGGGCCGGGCCGTGCTGGAGTCCGTGCGCAAACTCGATCCGCGGCTGGCGGTGGCCAACCCGGTGATGTTCGTGGTGTGGTGCGGCACGGCCCTCTGTCTGGCCCTCACCGTCGAGCCGCGGCTGCTGGATGCCCAGGCCGCTGGCCAGGAGCGTTGGTTCAACGGCCTGATCAGCCTCACCCTGCTGGCCACATTGCTGTTCGCCAACTTCGCCGAGGCGCTGGCCGAGGGCCGTGGCAAGGCCCAGGCTGATGCCCTGCGCCGCACCCAGGCCCGCACCCAGGCCCGGCGTCAGCTGGCCGATGGCTCGATCGAGCTGGTGGATTCCTCCGCCCTGCGCAAAGGCGATCTGGTGCTGGTGCAGGGGGGTGATGTGATCCCCGCCGATGGCGAGGTGGTGGCCGGCGTGGCCTCGGTGGATGAATCGGCGATCACGGGCGAATCGGCTCCGGTGCTCAAGGAAGCAGGCTCCGATGTGGCGGGCTCGGTCACGGGTGGCACCCGGATCCTGTCGGATCAACTCACCCTGCGCATCAGCGCCGATCCGGGCAAGGGGTTCATCGACCGCATGATCGCCCTGGTCGAGGGGGCCGAGCGCAGCAGGACCCCCAACGAAATCGCCCTCACCGTGCTGCTGGCGGTGCTCACCCAGGTGTTTCTGATCGCCGTGGCGACCCTGCCGCCGGTGGCGGGCTTCCTGGGGCAGGCCCCCTCGCTGGTGACGCTTGTCGCCCTGCTGGTGGCCCTGATCCCCACCACGATCGGCGGGCTGCTCAGTGCGATCGGCATCGCCGGCATGGACCGGGTGGCCCAGTTCAACGTGATCGCCACCTCCGGCCGGGCGGTGGAGGCCTGCGGCGATGTGAACACCTTGGTGCTCGACAAGACCGGCACGATCACCTTGGGCAACCGCCTGGCGGAGGAGTTTCTGCCGGTGGGTGGCCACAGCGTGGCCGAACTGGCGGAAGTGGCGCTGGGGGCCAGCTGCTTCGATCAGACGCCCGAAGGCCGTTCGATCGTGCGGCTGGCCGAGAAGCTGGGGGCCAGCCTGCCGTTTGCGCTCGAGACCTCCAGCGGCATCGACTTCTCGGCCCGCACCCGCATGAGCGGCACCGACACGGCCGATGGCCTCGAGTTCCGCAAGGGGGCCGTCGATTCGGTCAAGGGGTTCGTGCGCTCCCGCGGCGGCACGGTGCCCGAGGCGCTGGATGACGGCTTCGCGCAGGTGTCGCAGCTGGGGGGCACCCCGCTGGCGGTCTGCCGCGGCGCCGAGGTGTTCGGCGTCATCTATCTCAAGGACATCATCAAGCCCGGCATCCGCGAGCGCTTTGAGCAGCTGCGCCGCATGGGCATCCGCACCGTGATGCTC
>JAGWWF010000004.1 GCA_018970445.1 Alphaproteobacteria bacterium | reverse complement strand
CGAGCCATAAAGCCGCGCCACGCCCCAGCTGACCGCCAACGCCAGCGCCGCGCCCAGGCCCTTGAGGGCAAATGACCAGATGACCTGAGTGCGCAGCCGCATGGCCACGCTGTTAGGAGGGTGGCCATGGCCTGTCTACCTGCGCAAATGCAATTGATGACAAGGTTTCTCGCGGCGGTGGCCAGGCTGGCGTGGCCCTTCGCGTGGCCGGCACGGCCATCCCCCGGGGCCGGATGCCGATGGCAGCGCCGGCTGGCGCAGCGGATTGTTGCTTATGGATCAGGCTGCATGGCGATCCGTTCCAGTGCTGCAATGGCGCGGGTCTGCCAGCCCTTTTTGCCCTCCCGCTGGAAGAAGGCGATGACATGGCGGGGCAGGCGCATCGAAACCAGTTCGCGATCCGATCGCCTGGTGCCAGCCGGGCGGCCGGGTTTGCGCACCAGCACGTCCATCACGCTGGACAGTTCCGGGACGGCCGTGGCCGCGCGGGCGCGAGCGAAATCGGCATCGGTCCATTCCGGATTGTCGCCATCCGGCGCGTCGTTCGCTGGCGCTGGGAGTCGATCAGAGTCCATGGCGTGTCCTTTCGCGATCATTTGCGCGGCGCAGGCTGATCAACCGCATGGTTTCACCGCGCAGCGTGAACACCAGGCAATGGGCGACGCCGCCAATCTGGCCATAGGCCAGCCAGCGCGGCTCGCCATAATCCTGTCGCTGGTCATCGATCACCAGCGGCGGGGCATCGAACCCGGCAAACTCAGCCAGCGCCAGGCCATGTTTGCTGATGTTGGCTGCGTTCTTGGCAGGGTCGAACTCGATGCCCATTTCTTTTATTGTATATGCAGGAAAATCACCGGTCAAGCATCGGTGAGACTTCGAGAAAACGTATAAATTTGTTAAGATTATCTTTCATGCACTTGATTATGGATGAAGATATTTGGCACATGCCGGCGCGGCGCCCTGGCTCTGGCGGTGCCTGAACAGGGGAAGGATCGACATGACAGGGATTTTCGGCGGCCATGGGCTGCGGCTGGCCGCGCTGGCGGTGATGGTGCTGGCCGCGGTGCCGGCGGCGGCGACGCATTTTCGCTATGGCCATTTCGATTGGGAACGCAAGAGCCGGGTGATCATCCCCGAATTCCCCCATGCCCCCGCTGCGGTGACCGGGCTGGGGCCGCAATATCTGAACGTGGGCGGCGATGTGGATGGCACGCCCGTCACCTATGGCAAGCTGACCTTGCTCAACAGCGGCGGCGTCACGGTGAACGGGCCGGCGGGCCTGAACTACACGTTGAACGGGCCAGTGCTGTTTGGCGGGCTGGCCAGCGACCCGGCCTTCGTGGCCAAGAAGGGGCTGTTGTTCAATCCGCTCAACGGGCGTGCGGCGGGCAATTTCTATGTCGCTGCCGTGCCGGAACCGGCCAGCTGGGCGCTGATGATTGCCGGTTTTGGCGGCGTGGGCCTGGCCGCGCGGCGGCAGCGCCGGCTGGCCTGACGGTCAGGGCGGGGGCAGCGCCCAGTCGATGGGTGGCTGCCCCTGTTGTTCCAGCCAGGCGTTGGTGCGGGAAAAATGCCGGCAGCCGAAGAAGCCGCCGTGGGCCGACAGCGGGGAGGGGTGCGGGGCGTTCAGCACCAGATGGCGGTTGCCAGCGACGAATGCCGCCTTCTTCTGGGCATGGGCGCCCCACAGCAGGAAGGCGCAGGGCTGCGCGCGGTCGGCGACCAGCCGGATGACGGCATCGGTGAAGCCTTCCCAGCCGCGGCCCTGGTGGCTGCCGGCCCGGCCCTGTTCCACCGTCAGGCAGCTATTGAGCAGCAGCACGCCCTGCCGCGCCCAATGTTCCAGACAACCATGGCCGGCCGGCGCAATGCTCAGATCGGCGTGCAGTTCCTTGTAGATGTTGGCCAGGCTGGGCGGCACCCGCACGCCGGGCCGCACCGAAAAGGCCAGCCCGTGCGCCTGGCCGGGGCCGTGATAGGGATCCTGCCCCAGGATGACGACGCGCACTCGATCCAGCGGGGTGAGATCAAGGGCGCGCAGCCATTCGCTGCCCCTGGGGAAGATCGCCTTGCCGGCGGCCCGTTCGGCGGCCAGAAAGGCCTTCAGCGCCGCCATCTGCGGCGCGGCGAAGTGGCCGGCCAGGGGGATGCGCCAACTGTCGTGCAGCCGCACGTCATCGCTGGGCATGGTATCAGTCCCGGGTGTCAGGCGCGGGCGGCGGCGCGACCCTTGCCCAGGCCCATGCGCACCAGCAGATTGTCGCGATCGAGCAGCAGATGCTTGAGCAGGCCCAGAAGGTGCAGCGCGATCAGCGCCAGCATGGCCCAGCCCAGAATCTCGTGCAGTTCGTGCGCTGCATCGGCGATGCCCTTGTCCACGCCGAATTTGGGCACCTCGAACAGGCCGAAGAAGGGCAGGGGCCGGGTGTTGCGATCGGCCATCACCCAGCCCGACAGCGGGATGGCCAGCATGGCCAGATAGAAGGCCCCATGCGCGGCGCGCGCCAGCAGCCGTTCGCCGCCGGTGAAATAATGCGGAAAGGCCGGCGGCGGATTGGCGATGCGCCAGCCCAGCCGCACCAGCGTGAGCCCAATGATGGTGAGGCCGAAGCTTTTGTGCAGGCCCATCACCAGGCTGCGCTGGCCGGCATCGTTGGGCACGAAATCATGCAGGAAGCCGCCCGCCAGATTGCCGATGATCATCACCGCCATCACCCAGTGCAGGATGATGGCCCCCTTGCTGTATCGGCTCAACTGACTGTCCCCCTCATGACCCGCCGGGCATGTTAGGCGGGAACCGGCCGCGTGTCGATAAGCGCGTCGATCACATGGGGATCGGCCAGCGTGCTGGTGTCGCCCAGGCTGCCGAAATCATTTTCGGCGATCTTGCGCAGGATGCGGCGCATGATCTTGCCGCTGCGCGTCTTGGGCAGGCCGGGGGCGAAATGGATGGCATCAGGCGTGGCGATCGGCCCGATTTCGCGCCGCACCCAGGCCACCAGCTCGCGGCGCAACGCCTCGCTGGCCTCTTCACCGGCATTCAGGATGACATAGGCATAGATGCCCTGGCCCTTGATGTCGTGCGGCACGCCCACCACCGCGGCTTCGGCCACCAGCGGGTGCGCGACCAGTGCCGATTCCACCTCGGCCGATCCCATGCGGTGGCCCGACACGTTGATCACATCATCCACCCGGCCGGTGATCCAGTGATAGCCATCCGCATCGCGCCGGCAGCCATCGCCGGTGAAATACAGGCCGGGGAAGGTGGAGAAATAGGCTTCGTAGAAGCGCGCCGGCTCGCCCCAGATGCCGCGCATCTGGCCGGGCCAGGACCGGGCAAGGCACAGATTGCCTTCGGTCTCCCCATCCAGGATTCGCCCTTCGCCATCGACCAGCACCGGTTCCACCCCCAGCATCGGCAGGCTGGCCGAACCGGGCTTGAGCGCGGTGGCACCGGGCAGCGGGCTGATCAGCGCGCCGCCGGTTTCGGTTTGCCACCAGGTATCGACGATCGGGCAGCGCCGGCCACCGACAACGCGGTGATACCAGTCCCAGGCTTCGGGGTTGATCGGCTCGCCCACGCTGCCCAGCAGGCGCAGCGACGACAGATCATGGCCCTTCACCCAATCCTCGCCTTCGCGCATCAGGGCGCGGATGGCGGTGGGGGCGGTATAGAGGGTGGCGACGCGCCATTTTTCGACGATGGCCCAGAACCGGCCATGATCGGGATAGCTGGGCACGCCTTCGAACATCAGGCTGGTGGCGCCATTGGCCAGCGGGCCATAGACACCATAGCTGTGGCCCGTCACCCAGCCGATATCGGCGGTGCACCAGTACACCTCGCCCGGCCGATGATCGAACACATAATGGTGCGTCATCGCCGCCCACACCAGATAGCCGCCCGATCCGTGCACCACGCCCTTGGGCTTGCCGGTGGAACCGCTGGTATAGAGGATGAACAGGGGGCTGGTCGCGTCCATCACCTCGGCCGGGCAGCTGGCCGACACGGTGGGCAGCAGTTCGTCCAGCCACAGATCGCGCCCGGCCTGCATCGCCACCGCCCCGCCGGTGCGGCGCACCACCAGCACGCGGGCAACATCGGGGCAATGCGCCAGGGCGGCATCGACATTGGCCTTGAGCGGCACTTGGCGGCCGGCGCGCAGGCCTTCATCGGCGGTGATGACGATCCGTGCGCCGCAATCCTCGATGCGGCCGGCCAGCGCTTCGGGCGAAAAGCCGCCGAACACCACGGCGTGCACCGCGCCGATGCGCGCGCAGGCCAGCATGGCGGCGGCGGCTTCGGGGATCATCGGCAGATACAGGATGACGCGATCGCCGGGGCAGA
This sequence comes from Alphaproteobacteria bacterium, assembly GCA_018970445.1. Taxonomy (GTDB): domain Bacteria; phylum Pseudomonadota; class Alphaproteobacteria; order Sphingomonadales; family Sphingomonadaceae; genus Sandarakinorhabdus. Next base: position 166,079 of record JAGWWF010000004.1, on the reverse strand, counting down.
CGCCTTGCCCTTTGAGCACATTGGCGATGCGGCAGGTGAGGGCGTGCAGATCGGCATAGGTGAGGATGCGGCTGTCGGCCGGATCATCGCCTTCCCAGATGATCGCCGGCTGGTTGGCGCGGCTGGCCAGATGGCGATCAAGGCAATTGGCCGCCACGTTCAGCTGGCCATCGGCGAACCAGCGGATGCCAAAGCCATCGGCGTGGAAATTGCTGTCGTCGGCGCGGGTGAAGGGGCGGATCCAGTCGATGATCTGCGCCTCGCGCGCCCAGAAGGTTTCGGGATCGGCCAGGCTTTGCGCGTGCAGCCGGGCATAGCCGGCGGCATCGACATGGGCGCTTGCGGCCCAGGCAGCAGGCACGGGGAACAGGGATTCGGCCATGGCGATCATCCGATCGTGGGGGCTGGGGAGGGGGAAGACGGCCCGGCAGCGCCCCTGCCGCCGGGCCGCCTGATGGTCAGAAGAACAGGATGGCGCCGGCCGCCACCGTATCGGAACTGGCGCGGTTGCCGCCGTGGGCGCTGCTGCGCGTGTGGGTATATTCGCTGATCAGCGTCACCCAGCTGGTCAGGCCATAGCGCAGCTGCCCGACATAGCTGCTGTTGCGCTTGAGCAGGGTGGGGTTGACCTCGCCACGGGTGAGATCGAGCCGGCTTTCGCCATAGGACGCGCCCAGCGTGACCTTGCCGGTGGTATAGGTGCCCTGCACATAGAAGCCGTCGCTGCCGCGCGCGTTGCCGGCGGCATCGGTGGCCAGGATGAACAGGCCCGTGGTGCCCAGGCCCTTGCCGGTGTAGTAATAACCCAGCAGCGACGCGCCGCCGACACTCAGCTTGGTGCCGAAATCCAGCCCGCGCCCGGTATAGCCGCGGCCGCCGACCGGCCGGTGATCCTGGGTGATGCCGGCCAGCCAGGCATGCACACCCACATTGCCGAACTTGCCATCATAGGCCAGCCGCGCCTGGAAGCCGGGCGTGCCGTTGATTTCCTGCGCGCCAAAGCTGTTCAGCGGCATGAACACGCCGGCTGCAACCTTGAAGCCGTTGAGATCGGGCGTGGAATAGGTGATCTGCGGCTGGAAATCGGTGTAGACATAGCCCACCCCGATGCGGCCCAGCGTGGTGTTGGACGGGGCCGAATTGCCCGCGGCAGTGCCCACCGACAGCAGGGTGATGTCGTTCAGGATGGCATCCTGGCCGAACAGGCCGATGGCGCGGCCGATGGTGACAGTGCCGAAATTGGCCTTGCCGAAGGTGAGATAGGTTTCGCGGGCATCGATGCCGCTGGTGGCCAGCGCCTGCGGATTGCCGCCGCTGTTGGCCCCGCCGGCGCCGGTCACGCTGTTGATGCCGGGATAAAGGCCGAAATGCGCGCCGATATCCCAATCGCCCTGCCGGGTGGTGAGATCGACCTTGAGGAACCCGGGCAGCAGGCCGTTGCGCACCGCCGAGGTGCTGCCCCCCACCGTGGCCAGGCCGCCGGCGACCGTGGTGCGCGCGCCCGGGCGGGTGCCGCTGTCATAGGCATAAAAGCCATTGATCGAGCCGGAGAAGGTGAGGGTGACATCGCCCACTTCCAGGCCAACGCCGGATTTGGCGACGGTGACGGCGCGCTTGCCTTCGGGCACGGCCGCGGCCGGGGCGGCGGCGGGCGCCGGCGCCGGTTGCAGCCTGGCCAGCGCGGCATATTCCTCGTCAGACAATATGCCCTTTTCCTTCAGCCGCAGCAGCAGCTGGGCGGTGGCATCCTGGGGCGCGGCCTGCGCCATGGCCGGGCTGGCGGCCAGCAGGCCGATGGCGGTGATGGCACCCAAGGCCAATGCTTGCTTCATCGTGATTCTCCCCCCTGTGGGCACCGCCCCTTGTTGGGCGGCTGGACCCAGAGGGTGGGGGAAGCGGCCGCCCGGCTATATTGGACTATGGGCGGGCAAAAGCGGCGGGGGGTATAATGCCGGCGCGCTTCAGCGGCCCACCGCCACGCCCCAGGGCGCGCGGGCCAGCGGCACGGTGGCGACCACCCTGGCCGCCGCGATGTCGATGACGGAGAGATTGTCGGACAGCCCGTTGGCGGCATAGGCGCGGCGGCCATCGGCCGAAATCGCCAGATGCCACACGCGCTGGCCCACCGGCACCAGCGCCGTCACCTTTTGGGTTGCCACGTCGATGATGGCGACATGGTTGGCACGGCCCAGCGCCACCAGCGCCTGTCTGCCATCCGGCGTGAAACGCACGCCCACTGGCAGGATCTTGTCGGCCGGCACGCCGGGCACCGCAAAACTGATCTGCCGGATTTCGCGCCGGGTGGCGGCATCGATGATGTGCAGCGTGCCGCCGATTTCGGCGGTGGCCCACAATTGCCGGCCATCGGCGGTGAATTCGGCGTGGCGCGGGCGGATGCCCACCTCGGTCTCGTCCTTCATCGTCGCGCTGGCGATGTCGATCCAGTGCAGCTTGTTGTCGGTTTCCGATGTGGCCACCACCCATTTGCCGTCGGGCGAGGTGGCCATGCCTTCGGGTTCCACCCCCACCACCACCTGGAAGGCGACGCGGCGGCCGGCGATATCGATGGCGGTCACCTGCGCATCACGCTCGTTGCTGGCAAACAGCGTCTTGCCATCGGCCGATAGGGCGAACATTTCCGGATCTTCCCCCGACGGCAGATCGGCGATCACTGTGCCGGTGGCGACGTCCACCACCTGCACGGCGTTTTCATCGCTGGCGCAGATATAGAGATGCTTGCCATCCTTCGACAGAATGATGCCGCGCGGCCGCTTGCCCACCGGCCAGCTGGCCTTCACCTGCAGCGTCTCGCCATCCACCACGCTGATCAGATTGGCGCGTTCGTTGGAGACATAGATGGTTTCGGCAGTTGCCGTGCCGGCCAGCAGCGCGGCGATCAGGGCCAGAGTCTTCATGCGCATCCATCCCGATAATGTGGCCGCCAGCCTATCAGCCACGGGGCAGCAGACATGTAGGACCAAGGTGCAATGGGAATGCCGGCCCGATTGGCGGCATCATGATCGACAGAATCGCAACGCCGGGTGCCAGCCACCCGCCGGGAGGCCAAGATGATGACGCGTGCAACTGCCCGATTGCTGGCCATGGCCGGTGCCGCCTTTGCCCTGGGGCTGGGGGCCCCGGCGCTGATCTCGCCGCTGGCGGCGCATGGCGATGTGACGCCACAAGCGGTGGACACCAGCAAGCTGCCCGACATCGGCGCGGCCTGGCTGAAAGCCAATCCCTATCGCGGCAATGCCGAAGCGATCAAGATCGGCCAATCGGCCTATGGCCAGAACTGCGCCCGCTGCCATGGCCTGGATGCCATTTCGGGCGGCATCGCGCCCGATCTGCGCTATCTGGACAAGGATGACGCTGGCGATGAATGGTTCATCCAGCGCTTCCAGCATGGGTCGGCCCGCGACGGCAAGGTGTATATGCCGCCGATGGGCGAGGCCCTGGGCCAGAAGGCCGGCTGGGCGATCCGGGCCTGGCTCGACACCAAATATGACGGTTGATGCCTGCTCCCGGCGGGCGCTGCTCGCCGGGTTGGCCGCCGTGCTGCTGCCGGTGCCGGCCGCGGCGCGGCCGCTCGACACGCTGGCGGCGGCCGGCACATTGTCTATCGCCGTCTATCGCGATTTCGCGCCGTGGAGCTGGCGCGATGCGGGCGGCACGCTGAAGGGCATCGATGTCGATCTGGGCACGGCGCTGGCCGCGGCGCTGCGGCTGAAGGCGCAGTTCACCGATTTCCTGGCCGATGAAAGCGTGGACGATGACTTGCGCAACATGGTGTGGCGCGGTCCGCTGATCGGCGGCAGCGCCTGCGATCTGATGATGCATGTGCCGACCGACCGGCGCTTTGCCTTGACGGTCGATCGCTGCGTGATCGGTGCGGCCTATGCCCGCGAAGGCTTTGCCATCGCCTGCGGCCCCGGTGCCGATTGCGAGGTGCCGCCGCCGCAATGGGCCGGCAAGCGGCTGGCGGCCGAACTGGATTCGATTCCAGATATCTGGCTGTCGGGCAGCTTTGCCGGCGTGCTGCGCGGCCAGGTGAGCCACCATCTGTCGGGCGCAGCCGCGCTGGCCGCCCTGATCGCGGGCAAGGCCGATGTGGCCATGGCCAGCAAGGCCCAGATCGATCACGCGCTGGCGAACAATGCCGCCCCGCACATCAAGCGGCGCACGGGGCCGATCCCGGCGCTGCCCAGCCCCGGCTGGGATGTCGGCCTGGCGGTGAAGGACGACAGCCGCGATCTGGCCGATGCGCTGGAAGCGGTGATGGAACGCTTTGCCGGCGATGGCACGCTGGACCGGATCTTTGCGCCCTATGGCGTCACCCGCACCGCGCCGCTGGGGAATGGCTGAAGGGATAAGGGCCCGAAGCCCGCGTCTTGGCCCAAGGTGCAATGGCCGCAAATTCCCAGAGGCATAGCATCACCGCATCGGCCGCGCTTGTGGGGCCGCAACGACACCGCAATGCAACACAGGGGAGAAGCAGCAATGAAGATCAGTCACATGTTGGCGGCCAGTGCCGCTCTGGCCATCGCCACTGCCGCGGCGCCGGCGCTGGCGCAATCGGGCCCGTCCGACGCGCAGATCATGGCCGATGAAGCCAGCACCGGCGACGTGCTCACCTATGGCATGGGCCATCGCGGCCAGCGCTTCTCCCCGCTCGACAAGGTGAATGCGGCCAATGTGAAGGGCTTGGTGCCGGCCTTTGCCGCCAGCCTGGGCGGCGAGAAGCAGCGCGGCCAGGAAAGCCAGCCGATCGTCTATGACGGCGTCATCTATGTCACCGGCAGCTACAGCCGCGTCTTTGCCTTTGATGCAAAGACCGGGGCCGAGCTGTGGCAATATGATGCCCGCCTGCCCGATGGCATCATGCCCTGCTGCGACGTGGTCAACCGCGGCGCGGCCATCCATGGCGACAAGATCATCTTTGGCACGCTCGATGCCCACCTCGTCGCGCTGAACCGCAAGACCGGCAAGGTGATCTGGAACAAGACGCTGGCCGATTATGCCGCCGGTTACAGCTTTACCGCCGCGCCGATGATCGTGAACGGCAAGGTGATCTATGGCAATAGCGGTGGCGAGTTCGGCATCGTCGGCAAGGTGGAAGCGCGCGACGTCGAAACCGGCGAGCTGGTGTGGAGCCGGCCGACCATCGAAGGCCACATGGGCAAGCTGAAGGGGGCCGACAACGGCATCACCGGCAAGCTGAACGCCAGCTGGCAGGGCGATCAATGGACCAACGGCGGCGGCGCCACCTGGCTGGGCGGCACCTATGATCCCGATACCAATCTGATCTTCATGGGCACCGGCAACCCGTCCCCATGGAACAGCCACCTGCGCCCTGGCGACAATCTCTACACCTCGTCAACGCTGGCGATCGATCCCGATACCGGGGTGATCAAGTGGCATTATCAGACCACCCCGCACGATGGCTGGGATTTCGACGGGGTGAATGAATTCATTGCCTTCGATGCCAGCATCGGCGGCAAGCCGATGAAGCTGGGCGCCAAGGCCGATCGCAACGGCTTCTTCTTCGTGCTCGATCGCACCAACGGCAAGTTCGTCTCGGCCACGCCGTTCGTCTCCAAGGTGACGTGGGCCACCGGCTACGACAAGAAGGGTCGGCCGCTCTATGTGCCGGAAAACCGGCCCGGCGCGCCCAACACCGATGGCAGCAAGGGCAGCACCGTGTTTGCCGCCCCCAGCTTCCTGGGCGGCAAGAACTGGATGCCGATGAGTTACAGCCAGCAGACCCAGATGTTCTATGTGCCGTCCAACGAATGGGGCATGGACATCTGGAACGAGCCCATCGCCTACAAGAAGGGCGCGGCCTATCTGGGTGCGGGCTTCACCATCAAGCCGCTCTATCCCGATCACATCGGCGTGCTGCGCGCCATCGATCCCACCACCGGCAAGATCGCCTGGGAATACAAGAACAAGGCGCCGCTGTGGGGCGGGGTGCTTTCGACCGGCGGCAATCTGGTGTTCACCGGCACGCCCGAAGGGTTCCTGAAGGCCTTTGACGCCAAGACCGGCGCCGAGCTGTGGAAGTTCAACACCGGTTCAGGCGTGGTGGGCACGCCCGTCACCTGGGAACAGGATGGCGAACAATATGTGGCGGTGATGTCGGGCTGGGGCGGCGCGGTGCCGCTGTGGGGCGGCGAAGTGGCCAAATCGGTGCAGAACATCAACCAGGGCGGCGCGCTCTGGGTGTTCAAGCTGCCGAAATGACCGCTGACCGGCCATGGCAATCGGGGGAGCAGGCGGCCAGTCCGCCTGCTCCTGCCGTATCGGCCCACTATGGGCATCTCCCTATGGCAGCGGCCGCCCGTTCTGCCCTAGCCTTCAGCATCGGGGAGGCGGCAGCTGTGGAACGTGTCTTGATCGTGGATGATCACCCACTGGTGCGCGACGGATTGCGCACCGTGATCGCGGTGGCCTTTGACCAGACCGAATTGTTCGAGGCGGCCAGCATCGGCGAGGCGATGGCGATCATCGATCGCGAAGGCGATTTCGATCTGGTGATGCTGGATCTCAACATGCCCGATGCGCAGGGCTTTGGCGGGCTGGCCTGTTTGCGCGAACGCTATCCGGCGCTGCCCATCGTGATCGTTTCGGGCGCGGTGGAGGCAGGCCTGGTGCAGGGCGCGATTGCCAACGGCGCGGCCGGCTTCATTCCCAAGAGCCTGAAGCGCAGCGCCATCGTGGCCGCCGTGCACCAGGTGCTGGATGGGCATCTGTATGTGCCCGATGAATTTGCCGCCCCCGATGATGCCGAATGCGAGGAGATCCGCCGCCGAATCGACAGCCTGACTCCGCAGCAACGCGTGGTGCTGGGCCTGGTGGTGGCCGGCAAGCTGAACAAGCAGATCGCCTGGGAACTGGACGTGTCGATGACGACCGTGAAGGCGCATGTGTCGGCGATCCTGGCCAAGATGAACTGTTACAGCCGCACCCAGGCGGTGATCATGGCCGGCAAGGTGCATTTCACCCCGCCGGAACGCGAACGCGTGCCGGCCTGAGGGCGGCATGATGCGGCACCCACCGCGATAGGGTGCCATGCCCGGACAAGCAGTCATGCTGAACGTGTTTCAGCATGACGCGGCTTGTGGTGGCGCGTGCCCCCCGGCCGGCCCTATGCCAGCATCCGGCCCATCAGGGCGCGCAGCTGGGCGGGCTTCACCGGCTTGTTGAGCACGGTCAGGCCCGCGGCCGACAGGCTGTCCTTCAGTTCGGGGGTGCGATCGGCGGTGAGGATGGCGGCCGGAATCACCCGCCCGCAGGCGCTGCGCACCTGTTCCACCACCGTGTCGCCGGTGATGCCATCGGCCAGATGATAATCGGCCAGCAGCAGATCGACCGGGCGGCGGCGGGCGCAGGCCAGCGCCTCGCGCCGATCGGGCGCGGTGAGCACCTGGCAGCCCCAGCCTTCCAGCACGGCCTGCATGCCGGCCAGGATCGCCGGTTCATTGTCGATCACCAGCACGGTGGCGCGGCCCACCCCGGCGCTGGCGGCGGCGGCCGGGCCGCCGGTGTGGGCGCTGGCCGGCGCGGCGGCCGGCACGGTGATGGAAAAGCAGGCGCCTTCGCCGGGGGCCGAGATCAGGCCGATCGGCAGATCCAGCATCCGTGCCGCGCGCTGCACGATGGCCAGGCCCAGGCCCATGCCGCGCTCCACCGTGTCATTCTCGCCGCGTTTGCCCAGCCGGCGGAATTCCTCGAAGATCAGCACCTGATCGGCTGCGGCAATGCCGGGGCCGGTATCGGTGACGCTGATGACGATCCCGGCCGGGGTGGACCGCGCCGCCATGCTGACACTGCCGCGCAGCGTGTAGCGCACGGCGTTGGACAGGAAATTCTGCAGGATGCGGCGCAGCAGGCGCGGATCGGAATTGACCCACAGGCCGGTGGGCTCCACCTTCAGGGCCAGGCCGCGGCGCTGGGCCACGGCGGCAAATTCGGCCGTGAGCGCGCCGAACAGATCGGCCAGCGGCGCCGGGCGGATATCCGGCTGGATGGCACCGGCATCAAGCCGGGAGATTTCCAGCAGCGCTTCGAGCAGGCTTTCGATCGAATCGAGCGCAGACGCCGCCTGGCCAACCAGTTCGCGATTGCCATCGGCCATGCGCCGCCCGGCCAGCGCCGACACGAACAGCCGGGCGGCATTGAGCGGTTGCAGCAGATCATGGCTGGCCGCGGCCAGAAAGCGGGTTTTCGAGCTGTTGGCGGCAATCGCCTGATTGCGGGCGCGTTCCAGTTCGGCGGTGCGCTGCGCCACCAGCGCTTCCAGATCGGATTTGCGCTGGGCGATGGCAGCGGCGGCGGCGCGGGCCTGGGTCACGTCTTCCAGCCGCAGCACCAGCCCGCCCGATGGCATCGGCTGGCGGTGCACCTCGATGCTGCGGCCATCGGCCAGCGTGGCCATGCGGGTGGTTTCGGTGGTTTGCGCGTCCAGCCAGTCAAGGCAGCCGCGCGCCACCACTTCGGGCAGCGCGGTGCGGCACCAGGCCAGCATGGCGGCATGGCTGCCGATGCGATCGGGGGCGGCAAGCCGTGTGCCATCCAGCCGCAGCATGGCCAGCAGCGGGCCATTCCAGGCCATCAGCTTCCTTTGCGCATCGAACAGGCAGACGCCGTGGGGCATCGCATCCAGCGTCGCCTGCAGCACCGCGGCGCGGGTGGCCTGATCGCGGGCGCGATCGCGGGCTTCGGCGGTCTTCAGATCGGTGATGTCGGTATAGACGCCAACAATGCCGCCATCATCGGTGCGATGTTCGTTCACCTGGATCCAGCGGCCATCGGCCAGCGCAATGGCCTGGCCGCCATCGGCAACATGGTGGCGGGCGATGCGGTCGCGCGCCCAGGCATCAGGCGCGGCCAGCGCGCCCAGCGGCACCCGGCGTTGGGCCAGGGTTTCGGCAATTTCGGCAAAATGCACGCCGGGGCGGATGATGTCGGCCGCTTCCGGCCACAGGCTGATATAGGTCTGGTTGGCCAGCACCAGCCGGTCTTCGGCATCGAAGATGGCAAAGCCTTCGTTGATGCTTTCGATCGCATCGGACAGGCGCTGGCGGGCGGTGTCCGCCTCGTCGCGGGCCAGCGCCAGCGCAGCATGGCTGGCGGCCAGTTCGGCCAGCGTGCTTTCCAGCTCGGTGGTGCGGTCGCGCACCCGGCCTTCCAATGCGATGGCGGTTTCGAACAGCGAAAAGGCGCTGCCATGCAGTTCGGTGGCGCGTTCCACCCGGTTGATCAGGGCGGTGTTGATGCGGGTCAGCTTGTCGATCTGGGTTTCCAGTTCGGCAATGCGTTCGGCCTGCGGGGTGGTGCCGGTCCAAGTGGGCGGATTCATTGGACGGTCCGTTCAGGCGCAGCCGATGGCCAGGCCGGCAAATGTCTGGTTCATGTGCAGCGTACGCAATTGTTCACCATAAGTGTTGAAGCCGATCACGCCGCGCTGCGCATACAGGCGCGACACACGGTCGGTGATCTGGCGCTGGCGGATTTCCAGGCCGTTCAGAACACAATCAAAGCCCAGCACCCGATCGATCTGGCCCACCTTCAGTTCCAGCTCGTCGAACAGGCTTTCCAGATTGGCGACAATGTCGCCGGTTTCGCCCAGGGTGAGCACCACGCCTTCATCGATGGCGCCATAGAAGGTCAGGCTGCCATCGGGATTGGCGGACCGGATCGAGCGGGCATAATGTTCGCCACCGATCCGCACCACCGGCGGGTGGCTGGCAAACAGCGACGGGGTGAGATCGCAGGGGCGCGCGCCGATCAGCCGGGCATATTCGGCCGCCGCCGGTTCGGCATTGATTTCATGCACGATGCGATTGGCCGGATCGGCGCGGGTGATGACCATGCGCGCCGGGCCGGGCTGGAAATGCTGGGCGCGGAACACGTGCAGCGGCCGCCGCGACGACAGGAGCGCCACCACGGCGGCATCGGCGCGAAAATGGCTCTGGTGGAACACGAAGGTTTCGCGAAAATCCATGTCGTCGCCCGATGAACCGCCGACCAGCGGCACCGCCCCCAGCGCGCTCTGGATCGTGAGGGTGAGCAGTTCTTCCTGCGCCGATAGCCCGTCGATCAGGAACACGCCGGCATGATGGCCGCCGCCCCAGCGCTGGCGGGCGCGGGCTTCGGCATCGGCGGTCATGCGGCGCACCTGGCTGTGGACCAGTGCCGAATTGATGCCGGCAATGCCATCAAGGCACACCGCATCCAGCTGGAAATCGGCGGCGGGAAAGCCGATCGCGGTCAGGCTGCCTTCGGCCATGCCATCGGGCGTCAGCTCGCCCGACGAGGTGCAGCCGATGACGACATGGCCATCGGCCCGCCGGCTGAGCGCATCGCCCAGGGCCGCCACCGGATAGCGGGTGGAACAGAACAATATCACCCCGGCCAGTTCGGGCAGGTCCATCGCCGACATGACGTCGCGCACGGCCATTTCCGGATCGTCATGGGTGCTGTGGGCAACGCGCACGGCATTGGGGTTGGACATGTCTGGCATGGCGCGATGATGTCACACCGGCATGGCTTGGCTATTAGGGGAGTTTGCGTATGCCTGCCCAGAATGGGGCAGCGGGCGCGGCCGTATGACCGCACCCGCTGCATTTGGGTCCTGCCCGCCCCTGGCTTGACGCTGCTGGGGATGGGAGTGAGGCGGGCAGGAGCCGTCCTCGAACCTGTGATCCTCAGAAGAAGCCGAGGGCCTTGGCCGAGTAGCTGACCAGCAGATTCTTGGTCTGCTGATAATGATCGAGCATCATCTTGTGGGTTTCACGCCCGATGCCCGACTGCTTGTAGCCACCGAACGCCGCGTGGGCGGGATAGAGGTGGTAGCAATTGGTCCACACCCGGCCGGCCTGGATGCCGCGGCCCATGCGATAGGCCAGCGTGCCGTTGCGCGTCCACACCCCGGCGCCCAGGCCGAAATTGGTGTCGTTGGCGATGCGCAGCGCGTCGTCGGCATCCTTGAAGCTGGTGACGGAAACCACCGGCCCGAAGATTTCTTCCTGGAACACCCGCATGTCGTTGGTGCCGGCCAGGATGGTGGGCTGGAGATAATAGCCGTTGGCAATTTCCCCACCGGCATTGGCGCGGCCACCGCCGGCCAGCACGCGGGCGCCTTCGTTGCGACCGATGTCGATATAGGACAGGATCTTGTTGAGCTGCTCTTCCGATGCCTGCGCGCCCACCATGGTTTCCATGTCGAGCGGGCTGCCCAGCTTCATCTTGCCGACGCGGGCGACGGCCTTTTCCATGAAGCGGTCATACATGGATTCCTGCACCAGCACGCGCGACGGGCAGGTGCACACCTCGCCCTGGTTCAGCGCGAACATCGAGAAGCCTTCCAGCGCCTTGTCGAGGAAATCATCATCCTCGGCCATCACGTCGGAAAAGAAGATGTTGGGGCTCTTGCCGCCCAGTTCCAGCGTCACCGGGATCAGATTTTCGGTGGCATAGGACATGATGAGGCGGCCGGTGCCGGTTTCGCCGGTGAAGGCGATCTTGGCGATGCGCTTCGATGTCGCCAGCGGCTTGCCGGCTTCCAGGCCAAAGCCGTTGACGACGTTCAGCGTGCCCGGCGGCAGGATGTCACCGATGATGTCCATCAGCACCATGATCGACATCGGGGTCTGTTCGGCCGGTTTCAGCACGATGCAGTTGCCGGCGGCCAGCGCCGGGGCGACCTTCCAGGCCGCCATCAGCAGCGGGAAGTTCCACGGAATGATCTGGCCGACCACGCCCAGCGGTTCGTGGAAGTGATAGGCGATGGTGTCGTGGTCGATCTCGGCGATCGATCCTTCCTGGGCGCGCAGACAGCCGGCGAAATAGCGGAAGTGATCGATGGCCAGCGGCACGTCGGCCGCGGTGGTCTCGCGGATCGGCTTGCCATTGTCGATGGTTTCCACCAGCGCCAGCAGCGCCAGCTTTTCCTCCATCCGGTCGGCGATCTTCAGCAGCATGTTGCTGCGCTCGGTCGGGCTGGTGCGGCCCCAGGCGTCCTTCGCCCTGTGGGCGGCGTCCAGCGCCAGTTCGATGTCGGCGGCCTGGCTGCGGGCGATCTCGCACACCTTCTGGCCGGTGACCGGCGACAGATTGTCGAAATAGCGGCCTTCGACCGGGGCGACCCACTGGCCACCGATGAAATTGTCATAACGTGTGCGGATGGCCACCTGGCCCCGCAGCTGTTCAAGCGCCTGTTGCAGCATCTTCGCCTCCCTTGGCCCGGCCTGATCCGGCTTACGCTCCGGTGCTGGTGAATTCCGACTCCGGACGATGGGCCAAGTGTCGCGCCAACGGGTCACCCTCGCCATAATACCAAGGGACTATGGTCTTTCCCTGTGTGGCCGCGCTGATATGCTAGCGGTGAACCATGGGGAGAAACATGATGCGCACTGCAATGCTGATGCTGGCTGCCACGCTGGTGGCCGCGCCGATCGCGGCCAAGGAACATCAGGTGAAGATGCTGAACCAGGGCAAGGACGGGGCGATGGTGTTCGAACCGGCCGTGGTGAAGGCCATGCCGGGTGACACGGTGAAGTTCCTGGCCACCAACCCTGGCCACAACGCCCAGACCATTGCCGGCATGCTGCCCGATGGCGAAGCCGAACAGAAGGGCGCGATGGGCAAGGACTTCGTGCTGACGGTGAAGAGCGCCGGCATCTATGGCATCAAGTGCCTGCCGCATTATTCGATGGGCATGGTGGCCGTGGTGCAGGTGGGCAAGGGCGCTTCGGCCAATCTGGCCGCGGCGCAGGGGCTGAAGCTGCCGCCGCTGGCCAAGAAGCGCATGGATACCTATCTGGCGCAGGTGAAGTGAGGGGGATGGCCATGGCCAAGCTTGTGGTGACCTATCCGGCGCAGCCGGGGGCAACGTTCGATCGCGATTATTACGTGAAGGTGCATCTGCCGCTGTGCCAGCAGCATTTCGGCCCGGCGGGGATGACCGGCGGCGAGGCGCTGTTCCCGCTGGCCGATGATTCGCCCTTCCTGTGTGTCGGCATCCTCAGCTTCACCGATCCGGCCGCCATTGGTGCCGCCATGGCGGTGCCGGGTGTGGGCGAGGTGTTTGCCGACATCGCCAATTTCACCGGCGTGCAGCCAACGGCGACCGCAATGGCGTGAGCCGGTCCGCGGGGGCGGAACGACAACGAAAAAAGGGCGGCCTGTCGGGGCCGCCCTTTCTTGCTGGCCGGGGCGCTGCGATCAGAAGCTGATCCGTGCCCCGACCCACAGGGTGCGCGGCAGCGCCCGTTCCACCACGCCGGTGCCGGCCAGCGCCGCCTGCACTTCGGCATCGAACAGATTTTCGGCGCGGCCTTCCAGCGATACGCCCGCAACGATCGGCACCAGGATCAGTGCATCCACCATGGTGGCGGCCGCCAGGCTGCGACTGTTCTGATCATCTTCGAACTGGCTGGCGATGTTGCGCAGCGTGGCCGAGGCGCTGAACCGCTTGCTGCTGAAATCCACCGTGCCGGAAAACTGGTCGCGCGGGGTCTGTGCTGGCGCCAGGCCGTTCAGCACGGCAGCGGCGCCCGTGGCGCGGATGGCGGGATCGACATGGCTCCAGCTGGCGGTCAGGCCGAACGGGCCCAGCGTGGCCCGGCCATCGATTTCCCAGCCCCACACGGTGAGCGCATCGAGATTCTGGCGCTGGCGATAGAAGCCGCCGGCCGCGACAAAGCCGACGCCGGGGAAACTGCCCGGCCCGCTGGCCAGGGTGACGTTGGCGATCGTGTCGTCCATGCGGTTCCAGAAACCGGTGACGCCGATTTCGATGCCCGCGGCCGGTTTCAGGGTGAAGCCGGCATCCACGCCCGTCACCCGTTCCGGCCGCAGCAGGGCGTTGGCCGCCGTGGCATCGGGCCCCACCCTGAACGGGCGATACAGCTCGTTCAAGGTGGGCAGCCGCCAGCCGCGATAGGCGGCGCTGCGCAACGTCAGCCAATCGGCCGGTTTTACCGCCAGCCCGGCGCGGCCGGTGAATTCCTGGCCCGACCGGTTGTCGAAGCGCAGGGTGGTGAAGGGCGCGCCGGTGGCGATGGTGGTTTCCAGCAGGCGGCCATCGCGGATGGCCCACCAGTCGATCCGGGCCGACAGGCTGGCGGTGACGATGCCCGTTTCGATGCTGGCATCGGCGAACAGGCCGCTGTTGCTGGTCTCGCCGCCGGCCTCGCGCTGGCGGGTGGGGGCGGCATTGACATAGGTGAACAGCTCGTTGGTGGCGCCCTGCAGCTGGCGGGTATCGGCCCCCAGCCGCAGCGTGATGCCCTTGCCAACCGGCGGCGCCAGTTCCAGCCGGCCGCCCCAGCCGGTGGCCGGCGTGTTGAACTGCGCCAGCGTTTGGGTGGCGGCGCTGCGCGTGGCGTTCACCGCGGCGAAATCCGAGGTGAAATTGCGGTTCTGCACATAGGCCAGCGCCTGCCAGCCCCAGCGGCCGCGGCCCACCAGCCGCAGCGCTGCATCCACGCCTTCGGAGGTGTTGCGCGAAAACTGGGTGCCGCGTTCGCGCGAATCGGTGAAGGCGGTGGCGGTCACCTGCGCTTCGGTATCGGGCGCAAGCTTCACCACCACGCGCAGATTGGCGCTGGCCTGTTCATAGGGCGCCGGCCGATCGGCGGCTCCGCGATTGCGCGCCACGATGGGAATGAAGCCATCGCCGCGGCCATAGGCGGCCGACACCACGGCAAAGCCGCCATCGCGTTTCAGCGCCAGCGAGCCTTGCGCATCCAGGCTTTCGCGGCTGCCATAGGCAATCGCGCCCATGAACGGGGTGAGCGTGGCCGGGCCGGCGCTTTCCAGTTCGATGGTGCCGGCCAGCGCGCCGGGCCCCCAATAGCCCGAACCGCCGCCGCGGGTGACGCGGATGCGATCCAGCCGGCCGGTTGCAAAGGACGGAAAGGCGATCCAGCCGCCGAACGGATCGGCCTGGGGCACGCCATCCAGCATCAGCAACGCGCGCGACGACGCGTTGCCGCCCAGCCCGCGCAGGGTGATGCCCTGGGAGGTGGCATTGGCCGACCGGCTGTCGGACCGGCGGAACTGCTGCTGGCCGGCGATATCGGCCAGCACCGATTCCAGCCGGTTGGAACCGGTGGACAGGATGCGGTCGCGTTCGATCACCACCAGGCTGAGCGCGGCATCGCCGGGCAGATCCTTCAACCCCTTGCCGGTGACGATGATCATCGCCTCTTCGGCATCGGCGGCCAGCACGGGGCTGGCGCTGGCCAGCAGGGCGGGGAGGAGCAACGCAAATCTCATCATTTTTCCTTGTTAACAAATGGGATGACGGGTGCAAGCGGCCGATCGGATGCGGCCCAGCCGTCGCGGCCGGCGCCATACCAGGCCACCTTGATGCCGGCGCGGTGCAGGCGCAAGGCGGCGTTCCAGCTCATCCAGCAATCGGTGAGGCAGAAGACGATCACCGGCCGCCCGGCCGCCAGCACCGGCACGCGCGCCATGAAATGGGCGATGATGGCCGGGTTGCCCGGCACCCGCCCGGCTTCGGGAAACCACAGCGCCTGCGGGATCGAACGGGCCGGCGCCAGCAGCGTCCAGCGGCCGGTGGCAGGGTCGCGCCGGCCATCCTCCACCGGGGAGACATCGACGCGCAGCGCCCGCCCGCCCCACCGGGCGACGCCGGCGGCATCCAGCGCCGGCACCCCTTCGGGCGGGCCGGGCACCGGGCTGCGCGGGCGATCGATGCGATACAGGGTGACCGGATCGTGAAAGGGCGATGTGCGCCAATCGGTCGGCCCGGCAGCGGCCAGCAAGGGTGCCAGCAGCGCGGCCCGTGTGGCGGTTCGGCCGATGGCCCGCATGTCTCACTCCCCCGCCTCTTATCCCTTGGTCTGATGGTAGCAGGCGGCACAGGCGCGTAACTTCGTCTTTGGTATGAGGCGGCACACAGCCTTTCTGGGGATGATCCTGCTGGCGGCACCGGTGGCCGCGGCCCCTGATCGCCTGTTGCCCGATGGCGCGCTGCGCGATGATCCGCTGCAATCGCCCTTCCTGCCCACCGTGCTGCAACTGGTGCTGCCCGAAGGCGCGCGCGTGCGCTTTGATGATCGGGTGAAGGTGGATTTTCCCGCCATCGCCGAAAACCAGCGCCAGTTTCCGGTTCAGGTGGATGCGCGCGCCGTGCCGGGCGTGAAGCGCATCATCGTCTTTGCCGATCTCAACCCCATCCAGCAGGCGGTGCAGTTCACGCCGCACGATGCCGAAGCCTTCATCGCGCTGCGCATCAAGCTGGATCAGCGCACACCGGTTCGCGCCGCGGTGGAGGTGGCCGATGGCAGCTGGTTGCTGGCCGGTGGCTGGATCGATGCCGCCGGTGGCGGCTGTTCGGCCCCGCCCGTCAGCCGGGTGAAGGGCGATTGGGCGCAAAGCCTGATGCAGCTGCGCGGGCGGCTGTGGACCACGCCGGCCGGCGTGAGCGCGGCACCGGCCCGGCTGGCGCTGGCGGTGCGGCACCCGATGGACACCGGCTTTGTCGACAATATCCCCAGTTACTGGCTGGAACGCGTGGCCATCCGCAGCAACACCGGCCGGCTGCTGGCCGATCTGGAACTCAACGCCTCGGTGGCGGAAGACCCGGCGATCATGCTGATGCCGCACCTGCGCGAAGGCGAAGGCGTGACGGTGGCGGGGCGCGACAGCGGCGGGGTGGAGATGGCCGCCGCCGTTGCCGGGCAAAGCAGCCTGCCGCCCACCCGGCTGGCGGGCACGCCGGAACCATGACGATGCTGGCCCGCCGCCAGCTGCTGGGCGCACTGGCCGGGCTGCCGCTGCTGGCTGCCGCGCCGGATTATCGGCTGGTGGCCGAACCGGTGGCGGCCGGCATCTGGGTGGTGCGCGGTGCCGATGCGCCGATTGCCATGGCCAATGGCGGCGCCATCGCCAACATCACCATCATCGCCACCGATGCCGGCGCTGTGCTGATCGATGCCGGCGCCTCCCACCGCCAGGGCGCGGCGCTGGCGGTGCTGGCGCGGCGGCTGACCGGCACGCCGGTGGCGCGCGTCTATCTCACCCACCTGCACCCCGATCACAGCTTTGGCGCATCGGCCTTTCCGGCCAGCATGGTGGCGGCCACCCCGGCGGTGGCCGCCCAGGTGGCGGGCGATAAGGCGGGCTTTTCCGCCGGGCTCTATCGCCTGCTGGGCGACTGGATGCGCGGCACCGAATTGCCCGCCCCGGCGCTGGTGGCGCAGGCCGGGCCGGTGCTGATCGGCGGGCGGGCGTTGCGATTGTTCACGCTGGCCGGCCACAGCCCATCGGATCTGGCGGTGCTGGATGAAGCCACCGGCACATTGATCACCGGCGATCTGGTGTTCCACAACCGCGCGCCGGCCACACCGCATGCCGATCTGCCGGCGTGGCGGCGGGCGCTGGATCAGCTGGCCGCGCTGGGCCAGGCCCGCGTGGTGCCTGGCCATGGCCCGGTGGATGGCACGCCCGGCACCGCGATTGCCCAGACCCGCGCCTGGCTGGACTGGCTGGAACCCGCCCTGCGCGCCGCGATGGAGGCCGGGATGACGATGGTGGAGGCCGGCAACATCGCCATCCCGCCGCAATTTGCCGGGCTGGCGGTGGCGCGGCTGGAACTGCAGCGCAGCGTCTCCCACTTCTGGGCCGGGCTGGAGGCGGCGCGGCTGCCCAGGCTGGCCGGTTAGAACCGCACCCGCGTGGCCAGCCGCCATTGCCGGGGCGCGCCCGGCCCCAGGAAGGTGCCGCCCTGCGCCACATCCGGCCCACCCTGCAGCGGGTTGAAGCGGCCGGCCGGATCAAACACGCTCGCGCCCAGCTGGGCGGCGGTGGCGAAGCGTGCATCCAGCACATTGTCCAGCTGCAGGATCAGGCTGAACCACCTGGCCGGCTTCACCTCGGCCCCCAGGTTGAGCACGGCCCAGCCCCTTGTCTTGCCGGCACCGGGGTAGAGGTCACCATCGGGGCGGTGGGCGTTGTTTTCATTGCTGCGGGCAAACAAGCCGCTGGCCGCCTGCACATCGGCGCTGATCAGCAGCCAGGCCAGCGCCTGCCAGTCGGCGCTGGCCTTGAGCAGATGGCGGGGCAGCAGCGGGATGCGGTTGCCGGGCGTGATGCGGATATTGCCTTCGCCGCCAGGCCCTGCGCTGTTCGTGCTGTTGCCGGCCCCGCCCACGATCTCGGCGCTGCGGTAGGTGGCATCCAGCAGCGTGTAGCTGGCCGAAAGGGTGAGCCGTTTCAGTGCGGCGCCGGCCACCAGTTCCAGCCCCTGCCGCCGGGTGCGGCCGAAATTGCGGAAATAGCCAAAGCCGGTGCGCGGGGAGGCAACGAACAATATGTCGTCCAGCGCGGTGGTGCGGAACAGGCCGGCACGCAGGAAGCTGGAAGGGGCCGGTTCCACCCGCACGCCGGCTTCGATGGTGCGGGCCACCACCTGGTGCAACGGCGGATCGCCGGCCAGCGCATTAGGCAGGCGGCACGGGCTTTCGGGATCTGCGCAGCCCAGTTCGATCGCCGATGGCGCCCGGCTGGTCTGCGCCACGGCGGCATCCACCACCAGCCCGCGCCCGGCCTGCCAGCGCAGCGACACGGCCGGGTTGAGGCGGTGATAATCATGATTGCCGGTCAGGCTGCCGGTGGCCGGGCCGGGGTTGATGTGATCCAGATTGCGGATCTGCGTGGCATCCAGCCGGGCCGAGGCATTGACGGTGAGTGATCTGGTGGCGGTGATCTCGGCCAGCAGATAGGCCGACTGGCTGCGGGTGCGGGCGGACAGATCAACCCGCGCGTCCGTGTCTTCGCCCGGATCGAAATCCTGCGTGCCATCGGCCAGCACGCCGGTGCCGATCACGCCGCGATCCGGCGTGAGATAGGCAAATTCGCTCGACTGGGCAAAGCGGGCGCGGCTGGCGGTGAAGGCAAGGCCGGCCGTCAACCGGGCGCCCTTCAGGGCCAGCGCCAGCTCCAGCGTGCCGCCAACTTCATGCTGGCGGCTGGCGCTGCGGTTCAACAGGCCGTTGCACGCCTCCTGCGGCTCCTCATTTTCCGCCGCCTCCTCGATGCAGGCGGCCGACGGGAACGGGGTGTTCAGCGGGGTTTCGCCGCTGTCATACACGTCGTCGCTGCCCAGCACCTCGTCATTGGCATCGCCGTTCAGGGTGCGGGTTGTCAGCCGCCGCCAGAAGGCGTTGGCCTTCAGGCCCAGCCGGTCAGCAAGGCCGGTTTCGGCGGTGGCATTGAACAGCAGGGTGCGGTTCCACGTCGTGTCGGGATGGGTATAGACGCTGGCGCGGCGGGCAGCGAGCAGCCGTTCCTCCTGCAGGCCATTGCCATTCAGGCGCGTATCGGCGGCCAGCGCGGTCAGGCTCAGGCGGCTTTCCCCCTGTTGCCAGCCGGCCTTGGCCAGCCCGCTCCACGCCCGGCTGGGCGACACATCGCGCCAGCCGGTTTCGGCGAAGTGGTTGCCGGCGGCATACCAGTCAAACCCGCCGCTGCGGCCGCCGGCTTCGGCCTCCAGCGTGCGCCGGTCGAAGCGGCCATAACCGGCCTCGGCGCGCAGGCCGGGATCGGAACGACCATCCTTGGTGCGGATCACCAGCGCGCCGCCCAGCGCATTGCGGCCGAACAGCGGGTTGGAACCGGGCACCAGGTTCATGGCGCGGATGGCGGCCTTGGGAATGAGATCCCAGCTGACGACATCGCCAAAGGGCTGGTTCACCCGCACGCCATCCAGCCACACCACCAGCCCCTGCGGCGTACCCAGCAGCGGCGAGGCGGAAAAGCCGCGGAAATTCACATCGGCCTGCAACGGGTTGCCGGTGATGTCGTTCAGATAGACGCCGGCGCCGCGCCGGCGCAGCCAGTCGGTGGCATCCACGGCGCGGGCGGCGGCGATATCCTCGTCGGTGGCGCCCACCGACGGTGCGGCCAGCACGGCCTCGCCCACATCATGCAGGGGCGTGGCCACCACCACCAGTTCGGGATCGGCCGGGCCGGCACCGGCGGCTGCGCCGGCCAGCGCCGGACTGGCCAGCAGCACGGCGCAGCCCATCAGCCAGCGAAATCGCTGCCCACGCATGATCCCATCCCCACATATCCCCTTGTTGAACCAACGATATTCGGGTGCAGGCCGGTGGGCGATTATACTTTTGGCCGATACCCGTCTTGGCAAGGCAATACAGCGTGCCCATAATGGCATCAGCAGCAGGCGCAAACAGGAGACGATGAATGGCCAATCCCTGGCAGCACAGCCGGTCGGGCAGCATTGCCGACGATATCGATTTCGAGATCAAGGGCCAGGAATTGCAATTCGTCGAGATCGAGCTGGACCCCGGCGAAAGCGCGGTGGCCGAAGCCGGCGCGATGGTGTGGAAGGATGCCGCCGTGGGCATGACCACGGTGTTCGGCGATGGTTCGGCCGATCAGGGCGGCGGCTTCATGGGCAAGCTGCTGGGCGCCGGCAAGCGGCTGGTGACGGGCGAAAGCCTGTTCACCACCGTCTTCACCCACAATGGCGGCGGCAAGGCGCGCGTGGCCTTTGCCAGCCCGACGCCGGGCGCGATCCTGCCGATCAAGCTGGACAGCGTGGGCGGCACGCTGATCTGCCAGAAGGATGCGTTTTTGGCCGCGGCGCGCGGCGTTTCCATCGGCATCGAATTCCAGCGCAAGATCATGACCGGGCTGTTCGGCGGCGAAGGTTTTGTGATGCAGCGGCTGGATGGCGATGGCTGGGTGTTCGTGCAGATGGGCGGCACCGTGGTGGAACGCACGCTGGCACCGGGCGAACAGCTGCATGTCGATACCGGCTGCCTGGCCGCCTATACCCCCAGCGTGGATTTCGATCTGGTCGGCGCCGGCGGGGTGAAATCCATGCTGTTCGGCGGCGAAGGCGCGTTTTTCGCGCGGCTCACCGGGCCGGGCAAGGTGTGGATCCAGTCGCTGCCGTTCAGCCGGCTGGCCGGCCGCATGATGCAGGCCGCCATGGGCCGCGGCCAGAACCGCGGCGAAGGCAGCATCCTGGGCGAACTGGGCGATTTCATCGGCAACAACCGGTGATGGCCCGAGCCGTACGTTCGTCAATTGTCACGCGACACTTGACGAACGCGCTGGTTGCGCTATCCTATCCTGGTGGAGATTGACAGCATCCGCCACAAGGCGCTGCGCCGCTTCTTTGAAACGGGAAACGCCAGGGGCCTGGTCGGCGATGTCGGCCGTCTGCGCAAGATGCTGGCGTTCATCGTGGCGGCCGATGGCCTGGATGAACTGCGGGTGCCGCCCAATTATGGGTTGCACGCGCTGGTGGGCGATCAGCAAGGCCGCTGGGCGATGACGGTGACGCGCAACTGGCGGCTGACGTTTGGCGTTAATCATCAAGGTGCGCTGATCGAGATGGACCTGGAGGATTATCATGGCGCTTAGGATGCATCCGTCGCTTGCTGTTCATGTTGGCGACTGGTTGAAGACCGAGATCGTCGAACCCGCCGGCATCAGCGTCACCGATCTGGCCGCGCATTTCGGCGTGTCGCGGCAGGCGTTGAGCACGCTGCTCAACGGCAATGCAAGCCTGTCTGCTGATATGGCGATCCGCTTCGAAAAGGCCTTTGGCGTGGCGGCCGATACGCTGCTGCGCATGCAGACCCAGCATGATTTGGCGAAGGCACGCCAACATGAAGCCCAGATCAAGGTGGCCCGCCTGGCCCGCGCCGCCTGACCGCTCCTGCGATCAGCCCTTCCAGCTGATCGCAACGAAGATGTTGCGCGGGCTGCCGGGATCAAGGCCACCGCCGGCACCGGGGCGCACGCGGGCGGCATAGGTTTCATCCAGCAGATTGTTGATGCCCGCCCCCACGGCAAAACCGCGGCCGATCGGCCAATCGATGCTGGCATCCACCACCGTGTAACCGGGCAGGGCGAAATCGGCGACATTGTTGTCGGCCCCCTGTTGATCGCCAACCGAGGTGAGGGTGATGGCGGCGCGGCGGCCGCCCTGGCCGATATGGGCCAGGGTGGCACGCAGCAGATGGCCCGGCGCATATTGCGGGGTGAAGCCTGATGCTGCGCCGCGCGTGAAGCGGGCATCCAGCAGTTGCAGATTGGCCGACAGGCGCAGCGTGTCGCGCGCCGGCGCCAGGCCATCGGGGCCCAGCAGATCCAGCCGCATCGCCAGATCAACGCCCTGGTTGCGCATCGCGCCCACATTCTGCCGCCGCGCGCCGCCGGCCGCCACCGCGCCAAAGCGGCCAAGCGCCGGCAGCGGCCCGGCGAGGAAGCCCACCTGATCCTCGAACGTCACCCGGAACAGGCTGGCATCCACGCGCAGCAGTGTGGCCAGCTGGGCCTGCACGCCGGCTTCCAGCGTGACGGCATAGGAGGCCTCGAAGGTGCCGGCGGCATCGATGCCGGCCTGGAAGGTGACGCCATCATTGTACAGCAGCGGCTTGAACCCGCGGCTGGCATTGGCGACGAAGCGCAGATCGGGCGCGGCATCCCAGGTGGCGCCGATGCCCCACAGCGCGACCGTGCTGATGTTGCGCAGATTGCCCAGCGTGCCATTGGCCCCGCCCGGCGCGCCGCCGCTGGCGCTGCCGATGCTGTTGTCCAGCGTTTCGGTCACGCGCTGGCGCAGGCGTTCGAGGCGGAATCCCGGCACGATCTGCACATCGCCCAGGCCCAGCTTCAGCTCGCCAAACAGGGCGGCGGCATCGCCGCTGCGGCTGGCGCGGGCCAGCGCACCGGCGCTGCCGGCAAAATCGGTATTGCTGGCGCCCTTGTCCACCGCCACGGGCGCGCTGGAGCTGTGGCCGAGCGCGCCGATGGTCAGGCTGTGCTGGCCATTGCTGCCGAAATCGCGGCGCAGGCGCACATCGATGCCGGCGGTTTCGAACGTCTGCAATTGCCGGATCAGCACATTGGCGGCAGGGGTGACAGCGCCAAAGCTGCCGCCGGCCTGCCGCCAGCTTTCCCGCTCGAACCGGCTGTAGAAGGCGCGGGCAGTGATCTGGGTATCGTCGTCCAGCTGCCAATCCAGGCCCAGCGACGGGGCGATGCGTTGCAGGCGGATGCGATCGAGCGGGGTGGAGCCATCGCGGCGGTCGGCCGCCATGCGGGCGCCTGTCAGGCCGCCGGGTTCACCAAAATCGCCCTGATAATAATCCAGCGCCAGGCTGAGGCTGAGATCATCGCCCAGCACATGGCCGCGCAGCCGGCCGGTGAGCTGTTCATGATCACTGTTCACCCGGCGCGGGCCATCGCCGGCGGCATAATGCACCAGCGCATCGGCCGCCAGCCGGCCATCGGAAACATTGAGGCTGGCCACCCCCTGGCGGGCGTTCCAGCTGCCCA
Source organism: Alphaproteobacteria bacterium (assembly GCA_018970445.1). Taxonomy (GTDB): domain Bacteria; phylum Pseudomonadota; class Alphaproteobacteria; order Sphingomonadales; family Sphingomonadaceae; genus Sandarakinorhabdus. The sequence goes on along the minus strand of JAGWWF010000004.1, from coordinate 142,727 downwards.
GCATCAGCCGGGCGCTGCCATCCGTGCCGGCCGTGCGGCGCGGGCCCTTCATCACATAGTTGATCGCCCCGCCCGGCTGCGGGCCATAGAGCAGGCCGGCCGCGCCGCGGATGAACTCCACCCGCTCCACCGCTTCCAGCGGCGGGATGAAATAGCCGGCCGGGTAACTGTACATGTCGGGCACGGCCGGAATGGCATCGGCAAGGGTGAGGATGTTCCAGCTTTCGTGCGGTTCGCCCAGCCCGCGATAGGACAGCGAGGCCCAGGCGCCGTTGGACACTTCGGAGACCAATATGCCCGGAATGTCGGCCAGGGCGACGCGCAGGTTGCGGCTGGCCACCGGCGGCAGATCGCCCAGCACGGCGACATCGCCCAGCTTGCCGGCAAAGATCAGCGTGCCGGCCAGATCGGGCAGGCGATCCGTGTCGCGCCGGGCCGTCACGATGATGGTTGCAGCAGCGCCAGCATCGGCATCGGCATCGGCTGCCCCGGCCAGGGCGGGGGCAGGGGCGGTGAACAGCAGGGCCGGCAGCAGGGCGGGCAACAGGCGATGGGAACGGCGCATCTTCACTCCGGCAATCATGTCTGGCCGTAGTGTTGCTATTGAGAATGATTGTCAACAGCGAAAGTGGCGCGGCGTTGACGGGCAGGCCGGCCCCGGCGCATGAACGCGGGCGATGGCCAAGCTCTATTTCTATTATGCCTCCATGAATGCCGGCAAATCGACGGTGCTGCTGCAATCCAGCTTCAACTATCGCGAGCGGGGCATGAACACATTGCTGTTCACCGCCGCGCTGGATGACCGCGCCGGGGTGGGCAGCATCGCCTCGCGCATCGGCCTATCGGCCCCGGCGCGGCTGTTCGAACCGGGCCTGGATCTGTTTGCTGCCATTGCCGCTGCCCATGCCGGCGAGACCGTGCATTGCGTGCTGGTCGATGAAGCGCAGTTCCTCACCCAGGCGCAGGTGTGGCAACTGGCGCGCGTGGCCGATGAATTGCGGATTCCGGTGCTGTGTTATGGCCTGCGCACCGATTTTCTGGGGGCACTGTTCGAAGGCAGCAGCGCGCTGCTGGCCATTGCCGATGTGCTCAGCGAGATGAAGGCGGTGTGCAGCTGCGGTGCCAAGGCGACGATGAATTTGCGCATTGATGGCCAGGGCCGGGCTGTCACCTCTGGCCAGCAGACCGAAATTGGTGGCAATGATCGTTATGTCGCCCTGTGCCGCCGGCATTTCACCGCGGCCCTGGGCGGGCATTATCAGCCGTGAAGGGGGCAAGGCCATGACCAGCGTGTATGAATATAGCGCCAAGACCATCGATGGCCGCGAGGTGTCGATGGCCGATTTCGAAGGCAAGGTGCTGCTGATCGTCAACACCGCATCCAAATGCGGCTTCACCCCGCAATATCAGGGGCTGGAAGCGCTGCACAGGAAATATGGCCCCAACGGCTTTGCGGTGCTGGGTTTCCCCTGCAACCAGTTCGGCAATCAGGAACCGGGCGACGCCACCGAAATCGCCAATTTCTGCAAGCTCACCTATGATGTGGATTTTCCGCTGTTTGCCAAGGTGGATGTGAACGGCGATACCGCCCATCCCCTGTTCCAGATGCTGAAGAAACAGGCCCCCGGCCTGCTGGGCAGCGAGGCGATCAAGTGGAATTTCACCAAGTTCCTGGTCGACAAGCATGGCCAGGTGCAGGAACGCTTTGCCCCGGCCACCCGGCCCGAAGCGCTGGGCAGCCAGATCGAGAAGCTGCTGGCCAAAGCCTGAGCCACCATGGCCGCCATCGCGCCCAATGATCTGTCCAACTGGTGGATGCCGTTCAGCGACAACCGCTATTTCAAGGCCAATCCGCGCCTGCTGGTGGCCGCCAAAGACATGCACTACACCGCCGCCGACGGCCGGCGCATCCTGGATGGCACCGCCGGCCTGTGGTGCGTGAATGCCGGCCATGGCCGCGATGCCATCGTGGCGGCGATCCAGCACCAGGCCGCCACGCTGGATTTCGCGCCCACCTTCCAGCTGGGCCACCCGCTGGCGTTCCAGCTGGCGGCGCGGCTGGCCGGGATCATGCCCGATGGGCTGGATCGCATCTTCTTCACCAACAGCGGGTCCGAAAGCGTTGATACCGCGCTCAAGATCGCGCTGGCCTATTGGCGCGCCAGGGGCCAGGGCCAGCGCACCCGGCTGATCGGGCGCGAGCGCGGCTATCACGGGGTGGGCTTTGGCGGGATTTCGGTGGGCGGCATCGTCACCAACCGCCGCGCCTTTGGCCCCGGCCTGCCCGGCACCGATCATCTGCCCCACACCCATGATCTGGCGCGCAACGCCTTTTCGCGCGGCCAGCCCGCCCATGGCGCCGAACTGGCCGATCGGCTGGAGGCGATGATCGCCCTGCACGGCGCCGATACCATCGCGGCGGTGATCGTGGAGCCGCTGGCCGGATCGACCGGCGTGCTGGTGCCGCCTGCGGGCTATCTGGAACGGCTGCGCGCCATCACCGCCGCGCACGGCATCCTGCTGATCTTTGACGAGGTGATTTCCGGCTTTGGCCGGCTGGGCGCCGCGACGGCGGCAGAGCGCCTTGGCGTCACGCCCGACATGATGTGCCTGGCCAAGGGCCTCACCAATGCCGCCGTGCCGATGGGGGCGGTCGCGGTGGCCCGCCCGGTGCATGATGGAATCGTGGATGCCGCCGGCGATGCGCCGGGGATCGAGCTGTTCCACGGCACCACCTATGCCGCCCACGCCCTGGCCTGCGCTGCCGGCATCGCTGCGCTTGATCTTTATGCCGCCGAGGGGCTGTTTGCCCGCGCCCGCGCCGTTGAAGGGCTGTGGGAAGCCGCGCTGCACGATCTGGCCGGCCTGCCCCACGTGATCGACATCCGCAATTTCGGCCTGGTGGCCGGGATCGAACTGGCCCCGCGCCCCGGTGCCCCCGGCGCACGCGGGCAGGAGATTTTCCGGGCGATGTTCGATGCCGGCCTGCTGATCCGGGTGACGGGGGACATCATCGCCCTGTCGCCGCCGCTGATCATCAGCGAAGGCCAGATTGGCGAAATCTGCGCGCTGTTGCGGCAGGGTTTGCAGCAACTTGCTTGACCGGCCGGAGCGCATGGGGGAAGCATGAAGCCATGCGCTTCGTCTTGCCCTTCACCCGCTTGCGACGCTGGTTGCCCCTGCTGCTGCTGGCGGCTTGTGGCAGCGCCGATGTGCCCGAAGGGCCGCCGCTGTCGCCAACCGATGCCGCCTGGCTTGATCGGCTGACCTGGGGTGCCAGCCCGGCCGATCTGCCGGAATGGCGGCGGCTGGGCCGGCAGGGCTGGATCGCGGCGCAGCTGGCGTCCCCGCCCGACACGGTGCGTCTGCCCCCCGACGTGCAGCCGCTGTATGACCGGCTGGCCGATCCGGCCGAAGGCGGCAATGCCGCCATGGTGCGCCTGATGGAAGCGCGCCGCGCCTCGCGCCAGACCAAGCAGCAGGGCGATGTCGATGCCAGCCTGGCCATGTTCCGCGCCGCCAATGGCGAAGCGCGCGACTGGTTCCAGCGCGCGGTGGAACGCAGCCTGGTGCGCGATCTCCATTCGCAGGACCAGCTGCGCGAACAACTGGCCTGGTTCTGGTTCAACCATTTTTCCATCCGCTTTGTCGGCACCGGCTATGGCCCGCTGGCCAATGATTATCTGGAACGGGTGATCCGCCCGCGCGCACTGGGCCGCTTCTGCGATCTGGTGCACGCTACGCAGCGTCACCCGGCGATGCTGCTCTATCTGAACAACGCCCAGAGCCGGGCCGGGCGCATCAACGAAAATTATGCCCGCGAGCTGCTGGAACTGCACACCATGGGGGTGGGCAGCGGTTACAGCCAGGGCGATGTGCAGCAACTGGCGCGGGTGTTGACCGGCCTGACGGTGGATGTGGCGCACTGGCCGGCCCCGCCGCCGCCACGGGGAGGCTGGCGCGACGGCCTCGCCCTGTTCGATCCGGCGCTGCACGATGCCGGGCCCAAGACAGTGCTGGGCACGCGCATCACCGCCTCCGGCCTGGCCGGCATCACCCAGGCCACCGAACTGGCCTGCCGCCAGCCGGCCACGGCGTGGCGCATATCCTACCGGCTGGCGCAATATCTGCTTGCCGATGCGCCGCCGGCGGCGGTGGTCGATGCCATGGCGGCCGAATTCCGGCGCAGCGATGGCGATATCGCCGCCGTGCTGCGCCTGCTGTTTGCCCGGCCGGAATTCGCGGCATCGCTGGGCACGCTGTACAAGGATCCCAATCATTATCTGCTGTCGGCGGTGCGGCTGATGTATTTTGATCGGCCGATCAGCAATCCGGGCGAGCTGGCGCTGCTGCTGCGCCGGCTGGGCCAGCCGCGCATGGAACGGGTGACGCCCGATGGCTGGCCGCTGGAAGCCGCCAACTGGAACGCATCGGGGCAGCTTGATGATCGCTTCAAGCTGGCCGAGGCGCTGGGCCGCGGCGGCGAGCGGCTCTATGCCGGGCTGGATCGCGGCCTGATTGCGCGGGCGCGGGCGGAACTGCAGCTCACCGATCTGGCCGATGTGCGGGTGCGCAGCGGCATCCACGCCCGGCTGGCGCCAGCGACGGCGGCGGCGATCGATGCCGCCGGCAGCCGGCGCGAACGCAACATGCTGTTCCTCTCCTCTCCGGAGTTCATGCGGCGATGACCGGACCCGCCCTGCCCGAGGCCCTGAACCGCCGCCAGCTGCTGGGCGGTGCGGCCGCCGGGGCCGCCGGCCTGTTCTCTGCCGCCGGCTGGGCGATGCCGGCCGGATCGCCGCGCCTGCTGATCCTGTTCCTGCGCGGCGGTTACGACAGCGCCAGCCTGCTGGTGCCGCAGGCCAATGATTTCTATCGCCGCAGCCGGCCGGGCATCGCCATTGCGCCCGACCGGCAGCGCCCGCTGGCCGATGGCTGGGCGCTCAATGCCGTGGCCGATCCGCTGCTGCCGCTGTGGAACCGCCGGCAGCTGGCCTTCATCCCCTTTGCCGGCAGCCCCGATCTGTCGCGCAGCCATTTCGAAACGCAGGACATCATCGAATTTGGCTACCCGGGCCGAAACCGCGCGGCCACCAGTGGCTTCATGAACCGGCTGGCGGTGGAAATCGGTGCGCGCGGCACGGCCATGGCCTTCACCCAGAAACTGCCGATCGCCATGCGCGGCAGCCTGGTCATCCCCAATTCCGATCTGGGCCAGCGATCGGCCCTGTCGGCCGGGCGGCAGGCCGCGATTGCCGCCATGTATGCCGGCGATGCGCAGCTGGGCGAACAGGTCAGCGCCGGCATGGGTGCCGGCGCGGCGGTTTCGGCCGCCCTGCAGCGCGAAATGGCCACATCGGGCCGCGATGCCCGCGGCGTTGCCGCCTTTGAAGCCAATGCCCAGCGCATCGGCCTGTTGATGCGCGACCGGATCGCGCTGGGCTTTGCCGATATCGGCGGGTGGGATACGCATGTTGGCCAGGCGGGCGGGCTGGATTACCGGCTGGGCGTGCTGGCCCGCGGCCTTTCGAACCTGGCCGGGGCGATGGGGCCGGCCTGGCGCGACACGGCGGTGCTGGTGATCTCCGAATTCGGTCGCACCTTCCGGCAGAATGGCTCGCAGGGCACCGATCATGGCCATGGCACCGCTTTTCTGCTGCTGGGCGGCGCGGTGGCCGGCGGCCGCATCGCCGGGCGGCAGCAAAAGGTGAACGAGGCCATGCTGCACCAGAATCGCGATTTTCCGGTGCTCAACGATGGCCGCGACGTGATGGGGGCCTTGTTCGCCCGGCTCTATGGCCTGGGGCCGGCGGCGGTGCAGCGCATCTTCCCGGCGTCGCGCCCGCAGGAACTGGCCTTGCTGTGACCCCGCGCCATACAGCGGTGGTTCAGGCCGGCGCTTGCATTACGTGGATGTAATCTTTTTGCGGTGGCCAGCTTGGCAAATGCCGGGCGGGCCCCTAAATGCGCGCTGTGCCGTCCCGCAGCGACTGGAGTCTCATGGCCGCCAAGGAACTTTCGCAGATGGATCTCAACCGGCTGGTGTGGCGCTGGTTGAAGGATATCGTCTGGCCGGAAAAAAATTATTTCTGGCTGGCCGTGGTCTATGGCCTGGGCATTGCCCTGCTGGGCCTGGCGGTGCCGGTTTCGGTGCAGCTGCTGATCAACAGCATCGCCAACACGGCGCTGCCGGTGCCGCTGTTCACCCTGTCGGGCATCCTGTTCGTGCTGTTGGTGATTTCCGGCCTGTTGTCGGTGCTGCGCATCCATCTGATGGAATTGTATCGCCGCCGCTTCATGGCGCGGCTGGTCGCCGATCTCACCATCCGGGTGATCAACGCGGCTGATCCCTTCTTTCAGGACACGCGGCGCTTTGATCTGTTCAACCGCTATTTCGAACTGGTCAACATGCAAAAGGCGGTGCCGTCGCTGCTGATCGGCGGCTTCACCATCATCCTGGGCATGATCGTCGGTTTTGTCGTCACCAGTTTCTATCACCCCTTCTTTCTGGCCTTCAATCTGGTGCTGATCGCGCTGTTGTGGGCGGTGTGGGCGATCTGGTCGACCGGCGCGATGAAGACCTCGATCAACCTGTCCCACGAAAAATACAATGCCGCCCATTTTCTTGAAACCATCGGTGCATCCAACGGCTTCTACAAATCGGCCCGGCATATCGATTACGCCCTGAATGGGGCGGAGCGGGTGAGTTCAAATTATGTGAAGGCGCATGCGGCGCATTTTTCCTATCAGTTTCCGCAGACCATCGCCTTTTACTTTCTCTATGCCCTGGCCAGTGCCGGCCTGTTGGCGCTGGGCGGCTGGCTGGTGATCCAGGAAGAGCTGTCGATCGGGCAGCTGGTGGCGGCCGAACTCATCCTGTCCGGCGTGTTTTCCGGCATGAACAGCCTCTATTCCTATCTTGACGATGTGTATGACGCGGTCGCTTCGGTGGAGGAATTGTCGCTGCTCTATGGCCTGCAACAGGAACCGCCGGTGCCGGCCGGCGTGGCGCCGCCGCAATCGGGCCAGCTCAGCTTCAACCGGGTGCGCGCGCGGCTGCTGGTTGGCGATGCCGAGCTCAATCTGGACATTCCCGAATCGAGCCGGCTGGTCTGCCAGGGCGTGCCGGGCATGGAACGGGCCTTTGCCGATCTGCTGAAGCGCCTGCAGCGACCGGCCGCCGGCATGGTGACGATCGGCGGCGTCGATCTGGCCGTGATGGATCCGCTGGCGCTGCGCAGCCAGGTGATGGTGCTGGATCGCGCCGCCATCGTGGAATCGTCGATCAGTGATTATCTCACCCTGGCCAATCCGGCCCGCACCGCCGCCGATCATCTGGAGGCGCTGTGGCTGGTGGGCCTGGAAGACCGCGTGGCGCTGCTGCCCGACGGCATGCAGACCAAGCTGTCCTCCACCGGGGCACCGTTCACGGTGGCCAAGATGATGCAGCTGAAGCTGGCCGCCGCCATCCTGTCGGAACCGCGCATCCTGGTGATGTCGCCGCTGTTCGATACAGTGCCGGTGGCGCGGTTGACGGCGGTGTTTGCCCGGCTGGCCGGCAGCAACACCACCATCCTGTATTTCAGCAACCGGCCCGAAGCGGTGACGCTGGATGGCTGGCTGTGGCTGGGCCTGCAACAGCAGCGCATCACCGCCAGCCGGGCCGAATTCGATGCCCTGCGCGGGGCCGCCAGCCGGGAGACCGATGATGGCCAGTGATCGTCTTGCCGGACACGCCGCCGCCTTTCGCACCCTGGCCAGCCTGGAACCACCGCCGGTGATGCGGGTGGTGGGCCGCATCGTGCTGATCGGCATTGTCGGCTTCATTCTGTTCGTCACGCTGGTGCCGTGGGTGCAGACGGCGCAGGGCAATGGCAGCGTGATCGCCTTTGATCCGCGCGACCGGCAACAGAATATCACCGCGCTGGTGCCCGGCCGGCTGGATCGCTGGTATGTCACCGATGGCGCGCGGGTGCAGGCCGGTGATCCGATCGCCCGCGTGATCGATATCGATCCCGATTTCCTGTCGCGGCTGGGGGCGGAACGCGCCCAGAAGGTGGCGGAAATCGCCGCCACCGAAGCCGCCATGGCCACCGCCCAGCGTGATGTGAAGCGGATGATGACGCTGTATGGCGAAGGCCTTGCCGCCCGGCGCGACATGGAACTGGCGCAGATCAAGGTGGCGGAATTCCGCGCCAAGATCGCCTCCTCCCGCGCCGAGATCAACAAGATCGATGTGAACCTGCGCCGCCAATCGGAACAGATGATCCGCGCGCCGCGCGCCGGCCGCATCATGCGCGTGGCCAGCATCGATACCGCCACCATCGTCAAGCAGGGCGATCTGCTGGCCACCTTCGTGCCCGAACAGTCGCGCCGGGTGGTGGAGCTTTATGTCGATGGCCGCGATGTGCCGCTGATCCATGTGGGCCGGCGGGTGCGGCTGGAATTCGAAGGCTGGCCGGCGATCCAGTTTTCGGGCTGGCCGTCGGTGGCCAAGGGCTATTTCGATGGCCAGGTCGCCGCGGTCGATCTCAATGCCTCGCCCAATGGCCTGTTCCGCCTGCTTGTCACCGAAAGTGGTGATCGCGATCCCTGGCCGGATGAACGCTCGGTGCGGCTGGGGGCCAAGGTGCGTGGCTGGGTGCAGATGAACACCGTGCCGATCTGGTTCGAACTGTGGCGGCTGCTGAATGATTTCCCGCTGCAATTCACCCGGCCCGGCGCCAGCCCGGCAGAAAATGGCCAGATGAAGGCCGAAGCCAAGACCGACGATGCCAAGGCGAAATAAGCTCCTGCTGCTGCTGCTGGCGGCGATGGCGCTGGCCGGGCCGGGCGCGGCGCAACTGCCGCGCGGCAAGCCCGGTGCCAGCCCGGCGCTGGAGGCCGATGCCCGCGACGCCGCCCGGCCGCTGCCCGATGCGGCCGCGCCGCTGGTGCTGCCCGAACTGCTGGCCAACAGCCGGTTCTACGCGCCGCAGGTGCTGGAGGCGCTGGCACGGGTGCGCGGCGCCGAAGGCCGGCTGCTCTCCACCGAAGGCGCGTTCGACACGCTGTTCAGTGCCAATCTCGATGCCCGGCCCACCGGCTTTTTCGACGGGGCCGAAGTGGGCGCGCGGCTTTTCCAACCGCTGGCGAGCAATGGCGGCAATGTCTATGCCGGCTATGACATCGCCCGCGGCAGCTTTCCCAGTTCGCAATCCAGCAACAACACCGCGCGCTATGGCCGGCTCACGGTGGGCACGCTGTTTTCGCTTCTGCGCGATCGCCAGATTGATGATCGCCGCTTCAACCGGCAACTGGCGACCGGCGATGTCGAACTGGCCGACAATGATCGGCTGCTGGTGGCCATTGGCGTGCAGGCCCGCGCCATCACCGCCTGGAACAACTGGGTGATCGCCGGCCAGCGCGTGGCGGTGTTCAAGGGCCTGCTGCAACTGGCGCTGGATCGCCAGGCCGGGTTCAAGCGCCAGGTGGCCGAAGGCCTGCGCCCGGCAATATTGTTGACCGAGAATGAGCAGAATATCCTGCGCCGCCAGACGTTGGTGGTGCAGGCCGAACAGGCGTTGCAGCAGGCCGCTGTCAATCTTTCGCTGTTCTGGCGCGATGGTGATGGCAACCCGCTGGTGCCCGGTGCGGAACGGCTGCCGCGCGCCCTGCCGGCGCCGTTGCCGGTGGCCGAAGATGTGATGGCGGCGCTGGAAAATCGCCCCGATCTGAAGCTGGTGGATGTGCGCATCACCCAGGCCCGGCAGCGGCTGGCGCTGGATCGCAACAATTTCCTGCCTCGGCTTGATCTGAAGGCCGAGGTGAATCAATATGTTGGCGATGCCGGGCTGGCCGGGCGGGCCTATACTGGCACCGAATCGAAACTGGGCCTCACCCTGACGGTGCCGATCCAGCAGCGCGCCGCGCGCGGCCGGCTGAACCAGACCCAGGCCGATATCGAAGGCTTTGCCCAGCGCCGCCGCTTCATCGAGGATCAGATCAGGGTGGAAATCGGCAGCCTGGGCATTGCGGCGCGTCAGGCGCGGCGGCTGCTGGGCATCGCGATCGACGAACAGGATCGTGCTCTGGCCATGGCCGGGGCCGAACGCCGCCGCTTTCAGGAAGGCGCGTCGGATTTCTTCCTGGTCAACCTGCGCGAAGAGGCCGCCGCCGATGCCCAGGTGCGCCGGCTGGATGCCGCCTTCCGCCAGATTGTCGCCCATGCCGATCTGGCCGCTGCCACCGCCGATCTGAAGGCGCTGGGGTTGGCCGGGGCCTGATGCGGCTCATGCGCCTTTCCCTTCGCCTTGTGCTGGCCGCAGCGCTTGTCTCGCCCGGCGCGGCGGCTGCCCATGAGTATCGGCTGGGGGCGCTGCGCATCACCCATCCGGTGCTGCGCGTGGCCAGCCCGGTATCGAAAACCGGGGCCGGCTATCTGGCGATCAGCAACAGCGGCCGGGTGGATGATCGCCTGATCGCGGTGACCACGGCCGCGGCCAACCGGTCTGATCTGCACGGCACCATCGCGCACGGGGCGGTGATGCAGATGCGGGCACAGGCCGGCGGCGTGCCGGTGCCGGCCGGCGGCCGCGTGGCGTTTGCGCCCGGCGGCCTGCACGTGATGTTCATCGGGCTGAAGGGCGACATGCCCGCCGGCCGCATGATCCCGGTGCAGCTGCTGTTTGAAAAGGCCGGCCGCATCACCGTCCAGTTCAAGGTGGAGGCCATCGCCGCCGCCGCTCACAACCATTGATCCTGGCAAGGAGGCAAGACCGATGAAGACACTGTTTCCCCTGCTGGCGCTGGCCGCCGGCCTGATCGCGGCCCCGGCCGCCGCGCAGGATGCCAAGGCCGGCGAAAAGGCCTTTGCCCAGTGCCGCGCCTGCCACAGCGTGGTGCGCGGCCAGAACCGCATCGGGCCATCCCTGGCCGGTGTGGCCGGCCGGCGCATCGCCGGCGTGGCCGGCTTCAACTATTCAGCCGCGCTCAAGCGCCGCACCGGCAACTGGACCGATGCCAATCTCAACGCCTGGCTCACCCGGCCGGCGGCCTGGGCGCCGGGCACCCGCATGGCCTTTGCCGGCATCCCCGATGCCAGGCGCCGGGCCGACATGATCGCCTATCTGAAAACCCTGAAATAACGGCTTCAGCCCAGCCGGCGGTTCAGCGTCAGGCTCAACACATGGTTGCCGGGGTTGCGGCCGGGCCGGTTGAGGTGCTGGTGCATGTAACCCGCCTCCAGGTTGAGATGCGGGCTGAGCGGTTGCAGCCAGCCGACAAAGCTGCGTTGCTGGTCCAGCCCGCGCCGCGCGCCCCAATCGGTGCTGTTCATGGCAACGAAGGTCTCGCTGATCAGCAGCGGGCCGGCGGTGCCCTTGCCATGCAGCGGCAATTGCATGCGCCACATGATGCGCAGCCGCACGCCCAGATCCTGGGCATTTTCAAACGTCCGCTCTTCCAGTCGCCAGCGGGTGATCAGGGCATGGCCGTTGTCGCGCCGGAACACCGGGGCCATGAATTGCTGCCAGAAGCGATGTTCATCGCTGCGGATGCCGGGCGAAAGATTGTTGTGCTGGTAATGATAGCCGGCGTGCAGATCGATATCATGCTTCAGCCGCACGCCCACCGCCCCGCGCACGACCAATTGCCCCAGCCGGCTGACATCGCTGGTAAAGCGCGGCTGCAATTCCGCCCACAGCAGCAGCTTGCCATCCACCGGCCCCTGCAACAGCAGCGTGTTCCAGCTTTGCACATCCTGGGCCAGCGCCGGCCATGCCAGCAGCGCGGCCGCCAGCGCCGCAACAAATCGGGTCACATTCAGGCTTTCAGGGCGGAAAAATCGAACGGCAGCTTGCGCAGGCGCACGCCGGTGGCAGCAAAGATCGCATTGGCCAGCGCCGGGGCGACGGCCGGATAGGCGGGTTCGCCAAGGCCGGTGACGGCGTAATCGGGCGTCAGGAATGCCACATCGATCGGCACCGCTTCGTCCATGCGCAGCAGCGGCAGATCGCCGAAATTGCGTTGTTCGATGGCACCATCGGCAAAGGTGACAGCATGGTTGCGGCAGGCGTTCAGCGCATCCAGCACACTGCCCTGCACCTGGTTGATCGCCCCGGCCGGATTGACGATCTGGCGGCCCACATCGCCGGCCACCCACACATGGTGCACCTTCACCGTGCCATCGCGGGCCACGCTGGCTTCGATCACATTGGCAAAATAGCCCAGGTGGCTGAAATGGAAGGCAATGCCCAACCCGGTGCGCGGGGCCAGCTTGCGGCCCCAGCCGGCCATGGCGGCGGCCTTGTCGAGCACGGCGCGCATCCGCCCGGTGTTGTAGCTGCCGCGGCTGCTGGGATCGCCGATGATGCGTGCGGCCCCCAGTAATTCGCGGCGAAACACCAGCGGGTCCTTGCCGGCTGCATGGGCCAGTTCATCGATGAAGCCCTGGGTGACAAAGCCGAAGGCGTTGTTGCCGGGCGCGCGCAGGAAACCGGTGGTGTGGATCAGCGGCAGTACCGTGGCACCCAGCCGGAAATGATCGACCATGCCGGCGGGGAAATCGCTGGGCGCAATGCCGGCGGCGCGGGCGAACTTGCCATCGCGGCCAAAGCTGATGAAATGATTGTCCCACGCGATGCAGCGGCCGGCGGCATCCAGCCCGGCTTCCAGATGGTGCCAGCCGCCGGGGCGCAGGAAATCCTGGGTCACATCATCTTCGCGCGTCCAGGTCAGCTTCACCGGGCGGCCGGCCATCCGCGCGATCTGCGCGGCTTCCACCATATAATCATTCTGCAATCGCCGGCCAAAGCCGCCGCCCACGCGCATCATGTGGATGGTGATGTTTTCCGGCGGCACGCCCAGCGTCTTGGCCACCGCCGCGCGGCCGGGTTCCGGGTTCTGCGTGGGCGCCCAGATTTCCACCCTGTCGCCCGTCACCCGCGCGGTGCAGTTGATCGGTTCCAGCGGCAGATGCGGAATGAAGGGATATTCATAGGTGGCGGCCAGCCGCTTGGCTGCCCCGGCCATGGCGGCGGGCACATCGCCGGCGGCGTGCACGGCAAGGGCCGGCGGCTTGCCTTTGGCCTGCGTCGCCTGGCTGGCCCAGGCCGCGCTGGACTGGAAGGCGGCCGGGCTGTCGTTCCATTCCACCTGCAGGGCATTGCGGGCGCGGGCGGCGTGCCATGTGGTGTCGGCCAGGATGGCCACGCCGCCCAGCAGCCCTTCATATTCGTCGCTGGCCGGCACGATGAAGGCATCGCGCACGCCCGGCATTGCCTTCACCGCATCCAGATTGGCCGATTTCACCGTGGCGCGCTGCACGCCGCTCTTGTGGAAGGCGGCATGGATCATCCCCGGCACCACGGCATCAATGCCATAATCCTGCCGGCCCGACACGATGGCGCGGTTGTTCACGCCGGGCTGGAAGCTGCCGATCAGGCGGAAATCCTTCGGGTCCTTCACTGCAACCCTGGCCGGATCAGGGGCGGGCAGGGCGCTGGCGGCGGCGGCAAACTGGCCATAGGGCGCGCGGCGCTGGCCGTGGATCACCTGGCCCCGGTCGGTCTTCAGTTCGGCCAGCGGCACGCCCCAGGCGGCGGCGGCGGCATCCAGGATCATGGCGCGGGCGGCTGCCCCGATGCGGCGCATGTTCTCGTAATGGGTGGGCATCGCCTGGCTGCCGCCCGCCACCTGCCGGCCATAGGCCTTGGCATCGGCGATGGTCGGCACGATCTCCACCGCGCCCCAATCGGCATCCAGTTCCTCGGCAATCACCATCGGCAGGCTGGTGCGGATGCCCTGGCCCACTTCGGGGTTGCTGGCCATGATGCGGATGCGCCCGGTGGCCGGGATCACCACCCAGGCGTTCAGCTGCCCGGCTTCGGCGGCGCCGGCCGGTTCGGGCGACAGGCCCAGATACAGGCCGCCGCCCACGGCGGCGCTGGCAAACAGGAAATTGCGGCGGCTGATCGACACGGTCATACGGCCTCACGCAGTCAATTGGCTGGTATCGAACGGCAACTGGCGCAGGCGCTTGCCCGTGGCCTGGAAGATCGCCCCGGCCAGGGCCGGCGCCAGGCTGGGATAGGCGGGTTCGCCAAGGCCGGTGGTGGGAAAATCGGTGGCCAGAAATTCCACCGCCACCGGCGGCGCATCGTTCATGCGGGCCAGCGGAAAATCGCCATAGTTGCGCTGTTCCACCGCACCATCGGCAAAGCTGATGCGTTGGCCCATGGCGGCCCCCAGCGCATCGATCACGCTGCCCTGCACCTGGTTTTCCGCGCCCGACAGATTGACGATCTGGCGGCCGACATCGGCCGCCACCCAGATCTTGTGCAGCTTCACACTGCCATCGGCGGCAACGCTGGCTTCCACCACATTGGCGAAATAGCCCAGATGGCTGAAGTGAAAGGCGATGCCCATGCCGGTGCGCGCCGGCAAGGTGCGGCCCCAGCCGGCCATGGCGGCGGCGCGATCCAGCACGCCGCGCATGCGCCCGGTGTGATAGGGGGTGCCCTTGGCATCGGCGGCGGTCTCGCCGCTGAACTCCTCGGCAATGGGGATGGCGCGTGGCGGCCCCAGCAGGGCGCGGCGATAATCCAGCGCGTCACGCCCGCAGGCATGGGCGCATTCATCGATGAAGCCCTGGGTGACAAAGGCAAAGGCGTTGTTGATCGGCGCGCGCAGCCAGCCCAGGGTGGAGGCCAGCGGCAGCACCGTCACATCGGCGCGATAATCGCGGATCACGCCGGCCGGAAACAGCGAGGCATCGATCGCCGCCGGCGGGTCCAGCGTGCCATTGCGGCCAAAGCTGATGAAATGATCGTGCCAGGCGATGATGTCGCCCCTGGCATCCAGCCCGGCTTCCAGCCGGTGCCAGCCGCCGGGGCGCAGCCAGTCGTGGGCGAAATCCTGGGCGCGATCCCAGGTCAGCTTCACCGGCACGCCGGCGGCCCGGGCGATCACCGCGGCTTCCACGGCGAAATCGTTCATCAGCCGCCGGCCAAAGCCGCCGCCCGATCGCATCAGATGGATGGTGACATCCTGCGGCTTCAGGCCCAGCGCCAGCGCCACCATGCGCCGCGCATCCTCCGGCGTCTGCGTTGAAAGCCACAGCGTGGCCTTGCCGTCCTTCACCTCGGCGGTGGCGTTGATCGGTTCCAGCGCGGCGTGGGCAAGAAAGGGGTAACTGTAATCGGCCTTCACGCGGCGGGCGGCTCCGGCCAGCTTCGCCAGTGCATCGCCATGATTGATGGTGCCGGGCTTCTGCGGGCCATCGCGCCAGGCCTTTGCGGCGGCGGCCTCCCACGCGGCGCTCGATTGAAAGGCGGCATCGCCGCCCTCCCATTGACAGGCCAGCGCATCGCGGCCGCGCAACGCCGCCCAGGTGTTGGTGGCGATCACTGCAATGCCCTGCGGCAACACCTCGATGCCGGGCAGGCCCACGTCGATCTGGGTCTTCAGGTCGCGGCGTTCGGCAATGTCGAACAGCGCCTTCACGCCCGGCACCGCCAGCGCGGCGGCTCTGTTGGCGCTTTTCAGCTTGCCGCCGAACACCGGCGATTTGGCAAAGGCGGCGTGCATCACGCCGGGCGGGCGGGCATCGATGCCGAACAGGGGCGCGCCGGTGACGACGGCGCGATTGTCCACGCCGGGGATGCGCTTGCCCAGGATGCGGAACGCTGCCGGGTCTTTCAGGGCCAGGGTTTCGGGCATGGGGGCGGGCAGGGCCGATGCCGCAGCCGCCATGTCGGCATAACGCGCGCTGCGGCCGCTGGCCGTGTGGTGCAGCATGGCGCTGCCGGTGGTGATCTGCGCCGCCGGCACGCCCCACGCCCGGGCGGCAGCCTCCACCAGCATGGCGCGGGCGGCGGCACCCAGCCGGCGCATGCGTTCAAACTGGGTTGGCGTGGCCGAAGACCCGCCGGCCAGCTGCACGCCATAGAGTTCGCGGATGCCCTGCGCCTGCACCACATGCACCTGCGCCCAATCGACATCCAGTTCCTCGGCGATCATCATCGGGAAGCTGGTCTTCACGCCCTGGCCGATTTCGGGCTGGTGGGCGGTGATCCGGATGGCGCCATCGGCGGCAATCTCGACAAAGGCGGAAAGCACGCCCGGCGCGGCGGCGCGCGCCGGGCCCAGCTGCCAACCCAGCGACAGCCCGCCGCCAGCCAGCACGCCGGCCCGCAGCACGGCGCGGCGGTTCAGCCTCATGCCGCAGCGGCCTGTTTGATCGCAGCGCGGATGCGGGTGTAGGTGGCGCAGCGGCACAGATTGCCGCTCATCGCGGCATCGATATCGGCATCGGTCGGCTTGGGGGTGGCGCGCAGCAGGGCTTCGGCCGCCAGCAATTGCCCGGCCTGGCAATAACCGCATTGCGGCACATCCAGCGCCACCCAGGCATCCTGCAGCTTGCGGCCCCAGGCGCTGGCCGACAGTCCTTCGATGGTGGTGATCCTGGCGGTGCCCACAGCGGAAACCGGGGTCTGGCAGCCGCGCACCGGTTCGCCGTCCAGCTGCACCGTGCAGGCCCCGCAGAAACCGGCACCACAGCCGAACTTGGTGCCGGTCAGGCCCAGTAGATCGCGCAGCGCCCACAGCAGCGGCATGTCGGGATCGGCCGCCACCTCAACCAGCTTGCCGTTGATGTTCAGCTTCATGGCCTGCCCTCCTGTGCGATTCCACCATAACCGTGCGCCGCCTGTGCGGCAATCATTGTCAATGCCGTGCTGGCCTGATTGGCCGGTCCGGGCTATCGCCCCGGCATGATGAGCCGCCGTTCGCTGGTTTGGCTTGCCGCACTTGCGCCGCTGGCTGCGGCCTGCTCGCCATTGGGCGCGCTCAACGGCATCAACCGGCTGGCGCCCGGCGATGGCGGCGTGCGGCGGCGGGTTGCTGGTGCCGCCTATGGCCCCGATTCGCGCCAGCGGCTGGATGTGTGGGCCCCTGCCGGCGCGGCAGCGGGGCCGTTGCCGGTGGTGCTGTTCCTCTATGGCGGCAGCTGGAACAGCGGCAGCCGCGAAGGCTATGGCTTTGCGGCACGGGCACTGGCGGCGCGCGGCCTTGTGGTGGTGGTGCCGGATTATCGGCTGGTGCCGCAGGTGCGCTGGCCGGCCTTTGTGGAGGATGGCGCGGCCGCGCTGAACTGGGTGGCGGCCCATATCGCCGGCCATGGCGGCGATCCCGCGCGCATCGCCGTGATGGGCCACAGCGCCGGTGCGCACATCGCCCTGCTGCTGGCGCTGGATCGGCGCTGGGGCGTGGCGACACGCATCAGGGCCGCGGTGGGACTGGCCGGGCCCTATGATTTCCTGCCGTTCACCCCCGGCGGCGTGGCCGATGCGGCCCTGGGCAATGCCGCCGATCCGGCCGATACCCAGCCGATCCACTTCGCGCGCGGCGATGCCCCGCCGCTGCTGTTGCTGCATGGCGCTGGCGACACCACGGTGCTGCCGCGCAACAGCAGCCGGCTGGCCAATGCCATCACCGATCTGGGCGGCCGCGCCGAAGCCCGCCTTTATCCCGATATCGGCCATATCGGCATCCTGCTGGCGCTGTCGAAACCGTTCCGGGGCAAGGCACCGGTGTTGGCCGATGCCAGCAATTTCCTGCTGAAGACGCTGGGGCCCTGATCAGGCCGGCCAGACGGGGCAGCGCCCGGCCGTGTTCCAGAACGGCGGATGCGCCCGGCTGCTGCCAGCCGGGCGCATCAATGTCGCCGGTTGGCGTCTCAGCGGTTGATCTGGCGGCGCATGAAGCCCGGCACATCATCATCGCTGGCAGCGGGCGCGACCGGCGCGGGCGCCAGGCTTTGCGGCGGTTCCGGCGTGCGCGGCTTGCGGCTCATGCCCATCATGCGTTCGAACAGGGTGAGCGGCCGTTCCGGTTCGCCGGCCACCGGTTCAGGGGCAGGCTGCGGATCGGCGGCCGGGCCGGCAATCGGGGCCGACGCGGCCGGCGGCACCGCCGGGGTGAAGGTGAAATTGGCCGGGGCCGGCACATCCACCCGTTCCGCTTCAGACAGATCGATGGCGTCATCCTCATCGGTCTCGGCGGCCGGGGCGGGGGCGATCGGGGCGGGCGGGGCATCGCGCAGCCCGTCGAACACGCGCGCAATCGCCGATTCCGCCACTGGCAGATCCAGCGCCAGGGCCACTGGTTCCGGCGGGCGGGTGGCCACGGCCGGTTCCGGCGGCGCCACCACCGGGGCCGGCTCCCCACCACCCGACGGCGGCGGGGCGGAAAAGATGCTGGGCTGGGCCAGGAAGGCGGCGCCATTGGGCTGTTTTTTCGCCGGGGCCGGCACCGGCACCGGCTTGGCGGCGGCATCGATGCCGGTGGCCACCACGCTCACCCGCATCACGCCGTCCAGATCGCGGTTGAAGGCGCTGCCCACGATGATGTTGGCATCGGTATCGACCATGTCGCGGATGTAGGAGGCGGCTTCGTCCACCTCCATCAGCTTCAGGTCATCGCCGCCGGTGATGTTGATGATGACGCCCTTGGCGCCGCGCATCGACACTTCGTCCAGCAGCGGGTTGGCGATGGCCTTCTGCGCCGCCTCGATGGCGCGGCCTTCGCCGATCGCCTCGCCGGTGCCCATCATCGCCTTGCCCATCTCGCTCATCACGGTGCGAATGTCGGCGAAATCCAGGTTGATCAGGCCGGGCATGATCATCAGATCGGTGATGCCGCGCACGCCCTGGTGCAGCACCTGATCGGCCATCGCAAACGCATCCTTGAAGGTGGTGTTGGCATTGGCGATCAGGAACAGATTCTGGTTGGGAATGATGATCAGCGTGTCGACATGCTTCTGCAGTTCGGCAATGCCCTCTTCGGCGGCCCGCATGCGCTTGCTGCCTTCAAAGGAAAACGGCTTGGTGACAACGCCAACCGTCAAAATGCCCTTCTCGCGCGCGGCGCGGGCCACCACCGGGGCAGCGCCGGTGCCGGTGCCGCCGCCCATGCCGGCCGCGATGAAGCACATATGTGCGCCATCCAGCGCGGTTTCCAGCTGGTCCAGCGTCTCTTCGGCGGCGGCACGGCCGATTTCCGGCCGGGCCCCGGCGCCCAGCCCTTGCGTGATCTTCATGCCCAGCTGGATGCGGGTGGCGGCCCGGCTCATCGCCAGCTGCTGGGCATCGGTGTTGGCCACGATGAATTCCACGCCCATCAGATCGGTTTCGATCATGTTGGCCACGGCGTTGCAGCCCGCGCCGCCCACGCCCACCACCGCGATACGGGGTTTCAGCTCGCTCAATTCGGGCTTGGCAAATTCCAGCATATCGTGTCTCCCGTCGTGGCCCACATACTAGATGATGCGCGAATCGGTGGGAAGTGGCTTCACAGACTTCCCCAAAGTTTTTCGATCACCCCTGTCAATCCCCGTTTTGGCGCGGCATTGTCGCCGGCCTGCGGCTGATGCCAGACATCATTGCTGTCCGCCTGCGCAAACAGCACCAGCCCGGCCAGCGCCGCGAAGGCCGGGCCTTCCTGCGCCACCGGCAGCCCCACCAGGCCGCGCGGGCGGCCGATGCGCACGTTGCAGCGCAAGGTGGTGCCGGCATAATCGGCCAGGCCACGCAGATCGGCACTGCCACCCGTCAGCACCACGCGCCGGGCCTGGGGCCCGGCAAAGCCCAGCCCGGCCAGCGCTGCGGCAATCTCGCCGAACAGCATGTCCAGCCGGGTGCGGATCACGCCCACCAGTTGCGCGCGCGGCAGCTTCACCGGCTCGGCCCCGCCGTCATCCACGGCCGGCGGGATGATCACCGGATCGGTCTGGTCGCGGGTGGTGGCAACGGCGGCCCCGTCAAAGCTCTTCAGCCGTTCGGCCTGGCTGCGGCGGGTGGCAAAGGCGGCGGCGATATCATCGGTGATGTCGGCCCCGCCCATCGGCACGGTCGCCACGCCCACCGGAATGCCAAAGCGATACACCGCAATGCTGGTGATGCCGGCGCCGATGTCGATCAGGGCTACGCCGATATCACGCTCTTCGGCGTCCAGCACGGCCAGGCCGGCGGCCAGCGGCGTTGCCACCAGGGTTGAAACCCCCAGATGCGCCTGGCCCACGGCCCGGCCAAAGTTCAGGATGGCCGGCGTGTCGGCCGCCACCACATGAATATCCATGCCCAGCCGGTCGGCATGCAGGCCAAGCGGGCTTTCCACGCCGGGCAGGCCATCCAGCACATACAGCGCCGGCAGCGCGTGGATGATGCTGCGCCCGCGTGGATCGATGGCCGCCCGGCCGGCCTGGCGCAGCGTCACCATGTCGGTGGGGGTGATGCTGGCCCCGGCGATGTCGATCTCGGCCGATGCCATGCTGCTGGAAAGATTGCCGGCGGCAAAGCTGGCCACCACGCTTTCCACCTGCACGCCGGCGGCGCGTTCGGCCTGGTCCATGGCGCCGCGGATCGCCATTTCGGTGCGGTCGAAATCGGTGACGGTGGCGCGCTTCAGGCCGGCGCAGGGCTTCTGGCCGCTGCCGATCACGCGCGGTTCGCGATCGCCGCCCACCAGCGCGATCAGCGCCGCCACCTTGGACGTGCCAACATCCAGCACCGCAACGCTGCGTTCCGGCTGGCTGCGGCCCAGGGCGGCGGGAAGGGGAATGCGCGGGGCCATGGCGGCGATGGTCTCCTTCAGATGCGCTGGGCGGCGGCCGCCGCGCGCCGCGCCTTTTCGGCCGCGGCCAGGGTTTCGGCCACGGCGGGGCCAGCCACGATCATGCGGCCGGGCAGGCGCATGTCGAACCGGGTGAAACGGCCGCCCAGCAGCCGGTCAGGGCCCCTGGCATCCAGCCGGGCAAAATTGGCCAGCGCGCTGCGGGCCCGGCCGGGTTGATCGGGCAGGGCCAGCACCTCGCCGGTCTTGAAATGCACATCCCAGCGCCGGCCCCCCACCAGCGTGGTGGCAAACATGTCGCGGCCCAATGGCGTGGCGGCGATCAGTTCCAGCGCCTCGCGCACGTGGGCGTTGGCCTGCGGGCCGATCAGGATAGGCAGATCATTCCAGCGTTCCAGCCGGGTGCGCGCCAGCACGCGCCCGCTGATGTCTATTGCGCCCACCAGCTGGCGGTTCAGCTGCCACAGCGCCACCGGCCGGCGTTCGGTCACGGCGATCACCAGCGTATCGGGCAGGCGGCGCTGCACGCTGGCATCGGCAATCCACGGCAGGGCGCGCAGCCGGCGGCGCACCGCGGCCAGATCGGTGGCCAGCATGGCGTTGCTGGGGCCGTTCAAGACGGCGTTGTAGATGGCGAGCCGATTTTGTTCGCGCGCACCCGTCAACTCGACATGGCGCACTTCCCAGCCGCGCGCCGCCGTCCATTGCACGAAACTGGTCCAGGCGCGTTGCGGCACCCCGGCCAGGATCATCCCGGCCAGTGCCAGCACCACCAGGCCGGCCAGGCCCAGGCCCAGCTGCCGGCGCGTGATCGCCGGCCGGGCCCCGGCGGTGCGGGCGGTGGCGGCCCTGGGCGGCCGGGCGCCGCGCTTCAGAACGGCGGCGGTCATGCGCGGGCCCTTCCGGCAAGGGTGGCGGCATGATCGGCGATGGCCATGTCGATCAGGCGCTGCACCAGTTGTTCATAACTGATGCCGCGAAAGGCGGCCTGTTCGGGCACCAGACTCAACGGGGTCATGCCGGGCTGGGTGTTCACTTCCAGCAGATACAGGCCGGCCAGGCCCTGGGCCGGATCCCAGCGGAAATCGGATCGGCTGGTGCCGCGACAGCCCAGCCGCCGGTGCGCGGCCAGCGCATGGGCCAGGCAGGCGGCCTCCACCTCGGTCGGCAATTCCGCCGGGCAGATGTGCAGGGTCAGGCCATCGGTGTATTTCGCCTCATAATCATAAAAGCCGCGCGCCGTCTGCAATTCGGTCACCGCCAGTGCCTCGTCGCCGATCACCGCCACGGTCAATTCCTTGCCGGCAATGAAGGGTTCCGCCAGCAGCGTGTCGAAATGCTGCCACGGCCCCGGCACAT
Source organism: Alphaproteobacteria bacterium (assembly GCA_018970445.1). Classification (GTDB taxonomy): domain Bacteria; phylum Pseudomonadota; class Alphaproteobacteria; order Sphingomonadales; family Sphingomonadaceae; genus Sandarakinorhabdus. Next base: position 120,758 of record JAGWWF010000004.1, on the reverse strand, counting down.
CGCGGCGGATCGGCTGGCCGTAATTGCTTTCATCGGTGACGATGGCGATGCCAACCGACGATCCCTCGTTCACCGGTTTCAGCACATAGGGCCGGGGCAGAGGATCGCCGCTGAACAGGCTGTCGCTGGCGACGATCTTGCCCTGCGGCATCGGAATGCCGGCCGGCACCAGCATCGCCTTGGTCAATTCCTTGTCGATGGCGATGGCCGATGTGGTCAGCCCGCTGTGGGTATAGGCCAGCCCCAGCAGGTCCATCACGCCCTGCACGCTGCCATCCTCGCCCGGCGTGCCGTGCAGGGCATTGAACACCACATCGGGTGCGGCGCTGGCCAATTGCTGGCCCAGATTGCGGCCCATGTCGATTTCGATCACGTCATGGCCAAGGGCGCGGCAGGCCGCGGCAATGCCGCGCCCGGAGGTGAGCGACACCTCCCGTTCGGCCGACCAGCCGCCCATGAGGACTGCGACCTTCATGGCTTCACCCGCCCCACCCGCTGGATTTCCCACTCCAGCGCCACGCCGCTGTCCCGCAGCACATGGGCGCGCACCAGTTCGCCCAGCGCCTCGATATCGGCGGCGCGGGCGCCGTGGCTGTTGATCAGGAAATTGCTGTGCTTCTCGCTCACTTCGGCCCCGCCCACCCGCAGGCCGCGGCAGCCGGCGTTGTGCACCAGTTCCCATGCCTTGTGCGGGTGCGGGTTCTTGAAGGTGGAGCCGCCGGTGCGGGTGCGCAGCGGCTGGCTGGCCTCGCGGGCGGCGGCGATGCGGTCCATCTCGGCCTGGATGGCGGCCTTGTCGCCGGGTTGGCCCTTGAGGCGAGCGGCAATGACGATCTCGCCATCTGCAAGCTTGGAGTGGCGATAGCTGTAGCCAAGGGCCGAAGCGGGCCGGGTTTCGATGCGGCCGTCACGGGTGACGATGGTCACGTCCACCAGCACATCGGCCACCTCGCGGCCATAGGCGCCGCCGTTCATCCGCACGAAGCCGCCAACGGTGCCGGGAATGCCGCGCAGGAATTCAAGGCCCGCCACCCCGGCATCGCGCGCCGCGCTGCTCACGGCAATGCCTGATGCGCCACCACCGCAGGTGAGCGTGTCGCCATCGGAACTCACCTTGCCGAACGCCTTGCCCAGCCGCACCACCACGCCCGGCACGCCGCCATCGCGCACGATCAGATTGCTGCCCAGGCCCAGCGCCATCACCGGCACGGCCGGATCCAGCGCCGCCAGAAAGGCGCACAGATCGTCCGCATCGGCCGGCTCGAACAGCCAGTCCGCCGCGCCGCCGGCCTTGAACCACACCAGCGGGGCCAGCGGAGCCGATGGCGTGAGCTTGCCGCGCAGCGAATTTGGGGCCGTCAGCATGGGCGAGACCCCTCTCCCGCCGCGCGTGCCGCGCGAGTCGGCCTCTCCCCGGCGGGGAGAGGTGAAGAGAAAGGCCCACCTCTCCCCGCCGGGGAGAGGTCGAGAGACGCCCGCAGGGCGGCCCGGAAGAGGGGTGCCAAGCCCATCACCCCGCCCGCACCCGCGCAATCGTCTCGGCCAGCCCGGCCGCCCACTTGGTGATGTCGCCGGCGCCCAGGCAGATCACCTGGTCGCCCGGCTGGATCACGCCCGCCAGCTTCACGGCCAGATTGTCGGCACCAGTCACCGTATCGGCGCTTGGGTGTCCCGCGGCGACCAGCCCGGCCGCCAGCGCGGCGGCATCAACCCCGGCAATCGGGGTCTCGCCGGCGGCATAGACCGGGGCGGCATAGACCATGTCGGCATCGTTGAAGGCGGCGCAGAAATCCGCCATCAGATCGCGCAGCCGGGTGAAACGGTGTGGCTGCACCACGGCGATCACGCGGCCGCTCGCCCCTTCGCGGGCAGCGGCCAGCACCGCCTTGATCTCCACCGGGTGGTGGCCATAATCATCGATGATGGTGGTGCCCGCCACCTCGCCCACCTTGGTGAAGCGGCGCTTCACGCCGCCAAAGCGGGCCAGGCCGGCCCGCAGGCCATCATCGTCCACGCCCAGTTCCAGCGCCACGGCAATGGCGGCCAGCGCGTTCTGCACATTGTGGCGGCCGGGCATCGGCAGCAGCAGATCATCGATGCGCCTCTGGCCATCGCGGGTGCGCACCAGCACGGCAAAGCGGTTGCCGCCCGGCACCGGCGTCACGTCCAGCCCACGCACATCGGCGGTTGCGGCAAAGCCATAGGTGATGATGCGCCGGTCGCTGACGCGCGGGATCAGCGCCTGCACTTCAGGGTGATCGATGCACAGGATGCCGGCGCCATAGAAGGGCACGGCGTTGACGAAATGGCGAAAGCCTTCGCGCACCTTTTCGAAATCGCCCCAGTGATCCAGATGTTCGGGATCGATGTTGGTGACGATGCCGAAGGTGCCGGTCAGGCGCAGGAAGCTGCCGTCGCTCTCATCCGCCTCCACCACCATCCAGTCGGACGCGCCCAGCCGGGCGTTGGAACCGATGGCGTTGATGATGCCGCCGTTGATCACGGTGGGATCAAGCCCGCCGGCATCCAGCAGGGTGGCGACCATGCTGGTCGTGGTGGTCTTCCCGTGGGTGCCGGCCACCGCGACGCAGCTTTTCAGGCGCATCAGTTCGGCCAGCATTTCGGCGCGGCGCACCACCGGGATGCGCCGGCTGCGCGCCGCCATCACTTCCGGATTGTCGGCCTTGATCGCGGTGGAAATCACCAGCACGGCGGCGTTGGCGACATTTTCGGGCTTCTGGCCGATGAAAACGGTGATGCCCTTGGCGCGCAGCCCTTCGACAACATAGGATTCGGCCGCATCGGACCCTTGCACCGCAAAACCCAGATTGGCCATCACCTCGGCAATGCCCGACATGCCGATGCCGCCGATGCCGACAAAATGGATGACGCCGATATCGGTGCGGAAACCGGGGCGCAGGCGAATGGCGGGAGCGGTTGCAGGGTTCATGCGATCAATCCGGTGGCAATGACAAGATTGGCCAGGCGCACGGCGGCCTGTGGATGGCCGGCGGCGCGCGCGGCGGTGGCGGCGGATTCCAGCCCCTGCCGGTCGGCCAGCCACATCGTCAAGGCCTCTGCCAGACGTTCCGGTGTGAATTGTGCCTGCCGGATCATCTGCGCGCCGCCGGCGGCCACCAGCGCGGCGGCATTGTCGGCCTGGTGATCATCGGTGGCGATCGGCAGCGGCACCAGGATCGATGGCCGGCCCATCACCGCCAGTTCCGCCACGGTGGACGCGCCCGACCGGGCGATGACGATATGGCTGGCGGCCATCTGCCCCGGCAGATCGGGGAAATAGGCGGCGATCACCGGATCGATCCCGGCCGCGCGATAGGCGGCCAGCATCGCGTCGCGGTCTTCATCGCGGCCCTGATGCACCACGTCGATCTGGCCGCGCACCTCGGCGGGCAGCAGGGCGATGGCGGCGGGCACCACCCGGTTCAGGATGGCGGCGCCCTGGCTGCCGCCCGTCACCAGCAGCTTCAGCCGGGGGCTGCGGGCATCGAACGGCAGATCGGCGGCCGCCAGCACTTCGGGGCGCACCGGGTTGCCCAGGAAATGCACGCGGCGTTCAAAGGCCTTTTCCATGCGGCGGATGCGCGGGAAGCTGGTGGCAATGGCCCGCACCCGCGGGGCCAGATAGCGGTTGGTGCGGCCCAGCACGGCATTCTGTTCGTGGATCAGGCAGGGCAGATACAGCGACAGGCCGGCCAGCAGGCCCGGCAATGCCGGATAGCCGCCAAAGCCCACCACGGCACGCGGGCGGATCGCCTTGAACAGGGCGCGCGCCGCCTGCCGGCCGCGCCAGATGCTCAACGCCACCTGCGGCCAGGCCTTCCAGCCGCTGCGGCCCGTGGAGGCGGCATCCACCTTCGTGATCGTCACACCGGGGAACAGGCCGGGAAAGCGCAGGCCACGTTCGTCCGTCACCAGATGCACCTGGTGGCCGCGCGCCATCAGTTCCAGCGCCAGGCAATGCGCCGGCACCATGTGGCCGCCGGTGCCGCCGGCGCACAGCACATAGGTGCCACCGGGCTGGGGCGTGCGCGGGCGTGGCCGGGAATCAGGTCGTTCGTCGGTCATCAGGCCAGCGCACCTTTCGCCCATGGCCGCCCCTTGAGGAACGGATTGCAGCGGGTGAGCGCCAGCAACAGGCCGGCCCCCAGCGAGATGGCCAGAAAGCTGGAACCGCCATGGCTGATGAAGGGCAAGGTCATGCCCTTGGATGGCAGCAGGCTGAGATTGACCAGCATGTTGATCATCGCCTGCAGGCCGAATTGCACCGCCAGCCCCGATACGGCCAGGAAGATGAACGGGTCCTCCTCCTCCATCGCCAGCAGCAGGGCGCGCACCACCAGCGCGATGAACAGCCCGGCCAGCATGAAACAGGCGATGAGGCCGAATTCCTCGCCGATCACGCTGAAGATATAATCGGTCTGGGCTTCGGGCAGGCGGAACTTCATGCGGCCTTCGCCCGGCCCGGTGCCGAACAGGCCGCCGGCGCGGAAACAGTCCAGTGCCCGGTCGATCTGCGAGGTGTCGCCGCTGCCGCTGACGAACTTGTCGATGCGGGCGGCGAAATGGCCAAGATTGTGGTAGGCGAGCACCAGCCCGACCACGCCGACCACCGCCAGCAGGCCGATGATGGTGAGGGACAGGCCGGCCAGCGTGGCCTGCGCCAGCCACACCAGCGAAATCAGCGCCGATTGGCCCACATCGGGCTGAGCGATCAGGCAGATCAGCGCCATGGCCAGCAGCGTGGCGCTGATCTGCATGGCCGGCAGGCTGCCATCCTCCACCTTCAGGCTGAGCAGCCAGGCGGTGGTGATGATGAAGCAGGGCTTGAAGAATTCCGATGGCTGCAACTGAAAGCCGGGCAGCTGGATCCAGCGCGCCGCGCCGTTGGTGCCGCCGCCGATGAACGGCACGGCCAGCAGCGCCAGCAGGCACAACAGGGTGCCGGCCACCGCCGCCCGCTTGAGCTGGCGGATGTTGAGCATCGAGGTGGCCAGCATCAGCGGCAGACCCAGGGCCACCCACTGCAACTGGCGGTAGAGATAATGAAGATCGTCCAGCTGCACATTGCCGCCCGACAGCCGCCGCGCCGCCACCGGCGATGCCGCCGCCACCGCCGTGATGCCGGCCGCGATCAGCGCCAGCATCAGCAGCAGCAGCGTCTTGTCGATCGTCCAGAACCAGCGGCCGAACCGGCTGTGGTCCCCGCGCGAAAAGGCCGGGCCGGCGGCCCCGCGAGGGCGGCGATCACGTGTCTGGCCCATCACCCCACCCCCTTACAAGGCCGCCACGACGGCGCGGAAGGCGGCCCCGCGCGCTTCGAAATCGCGATACTGGTCGAAACTTGCCGCCGCCGGGCTGAACAGCACGACATCACCCGCCTCCGCGGTGGCCAGGATCCCGGCCACCGCTGCATCCAGCGTGCCGGCCATGGTGGCTGGCACGCGGCCGGCCAGTTGCGCTGCAAACGCCGCCGCCGCTTCGCCGATCAGCCAGGCATGGGCGACATGGCCCAGATTGGGCAGCACGGCCGCAAGATCGGCCCGGCCGGCCGCATCCAGCTTGGGCCGGCCGCCGGCAATCCAGTGGATGCGGTTGAACGCCGCCAGCGCAGGGGCGGTGGAATCGGGATTGGTCGCCTTGCTGTCGTTCACCCACAGCAGGCCGCGCCGTTCCCCCACCGGCTCCATGCGGTGGGCCAGCGCCTGATAGCTGGCAAGGCCGCGCGCGATGCCGGCATCATCCAGCCCCAGCGCGCGGGCAGCAGCCACGGCGGCGCGGGCGTTTTCCAGATTGTGCGGGCCCTGCAACGACGGCCAGCCGGCCTGATCGCCCGGCAGCACCACATCCTCGATCGCCTGCACGGCGGCCGGGCCGGCGGCCACCCGATATTGTGCCTGCGCGGCGCGGCCAACGATGGCGGTGGCGCCCGGTTTCTGCATGGCAAACAGCCGGGCCTTGGCCGCGGCATAGCCCGCCATGCTGCCGTGCCGTTCCAGATGATCGGGGGTGATGTTGGTGAGGATGGCAATATCGCAGGCCAGGCTGTGGGTGATGTCCAGCTGATAGCTCGACAATTCCAGCACCCACACGCCGCCGGCCGGCAGCGGATCCTGCGCCATGATGGGCAGGCCGATGTTGCCGCCCATCGCCGCGGGCACCCCGGCCGTTGCCAGCAGATGGTGCAGCAGCGCGGTGGTGGTGGATTTGCCGTTGGTGCCGGTGATGCCGACCACGCGGCAGGGTGGCAGGTGGGGCAGGGCCCGCGCGAACAATTCGGTATCGCCCATCACCGGCACGCCGTGGGCGGCGGCATGGGCAAAGATCGGCGCCGTGTGTGGCACGCCCGGCGAGACGATGATGCCGGCAAAGCCGGAAAGATCGGCGCTGTTCAGATCAAGCAGCGGCCCATCGAACGCGGCGCGCGCGGCATCGCCATCGTCCCAGCCCGCGACCGTGCCGCCCGATGCGGCCAGCGCTGCCGCCACCGCCCGGCCGGTGCGGGCCAGGCCCAGCACGCCCCAGCGTTGCCGCGCAAAGGCGGGTGCGGTGATCAAGGCAGCGGCGCTCCGCCCCCCCGCACGCCGCGGATACGCAACGGCGCGCGCGGTGTTGGGTGTTGGAGGGCAAGGGGCGGAGCGCCGCAGGCGGACATGGCCATCACCGCAGTTTCAGCGTGGCCAGGCCCGCAAGCGCGAGCAGGATGGCGATGATCCAGAAGCGGATCACCACGGTGGATTCCTTCCAGCCTTTCTTTTCATAATGATGGTGCAAGGGGGCCATGCGGAACACCCGCCGGCCCGTTGTCTTGAAGCTGACGACCTGGATGATGACCGACAAGGTTTCCAGAACGAACAGCCCGCCAATCACCAGCAGCACCAGTTCGTGATTGGTCACCACCGCAATCGTGCCCAGCGCGCCGCCCAGCGCCAGGCTGCCGGTATCGCCCATGAACACCTGCGCCGGCGGCGCGTTGAACCACAGGAACCCCAGACAGGCCCCGATCAGGGCGGCGCAGAACACCGCCAGTTCACCCGATCCCGCGACGTGGTGGATGCCCAGATAATCGGAAAAGCGGAAATTGCCCACCAGATAGGCGATGATGGCAAAGGCCCCGGCTGCAATGATCACCGGCATGGTGGCCAGGCCATCCAGACCATCGGTCAGGTTCACCGCATTGCCGAACCCGGTCACGATGAAGGCGGCAAAACCGATATAGACCCAGCCAAGATCAAGGCCATAATCCTTCACCAGCGGCAGATAGAGGGTGAAGCCGGTGCGGCTGGCAATCCAGGTGCAGGCCAGGCCAGCGATCAGGAATTCCAGCATCAAGCGGACCCGGCCCGATACGCCCTTGTGGCTCTGCTTCGTCACCTTGTCATAATCGTCCATGAAGCCGATGGCGCCAAAACCCAGCGTCACCGCCAGCGCCGCCCAGACAAAGCCATTGGTGAAATCCATCCACACCAGGGTGGAGACGACCAGGCCGATCAGGATCAACAGGCCGCCCATGGTGGGGGTGCCACGCTTGGTCAACAGATGCCATTCCGGCCCGTCCTCGCGGATCGGCTGGCCCTTGCCCTGCTTGGCGCGCAGCATGTCGATGAACCGCGGCCCGATCAGCAGCGCGATGGCCAGCGCCGTCATCAGCGCGCCGATGGCGCGAAAGCTGATGTAGCGAAACAGGTTGAACAGGCCTTCATACCCCGCCAGATCGGCCAGCAGCTTGATCATGCCCCATGCTCCCCTGCGGCGAGCGCGGCGACAACGCGGCCCAGCCCGATGCTGTTTGATCCCTTGGCCAGCAGCACATCATCGGCGGCCAGGCTGCGCTGGATTTCGGCCAGTGCGGCATCGGCACTGGCCACGTGGCGCACATCGATGCGGCGGCCCAGCGCCTGGGCCAGCGGAGCCATTTCGGCCCCCACCAGGATCGCCAGCGCCACCTGCGCATCGATGATGTGCGGGGCGATGCCGGCATGGAAATCCGCCGACAGCGCGCCCAGTTCCTTCATGCTGCCCAGCACGGCCAGGCGGCGGCCATTGCGGGCCGGCACCACATCGCGCAGCACCGCCAGGCTGGCGGCCATGCTGGCCGGATTGGCGTTGTAGCTTTCGTCGATCACGATGGCCTGGCCGCCGCCGGCCGGCACGCGCAGCCGGCGGCCGCGGCCGGGCAGGCCGTTCAGTTCGGCCAGCGCCAGCCCGGCCAGCGCCAGATCGCCGCCCGCCGCCTGCACGCCGGCCAGCACCGCCAGCGCGTTGTTCACCCAGTGGCGGCCGGCCATGCCGATCCTGAAGGTCAGTCGCTCATCGCCGATGCGGGCGGTGACGCAGGAACAATCGGGGTGCAACGCCACCTGTTCGGCCTGCACGTCGGCACCGTCGCCCACACCAAAGCGCACCACCCGCGCGCCGGCGGCCGTGGCAGCCGCGGCCAGCAGATCGGCGTGGGGATTGTCGTGCGGGATGATGGCGGTGCCGCCCCCAGACCCGCCCGCCGGCAGGCCGGCAAAGATTTCCGCCTTGGCCCGCGCGATGTCGGCCTCGCTGGCGAAGAATTCGCGGTGCGCCGATGCCACCCAGGTGACGATGGCGATGTGGGGGCGCACCAGCTGCGTCAATTCCGCCAGTTCGCCGGCATGGTTCATGCCCATTTCGAACACGCCAAAGCGGCTGGCCGCCGGCATGCGCGCCAGCGACAGCGGCACGCCGGTGTGGTTGTTGTAGCTTTTCACCGAGGCATGGACGGCATCGGGGGCAAAGCGGCTGAGTGCGGCCTTGAGCGCTTCCTTCACGCCGGTCTTGCCCACACTGCCGGTCACGCCGATGCGGATGGCACCGCTGCGGTCGCGCGCGGCGGCGCCCAGGGCATTCAGGGCAGCCATGGTGTCGGCCACCGTCACGGCGGGGCCGGCCACCGGTTCGCTCACCAGCAGGCCGGCGGCCCCGCGCGATTGCGCCATTTGCGCAAAGCGATGGCCATCGGTGGCCTCGCCCTTCAGCGCGATGAACAGATCGCCCGGCTCCACCTCGCGGCTGTCAAACGTCACGCCGCTGGCGGTGAAATCGCCCTGCACCTTGCCCTGGCAGGCGGCGGCGATGGCGGCGCTGGTCCACAGGTTCATGCCGCGCACTCCCGTGCCACCGTCACATCGTCGAACGGCAGGGTGCGGTTGCCGATGGTCTGGCCCTGTTCATGGCCCTTGCCGGCGATCAGCACGATGTCGCCGGCGCCGGCCGCGGCAATGGCCGCCGCAATCGCCTCGCGCCGGCCGGGCACGACAATGGCACCCGGCGCGCCGGTTGCCACGGCAGCGCGGATGGCGGCGGGATCCTCGCTGCGCGGATTGTCATCGGTGATGAACACACGGGCGGCATGGGCCGCCGCCGCCGCCCCCATCAACGGGCGCTTGCCGGCATCGCGATCGCCGCCGGCGCCGATCACGATGATCAGTTGGCCCGTCACATGCGGGCGCAGCGCCGCGCAGGCGGCAATGATGGCATCGGGCGTGTGGGCATAATCAACATAGACCGCCGCGCCCGACCGGGTGAGGCAGGCGCGCTCCAGCCGGCCGCGCACGCCCGACACCCGCGCCAGACCGACCAGCGTGGCGGCCAGATCGCCGCCGGTGGCCAGCACCAGCCCGGCCGCCACCAGCGCATTGGCGGCCTGATAGGCGCCGATCAGCGGCAGCGCGATGCGGTGGCGGCTGCCGCCGGCCTCCACCAGCAGATCCTGGCCCAGCGCGGTGGGCACAGCGCTGATCAGGCGCAGCGTCTCGCCGGCTGCACCAGCCGTGATCAGCCGCAGGCCGCGCGCCCGGGCCAGCGCGATCATCCGGGCCGACCAGTCGCCATCATCGGCCCAGATCACCGCATGGCCGTCTGCTGACACCACCTCGCTGATCAGCCGCGTCTTGGCGGTGAAATAGGCATCCATCGTGCCATGATAATCCAGATGATCACGGCTCAGGTTGGTGAAGGCGGCGGCCGTCACCGGCAAACCTTCGGTGCGATATTGATCGAGGCCGTGGCTGGATGCCTCGAAGGCGGCATGGCTGATGCCCTCACGCGCCAGCCCGGCCATGGTGGCCAGGAATGTCACCACATCCGGCGTGGTCAGGCCGCCGGTGCCATCGGCCGGGGTGACGCGTTCCTGACCGGTGGTGACGCCCAGCGTGCCGATGCTGGCGGCGCGGTGGCCGGCCAGTTGCCACAGCTGGCGGGTCAGTTCGGCGGTGCTGGTCTTGCCGTTGGTGCCGGTGATTGCCACCGTGGTGGCCGGAAACGGCGCGAAAAAGCGGGCGGCCAGGCCGGCAAAGGCCCGGCGCGGATTGGCATCGGCCACGTGGGCGGCGCCCGTCACCACCGCTTCGGGCCGGGCGACCACGGCCACGGCGCCGGCAGCGATGGCGGCGGGAATATAATCCTCGCCATTCACCCGCGCGCCCTGGAAGGCGCCAAAGATCGTGCCGGGCGCCACCTTGCGGTGATCCAGCGCAAAGCCGGTCACCAGGGTGTCGCCGCCAGCGGGGATGAGCGCGCCCAGCCGCACCGGCTATTCCTTTGCCTCGCTGCCGCGCGGCAGCAATCCGGCCAGATCGACATCGCGGCTGGCATCGGGCAGCACCCCCAGCGCGGGTGCGATGCGTTCGATGATGCGGTGGATGGCAGGCGCCACCACCATGCCGGCGGTGCGCAAGCCAAAGCTGGCCTTTGATCCGCGCGGATCATCGATCATCGCCACCACGACATAGCGCGGCGCATCCATCGGGAACACGGCGGCAAAGTTCACCACATTCTGGCCATGAACATATCGGCCGTCCTCGATCTTTTCGGCGGTGCCGGTCTTGCCGCCCACCCGATAGCCCGGCACATCGGCGCGCCGCCCGGTGCCGCTGGTGACAACCAGGCGCAACAGGCGGCGCATTTGCGCGCTGGTGCGGGGCGAAAACACCCGGGTTCCCGCCGGCACGGCGACGGCATCACGCTTCAGGATGGTGGGCGGCCGATAGATGCCGCCGTTCACGATCGCGGCATAGCCCGTGGCCAGATGCAGCGGCGAGACGGTGAGGCCGTGGCCATAGCTGATCGTCATGGTGGCGCTGTCACCCCAGTTGGACAGCGCCGGATACTGCGGGCGGGTCTTTTCCAGCAATTCGAATTCGGCCGGCTTGAAGAAGCCCAGCTTGCCCAGAAATTCGCGCTGGCGCTCCCGCCCCAGTTCCATGGCCATGCGCGCCGTGCCGATGTTGCTGGAATGGATGAAGATTTCCGGCACGCTCAACCAGCGGTTCTTGGCATGATCATCCTGGATGCGGAACCGGCCGACCATCAGCGGGCGGGTGGCATCATATTGCTTTTGCAGATTGGTCAGCACCCCGCTGTCCAGCGCCATAGCGATGGTGAACGCCTTGAAGGTGGAACCAAGCTCATAGCCGCCCAGGGTCACCCGGTTGAACCGGCTGCTATCATCATTCTTCCTGGTGTAGCGCATGCCATCGGCGCGCTGGCCCGGCACATTGGGATTGAAATCGGGCAGGCTGGCCATCGCCAGCACTTCCCCGCTGTTCACGTCCATCACCACCCCGGCGGCACCCTTGGCATTCTGATCGGCCACCAATGCCTGCAATTCATTCTGCATCGCCTGCTGCACCCGCACATCCAGGCTCAGCGCCAGCGGCGTTGCCCGCTGCACCGGATCGGACAATCGCTGTTCGAAGGCGCGCTCCGCCCCGATCAGGCCACGGACCACGCCCTTGCCATCATCGCCGGTATAGCCCAGCGCCTGCGCGGCGAGCGAATAATTGGGGTAAAGCCGTTCCGCCTCGCGCGTCAGCTCGATCGCCGGTTCGCCCAGTTCGTTGATGCGCCGGGCCTGGCCGGGCAGCACCCGCCGGGCCAGATAGCGCAGGCTCTTGCCCGAGGTGAGATCGGCCAGAATCGCCTCGCGGCTGCGTTCGGGCAGGATGGCGGCCAGCCGTGTGGCCAGCAGATCGGGATCCGATGTCAGCCGCTGCGGCATCACCGTGATGGCATAGGCTTCGAACGTGCGCGCCAGTTCAACGCCGTTGCGATCAACGATGTCGCCGCGCGGCGGCGCCGCGCTGATGGTGGGGCGGCTGCGTTCGGGCAGGCCCTGCACCACCGCCAGATCGATCAGCCGCGCCAGGATCACCAGGGCCAGCACCGGAAACAGCATGATGATGAAGGCCAGCCGCTGCTGCGCCTGGCTGCGGGCTGTCACCCGTTGGCCGGCGGCCGCCGGCAGGGCGCGGATCAGCGGATCATTGCCGGGCAGTGTCGCCATCAGCCTTCCCCTTCGCGCGGTTCGGCCGGTTCGGCGGTGAATTGGGCGGCGGGCAGGGGGGTGGGCACGCCTCCGGTCGCGCCATAACCGGTCTTGACCACGCGGGCACCGGTTTCGGCCACCGGTGGCAGCGGCGCGGGCACCAGCGGCGTGTCCACGGCCACCGCCATCTGCACGCGCGGCAGCGCCTCGGGGCGGGCGGCAAAGGCCGCCAGCTGCACCGGAGACCGCAGGATCTGGCCGCTCTGCGGGGCAGCCATCTGGAACACCAGATCGTTCCAGCGCTGCATTTCGGGCATGCCGGCGCGGGTGCCCAGTTCAGCCTCCAGCTCGCGGATGCGCACCTTGTTGTCCACCAGTTCGATGTTCAGCCGGGTCACTTCTCGGCGCTCGGCTGCAGCGCGGGTGGTGATCACCTGGGCGCCCGCCACAACCACCGTGGTGCCGGCAATCCACAGCACGGCGGAAAGATACTGCCTCATGCCCGTCCCTCCCGCTGCGGCCAGGGGGGCGCTGCGCTGCGCACCGCACTGCGCAGGGTGGCACTGCGGGCGCGCGGGTTGCCGGACACTTCTGCAGCCGTTGGCCGCACCGCCTTGGCCGGGCGTTCGAAGCTGGCGGCCGGGCCAGTGTTTGCATAGGGTTGGTGGCGCGAAGCCGCGGGCGCGCTGCCGGAACGGTCGCGCAGGAAATTCTTTACCCGCCGGTCCTCGGCCGAATGAAAGCTCACCACGGCCAGCCGGCCACCGGGCTTCAGCAGGCGTTCGGCAGCGGCCAGGCCGGCATCGAGCTGGCCCAGTTCATCGTTCACATGAATGCGCAGGGCCTGAAAGCTGCGGGTGGCGGGATCCTTGCCCGGTTCGGCCTTGCCGATCACCCGGCGGATCAGGCCCGCCAGTTCGCCGGTGCGGGCAAATGGCCGATCCGCCACGATGGCGCGGGCGATCCGGCGCGACGCGCGCTCGTCGCCCAGCCGATACAGCACGTCTGCAATGTCAGACTCGCTCGCGGTATTGAGAAAATCGGCCGCACTCATGCCCTCCTGCGCCATGCGCATGTCGAGCGGGCCATCGGCCTGAAAGGAAAAGCCGCGTTCGGCCCGGTCGATCTGCATCGATGACACGCCGATATCGAAGGCAATGGCATCAACCGCCGCCACACCATGATCGGCCAGCCCGGCTTCCAGCTCGGCAAAGGGCCGGCGGATCAGCGAGACATCGGCCAGCCCGGCCAGATCGGCGTTGAGTTGATGGGCGTCCGGATCCCGATCAAAGCCATAGGCCTGGGCGATTCCATACCCGCGCGCTGCGCGCAGATAGCCGCCGGCACCCAGCGTGGCATCGACATAGATGTCCCCCGGCCGCAGAGCCAGGGCCGCCATCACTTCGGCCAACAACACGGGCAGATGCGGCGCGCTCATGCCGGGCGCTCCAGCGGCAGGCCTTTGGCCTCCAGCTCGCCTTCCACCATCCAGCGCTGGCCATCATCCAGCAGCGGGTTGGCCAGATAGGTCCACGGATCCCACAGCTCAAAGAAATCCCACATGCCCATGAACAGCACCGGGCCCGTGATCGCTCCGGCCCGCTTGGCACCGGGCGGCAGCACAATGCGGCCGGCTTCGTCGATGGCAAAACTGAGCGTGGAGCCGAACAGGGCATTGCGTTCGGCCAGGGCCTGCGGCGAGATGGAAACGCCATGACGGGCATCGAACTCGCTCTTGAGGCGATCGGCATAATCGCTGCTGTAGGCCATGAGGCAGCGCCGGCCCGACAGCCCGATGCTCACCTTCACGGTGCGGCCACCGCCACGCGCCGCGATCACATCGCGAAAGCCGGCCGGAATCAGCAGCCGTCCCTTCGCGTCGATCGCGTTCAGCGCCGGTCCCTGAAAGGCCGCTTCGCTCACCCAGAACCCCTTCTCGGGGAATGGTCTGCTGCCGCCACTTTGCCGCCCTGCGGATCAGATCGACAAATTCAGGCCGCACGCCCCCCATTCCGCTGTGGATAAGCGGTCTAACATGGGATCATCTGGGCCTCAATGGAATCTATTGGGCTGAAATGGTCTCAGCTGGGGATATCCTTGGGCAATCGTCGCCAATCTGGCGGATGTTCTGTTATTGTTCTCAACAAAAAATCGCCTGTGGACAAGTCTGTGATCAGATTGGCTGGGCCATGCCTGTTGGCGGCGCAGATTCGGTGCGCGTTCTGCATCCGAGTCGCGCGGAAAGACTGGCCGATCCTCATGGTTCAGGCGGCCGTGCCGCCGGGCCGGGGGCAACGCCCAGCACGGCCAGCGATTCCCCGGTGCCCGGCCGATCATCGCTTCCGGCCGGGCGCAGGCCGGCGGCGGTGATCATCACCACCAACAGGATGGCGGCAAGTCCGGTCAGGCCCCAGCGCAGCCGCTCGCCGCGCGGGGGCGCAGTCCGTGACGGCTTGTTGGGATCGTCGGTTTGCATGGCTTATCCTATGGCCCAGGGTCAGGCTGGGGCAAGCCCCTTGGCGGCCAGCCAATCCGAATTGTAAATCGTGGAAAGATAGCGCAAACCACTGTCGCACAAGATGGTTGCGATCACATGCCCCGGCCCCATCAGTCGCGCCAGCCGCACCGCGCCGGCAACATTGATGCCCGACGAGAGGCCCAGGCACAGGCCCTCCTCGGCATTCAGGCGCCGCACCCAGGCCAGCCCTTCCGCATCCGAAATCCGGAACTGGGCGTCAACCGACAGCCCATCCAGATTGCCGGTGATGCGTGACTGGCCAATGCCTTCCGACACGCTGCTGCCTTCGGCGCGCAATTCGCCGCTGGCAAAATAATTGTACAGCGCCGCGCCTTCGGGATCGGTCAGCGCGATCATGATGCCGGGCTTTTCGGCGCGCAGGCCCAGCGCCACGCCGGCCAGTGTGCCGCCGGTGCCCACGGCGCAGGTGAAGCCATCGATGCGCCCACCCGTCTGCCGCCAGATTTCCGGGGCGGTGGTGCGGATATGGGCCAGGCGGTTGGCAACATTGTCGAACTGGTTGGCCCAGATGGCGCCCGGCGTTTCCGTGGCGATGCGGCGCGACGTGTGCACATAATGGCCGGGGTTGGCATAGGGCGCTGCTGGCACCAGCACCAGTTCGGCCCCCAGCGCGCGCAGCGTGTCCTGCTTTTCGCGGCTCTGGGTTTCGGGCATCACGATGATCGTCCTGTAACCTCGCGCCGCGCCCACCACGGCCAGGCCGATGCCGGTGTTGCCAGCGGTGCCCTCCACGATGATGCCGCCAGGCTGCAACACGCCGCGCTGTTCGGCGTCCTCGATGATGCCCAGCGCGGCGCGGTCCTTCACGCTGCCGCCGGGATTGAGGAATTCGGCCTTGCCCAGGATGGTGCAGCCGGTTTCGGCACTGGGCCCGTGCAGGCGCAGCAGCGGCGTGTTGCCAACAAGGCCGATGATGTCATGCGCAATGTCCATGCCCCTGTTTACCCCGGTCAGGCCGGGCTTCACAAGCAAGCTTGGTTGAACCTGCCCCAAGCCCCATTACAGTGGTGGCCGATGCGTGCCGTTGCCGCCTTCCCCGTTGCGCTGCTGCTGGCGGCCTGCTCGGCCGAACCGCCGGGCGGCACGCTGGCCGTGGCCGTCGCCGGTGATGGGCCGGAAGCGCCGGCCATGGCCGCCCATCTGGCCGCCGAAGCCAGCGAGGCCACACTGATCACCCGTGGCCCCGGTGGCGAGATCGCCCCGGGCCTTGCCACCAGCTGGCGGTTTCTGGACGATGGCAATGATCTGATCCTGCGGCTGGCACCGGTGCGCTGGCCTTCGCCAACGGGCTCCGGCCGCGAATTGACGGCCCGTGATGTGGTCCTGGGGCTGCAACGCACGCCGCGACGGCACCGCCCGGTGCTGGCGGCGGCCGGCCTGGCCGGGCGCGGCACGGCGCGGGCGCCCATTGCCCGCGTGGTGGAGCTGGCACCGCGCCCGGCCACGCCGCAGCTGCTGGACTGGCTGGCCGAGCCGGCGCTGGCGGTGCGGGATCGGCGTGGCCGCGCCTTTCCGGGCCCCTATGCCGCCCGCCGCGATGGCAGCGGCTGGCAGCTTGATCGCCGTGCCGATCTGGCCCAGCCGGCCGCCCGCGCCGCCCGCATCAGTGTGACGGTTCAGCCGGTGGCAACCGCCATCGCCGATTTTGCCGCTGGCCGGCGGGCGCTGGTGCTCGGGGCCGGGCTGGCCGGTCTGGGCGCAGCGCGGGCCAGCGGCCAGGGCCGCGCCATCCGGGTGGAGGCGGTGGACGGCGTGATTGGCCTGCGCCTGCGCACCAGCGGGGTTCTGGCCGATGGGCGGCTGCGCCGGGCGCTGCTGCTGGCCGCCGATGGCGCGCCGCTGGCCAACCGCATCGCCCTGGCGGCACTGGCACCGCAAGCCCGGCTGTGGCCCGATCTGCCGCCGGCCACCGATGATCGGGCGCGGCCACCAGCCGAACGCCGGGCGCAGGCGCTGGCCCTGCTCGCGGCGGCCGGCCACCGGCCGGATGCCCCTGTGCGGCTCACCCTGTCAGCACCGGAGGGGCCGGAATGGCGGCAACTGGCGCAAGCACTGGCCACCAGCCTTGCCCCTGTCGGCATCACGCTCGATTCGGCACCGGCCGGGCAGGCCGATCTGGCCCTGGTCGAACAGGCCGCCCTGGTGCCCGATGTGCTGGCGCACCTGGCGCGGTGGCGCTGTGGCCGGGCGCGGCCGTGCAGCCCGCAGGCCGACCGGTTGCTGGCCCAGGCCGCGGCGGCCGGCAATGATCCGGCCCGCCGGCTGGCGCTGGCGGTGGCGGCCGAACAGTCGCTGATGGCCGATCCGGCCTTCGTGCCGCTGCTGCGGCCGGTGCGCTGGGCCCTGGTGGCGGATCGGCTGACCGGCTTTCAGGCCAATCGGCTGGGCCGCCATCCGCTGGGCCGCATCGCCGCCGAATAGTTCAGCACTGCTTGTTCTTGGATGTTGCCTTGGCGATTTCGCGGCCGGCCAGTGCGCCAGCCCCGGCAACCAGCGCGGTTTCGCCGACATTGCCGCCCAGCGCGGCCGCTCCGGCCCCGGCGATCACGGCCCCGGCGATTGTGGCGCGGGTCCGTGCCCGCTTTTTCGCGCGCTGGCATTCTTCCAGCGTGGCATAGGTCTTGCCGCCGGTTTCGAACATCTGGGGCACCGCCCCGCTGGCCGGTTTGGTCTGGGCCACGGCGGGCGCGGCAATGGCCAGGGCGGCGGCCAGGCTGATCAGAGTGCGCATGTGGGTCTCCTTGGCGCTGGGGTAATCGGCATCAGTCTGCCTCCACTTGGGCCATCGGGCAATCGGGTTCAGCGATGGTTCACCATGGCCCCCGCAGCATGACCGCATGATGAACCGTTTCGCCCCCCTGTTTGCCCTGATGGCCCTGCTTGCGGCAACGCCGGTGCTGGCGCAGCCCGCTGCGCTGATGCGTCCCGGCCAGCCGGTGGTGCTCACGGCGCCCACCCCGGTGCCGCCCCCGGCACCGGCCGCCGCGGGTGAGGCACAGGCACCGGCAGCGGCTGGCTGGGCGCCGCGCCCCGGCACCGCACCGCCGCCCTATGGCTATCCGCCCCAGGGTTATGCCGCCATGGGTTATGGCGACGGGCCGCCGCCGCTGAGAAGCGATGGCTGGCGCGCCGGTTATCACGACGATCCGGCCGATGGCCGTTGCCTGCCGCCCAGCGGTCGCGGGGCCAGCACCGGGGCGCTGGCCGGCGCGGCGCTGGGCTTTGGCCTGGCCAACCGGCGCGAACGCGGTGTCGGCCTGTTGATCGGTGGTCTGGTCGGCGGGCTCACCGGTTCGGCCATCGAACGATCGGCGAACCGCTGCCGCTGATCAATCGCCGTTGATCGCGGCCAGGAAAACCGCGCCCCAGCTGTCCAGCTTCACCGCGCCCACGCCGGGAATGCGGGCCATGCCGGCCAGATCGCGGGGGCGGCTGGCGGCCATGGCGCGCAGCGTCGCATCGGAAAACACGATATAGGGCGGCACCCCGGCCTGCGCCGCCAGTTGCCGGCGCAGGGCGCGCAGCGTTTCGAACAGCGGCTGATCGCTGGCGGCCAGTTCGGCGGCAGCGCCGGCCCTGGCCGTGGCCCGCCGCGCCGTCACCTGCTTCATGGCGATCGGCACTTCCCCCTTCAGGATGGCGCGGGCGGCAGGGCCCAGCACCAGGCCGCCGCCCTGCGCGTCGCGTTCCAGCGCGTCGATCGCTTCCAGCTGGCGGCCAAGCGAGCGCCATTGTTCGGCCGGCCAGTCGCGGCCGATGCCGAACACGCTGCTGCGGTCGTGGCCGAATTTCCTCACCTTTTCGCTGGCCTTGCCGGCCAGCACCTCGGTCAGATGGCCGATGCCGAACCGCTGGCCGGTGCGATACACGGCCGATAACAGCTTGCGCGCCGCTTCGGTGGCATCCACCAGCGTGGGCGGGTTCAGGCAATTGTCGCAATTGCCACAGCGTTCGGGCGGCTGTTCACCGAAATAGCGCAGCAGCGCGGCGCGGCGGCAGGCGGCGGTATCCAGAAAGCCGATCAGCGCGTTCATCCGCCGCGTCTCGCTGGCCTTGTGCGCCTCGCTGCCCTCGCCGGCGGCGATGAAGCCGCGCAGCCGCGCCACATCCTCGCCGCCCCAGATCAGATGCGCCACCGCCGGATCGCCATCGCGGCCGGCGCGGCCGGTTTCCTGATAATAGGATTCGATCGATTTGGGCAGGCCGGCATGGGCGACAAAGCGCACGTCCGGCTTGTTGATGCCCATGCCAAAGGCGATGGTGGCTACCATCACCATGTCTTCGGCGGCGACGAAATCGGCCTGGTGGCGGCTGCGGGTGCCGGCATCCAGCCCGGCGTGATAGGGCCGGGCGCGCAGGCCTGCCTCGGTCAGCCAGCCGCAGATGGTTTCGGTCGCGGCGCGGGTGGGGGCATAGATGATGCCGGCCTGCCCGCCTTGGCCGGCCAGAAACGCCAGCAGCTGGCGGCGCAGATTGTCCTTGCCGGCCACTTCATAGCGGATGTTGGGCCGGTCAAAGCCCGACAGGGTGATGCGATCGGCGGCGATGCCCAGCTGCACGGCGATATCGGCGCGGGTTTCCCGATCGGCGGTGGCGGTCAGCGCGATGCGCGGCACGCCCGGCAGGGCATCGCACAAGGATCGCAGCCGGCGATATTCGGGGCGGAAATCATGGCCCCACTGGCTGACGCAGTGCGCTTCATCGATGGCGATCAGCGCGATTTCGGTGCGCTGCAACAAGGCGCCAAAGCCGTCCATCAGCGCCCGTTCGGGGGAGACATAGAGCAGATCGAGCTGGCCATCGGCCATGTCGCGCCACACCCGGCCGCTGTCGGCCGATTGGCTGTTCAGCGTGGCGGCGCGCACGCCCACGGCGCGCAGTGCCTGCACCTGATCTTCCATCAGGGCGATCAGCGGCGAGATGACGATGCCGGTGCCCGGCCGGATCAGCGCCGGCAACTGATAGCAGATGGATTTGCCCGCGCCCGTTGGCATGATGGTCAGCACGTCGCGCCCGGCCAGCACATCGGCGATGATCCGGGCCTGCGGCCCGCGAAAATCATCGTGGCCGAACACCTGTTTCAATAACTGCCGGGGGGTCATGACCGGTGCGATAGCGGCTTGGCACGGGCGCGGCCAGCGCCGAATCGCCCCGCCCGCGCCGGGAGGGCGTCCGCCGCCCCGATCCTGCCATGAGAAGGAACAGCAACCCGGGCGCTGCCGCCCGCCAGTTTTGACAGATAAGACGAATCTGCCGGAATTCAGCATTGAAATTGCACGATAATTACCGATTGGCAGCCATCATCGCCATCATGACAGGCTTTGCCCGTGTAGGACAGCGCCGCGGTTCCGTGCTGCTGCAACTGCCGCTATGCTGCCCGTGATGACCATCGCCGCCCGCCTGACGCGCCATGCCCCCTGGGCGCTGGCGCTGCTGCTGATCCCGCTGGCGCTGTCGATCCTGTGGCATGAACTGGGGCCGATCGCCCGTGCCGCGCCGCCGGCCCAGGATCGCGCCGTGGCGATCACGGCGCGGCCGCTGGACGGGATTGGCACCCGCATCGGCCCGTTCCGGCTGGCGGGCGCGCTGGCGCTGGCCAGCGATGATCCCGGCTTTGGCGGCCTGTCGGGGCTGGCGGCGGCGGGCGATGGCCGGCTGGTCGCCGTGACCGATGCCGGCCAGTGGCTGGGGCTGGTGCTGCGGCTGGCCGATGGCCGGCTGACGGGCGTTGCGGCGGCCCGCATGGCCGGCTTTGCCGCCGGCGCCGAAAAATCCGATCTGGATGCCGAAGCCATCGTGATCACGCCCGGCGGCCGCACGCTGATCAGCCTGGAACAGCGCCACCGCATCCTGGTGCTGGCCGGGCTGGCACCGCCGTTCCGCACCGAAGGCACCATGTTCCGCACCGGCGCGATCAGCTGGCCGGGCAATGGCGGCGGCGAGGCGCTGGCGCTGCTGCCCGATGGCCACAGCCTGTGGATTGCCGAAGAGGCGCGGCCGGCCCCCGGCGTGGCCGCCGCCCTGCTGACGGCCCCCGATGGCACCACCCGCCAGATCGGCGTGCCGGTGCCGCCCGGTTTTTTGCCCACCGATGCCACGCTGCTGGATGCGCGGCGGCTGCTGGTGCTGCACCGCAGGTTCGACGGCGTGTCGGTGGGAGCGGCGATCACGCTGATCGATCTGGGCCCGGTGCTGGCGGGCGGCGAGACCGCGTCGATGCAGTTGCTGGCGCGCTGGGGCAGCGGCGGGCCGTGGCCGATCGACAATATGGAAGGGTTGACGCTGGTGCGCAGCGGCGGGCAGACCAGCCTGTTCCTGGTGTCGGACGACAATTTCAGCCTGGGTCAGCGCACGCTGCTGCTGCAACTGGCGATGGATCCGCTGCCGTCACCCTGAACCGGGGTGCCACATCGACCAGAAATCGGGCGCATCGCGGTGCCGCCACTGGTTGCGGATGCCAAAGCCATGCGCCTGATACAGGCCCACATTGGCCGGCGTGGCGGTTTCCAGATAGCAGGGGGTGCCGGACGCCCGTGCGATCCCGGCGCGCAGCAGCGCCCCGCCCACGCCCCGGCCCTGCGCGGCGGCCGCCACGCCGATGAATTGCAGATAATGGTGCGGGCGGCGATCATGCTGATGATCCATCGCGCCCATCAGGCCCAGGTTGCGCGGCAGCGCCAGCCCGAAACAGCCGATCAGGCGCGGCACATTGGCCAGCAGCACCGGCAGCGGCAGCGCCCAATCGCCCGGCGGCCGCCACAGCGCCACGCCGGCCAGGCCGCCATCGGCATCGAAGGCCAGATGCGCCCGTTCCAGCCGGGGCGCGGCGTGCAGGATCAGATCGAAAAAGCGCCGCAGCCGGGCCGGGCGGCGGGCGGCATCGGGAAAGCTCCAGGCCAGCGCCGGATCATCGGCAAAGGCATCGGCCAGCACCGCGCGCATCGCCGGCCGGTCAGCCGGGGTGGCGGGGCGAATCAGGGGTGGCGGGCGCATGGCGGCACGATAGCGCGGCGGCCATGCAAACGCACGAAAGCGGCCGGAGCCTGGCCCCGGCCGCCTGCATCCGCCAGAAAGACCGGCGTGCCGCCCTCAGGCGGCGGCCTGCTTCTTGGCGATTTCCTTCTTCAGCTTGACGCAACGGTCAGACAGCAGCGTGTCGCTGGTCTTCAGCAGCCAGTTGTCCAGCCCGCCAACATGTTCCACCGAACGCAGGCCGTTCATCGACACGCGCAACCGCACGCCGCGGCCCAGGGAATCGGAAATCAGCGTCACCGTCTGCAGATTGGGCAGAAAGGTGCGCTTGGTCTTGTTGTTGGCGTGGGACACGTTGTGGCCGATCTGGCGGCCCTTGGCGGTCAGTTCGCAAACGCGCGACATGGCAGACGTCCTTGGTCGAAATCGTGAATCGAATCTGTGAAGGCGCACCCGCCCCTGGTCGGGCAGGTTTGCAACAGGGAGCGGCGCATAGCCCAGCGCGGCGCGGGCGTCAACCACGGTGGCCGTGGTGGCCCCGGCATTTGCCGCAGCCGCCACAGCGGGGGCTGGACGCGCCCGCGCCGCCGGTGCAGAACATCGCCATGCCCTGGTTTGCCATCCACTGCATCGACAAGCCCGATTCGGCCGACCTGCGCGCCGAAACCCGGCCGGCGCATCTGGCCCATATCAATGCCCACAAGCCGCAGGTGCTGGTGGCCGGGCCGCTGCTGCGCCCCGATGGCCGCGCCATGGGCAGTTTGCTGATCATGGAATTTGATGATCGCGATGCCGCCATCGCCTTTGCCAATGCCGATCCCTATCATCTGGCCGGCCTGTTCGAAAGCCGGTCGGTGACCAACTGGCACAAGGTGCTGCCGTAGCGCGGCCAGCGCGCGTGCCGCGCGCGGACTCGCGCACGGCCGGCCGGCGACCAAAAAAGGCGGCTCTCAGGCCGCCTTTTTCGTGTGTCGTCCGACGGCGTGGCTTTGCCACGCCGCTGTTCTTTCCTCTGTGTGCTTGCGCCTGCCCGGTCGTCCACCAGCCGCCCTACAGCAACAGCCCCTGCCGCTTGGCCGCGCTCGACAGTTCGGCGCGGATGTTCACACCGGGGCTGGCCAGCCAGTGCTGCATGGCATCGGCCAGCGGCTCCAGCGTGGCGGCGCGCACCATCGCCTTGATCGGGCCAATGCCGGCCGGGGTGATCGACAGCCGCTCGACCCCCAGCGCCATCAGCGCCAGCGCCTCCAGCGGGCGGCCGCCCATTTCGCCGCACACCGTGACGGGCACATCGTGCAGGGCAGCGGCACACACCACGCGCCGGATGACGCGCAGGATGGCGGGTGACAGCCAGTCATAGCGATCGGCCAGGCGCGGATTGGCGCGGTCGGCCGCGAACAGGAATTGCGTCAGGTCATTGGTGCCGATGGAAACGAAATCGGTCATCGGCAGCAGCACATCCAGCTGCTCGATCAGGGCCGGCACCTCGATCATCGCGCCATACAGGATTTCGGCCGGCACCGGGCGCTTGCGGCCCAGCAATTGCTCCTTCTGGGTCTCCATCAGGGCGCGCGCCTCGGCAAATTCCCAGGGTTCGGAAATCATCGGGAACATCACGGCCAGGGTGCGGCCGGCGGCGGCTTCCAGCAGGGCGCGGGCCTGCACCTTCATCAGGCCGGAACGGCCGAGCGCCAGGCGCAGCGCCCGCCAGCCCATCGCCGGATTTTCATCCTCCTGCGCGCCTTCCAGATAGGGCACCGCCTTGTCGCCGCCAATGTCCACGGTGCGGAACACCACCGGCTTGTCGCCGGCCCCATCCAGCACCGTCTGGTACAGGGCCTGCTGGCGTTCGCGGCGGGGCAGGGTGGCCGACACGAGGAACTGGAATTCGGTGCGGAACAGGCCGATGCCATCGGCGCCGGCCTGGGCGATGCCGGCGGCATCTTCGGCCAGGCCGGCGTTCATGAACAGGCTGATCTGGCGGCCATCGCGCGAAATCGCCGGCAGGTCGCGCACCTTGGCCCATTCTTCGGCCTGGCGCGCCTTCAGCGCCCGCATCGCCTGATAGGATTTGATCGTGGCCGCCGTGGGCCGCACCAGCAGCGCATTGTTGCCGGCATCGACGATCAGTTCGTCGCCATCATTCACCTGGGCAAACAGCTGGGCCACCCGGCCCAGCACCGGCACGCCCATGGCGCGCGCCACGATGATCACATGCGCGGTCAGGCTGCCTTCTTCCAGCACCACGCCCTTCAACTGGCGCTTGTCATATTCCAGCAGCTCGGCCGGGCCCAGATTGCGGGCGATCAGGATGGTGTCCCCCGTCAGGCCCAGCTTGGCCGCGGTGTCGATCTGGCCCGACAGGATGCGCAGCAGCCGGTTGGACAGATCATCCAGATCGGTCAGCCGTTCGCGCAGATAGGGATCATCGATGCTGCGCATGCGCAGGCGGTTGCGCGATTGCACCCGTTCCACCGCGGCTTCGGCGGTCAGCCCGGTTTCGATGGCTTCGTTGATGCGGCGCGCCCAGCCTTCGTCATAGGCGAACATCTTGTAGGTTTCGAGGATTTCATGGTGATCGGTGCCGGCCACGAACTCGGCCTGGCCCATCATGTGCTCGATCTGGTCGCGCATGCGGCGAAAGGCTTCGACCAGGCGAGCGCGTTCGGCATCGACATCATCGGCGACCGTGTGTTCCACCACCACGCGCGGCTGGTGGAACACCGCCGCCCCGCGCGCCAGCCCGTCCACCAGCTTCAGGCCGTTCAGGCGCATCGGCCCGGAATTGGCGGCGCGCAGCCGTGCGGCCTGGGCATCATCCACAAGGCCCGCGCCGTGGATCAGTTCGGAAAGGACCATGGCGACGGTTTGCAGCGCCTCGATCTCCACCTCGGCATAATCGCGGGTCACGCGGTGCTGCACCGCCAGCACGCCGATGGCGGCTTCGCGCCGCACGATCGGCACGCCGCAGAAACTGTGGAAATCATCCTCCCCGGTTTCGGGGCGATAGGCAAAATCGGGGTGGGCCTTGGCTTCGGCCAGGCTGAGCGGTTCCCGCGTGGCCGCGATGGTGCCCACCAGGCCCTGGCCCATCGAAAGCCGCGTGACATGCACCGCCGATTGCGCCAGCCCCTGGGTGGCAAACAGTTCCAGCACGCCATCGCGCAGCAGATAAATGGAGGCGACCTCGCTGTTCAGTTCAGCCGCGACGATGCGCACCACCTGGTTCAGCTTGGCCTGCGCCGCCGTGCGGGCCGCCATCACGTCGTGCAGGCGGCGCAGGATGATGCGGGCGGCGCTGGCAGGCGGCATCAGGCGGCGGCCTCCCGCGGTTGCGGCCGGCTCAGGGCCGCTTCGGCTTCGGCCACCAGTTCGGCGATGATCTCGGCCACCGGCTGCACCTTTGTCACCATGCCCACCGATTGCCCGGCCATCAGGCTGCCGGTGTCCACATCGCCATCCACCACGGCGCGGCGCAGGGCCCCGGCCCAATAATGTTCGATGGCCAGCTGGCCGGCGGCCAGATCCATCTCGCCCCGGTCTACCGCGGCGGCCACCTCGCGCTGGCGCTGGTTGAAGGCGTCGCTGCCGGCGTTCTTCAGGGCGCGCACCGGAATCACCGGCAGGCGCGGATCGACCTGCACGCTGGACAGGGCGTCGCGGGCGCTGGCCCGGATGAAGGCCGCCTTGAATTTTTCATGCGCCGTGCTTTCGCTGGCGGCGGCAAAGCGGGTGCCCAGCTGCACGCCCGATGCCCCCATGTCCAGAAAGGCGGCGATGGCATTGCCGCGGCCGATGCCGCCGGCCACGAACACCGGCACATCGCGGATCACCGGCAGGATTTCCTGCGCCAGCACGGTGAGGGACACCGGCCCGATATGGCCGCCGGCTTCGGAGCCTTCGATCACGATGGCATCGACGCCCGACCGCACCAGCTTTTTCGCCAGCGCGGCGGTGGGGGCAAAGCACATGAGTTTGGCGCCGAAATCCTTGATGGCGGCAATGGCCGCGCCCGAAGGCAGGCCGCCGGCCAGCACGACATGGCTCACGCCTGCTGCTGCGCACACCGCGATCAGTTCATCCAGCTGCGGGTGCAGGGTGATCAGGTTGACGCCGAACGGCTGTTGCGTGAGGGCGCGGGTGGCGGCGATTTCGGCCGCCAGCAGGGCCGGCGGCATGCCGCCACAGGCCAGCACGCCAAAGCCGCCGGCGTTGGAAATGGCCGATACGAGATGGCGTTCCGACACCCAGGTCATGGCGCCGGCCATGATGGCATGGCGGGTGCCCAGGAATTCACGGCCGCGCGCCGAGGCGGCGTCGAGATGGGGGGTGGCGTTCATGCCGCATCCTCATCGGCGGGCGCTGGCCCGTCCAGGCCATAGGCGGTGTGCAGCACGCGCACCGCCAGTTCGACATAATCCTTGGGGATCAGCACGCTCACCTTGATTTCCGACGTGGTGATGGCCTGGATGTTGATGCCGCGGCTGGCCAGCGCGCGGAACATGGTGGCGGCCACCCCGGCATGGCTCTTCATGCCCACGCCGACAACGCTGATCTTGGCGACATCATCATCGGCGATCAGGCTCTGGAAGCCGATTGTCTCGCGGGCCTTTTCCAGCACATCGGTGCTGGCCGGCAATTGCGCGCGCGGCACGGTGAAGGTCACATCGGTGCGGCCTTCGTCCTTGGCGATGTTCTGCACGATCATGTCCACATTCACATTGGCATCGGCCAGCGGGCCAAAGATGCTGGCCACCACGCCGGGCCGATCGGCGACGCCCACCAGGGTCACCTTGGCTTCGCCCCGGTCGGCCACCACGCCGGCGATCAATTCGCGTTCCATCTCGTCATCCTCGTCCACCACCAGCGTGCCGGGCGCGTCGGAGAAGCTCGACAGCACCTGCACCACCACCTTTTCCTTCATGGCCAGTTCGACTGACCGGGTTTGCAACACCTTGGCGCCCACGCTGGCCAGTTCCAGCATTTCTTCATAGGTGATCTTCATCAGCTTGCGCGCGCGCGGCACGATGCGCGGATCGGTGGTATATACCCCATCCACATCGGTGTAGATATCGCAGCGATCCGCCTTGACCGCGGCAGCCAGCGCCACCGCTGATGTGTCCGATCCGCCGCGGCCCAGGGTGGTCACCCGGCCGTCGCCGCTGATGCCCTGAAAACCGGGCACCACCGCCACCGCGCCGGCCTGCATGCTGGCGATGATGGCATCGGTGCCGATATCCTCGATCCGGGCGACGCTGTGGGCGCTGCTGGTGCGGATCGGCAATTGCCAGCCCAGCCAGCTGCGCGCGTTGACGCCCAGCGATTGCAGGGTGATGGCCAGCAGGCCCGCCGTGATCTGTTCGCCTGCTGCCACCACCGCATCATATTCGGCCGGATCGGCCAGCGGCGAGGCTTCGCGGCAATAGCCGACCAGCCGGTCCGTCTCCCCGGCCATGGCCGATACCACCACCGCCACCTGGTTGCCGGCGTCCACCGCGCGCTTCACCCGGGCGGCGACATTGCGGATCCGCTCTGTCCCCGCCATCGAGGTGCCACCGAATTTCATCACGATCCGGGCCATGGCCGGCAATTTCCTTCAACAAGCCTGCTACACTATTGCACTTGCCTGATAGGAACGTGGAGGGGCATTGGCAAGAAAGCCCACAATCTGCCGGATTCAGCCCCATGTCGCAGCCCGCCAGCATCAACCCGGATGAAGCCGCCTTCTTTGGCCGGCTGGCCGCCGATTGGTGGAACCCCAGGGGCACATCGGCCATGCTGCACCGCATCACCCCGGTGCGGGTGGCGCATATCCGTGAGCTGGCGCTGGCGCATTTCGGGCTGGACGCCAGGAGCCGCCGGCCGCTGGCCGGTCTGGCCGCGCTGGACGTTGGCTGCGGCGCCGGGCTGATGGCGGAACCGTTGGCCCGCATGGGGGCGCACACCAGCGCCATCGATGCCGCGCCAGAGAACATCGCCGTGGCGCGCGACCATGCCACGGCCGGCGGGCTGGCCATCGATTATCAGTGCATCGCGGTGGAAGAGCTGGCCGCGACGGGCGCCCGGTTCGATCTGATCACCTGTCTTGAGGTGGTGGAACATGTGGCCGGGCGCGATGCCTTTTTCGCCGCGCTGGCCAGCCTGCTGAAACCCGGCGGGCTGGCAGTGTTTTCCACGCCGAACCGCACACCCGCCAGCTGGGCGGTGGTGATTGCCGGCGCCGAACACATCACCCGCACCATCCCCAAGGGCGCCCACGACTGGAGCCGGTTCTTCACCCCCGCCGAACTGGCCGAGGCGCTGACCGCCGCCGGGCTGGTGCCGGGCGAGCCGGCCGGCCTGTCGTGGCGGCCGGGCAGCGGCTTTGTGATCAACCGGGATGTGGCGGTGAATTATTTCCTGGCTGCGGTGAAGGCCTGATCCTTCGCGCAGGCTTTCGCAGCTTCTGTCGGCGTGGCAATCTGGCGGCGGGAGGAAACTGCCATGACGACACCCCTGACCGGCATTCACCACAGCGCCTTTCGCTGCCGCGATGCCGAGGAAACGCGGGCCTTTTATGAAGATGTGCTGGGCCTGCCGCTGGCCGCCGTGGTGCAGGAGGAGAAGGAGCCGGGATCGGGCCTGCCCAATCCGTTCGTGCATCTGTTCTTCCGCATGGGCGATGGCCGCTTCATCGCCTTTTTCGATGCGCCGAACACGGTGAAGGAGGGGGATTTCGCGCTGGTGCACGGCTTTGATCGCCATGTCGCCTTCGAGGCGGAGGATGAGGCGACGCTGCTGGCCTGGCGCGACCGGCTGAATGCCGGCGGGGTGCCCTGTTTCGGGCCGATCGACCATGGGTTCGTGAAATCGGTGTATTTCGCCGATCCCAACGGCATCCCGCTGGAAATCACCGCGCGGGTGGCGACCCATGATGCGATCCTGGCCGAAGAAGCCAGGACCGCCCATGCCGTGATTGCCGCCTGGACGGCGCGCAAGGCGGCGGCGTGGGCCGAAGGCCGGGCGGCGTGAGCTATCAGCGTCTGCCGCTGCTGATCGCCTTTCGCGAGGCGGTGGGCCTGCGCGACACCTATGGCGGCATCGACGGCGTGGTGGCGCTGCAGGCGCATCACCTGTTGCCCGACACGCCATCGGATACCATCGTCATCTTCATGCACCCGATGGGCATCATGCATTATCTGCCGCTGCCCGGCGCGCTGGCGCAGGCGGGCGTGCATGTGCTCACCGCCGTGTCGCGATACCCGAACAATGATTCGGCGCTGATCATGGAAAAGGTCGCGGTCGATCTGGGGCGCTGGGTGGCGCACGCCCGCGAGGTGCTGGGCTATGCCCGCGTGGTGCTGGCCGGCTGGTCCGGCGGCGGCAGCCTGGCGCTCTTCTATCAGGCCGAAGCGACCGATCCCCAGGTGACGCACACGCCGGCCGGCGAGGCGTTCGCGCTGGCGCAAGCGAAACTGCCGCCGGTCGATGGCATCATGCTGCTGGCAGCCCATGTCTCCCGCAGCCAAACGCTCACCGAATGGCTGGATGCCTCGGTGGTGGACGAAGCCGGTCCGGTGCGCGATCCCAAGTGGAATCTCTATGATCCGGCCTGCCCGCAGCCGCCCTACAGCGCCGATTTCCTGGCCGAATATGCCGCGCGCCAGGTGGCGCGATCAAACCGCATCACCGCCTGGGCACAGGCGCAGCTGGCCGAACTGACGGCCCGCGAAGGCCCGCATGCCGAACGCGCCTTCATCGTGCATGGCACGATGGCGGCGCCGTGCTGGCTCGATCCGGCGGTGGATGCCAATGATCGGGCGCCCGGCCGCTGCTATCTGGGCGATCCGCGCCTGATCAACGACAGCCCGGGCGGGCTGGGCCGCTTCACCACGCTGCGATCCTGGCTGTCGCAGTGGAGCCTGATATCAAACGCCTGTTCGCTGAAGGCCGGCCCGCGCATCCGCGTGCCGGTGCTGGTGGTGGGCAACAGCGCCGATGATGCCTGCACCCCCAGCCACACGCAGCGCCTGTTCGACTGCGTGGCGGGTGCCGCATCGCGCGAACGGCACGAGGTGAAGGGGGCGACCCATTATTATGCGTTCCAGCCCGATCATCTGAACCAGGCCGCCGGGATCGTGACGGGCTGGCTGGGGCGGATGGGCCTATAGGAAGCGCGCCACCACGTCGCGATAGCTGCGCGAGACCTTCACCTGGGTGCCTGAACCCAGCACCAGGAAACATTCGCCGTTGGTGTGCGGCTTCACGCTCTTGATATTGTCCAGATTGACGATGGTGGAGCGGTGGATGCGCTGGAATTTTTTCGGATCGAGCCGGCGTTCCAGATCCTTCATCGTCTCGCGCAGCACCAGCGTCTGATCGATGGTGTAGATGCACATGTAATCGCCGGCGGCATCGATGCGTTCGATGTCGTCCACGTCCACCCGGAAGATCTGGCCGCGATCCTTGATGTTGATGATCTTTTCATAGCGGCTGGCCTGGGCGGCATCGCCCAGATCGTCGGGCAGGGCATCGGGCGCGACTTCGGACAATATCTCCTTCAGCCGTTCCGCCCCGGCCACGCCCTGGCGTTCGGCCAGGCGCTGGCGCACCCGCTCGATGGTGGCGGCCAGCCGCTCCTCCTCCACCGGTTTCAACAGATAATCCACGGCTTCGGCTTCAAAAGCCTTCAGGGCATGCTGGGTGAAGGCGGTGACGAACACGAACAGGGGCGGTTCGATATCGGCCAGGCCGGCCACCACCTGAAACCCGTCGAACCCCGGCATCTGGATATCCAGGAACACCAGATCGGGCTTGTGGGCGCGCACCGCCCTGATCGCTTCGCGGCCGTTGGCGCAGCGTTCGATGATCTCGATATCGGCAAAGGCGGCCAGGCGCAGTTCCAGCCCCTGGATGGCCAGCGGTTCGTCGTCAACCAGGATGGTGCGAATGGGCATGGCGTTACATCTGGGGGGCCAGTTGCGGTGCGGCAACCGGATTTGCGACGAGTGGAGGCCTGGCGGCGGGCGGCGGCACCGCATCTGTCTGATAGGGCACGTCGATCAGCACGATCAGGCCGTGGGGATCATTGTCGGCCAGTTCGAGGCGGTGATCGGGGCCATAGCTTTGCACCAGCCGGTCGCGGATATTGGCCAGGCCCACGCCGGTGCCGCCGGCTTCGGCCGGCACCCCGCCCAGGCCCGGCCCGGTATCGGCGATGGTGATCACCAGCCGATCACCCATGCGGCGCGCGTCCACCAGGATGTCGGCGCCGTCTTCGGCCGGGGTGACGGCATATTTGATGGCATTTTCGATCAGCGGTTGCAGCAGCAGCGAGGGCAGCCGGGCCTCCATCACTTCGGGTGCGATGTCGAACCTTGTGCGCAGGCGGGCTTCGAAGCGGGTGCGCTCGATATCCAGATACAGCTTCAGCGCCTCGGCCTCCTGCGCCACGGTGGCCAGGCCCTCGCGTTCGCCCACCAGGCTGTAGCGCAGGAAGGAGGCGAGGCGGGACAGCATGGCATTGGCCCGGTCGGTCTGTTTCAGCAGCACCAGGGTGGAAATGCTGTTCAGCGTGTTGAACAGGAAATGCGGGTTGAGCTGATAGCGCAACATGGCCAGTTGCGCCGTGTTGGCCTGCGCCGCCATGGTGATCATGCGTTCGGACTGTTCGGCCAGCAGCAGATAATAGTTGATGCCGTAATACAGCCCCGTCCAGGCCCCGAGCACGGAGAAATCGAGCAGGATGGCGCCCAGAAACTCCACCCCCTGCGGCTGCCAGCCGGGTTGATAGAAGGTGGCATGGGCCCACACCTCCAGCACCGAAAACAGCGCGGAGGCCGCCACCAGCAGCAGCGCGGTCGCCGTCCAGGTGACGATCGGCTTCATGGCGATCAGCCGGCGATAGGCGGCGGCCAGCAGCAGGGTGATGGATGCGCCGGTGACGGTGACGATGATCGCCGGCAGCACGAAGGCCAGGCCCATGGAATTGGCGAGGCCCGACAGCGCCCGCAGCAGCAGATAGGCCAGCCAGCCGCCGCCCTGCAGCAACCAGAAGGCGCGGTTCTTGTCGTGGAAAAAGCCTTGGGCCACGCGGGGTTCAGCCATGGCCGCACCATAGCCTGTGCCGTGCAAAAGGCCAAACCGCCGTGACGATCAGATTTCGACCTGGCTGCCCAGTTCGACCACCCGGTTGGTGGGCAGCTTGAAGAAATCCATCGCGCTTTCGGCGTTGCGCATCATCCAGCTGAACAGATGCTCGCGCCAGATCGCCATGCCCGGCTTGTCGCTGGCCAGCAGCGTCTGGCGCGACAGGAAAAAGCTGGTTTCCATCATCTTGAGCCGCGGCCCGCAGTTTTCCACCGTCTTGAGCACGGCGGGAATGTCGATTTCCTGCATGAAGCCATAGCGGATGAGGATGCGATAGAAACCGCCGCCCAGTTCCTTCACGCCGATGCGATCCTCGTCGGACACATAGGGCACTTCATCGATCAGCACGGTCAGGATCATGATGCGGTCGTGCAAAATCTTGTTGTGCTTCAGATTGTGCAGCAGCGCCTGCGGCACGCCCACGGGGCTGGTGGTCATGAACACCGCGGTTCCGGGCACGCGGGTGGCGGCGCTGGCGGCCGATTTGATGAACACATCCATCGGCATCGACGAATCGCGCAAGCGTTCCTGCATAAGCGCCCGCCCGCGCGACCAGGTGGTGAGCCCGGTGAAGGTGATCAGGCCCACCAGCAGCGGGAACCAGCCACCATCGGGGATCTTGGTGATGTTGGAGGCAAAATAGGCCGCATCGACAATGCCCAGCACGATCAGCAGCGGCCAGGCCAGCCAGCGGTTCCAGCGCCAGATGAACAGGATCGGCACCGCGATCATGCAGGTGGAAATGAACATCGTGCCCGTCACCGCAATGCCATAGGCCGCCGCCAGGTTGGAGGAGGACTGGAAACCAAGCACCAGCAGCACCACCAGCACCAGCAGCGTCCAGTTGATCGCCGGGATATAGATTTGCCCAAAGGCCGATGCCGAGGTGTGGACGATCTTCATGCGCGGCAGAAAGCCCAGCTGGATCGCCTGCTGGGTGACTGAAAAGGCACCGGAAATCACCGCCTGGCTGGCGATGATGGTGGCCATCGTGGCCAGGATCACCATCGGCAGCCGCAAGGCTTCCGGCGCCATCAGGTAGAAGGGGTTGGCCGAAGCCGCCGGGTTGGCGATCATCAGCGCACCCTGGCCCAGATAGTTCAGCATCAGCGCCGGAAAGGCCATGAACAGCCAGGCGGCACGGATGGGGCGGGCACCGAAATGCCCCATGTCGGCATAAAGCGCCTCGGCCCCGGTCACGGCCAGCACCACGCTGCCCAGCGCCAGGAAGGCAAGGCCCGGATCGGCCGTAAAGAAATGCACCGCGTTGATCGGGTTGAGCGCCAGCAATATGTCGGGATTGGCGGCGATCTGGATGACGCCCAGCACCGCCAGCACGGCAAAATACACCAGCATCACCGGGCCGAACAGCGCCCCCACCCTGGCGGTGCCGCGCGACTGGATGACGAACAGGCCAACGATGATCACCAGCGCCAGCGGCAGCACCAGATCGCCGAAGCGGGCATCAACCGTGGTCAATCCTTCCACCGCCGACAGCACCGAAATCGCCGGCGTGATGATGCAATCGCCAAAGAACAGCGCCGTGGCCAGCACGCCCAGCAGCGCCATGAAGCTGGTTTGCGCATTGTTGCCCAGCTGGCGGGAGATCAGCGCATACAGCGCCATGGACCCGCCCTCGCCACGGTTGTCGGCCCGCATGATCACCATCACATATTTCAGCGTGACGACGATCATCATCGTCCAGAACACCAGGCTGAGCACGCCAAAGATGTGCAACTGGTCGGCCGCCAGCGGGTGGTGGCCAACAAACACTTCCTTCATCGCATACAGCGGGCTGGTGCCGATATCGCCGAACACCACGCCCATCGCGCCGATGGCCAGGGGAAGCAGCGATTGATTCTGGGAATGTGTGGCCGTGCCAGACGCCGAAGCGCCATTGTCAGACATGTGGATGCCCATCCGTTGAGACGCCGGCGCAGGTAGCACAGGGCCAGTGGTGCTGCAATGCGACAACGCCCGGCCGGCCCGGCCGCCGGGCTGGCACCAGCCATGCCAACCCGCTATGGCAGGCCCAACAAGGAGAAGCGCCATGCGCATCGGCTTCCTGCTTTATGACCAGTTGACCCAGCTTGACATGACCGGGCCAGCCCAGGTGCTCAGCCGCATGCCCGGCGCGACCGTGGACTATGTCGCCAAGACGCTCGACCCGGTGATGAGCGATTGCCGGCTGGCCCTGCTGCCCACCGCGACGCTGGCCGATGTGGGCCAGCTGGACCTGCTGTGCGTCCCCGGCGGCTATGGCTGCTCGGCCGCCATGAACGATGCCCACATCCTCGCCTGGCTGCGCGCCCAGGCGCCGGGCCTGCAATGGATCACCAGCGTGTGCACCGGATCGCTGATCCTGGCCGCCGCCGGGCTGTTGACCGGCCGCAAGGCCGGCTGCCATTGGGCCTGGGGCCATTATCTGCCGCTGTTCGGGGCCGAATTCGTGGCCCAGCGCACCGTGTTCGATGGCAATATCATTTCGGCTGGCGGCGTCACCAGCGGTATCGATTTTGCCTTTCGCGTGGTCGATCACCTGCATGGCCCCGATGTGGCCGCCACCATCCGGCTGGCGCTGGAATATGATCCCGAAGGCCAGCCCGGCGGCACCCCCGCCACCGCCCGGCCCGACATCGTCGCCCAGGTGGAACGCATCACCAACCAGCGGCTGGGCCACCGCGCCGCCGAAATGCGCGCTGCCGCCACCCGCCTGATGGGAGAGGCACCATGATCCGCCTGTTGCCCCTGATCGCCCTGATCGCTGCCGCCCCGGCGCTGGCGGTGCCCACGCCGGTCACCGTCCGGGTGCTAAGCCAGGGGGCCAAGTTCATCGGCACCGGCATGGGCGGAGTGGATGTGGTGCTGGCCAACGCCGCCACCGGTGCCAGGCTTGCCGAAGGCCGCATCGAAGGCGGCACCGGCGACACCGCGAGGATCATGCCCGGCAGCCCGCGCGGCACCCCGATGACCGACGACCGGACCGCCCGGTTCGACGCCGTGATCGACATCGCCGAGCCGCTGGCGGTGCGGGTGACGGTGAATGGCCCGTTCAAACCCGCCGGCACCGCCGTGGCGGCCAGCGACACGCGCTGGCTGATCCCCGGCCAGCCGGTGGTGGGCGATGGCTGGGTGATCGATCTGCCCGGCCTGGCCCTCACCGCCCGGCGCGACGGCGGGCAGGTGGTGGCCGATGTGTCGATGCTGTGCGGCTGCCCGATTGCGCCGGGCACGCTGTGGGATGAAAAACGCTTCGAACTCAAGGCCTGGGTGGGCACCGCCGCCGTGCCGATGAAATGGGCTGGCCAGACTGGCCGCTTTGCCGCCGATGTGCCGGCCGGCGCCGGCTGGGTGACAGCGGTGGACACGCTGTCGGGCGCCACCAGCGCGGCGCGGATCGCCAACTAGGCCCGGCGCAGCCGCATCGCCCGGATCGCCACCGCCCCGGCGGCCAGGCCGATGCCGGCATCGGCCCAGAACAGCGCCCGCACCATGCCGGCGGTATCGGCCTGCGCCCAGGCGGCGAAGGATGCCGCCGACGCCAGGCCATAGAAGAGCGCCAGCCCGGCCAGCGGCCGATCCCGCGTGCGGTGCCAGCGCAGGGCCGCCACGATCACCGCCGGCACCACCAGGAACAGCGCCATGAATTCGGTTATCGCCACCGATTGCAGCGGCTGCGGCCCTGGCAGATCGGCGGGCCAATCCCGCATGGCATGGGCCAGCCAGGCATGCAGCCCGGCCAGCGCCAGTTCGGCCGCCAGCCACAGGCGCAACAGGGCATCGGGAACCGATTGGCGGGGGTGCGGCATGCTGCTGGCATAGCGCGCCCGGCCGCCCGGCGCGAGCCTGTTGCACTGCACCATCGCGCCGATTTCTGTTATGCAGGCGCATCACAGGGAGTCGCAGATCATGGCCAATCCGCTTGCCCGTCTTGCCGTTCGGGCCGCCGCCGCCGCCGCCAGCCGCCAGATCGCGGCCCGGGTGAAGGGGGCTGATCTGGGCCCCATCGGCACCGTGGCCGCCGTGGCGCTGCCCTTTGCGCTGCGCCGCGTGTCGCCGCTGGGGCTGGCGGCCATGGCGGTGGGGGCGTGGGGTCTGGGCCAGCTGGCCCGATCCGCCGCGGCCGCCCCGGCTGCCGCTGCCACCCCGGTGCCGCCCGCTCCGGCCCGCGCCCCCATCGTCACGCCGCCGCCGATCGCCTGGGCCGCCGCGTCCGACGGCTATTGATTGCGCGCCTCCCGCCGGCCCGCTAATCGGGTGGCATCCATGGGGAGGTTCATGATGCTGCGTTTCGTTTCGATGCTGGCCCTTGCAACGGCGCTGGCCCTGCCTGTGGCGGCCCAGACTGCCGACAAGCCGGCCGAGGCCGCGATCCCCGCCCCCAACCGCGTGGTGGCCAAACGCGCCGGCACCTTTGGCGGCATCAAGATGAACTACACCGCCATCGCCGGCGAAACCTATCTGGCCGACAAGGACGGCAAGCCCACCGCCGCCATCTTCGCCACGACGTACCTCAAGGACAATCCCGAACCCAACCGCCCGGTGTTCTTCATCTTCAACGGCGGCCCCGGATCGGGCAGCCTGTGGCTGCACATGGGCGCCTTTGGCCCCAAGCGGGTGAACATCCCCGATGCCAAGGACGATGGCGCGGCGCCCTATGACATTTCCGACAATCCCGAATCGCTGCTGGATGTCGCCGATCTCGTCTTCATCGATCCGGTCGGCACCGGCTGGAGCCATGCCCTGGGCAAGACCGATCCCAAGAGCTTCTGGGGCGTCCGCGCCGATGCCGAATCCATCGCCCAGTTCATCCGGCTGTGGCTGAACGAGCACAACCGCTGGAACGCGCCCAAGTTCCTGGGCGGCGAATCCTATGGCACCACCCGTTCCGCCGCTGTCGCCCATGAACTGAACAAGGGTTACAACGATGTGGCCCTCAACGGCGTCATCCTGATTTCCGCCATCCTGGATTTCAGCCTGGAGGCCGAGGACGAGGGCAATGAACTGCAATATATGGGCCTGGTGGCCAGCTATGCCACTGCTGCCTGGTATCACGACAAGGTGGCGGGCAAGCCGGCCACGGTGGAGGCCTGGGCCGCCGAGGCCCGCGCCTTTGCCAGCGGGCCCTACATCGCCGCGCTGTTGAAGGGCAACAGCCTGCCCGCCGATGAACGCGCCGCCGTCCGCAAGCAATTGGCCCGCTTCACCGGCCTGTCGGAAACCTATCTGGAACAGGCCAATCTGCGGGTCACGCCGGGGCGCTTCTACAAGGAACTGCTGCGGGATCGGGGCCTCACCATCGGCCGGCTCGATGCCCGCTATACCGGCAAGGATTATGACAATGCCGGCGAAGGGCCGGACAATGATCCCAGCTTCTATGGCATCGATGCCTCATACCCGGCGGCCGTGAACGCTTACTTGCGCGGTGATCTGGGCTACAAGACGGATCGTTCCTATGTTTCCATCGGCGGTGTTGGCCCGTGGGATTGGCGGCTGGGCCAGGGCCGCGATGCCTATGTCAATGTGGCCCCCGGCCTGGCCCGCACCCTGCGCGAAAACAGCCGCTTGCATGTCTGGGTGGGCCAGGGCTGGTATGATTTTGCCACCCCGTTCCATTTTGCCGAATATTCGATGAACCGCCCCGGCTGGCCCGCAGGCCGGACGGAGTTTCATTATTATGATGCCGGCCACATGATGTATGTGCGTCAGCAGGACCGGAAGAAATTGTCAGACGATTTGCGGGACTTCATTCGCCGGCAAAAGTGAACGGCGCCGCCGGCCAATCCGGGGCCAGAATATCATCCTCCTGATCATGCGGCGCCGCCATGATCGCCCGCAATTCGGCGCGCAGTTTTGACACAATTGTCGAATCCACCGGATTCTGGCGTTGTAATTCCACGATTTTTCGCTCTTCCACCCGCTTGAGCTGGAACAGCAGCAAGCGCACATCGGCCGGCCGCCGCCGCACGGCGATCACCTCGCCGTCGCGCAAGATCACCTCCTCCTCTCCATCGATCAGGCGATCCATCGCCATGTCGTCGATCAGGCGATCCCGATCGGCCAGCGCCGCATCCCAGGCCGCGCCAAACGCCGCCCCCACCGGCTGCCGCCGCAGCCAATAGGCTGATTGCCGGCTCAACCCCACATGCCGCGCTGCCGCTGCCACACTGCCATGCACCTCCAGATGCGCCAGAAAGCGCTGCTGGCGTTCGGGCGTCCAGCCGTTGTGCTGTTGGCGCAGAAGGGCGGTGGGGGCCTGGTTCATGGTCATGCGCGAGATTATAACCCATTTGGTTCGTTGTAGGACAGGCCGATCACAACGAAGAATGCCTCCGCACCGGATCAGGTCCGGGGTGGAGGCTTTTTTGCGGCGGGGTGTTGCGCTCGCGCCCGCTTCCACCTCGCCTTGCTCGACACCTCGCCCAGAGGGGGAGGATAGATTGGGGGTGGGTTCAGGCTGGCGGGACGGGCCTTGGCTTGCCGTCGGCATCGATGGCCACGAACACGAAGCGGGCGTGGGTCACCTGGGTGCGGTCTTCGGCGGAGCGCGGGCGGCGCCAGGCTTCGACTTCGATGGTGATGGAGGTGCGGCCGATCTTGACCAGATCGGCATAGACGGTGAGTTCATCGCCGATGCGCACCGGCTGCAGGAAGGTCATCGCCTCAACTGCGACGGTGGCGCAGCGGCCCTTGCTGCGCCGGGCGGCGGCGATGCCGGCGGCCATGTCCATCTGCGCCATCAGCCAGCCGCCAAAGATGTCGCCGGCTGGATTGGCATCGGCCGGCATCGCGATGATGCGGATGGCGGGTTCGCGAAACGCGTCTTGTGCTGCCATGTGCTGCCCCCCGGTGCGATCCTGCCCCGAACGCCACCCTATCGGGCCAGATGACGCGCAAACCAATGTGGCAAATGGCGTCTGTGGCGGCGGATCAGAGCGGGTGGCGCTGTGCCATCAGCGCCCACGAGCGCCGGGCCATTTCGGCGAGCACGCCCGTATCAATGTCTGCCAGCCTTTTCACATACAGGCACGACACGCCGGTGCTGGCCTTGCCCAGGCGGGCCAGAAGATCGGCCTGGCCGGTGAAGCCGTCCATCAGATAGACGACGTGCTGCGCCTTGCGGGGGGAGAAGCCGAGGCGGGGCCACAGGCCGGTCTTGGTGGGATAGGTGCCAAAGCCGATGATGCTGGCGCCCCACAGCACGGGCGGGTGGCCGGAGACGGTTGCGAGCAGGGCGCACAGGGCCTGCGCCTCTTCGCGGCGGCGGGCGGGTTCGAGGGCGGCAAGGTGATCGGGCACGCTGGCGGTGGTGGGCACGGTCTTGGGCGTGGCGGCCATGGCGCGTTCTCCGGCTTGCTCTGGCAGAGCTTAGCAAATAGGCGCGGGGCCACAATGGAAGGGATTTGCCATGGCTGATTCGATCAACAAGGTGGTGCTGGCCTATTCGGGCGGGCTGGATACCAGCGTGATCCTGAAATGGTTGCAGACCGAATATGGTTGCGAGGTCGTCACCTTCACCGCCGATCTGGGCCAGGGCGAGGAGCTGGAGCCGGCGCGGGCCAAGGCGCTGCTGCTGGGGATCAAGCCGGAAAACATCTTCATCGACGATCTGCGCGAGGAGTTCGTGCGCGATTTCGTGTTTCCGATGATGCGGGCCAATGCGCTGTATGAAGGCCTGTATCTGCTGGGCACATCGATCGCGCGGCCGTTGATCGCCAAGCGGCAGATCGAGATTGCGCGGGCTGTGGGCGCCGATGCGGTGAGCCACGGGGCCACCGGCAAGGGCAATGACCAGGTGCGGTTCGAGCTGGGCTATTACGCGCTGTCGCCCGATATCCGCATCATCGCGCCGTGGCGGGAATGGAATCTGACCAGCCGCGAGGCGCTGATCGCCTTTGCCGAACAGCACCAGATTCCGGTGGCGAAGGACAAGCGCGGCGAGAGCCCGTTTTCCACCGATGCCAACCTGCTGCACACCTCATCCGAGGGCAAGGTGCTGGAAGACCCGTGGGAGGAGGTGCCGGATTATGTGTATAGCCGCACCGATCACCCCGAAGACGCGCCCGATACCCCGGAATATGTCACCGTGGATTTCGAACGCGGCGATGCAGTGGCGGTGAATGGCGAAGGGCTGAGCCCGGCGACGCTGCTGGCGAAGCTGAACGAACTGGGCAAGCGGCATGGCATCGGGCGGCTGGATCTGCTGGAAAACCGCTTCGTGGGCATGAAGAGCCGCGGCATGTATGAAACGCCGGGCG
This sequence comes from Alphaproteobacteria bacterium, assembly GCA_018970445.1. Classification (GTDB taxonomy): domain Bacteria; phylum Pseudomonadota; class Alphaproteobacteria; order Sphingomonadales; family Sphingomonadaceae; genus Sandarakinorhabdus. The sequence continues at coordinate 80,548 of JAGWWF010000004.1, read as the reverse complement.
GCACCATCCTGCACATCGCCCATCGCGGCATCGAACAGATCACGCTGGATCGCGGCGCGGCGCATCTGAAGGATGAGCTGATGCCCAAATATGCCGAGCTGCTGTACAACGGCTTCTGGTTCGCGCCGGAGCGGGAGATGCTGCAGGCCGCCATCGATCACAGCCAGGCCAGGGTGACCGGCACGGTGCGGCTGAAGCTGTACAAGGGCCAGGCGCAAGTGGTGGGCCGCAAATCGCCGCACAGCCTCTATTCGGCCGGCATCGTGACCTTCGAGGACGATCGCGGCGCCTATGACCAGCGCGATGCCGCCGGCTTCATCCGGCTGAACGCGCTGCGGCTGCGGCTGCTGGGGCGGCGTGACGGGCGCTGAACCGCGCCGGGCCGGGCCCGGTTGGCACGGCATGGCGGTGGTGGTGGCGGCGGGGCTGGCCCTGCCGGTGCTGGCGCTGGCACTGGCACCGCCGGCCACGCTGCCGCTGCTGATCGGCCAGGCGCTGGCGCTGGGCCTGATGGCGGTGGCGATGATCGCGGCGGCGCTGGCCGGGGGGCTGTGGCCGGCGCTGCGGCTGGGCCTGCTGGCCGCTCTGGCCCTGGTGCTGCTGGCGCGGGCGCTGGGCCTGGCGGGCGTGGCGCAGCCGGTGGCGCTGGGGCTGGTGATGGCGGTGGCCGGCCTCAGCTTTGCCGCGCGCGGGCTGTTGTTTGCCCGCGCCTATCCGGGGCGGGGCTGGATGATCGCGCTGTTCGTGGTGGGCGGGGAAGCGGCGATGCTGGCGGTGGCATCGCAATTGCCGCCGTGGCTGCTGCTGCTGCTGCCGGCGCAATGGGCGGCCACGGCGATCCAGGTGGCGATCGGCGGCGGTGGCTGGGCGGTGGCGGCGCTGCTGGCGCTGGGCGGCACGGCGGCAACCACGCTGCTGGTGGCCCGGCTGCTGCCCCGGCGCTGGCCCTATGCGTTGATGTTCACCGCCTGGCTGGGCCTGTCGGCGCTGGTGGCGCAATGGCCGGCCCCGGCCCGCGCGCGCGCCGATCTGTTCCCGGCGGCGGCGGCCTGGGTGCAATCAAACCGGTGATGCTGCGGCTGCGCGGGGCGAAGGCGAACCCGCGGGTTGGGTTGGTGGGCGGCAACCCGCAAACAAAAGCGGGTTGGGTTGGTGGGCGGCAACCCGCCAACAAGAATGGTGCGGCCAAGAAGACTCGAACTTCCACGGCCTTTCGGCCACAACGACCTCAACGTTGCGCGTCTACCAATTCCGCCATGGCCGCACACCAGGGAAATGGGGCACGTGCGCGCCCCTTCGGCAGGAGGCGCGGGTAGCAGGGGAGGGCCTGGGGTGCAAGCCCTTCCCCGCTGCCCGGCGGCGTTAGTTGTATTTGCGCAGCTCGTTCTTGGCGATGGCCTGGCGGTGCACTTCATCCGGGCCGTCGGCCAGGCGCAGGGTGCGCTGGCCGGCATAGCCCGATGCCAGGCCATAATCCTGGCAGACGCCGCCGCCGCCATGGGCCTGGATGGCCATGTCGTGGATCATGCAGCTCATGTTCGGGGCCACCACCTTGATCATGGCGATTTCGTTGGCGGCGGCCTTGTTGCCCACCGTGTCCATCATGTAGGCGGCCTTGAGCGTGAGCAGCCGGGCCTGTTCGATGGCGATGCGGCTGTCGGCGATGCGTTCGTGCCACAGGCTGTGTTCGGAAATCGGCTTGCCAAAGGCAACGCGGCTCTTCAGGCGCTTGACCATCTTTTCCAGCGCGCGTTCGGCCGCGCCGATCGATCGCATGCAATGGTGGATTCGGCCCGGCCCCAGGCGCCCCTGCGCGATTTCAAAGCCGCGGCCTTCGCCCAGGATCATGTTGCTGGCCGGCACGCGCACATTGTCCAGGATCACTTCGAAATGGCCGTGCGGCGCATCGTCGAACCCGAACACGTTCAGGGGCCGCAGCTTGGTGATGCCCGGCGCATCCAGCGGCACCAGGATCTGGCTCTGCTGGCTGTGGCGCGGGGCGGATGGATCGGTCTTGCCCATCACGATGGCGATCTTGCAGCGCGGATCGCCCACGCCGCTGGACCACCATTTGCGGCCGTTGATCACATAATGATCGCCATCGCGGCGGATGCTGGTTTCGATGTTGGTCGCATCCGACGAGGCGACGGCCGGTTCGGTCATCAGGAAGGCGGAACGGATCTCGCCGTTCATCAGCGGCTTGAGCCACTGCTGCTTCTGTTCCTCGCTGCCATAGGTGCGCAGCACTTCCATGTTGCCGGTATCGGGCGCCGAACAGTTGAACACTTCGGATGACCAGCCGACCCGGCCCATTTCCTCGGCCAGGGTGGCATATTCCAGATTGGTGAGGCCGGGGCCCTTCCATTCGCCGGTGTCGTGATCGCAGATGTTGAGGAACAGGTTCCACAGGCCGGCGGCGCGGGCGATCGGCTTCAGCTCCTCGATCACCGGGATCACCTTCCAGCGTTCGCCTTCCTGCAATTCCTGCTGGAAACGGGCTTCGTTGGGATAGATATGTTCATCCATGAAGGCGCGCAGCTTGTCGATGAGGGCCTTGGTCTTGTCGCTGTGATCGAACTGCATGGCGCGTCATTCCCTGATGGTGGCTTGCTGGCGGCCACGCTGTCATGCCCGGCCTGGCTTGGCCACTGGCAAAATGGAAAGAGCCGGCGGAATTGTTCAGGCCGGCTTCAGGGCAAAGCGGCCGGCGGGCAGGCCGCGGAACTGGCCGGGCTGCCGGGCGGCATAGACCAGCACATCGCCAGCGTGGGGCTGGGCGGCCAGGGCGGCGGCGTCCAGCCCGTCGCGGGCGGTGGTGACGAACAGCAGATCCAGCCCCGGCCCGCCAAAGGCGACACAGCTGGGCTGGCTGACCGGCACCGGCACCTGGCCCAGCGCGCGGCCATCGGCGGCCCAGGCCGTCACGCGGGCACCGCCCCATTCGGCGTTCCACAGCGCGCCCTTCGCATCGACATCGGCACCATCGGGAAAATGGCCGGCGGGCAGGGTGGCGAAGATCTGCCCGGCATCCAGCCGCTGGCCGGCGGCGGGCAGGGTGTGGCGCATGATCCGGCCGGTGGGCGAATCGGCAAAGAACAGGCTGTCGCCATCCAGCCCGAAGCTGATGGCGTTGGAAATGCCGATCCCGCTGCGCAGCTTCACCGGCGGCGCGCTGCCCGGCGGGTCCAGCCGCCACAGGCTGCCGCCATCGGGCGGGGCGCGGGCGGCATCTTCCACCATGGTGCCGGCCCAGAAGCGGCCCTGGCGATCGATGCGGCCATCGTTCAGCCGGTGGCCGGGATAGCCCGGTTCCAGCCGGTGCAGCCATTGGATATCAAGGCGTTGCACATCCAGCAGGGCAAAGCCGCTGGCCAGCGCGCACAGCAATATGCCCGGATCGTCGGTCAGCGCCAGCGAACCCAGCCGTTCCGGCAGCGGCCAGCGCTGCAGGGTGCCGGCCGCATGATCCCAGGCCAGCAGCTGCGCCGACTGGATATCGGTGAACCACAGCCGGCCCAGCCGATCATCCCACACCGGCCCTTCGGCCAATATGCATTGGCTGGGGATGATGGCCACCAGCCGGGTGGCGATTGTGGGCGGGCTGGCCATGCGGGTTTCCGTGGCAGGAAGGATGATGATGGTGGCAATGTGGACGCTTGGGCCGGCGGCGGCAAGCGGCGCGGTGCTGTTCGCGGCCGATTGCAATTCTGCGCCGCCGCGCCATCATGGCCGGCAACAATCCGGGGGGTGGGCGTGATGAATGATGGCAACTGGCTGCGCGGGCATCTGCCGCTGATCGCCATCCTGCGCGGGCTGGAACCGGATCGCGCGGTTGCGGTGGCCGGCATCCTGCATGCCGCCGGCATCGGCCTGGTCGAGGTGCCGCTGAATTCGCCCGATGCCTTTGCCAGCATCGCCGCAATCATCGCGGCCTGGGAGCCGGCCGGCATGGTGGTGGGTGCCGGCACCGTGCTGGATGTGGGCGCGGTGGCGCGGCTGGCCGCGATCGGCGCGCGGTTCGTGGTGGCCCCCAATGCCGATGCGGCGGTGATCGGCGCGGCCACGGCGCAGGGCATGGCGGCGGTGCCCGGCGTGATCACCCCCAGCGAGATGTTTGCCGCCCTGGCCGCCGGGGCGGCTGCCCTGAAGATCTTTCCGGCCGAACTGATGCCGCCGGCCGGCATCAGGGCGGTGCGCGCCGTGCTGCCGCCGGCGGTGCCGATCTTCATCGTTGGCGGGGTAACGGCGGCCAACATGGCCGATTATGTCGCGGCCGGCGCCAGCGGCTTTGGCATTGGCAGCTCGCTGTTCCGGCCGGGCAAAGCGCTTGACGACATCGCCGCCGATGCCCAGGCGCTGGTGGCAGCGGTGCGGGCGGTGCTGGCCTAGGTGCGGCCGCCATCGATCACCAGCGCCTGGCCGGTGATCATGCGGGCATCATCGGCGGCCAGGAACAGCGCCAGGCTGGCGGCGTCTTCGGGCTGGATGCGCTGTTTCAGGGCAACCTGTTCCATCCAGGCGGCTTCGGCCTGGGGCGTGAGCCACAGATCGAGCTGGCGCTGGGTCACCACCCAGCCGGGCAGGATGGCGTTCACGCGGATGCCATCGGGCCCATATTGCCGGGCCAGCGCCCGGGTGAGGCCGACGATGGCCGATTTGGCCGCGACATAGGCCGGCATGCCGGCCGGGCCCAGCAGGGCGTTGATCGACGAAAAATTGATGATGCGGCCCTGGCCCTGGCGCTGCATGATCGGGATGACGGCCTGGGCGGCAAAGAATCCGCAATCCAGATTGACCGCCATCAGCGCCCGCCAGCGCGCCGCATCCACCGCCAGCGGATCATGGCGGGCATCATTGGCGACATTGTTGATCAGCACATCGATGCCGCCGGCGGCCGCGGCGAAATCGGCGATGGCACCCTGCAGGGCAGCGGTATCGGTAACATCGAGCGCGCGGAACCAGGCCCCATCGCCGGCCGGCGTTTGCAGATCGACATGCCCCACCACCGCGCCCTGGCCCGCAAAGCCGGCCACCAGCGCCGCGCCGATGCCGGTGGCGCCGCCGGTGATGAACACGCGGGCGCCGGCCAGGCTGGGATAGGTGGCAAAGCGGGTCATGCAGCGCGGGCTCCGAAGGCAGGCGTGCAGCATAGCAGGTGATGCGGTGGCCGCGCCAGCCGGGGCGATCATTTGGCCCGGAATGAAAGGAAAGACGAATATATTGTCGCGCACCCGATGATTGCAGGCGGCAGTGGCAACTTGACTTTGCAAATTGTTTGGCCTGTACTTGGGCACACAGGGGGAATCAGCATGATGCAGTTCGCACAACGACGTGGTGCGCGATTATCTGCGCCGGTTCTGGCGCTGTTGCTGGCCGGCTGCACCATGGGCGGCCAACTGCATGTGACTCACAGCGAAGACCCCAAGTTCATCGATCGCGATGTGCGGTTCCGCACCGATTATTTCTTTCGCGTGTTTGATTATTGCACCGCGCCCAAGCGGCAGGATGGCAATGGCCCGGCGCAGGACAATCCGCTGGCCAAGATCATTCCATCCAGCGATGCGCTGTATCGTTATCGCATGACCGGGCGGGCTTCGGCGCTGGCCACCAGGATCCGGTTTGAATCGGGCGTGCTGAAGGACTGGCAGATCGATCCCTGGGGCGCGCGGGTGTCTTATGACCAGGAAGGCGCCCCGCAGTTTCAACCGGCCCCGGCCGCAATCAGGCCCACGGCGCCGGCCGAAGATGCCGGCGCGCGGGTGAAGGCGATCCTTGAGCTGATGGCCGGAGTGCCGGAGGCGCAGCGCCCGATGCTGGAAGGGCCGCTGCTGACGCTGCTGGCGATGTTGACCGGGGGGACGGTTGGCGCGGACACCGCCAATCCGGTGATCAGCACGGCGCTTGACCAGTTCCGCGCTGCGCTGGTTGCGGCTGAGACGGCTGGCGAAAAGGAGCGCGATCAGATCGTCGAAAAAGCCAAGAAGGAAGGAAAATACGGCGAAGCGGACAAGAAGGCCGTCGATGATGCTGCCAAGACAGCGCAAGACAAGGTGACGGCCGCTGCCGAAGCCGACGCCATCAGCAGCGCCACGCTGAAAATGGCCGCGCTGTTCCAGACGGCATCGGATGAATGCGGCATCGGCCGGCTGCGCAAACGCGGTTTCCAGGTGCTGGGGCCGGAGGGCATGCGGCAGTTCGATCCGACCGACCGGTTGATCATGGCGGTGAGTTTCAGCGCCAAGCCGCTGATTTCCACCCTGCAGGAATATGCGGCGCGGGTGAACAGCCCGCGCGCCAACCCGGCCGACCGGCTGCTGCCGCTGGTGCGCGAAAATCTGGTGCTGACCGAGGCCCGCGCCGCCGCTGCCGCCGCCAAGCCGGTGGACAAGACACTCGATCCGATCTTCGATGCCGCCGCCAAACGGCTGCAACCGGCGCAAGGACAACAGCAATGATCCCGGCCCGCGTATCGCGCCTGCCCGCCCTGCTGCTGCTGGCCGCCGTGCCGCTGGCCGGCTGTGCCACCCGTTATGAAAGCTACAGCCTGTCGGGCGGGGCGGCGATGCGCATCGATGTGGCGGTGTACAAGGGGCCGCTTTCGGTGCCGGTATCGGGCCAGATCGGCCAGATGGGCGCGGTGATCACCGAAAGCATCCGCGCCGCCGCACAATGGCATGATGGGGCCAAGGCGCTGGCGGAACAGCGCTTCAAGCCGGATTCGAAGGTGGCACAGGCGCAGCGCCTGGCAGCAGCGATCAGCACGGGCGTGGAGAAATTGCTGTCAAAATCGGCGCAAGCGGCCCAGCCGGCAACGCTGGCCGACGATCTGTATCACCAGCTGTTGCAGATTGTTGAGCAGCGCCCCCAGCCCGCCGATGGCAGCGCCCGCCATCTGGCATCCTTGACCCGCCCCGAAGTTGACCGGATCGCCGCTGGCCTTTCGGCCCGGCTGATGCTGCCACCGGACATGGCCAAGGAGATCGAGACCATTGTGGAAAAGGCGGTGGACGAAAAGGAAGCAAAGACCGAATCGGAGCGGGCGCGATCCATCGCCACCGAATTGCGTTTGTTCGATACCAATTTGTGCGAAGCGGTCGACAAGGACGAATACAAGAAGACCGACTATGCCGATCGGCAGACCGCCGCACGTGATTGCCATGTGCTGGCCGACAGCCTGGCCATTGCCCGCCAGTCCATCATGGCCGGCTGCCGGCTGTTGAGCCAGGACGAGACGATCGAACTGCTGGGGCAGCCGGCCTATCTGCCGGTGAACACCTGCACACGCTTTGGCTTCACGCGCAGCATCTATGCGCAGGACAAGCGGCTGAATGTGGAAGTGGAGACGCGCGAAGGTGACAAGCGCATCATCGATCGCGCCAGCATCGTGACCCGCAGCGACGTCGACACCGATGAAACCATCGCGGACACGATCAAGCGGGTGCAGCGCACGCGAGGAGGGCGCAGCGATTTCACCGAAAAGGGCACGGGGGACTATCTGAAATCGATTGCCAGCCCGATTGCCATTGCGGTGGACAATTATGCCACCCTGCTGCGCTCGGCCGGGTTTCGCACCTCGTTCGGCACGGTGCGTTATGTGCCGCATGCCCCATCGGTGCGATCGGCGGTGCTGGGGCTCAGCCTGATCACGGCGGAATATGGCAACCAGCTGCAGGGCCGCATCACCACGCTGACCCGCCAGATCAACGACGACAAATCGGCCAATCTGCTTTCCACCGCCGATTTCCTGCGCGATGCCAGCAACACGCGCTTTTTGCGCATGGCCGAATGGCTGGATGGCGGCATTGGCGGCAATCCCGGCGGCATGGATGTGGCCGATCGCGCCCGGCTGGCGCAAAGCCTGACCAGCGATTTTTACTGGCAGCCGGTGACCAGCGTGCATGGTTCGGGCCGCGGCGAGGTGGCCATGGCCTTCATCAAGGACAGTATCGGCAACTGGGATCTGAAAAGCTTCAGCAATGATCCAGGTGAACTGCTGGCATCCTATCGTTCGGTGGCCGATGCCGGCATCAAGACCGCGCTGCGGCTGATCGGATCGGCGGCCAAGGCCGCCAGCGGCCCGGTGGGCGGCGCGGCAGAGGCGGCCGCAGCCGCCACGGCCAGGATCGGCCTGGCCCAGCGCGTGCGCAGCCTGGCCGAGGATGTGTCGAGCGCGCAGAGCGGCGATGGCGGCAGCGCCGATCAGGTGCAGCGCCTGCGCCTGCGCCTGCTGGGCGAGATCGAGACGCTGAAAACCGAATGGCAGAAGCGGCCGGCCACGCTGGCGGCGGCGCTGGAAGACAAGAAAAAGCTGCTGAAGCAGGATGAAACGGCCCGCAATGCAGCGAAAGACGATGTCGATTTGAAGAATCGCGCCATCGGCGCGGCACAGACCGCACTGCTGAACTGCTCCAGCACAACGCCTGCGCCGCCGCCGCCCGGCCAATGCGATACCCAGAGCAAGGCGTTGAGCGATGCGATCCTGGCGCATGACAAGGCCCGAACCGAACTGGCGGCGGCCGAAGCGCAGGTGACGGCGGCCACCCAGGCCCGCGATGCCGCCCAGAAGGCGGTGGACAACATGGAGGCCGACGCCCGCGCCGCGCTGGCGGCCCTGTTCGACAAGCAGGGCGCCATCATCGCCGCGCTGGAGGATCTGGCCGTGGAACCGGAACCCAAGCCTGCCGCGCCCAAACCGGCCCCGGCACCAGCGCCCTGAACTGCCCTATTCCAGATAGGCGGCTTGCAGGGCCTTGCGCCGGGCCGGGGTGAGCCCGGCTTCGCGGGCGAGATAGGCATCGACCGAGCCGTATTTTTCCATGATCTCGGCAAAGGCGCCGGCCAGGAAGGGCGTGCCATCGGCCTCCACCAGCGGGGTGGGTCTGGCGGCCTGCGGGCTTTGATAGCCGGCAAACATGCGCGCCACCGGATCGCTGGCGGCCACCGCCGGATCGATGCGCGGCATTTCAAATTCCGGCCGGCGCAGATCGGCGGACAGGGCATAATCGGCCATGATCGCATCGCGCGGCACGCCCAGGGCCGACAGGATCATCGCGGTGACGAAGCCGGTGCGATCCTGCCCGGCCGAACAATTATAGGCCAGGCCGCCGCGATCATTCAGCAGCCGATCGAACACCAGCCGCAGATGCGGGGCAAGCAGGGTGGGAAAGCCGCGATACAGCACAGCGCCATTGCGGATCGGCGTGGCGCTGGCCGCCGGCATCAGCGCCGCCATCGAATAGCCCACCGCGTTGTAACGGATGTTCTGGATGCGCGTGGGCGCCAGCCGCCGTTCCTCGGCCGAGCGCAGATCGACCAGATTGGCCAGGCCCAGCCGGGCAATCTGCGCCTGATCGACCGCGGTGAGCAGCGGCTGCCCGGCCGAGCGGTAGATCAGGCCCCAGCGCACATGCCGGCCACCGGCGGCCGGATAGCCGCCGATATCGCGGAAATTGGAACCGGCCTCCAGCGGCAGCAGCCGTTCGGCCACCCGCAGCCACTGGCCGGTGCCGCGTTCCTTGAGCAGCACATAGAGGCGCTGGCCGGCCGGCGCGGCGATGCGGTGCTGGCCATCGCCATCCGCCGGCGAGACCAGGGTGGCGGCGCGGGCCGGCGCATCGGGCGCGGTGCTGGTGCGCACATCGACAGGGCGGGCGCTGGTCCAGCGCACGATCAGGCTGTCGCCGTCGCGCTCCACACGGGCATCGGCCAGCGCCAGCGCCGGGCTGGCGGCCAGCAGGGCGAGGGCGGCAAGGGCGGCGCGCATCAGAAACGCACCTGGATGTCGCCGCCAATCTGGCGCGGTTCGTTGAAGATGCCATAGGGGCCGGTGGCAGCCGCGGCGGCATTGCTGCGCAGATAGACCTGATCGCGGTTGAACAGGTTGCGTGTCCACAGCGCGAATTCGATGCGGCCGCCATTGCCCAGATCGATATCGGTCAGCGCCAGCCGGCCGTTGACCAGGAAGCTGCGATCCGACAGCGTGGGTTCGCCGGGCAGGCCGCGATAGCCATCGGCGATGTTGGCATCGATGTGGGCGCGCAGGCTGGCACCGCCCAGATCATGCACCCAATCGGCGGCGAAGCTGGCGGCGTTTTCCGGCGTGAAGACGATGAACGGCTGCTGGAAATTGTTGTTGTTGAACGGATTTTGCGCCAGCGGCAGCGTGCCCTTGGTATAGGCATAGCTGGCCGAGAGGGTGAAGCCCTTCACCGGCGCCAGGTTCAGATCAACCTCCACCCCGCGGATGCGGCCGTTACCGGGCGCATTCACGGTTTCGATGGTGGTGCGGGTGGTGCCGGCGACCAGCTGGGCGTTGAAATCGATCTGGATGTCGGTGTAGCGGGTGGTGAAGGCGGCGACGTTCAGCCGGGCCTTGTTGTCGAAAAATTCCGATTTGAAGCCCAGTTCGAAGGTTTCGACGCTTTCGGGATCGAAGGCGCGATAATTGACCGAGCGCGAATTGGCCCCGCCGGCGCGATAGGCGGTGCCATATTTGCCATAAAGATGCACATCGTCGGTGGCGTCAAAGGCGAGCGTGAGCATGGGATCGAAACGATCCCAGTCGCGGTCGAATTGGATGTTGCTGTCGGCCCCGTTCACCTTGAACAGCACGCCCGAGCGCTTGTCGTGGGTGTAACGGCCGCCGGCGGTGATGTGCAGGCGTTCATCCAGGATGGCCGGGGTATAGGTGGCTTGCGCAAAGGCGGCATAGCTGGTGGCGCGGGCCACGCTGGCGCGATCGGGGAAGGGCGTGACCTGGCCTTCGACCAGGCTGGACAGGCGGATCAGCGACTGCACATCGGCCGACCAGCGCATGGTGTTGGGCGCCCAGGCATCATCGCGGCCCTTTTCCCGATAATAATAGAGGCCGGCGACCCAGTTGAAGCGATCCGACGTGCCAAGCAGCTGGAATTCCTGGCTGAACTGATGCTGGTTCAGGCTGGCGAGGCTGTAGCGCACCACGTTGGCATTGGGCCGCGCCACGGCGGCAACGATGCCGAAGCCATTGTCGAACTGGGTCTGGTCCACCTCGCGATAGGAAGTGATCGACTTGAAATCGATGCCGTCGGCCACCTTCCAGTCCAGCGTGAACAGATGGCCGTTGGTCTTGCCCACACTGTCCTGCTGCGGCACGCCGGCCAGCAGCTGGCGGGCGCGGGTGGGCTGGGGGCGCACCAGCGGCGAATTGGGCGGCGCGGTGGGGGAGAAGGACAGGAGCTGGAGCGCGAACGGCGTGGTGGCATCATAGGAAATGTCAAACGCATAGAGCGCGCTGACCGCATCGCTGGGCCGCCACAGCACGGAGGCGCGCACGCCGCGGCGTTCGAAGCGGCCGAAATCCTCTTCCCCGGCCAGCGGATTGTCGATGAAGCCGTCGCGCTGGGTGGAAATGGCGTCGATCTTGGCCGACAGGCCGTGCCATTCCGGCAGATCCAGGTGCATTTCGCCGCTGTAACCGCCATAATTCCGGATGCCCGCCAGCGCGCGCAGGCCGAACTTGCCGCTGGGCTTCTTCGACACGATGTTGACCGCGCCGCCCACCGCGTTGCGGCCGAACAGCGTGCCCTGCGGGCCCTTGAGCACCTCGATCCGATCGATGTCGAGCAGGGCGGCGCCCAGGCCCTGGCTGCGGCCCAGGAACACGCCATCGACATAGATGCCAACGGCGGCATCGCGGCTGGGCTGGTTGGCATCGAACGGCACGATGCCGCGAATGCCCACGGTGAGCGCCGAGGAGCGGCTGAAGAAGGGCGCGATGCGCAAGGACGGGATGGCGCCATCGGCCAGATCGGCCAGGCTCTGCACGCGGCGGTTTTCCAGATCGGCGGCGCTGGCGACCGAAATGGAAATCGGGGTTTTCTGCAGCTTGGTCTCGCGGCGTTCGGCGGTGACGACGATCTCGGTCAACCTCTCCTCGTCGGCGGCGGCCACCGGCTGGGCCAGCGCTGGCAGCCCACAAACAAGGGCGGCCGAAGCCGCCAGCAAGGCACGAACAGTCATGGTGCAACCCCCGATGTGACAATCGAGGTTGCGGTTATGGACGGCCGGTTGCAGCGCCATGAAGGCGCGATTGCGGCGCGGTGAAGTTTTGATGGCGGCGGCGTGACAGCCGCGCCATGACGGAAGGACTGGTGCCGGATGAGGGGATCGAACCCCCGACCTTCGGTTTACAAAACCGCTGCACTACCGCTGTGCTAATCCGGCGCGGGGCTGCGCATAGCCCGGCGGGGCGCGAACCTCAACAGCCGTTTGCGCAGGCCGGATCGGGCGACCACCAGACAATGCGCGCCAGCGTGCCGCCGGCATCGGTGCGCGGATCGGTGGCGATCATGGCGATGCGGCCATCGGCGGGGCTGGCCACGGTTTCGATCAGCCGGCCAAAGCCATCGCGCACTTCGGCCAGCGGCTGATCCTTCTTCACCGCCGCCCCCAGCGGCAGCAGCAGCCTGGCCCAGCCGGGCCGGGTTGCCCGCGCCGCCATGATGCTGTTGGCGACAAACAGGCTGGCCGGCGGCGGCAGCACCCGGCCGGGCAGCATCTTCAATTCGCGCATCAGGTTCAAAAGCCCGGCTTCGGCGCGGGCGATCATGGCATCGTCGAACACCTCCGGCCGGCCCAGTTCCAGGGTGATCGCCGGCACGCCATCATCGGTGAGGCTGTTTTCAACCGTGCCGCGTTCGCCCTTGTCCATCTTGATGATGTCGGGCGCGACCAGTTCGGCCATGCGCCTTGTGCGGGCGGTGGAGGCAAAGACATACATCATGTAGGCGGTGCCGCGCGACTGGGTGTGCAGATCGACCGCGCTGTCGGCATTGGGGCGCAGCAGGCGCTGCCACAGCCGGCCGGCGAAATCGGCCACGGTGCTGCCGCCTTCGCGGCCCGGCATCTCGCGGTTCAGATTGGCGGCGCTGCGGCTCCAGTCCGTGGTGAACTGGCGGGCGGACTGCATCAGGCCGGGCGGGTTCAAGCCGGGCACCATCACCAGCGTGCCGGCCAGTTTCGCCGGATCGAGCGTGGCGGCCAGCCGGTGCAGCACGGCGATGCCGTTCAGTTCATCGCCGTGGATGCCGGCGGTGAGCAGCAGGCGCGGGCCCGGCATGGCCCCTTTCACCACCACCACCGGCACCAGCCAGGGCTGCCCAACCGGGCTGGCGCCGGCGCGGAACCAGAAACGCTGCGTCTGCCCCGCCGGCAGATCGGCCGCATCCAGCCGATCGATGATCGTCACCCCATCCAGGCTGCCCACGGTTTCGGTGACGGCCAGCGCCGGGGCGGCCAGCAGCAGGGCGAGCGCGGTGAGGGCGGCGCGCATCAGTTCTCGCCGGGACCAGTGGCGATGATGCGCAGGGCGTGGACACGATTCTCGGCGACCAGATCGCCCAGCGCTGCATAGACGGCGCGTTGCCGGGCGATGCGCGACTGGCCAGCAAAGCCGGCGGCGGTGAGCTTGACGGTGAAATGCGATTCGGCCTCGTCGCCGCGGTGGCCGGCGTGGCCGCGGTGCTGGGCGCTGTCGTCGATCACCTCCAGGCTGATCGGGCTGAGCGCGGCGGTGAGACGCGCGTGGATTTCTGCGGCAACCTTGCCCATATGCACTCCTTTGCTGGCCGGTATAGAGCGGCGCAAGGGAAGGAACACAGCGATTTCTGAGGCCAATGCCAGACGCCCCAACCGGTGGCACGGCCGGGTGGAACCGGCCCAGCCGCAGGGCTGTTCCTGGCCGGAGTGCGACGCGGCCGGCGAATTTCGCGCGCCGCGTTCCAACAAGGTGCCCGGCGATGTGGGCGGCTGGCAGTTTCTGTGCCTGGATCATGTCCGCGCCTTCAACGCCGGTTACAATTATTTCGACGGGATGAGCGTGGACGAGATCCACGCCGCGCAATCGCCGATGGCCGGCTGGGTGCAGGACATGGTGCGCGGGCGCCCGGCCTTCACCATCGGCGATCCGCACGACCTGTTCGGTGCCGCCGGCGCGGCGCGCCCGCAACCGCCAACCGGGCGCTGGGCCGCGCCCGGCGATGGCAAGGCCCTGGGGGCGCTGGGGCTGGACCGCAGCGCCACGCCGGCCGATATCCGCCGCGCCTATCGCGCCCTCGTCCGCCGCTATCACCCTGACAGCAATGGGGGGGACCGTTCCCACGAAGGAAAGTTGCAGGCGGTGGTCAACGCCTTTACGCACCTGAAGTCCGCAGCCGGATACAAGATGGAGTCGAACCCGACGTGAGCGAAGCCCAACACACAAGCCCGGTGGCCCTTTCGGCGCCCGACACCACGGTGGATGCGCGCGAGATGTTTGGCGTGGACATCGATCTGGCGGTGCCGGCCTTTTCGATTGCCGATGAACGCGTGCCCGATCTGGACCCGTCGTACGTGTTCGATCCCGATACCACGCTGGCGATTCTGGCCGGCTTTGCCCACAACCGCCGGGTGATGGTGCAGGGTTATCACGGCACCGGCAAATCCACCCATATCGAACAGGTGGCGGCGCGGCTGAACTGGCCGTGCATCCGCATCAACCTGGACAGCCACATCAGCCGCATCGATCTGATCGGCAAGGATGCCATTGTCTTGCGCAACGGCGCGCAGGTGACGGAATTTCGCGAAGGCCTGCTGCCGTGGGCGTTGCAGACCCCCACCGCGCTGGTGTTCGACGAATATGATGCCGGCCGGCCGGATGTGATGTTCGTGATCCAGCGCGTGCTGGAAGTGGAAGGCAAGCTGACCCTGCTGGATCAGAACCGGGTGATCCGGCCCAATCCGTGGTTCCGGCTGTTTGCCACCGCCAACACCGTGGGCCTGGGCGATACCAGCGGCCTCTATCATGGCACGCAGCAGATCAACCAGGGCCAGATGGACCGGTGGAGCATCGTCACCACGCTCAACTATCTGCCGCACCACACCGAAACCGCCATCGTGGTGGCCAAGGTGAAGCAGTTCGACAGCGATGCCGGCCGCAAGACCGTGGCCAACATGGTGCGCGTGGCCGACATGACGCGCGCCGGCTTCATCGGCGGCGACATTTCCACGGTGATGAGCCCGCGCACGGTGATCACCTGGGCGCAGAATGCGGTGATCTTCGGCAATGTGGGCTTCGCCTTCCGCCTGTCGTTCCTGAACAAGTGCGACGAGGCCGAACGCAGCATCGTGGCCGAATATTATCAGCGCGTGTTCGGCGAGGAGCTGCCGGAAAGCGTGGCGGTGAAGGCGAAGCGGTGATTGCCATTCGGCGCAAGCTGGACTAACTTGGCTAAGTGAGGTGTGGTCATGCCGGCAACTGTCAATGTTCACGACGCAAAGACGCATCTGTCGCGCCTGCTGGATCGTGCTCATGCCGGGGAGGAGATCATCATCGCCAAGGCCGGCAAGCCTTATGCCAGGCTGGTGAAGCTGGACGAACCGGCCAAGCCAAAGCCGCTGCGCACGCCGGGCGGCTGGCCGGAACTGGCTGCGGTGCCCGATGACGTGTGGCTGGAACCCGTGATGACGGACGCTGATTGGCAGGCGTGGGACAAGAAGTTCGACGATCTTTGATGCTGTCATGCGGCTGTTGATCGATACGCATGTCGCGCTTTGGTGGTGGCGCCCGTCCCGCTTGTTGAGCGAGGCTGCCCGGCAGGCCATCGCAAGCGCTGATCTTGTGTTTGTCAGTGTGGTCACCGGGTTCGAGATTGCCAACAAATATCGTCTTGGCAAACTCGACATGCTGGGCGACCCCGCGCAGGCGTTGCCTGCCTTGATGTCCGCCCACGATTTTTCGCCGCTGCCAGTGACCGATGCCCACGCACTGGCGGCAGGCCTGCTGCCCGGCGACCATCGCGACCCATTTGACAGGTTGATTGCGGCGCAGGCACTGGCAGAGGGGCTAACGGTCGTCACGCGCGACAGCGTGTTCACCGATTTTGGTTGCAAGGTATTGTGGTAATGGCCGAAACCAGCCCCATCGAGGATTTTCGCCAGGCGGTGGCCGCGAGCATGCGGGCGCTGGGCCATGCGCCCGACATGGAACTGGCCTATACCGCCGACAAGCCGGGCTGTTTTGGCGAACAGGCGCGCGTGCCGCAGCCGGCGCGGGCGCTGCCGGCCGATCAGGTGGCCGAAGTGCGCGGCTGGGCCGACAGCTTCGCGCTGAAGCGGCGGCACCATGATCCCAAGGTGCATGCCGTCGATCAGCCCGATGCCGGTCTGGCCCGCGATATCTGGAATGCGGTGGAACAGGCGCGGTTCGAGGCGCTGGGCGCCAACGCCATGGCCGGCGTGGCCCGCAACCTTGACCGGATGACCGAACAGCGGCTGCGCACCGATCCGATCGTGCGCGCCCGCAGCGCCGATGAGGTGCCGCTGGCCACCGCGATCAGCCTGATCGTGCGCGAACGGCTGACCGGGGCGGCGGTTCCGCGCGTGGCGCAACAGGCGGTGGACATGGTGCGGGGCCATATCGAGGCCCAGGCCGGCCCGCATCTGGACGCGCTGGCTGCCGCGATGGACGATCAGGCCGGTTTTGGCCAGATGATGCGCCATGTGCTGGCCGATCTGGGGCTGGCCGCCGATCCCGACGAGGCCAGCGACGAGACCGAGGAATCGGATGCCGGCGAAGAGGAGCAGCAGCCCGGCGAGGACAGCGAGGACGAGCAACAGGACGACGGCGGCGGCAGCGAACAATCCACCGAGACGCGCGCCGAGGAGAGCAGCGACGCGCCCGACGATGCCGAACAACGCGAAGTGGAGATGGACACCGACCAGGTGTCGGACGCCGAGATGGGCGACGAGGGCCATGAAGGCATGATGCCGTGGCGGCCCAACCTGCCGATGAGTGACCTGCCGCCCGATTTTGAATACAAGGCGCATCTGACCAGGTTCGACGAGGTGGTGGGCGCTGCCGACCTGTGCGACGACGAGGAACTGACCCGGCTGCGCGCCTATCTGGATCAGCAGCTGATCCCGCTGCAATCGGCCGTGACCAAGCTGGCCAACCGGCTGCAACGCCGGCTGATGGCGCAGCAGAACCGCAGCTGGGATTTCGATCAGGAAGAAGGGCTGCTGGATGCAGCAAGGCTGGTGCGCATCGTCACCAATCCGGCCCATGCGCTCAGCTACAAGGTGGAGCGTGACACCGAATTTCGCGACACGGTGGTGACGCTGCTGATCGACAATTCGGGATCGATGCGCGGCCGGCCGATTTCCATCGCCGCCATCTGTGCCGACATATTGGCGCGCACGCTGGAACGCTGCGCGGTGAAGACCGAGATACTGGGTTTCACCACCCGCGCCTGGAAGGGCGGGCAGAGCCGCGAGGCCTGGCTGGCCGCCGGCCGCCCGGCCAAGCCGGGCCGCCTGAACGATCTCAGGCACATCATCTACAAGCCGGCCGATGCGCCCTGGCGGCGGGCGCGCAAGAATCTGGGCCTGATGATGCGCGAAGGCCTGTTGAAGGAGAATATCGACGGCGAGGCGCTGTTGTGGGCGCACGACCGCCTGCTGGCCCGCCGCGAGGACCGGCGCATATTGATGGTGATTTCCGATGGCGCGCCGGTGGACGACAGCACGCTGAGCGTGAACAGCGGCAATTATCTGGAGCGCCACCTGCGCGCCGTGATCCGGCAGATCGAGACGAAAAGCCCGGTGGAACTGATTGCCATCGGCATCGGCCATGATGTAACGCGCTACTACGCTCGCGCCGTCACCATCATGGATGCCGAACAACTGGGCGGGGTGATCATCGATCAGCTGGCCGGCCTGTTCGACACGACACCGCAACGCCGGCGCTGATGCTTTCGGGCTGGCGCTGGCCGGCCTCGCTGGCGTATGCTGTTGGCCTGTTGCCAGCAAAGGGGGTGCATGGCCAGCCGAACCGCCAGGATGCGCCGCGCGATCACCACGGCCGGGCCGCTGCGCCTGTCGGTGACGCTGCTGGTGCTGATGCTGGCGCTGGTGATTGCCCGCTTCAGCTGGAACCTGCCCTTTGCCCTGTCGGCCGAACGCGGGCTTTATGATGTGCGGGTGGATCTGAGCGCGCCGCGCGTCGATCAGGATCCGCGCGTGGTGCTGGTGGTGTTCACCGAGGAGACCCTGACCGCCACCGGCAAACGGTCGCCGCTGGATCGCACCATGCTGGCCCGCGCCCTGACCAACATCGATGCCCTGGGCCCGCGCGCCATCGGTGTCGACATCCTGATCGATCAGCCACAACCCGAAGACCCGGTGCTGAAGGCCGCGCTGCTGGCCATGAAGACGCCGACATTCTTCGGCTTTTCCAGCAACGCCGAAAACGGCGAATTCGTCATGCCCTGGCAGGAAGCCCATATGCGCGGCTTTTTTGCCAGCGTTGCCAGCGCGCCGGTGCGCACCGCCAATATCCGGCTGGATGTGGACAGCGACAATGCCTGGCGGCAATGGCCCAATCCGGCGCGGCGGCCGCCCGCATTGCTGGTGAATGCCATCACCGGCGTGGCGGGCTATGAACGGCATCAGGGATCGGCGATGTTCCGCAAGGCGCAATTTGCCGATCGGCCGGTGTTTGCGTCCTTGCCCGTCGATCTGTTCGGCAATGCCGAAACCGCGGCCGCGCTGAAGGATGCGATTGCCGGCAAGATCGTGCTGATCGGTGCCGATCTGCCCGAAGCCGATCGCTTCATCACCCCCTTCACCCGGCTTTCAGGCAAGACGACGCCGGGGGTGGAACTGCACGCCGTGCTGATCGCCCAGGCGCTGGATGGCGCCAACCTGATGCGGCTGCCGCCGTGGGTGATCTGGGGGCTGGCGATCCTGGCGGTGGCGCTGGGCGCGCTCACCGGCGGCTTTGATCTGGGCGCACGCCTGCTGGGGCCATTCGTACTGGCCGAAATCGGGCTGCTGGGCTGGCTGCCCTATGGCCTGCAGGCGGGCGGCTTTGATACGTTCGGCCTGCCCTGCGCCGGGCTGGGCGTGGGCTGGCTGCTGGCGTTGATGGCGGCCAGCACCACGGCGCGCATCGTGGGCGCCGAACAGCGCAAGTTTGCGCAAGGGGCGCTGGGCAAATATCTGCCGCGCGACGTGGCGCAGCAGATCCTGGCCGAACCCGAACGGCTGCAATTGAGCGGGGAGCGCCGGCCGATCTTTGCACTGTTCACCGATATCGAAGGCTTCACCTCCATGTGCCAGAGCCAGCCGCCGGAGGTGGTGGCCGCCACGCTGAACGAATATCTGGATACGATGAGCGATGTGGTGCTCAAACATGGCGGCACCATCGACAAGTTTGTCGCCGATGCCGTGGTCGCCTTCTGGGGCGCGCCGATTGCGCGGCCCGATGATGCAAATCGCGCGCTGGCCTGCGCGGTGGAGATGGCGCAGGTGGGCGAACGCTTCAAGGTGGAGCGGGACGGCCGGCCGGCGATGGGCCGCACCCGGGTGGGCCTGCACTGGGGCGATGTGGTGGTGGGCAATTTCGGCGGCGAAGGGCGCATCCAATATACCGCGCTGGGCGATTCGATGAATGTCGCCGCCCGGCTGGAAGGCGCCAACAAGTCGCTGAAGACCGCCGCGCTGGTGAGCGGCGAGGCCGCCGAGCAGATGGGGCTGGCGAATTTCCGCCCGATGGGCCGGGTGCGGGTGCGCGGCCGGCAGAAACCGATCGCGGTGTATGAACCGATCGGCGCCGGCGAGGCGGTGGACGACAAGGTGTTCGCCGGCCTGTATGCCGCCTTCGAACGCGGCGATGCGGCTGCGCTGGACGCGCTCAGGCAGCGTTCAGCCGCTGCACCGCAAGACAGGGCGCTTGCGTATCTGGTACAACGCATGGAACAAGTGGGACCGGGAGGGGTGTATGATCTCGATTAAATCAGCCGTGGCGATGGCGGTGGCGTTGATGGCCACCACGGCCGTGGCCGGCCCGCTGGTGGTGCGCGCCGCCGGCCCGTCGGCGGCCAGCTTCAAGCCCGGCCAGCGGCTGGGCGATGGCCCGATCAGCCTGAAGGCCGGCGATTCGATCGTGGTGCTGGATGCCAAGGGCACCCGCAGCTTTTCCGGCCCCGGCAATTTCAGCCTGGCCGCGCCCAGCGCGGCGGCGCAGGAGGTGGCGTTCAGTGATCTTCTGGTGCAGCGGCCCGCCCGCCGCGCCCGCATCGGGGCGGTGCGCGCCGGTGGCCAGGATCAGGGCCCGCCCACCCCGCCCGGCGTGTGGGCGCTGGATACCCGCGCCAGCGACACGGTGTGCGCCATCGATCCGGCCAGCATCGCCCTGTGGCGCGCCGATACCACCGCGGCGATCACGGTGACGGTGACCCGCGATGACGGGGCATCGGCCAGCGTGCTGTTCGGCCCCGGCCAGGCGCTGGCCAGCCTGCCCGCCGCCGTGGCCGGCAAGGCCGGTGCGCTCACCATCGCCGGCGGCAAGACCCCGGTGACGCTGACCGTGAAGCAGATCGCGGCCGCCGCCGATGTGGAGGCGCTGGGCGCCGCCCTGATCGAGGCCGGCTGCCAGAGCCAGTTTCAGCGGCTGGCCAGCAACACGCTTCAGAACTGACGGGTGACGAATTCGCGCTGCTGGGCATTGGCCCGCAGCGTGAAGCGCACCTTGCGGTTGCGGAAATCCAGGCTGACGCGGCGGAAATTGGACAGAAGATCCGAACCAAGGAACATCGCCGGCCGATCGAACAGGCCGAACAGCGCAAACGGCGGCGCATCGGCAAAGGCGATCACCACATTGTTCAGCACCAGATTGCCGATCTGGATGTTGTTCAGCACCATGGCTTCGGCCTTCAGCACCTGCCCGGTGACCGACAGCAGCTCGATCTCGCGCATGCCGCGCGGCGTGGATGTGCCGAACAGGCGGCGGCGCAGGGCGGTGTTGCCCAGGGTGATTTCGCTGCCAGTGTCGATCACGGCGGCCACGTCGCGCCGATCCACCGACGCCTGGGTGATGATCAACTGGCCCTTGCGCCGCCGTGCCGTGACCAGGATTTCATTGCCGCTGGCCACATAGGGGGTGCGCGAATCCTGCACGGTGATGGTGCGCTTGTCGAAATCCAGCATCAGCCGCTGATCGGCCAGCGCATCGATGCCGATCAGGCCATCGGCACCCAGATGGCGTGACGACAGGGCCGGGGCGGTGATCGGGCCGATTTCGGATGTGCCGATGGTCAGCGCTGCCACCTCCACCGTGGCGACATCGCGCTGGCCGGCCATGCCCTGCACCCGCACGGTTTCGCCCACCGGCAGCTTCAGCTGCGCTGCCAGCACGTCGCTCACCACCGAACGATCGGCCCCGGAATCGACCAGAAAGCGGTGCGGGCCGCTGGCGTTCACCTTCACATCGATGAACATGCGGTTCTTCAGCTGCTCGGCGGTCAGCGCATCGCCGGTGATTTCCAGATTATTGTCGATCACCGCCGGGGCGACCAGCGGCACCGGGGCGGGGGCGGTAACGGTGCTGGCCGTGGCAGCGGCCAGCAGCAGGGGAACAATGAACATGGCGTCATTGTCGGCCCATTGCCGCGTTCCGGCAAGAGCGTGTAGCAGCCGGGCATGACAGACATCGCCGCCAGCCTTCCGATCGTCGCAACTTCGGCCGGGGTGGTGGCGCTGGCCGAGATTGGCGACAAGACCATGTTGCTGGCCGTGCTGCTGGCGGCGCGCTTTCGCCAGCCCGGCGCGGTGATCGCCGGCATCGCGCTGGCCACGCTGGCCAATCATGGCCTGGCGGCCTGGGCCGGGGCGGCGCTGGCCGGCTGGCTGGCCGGGCCGTGGTTCCAGCTGGCGGTGGCCATCGGCTTTCTGGCCATGGCGGCGTGGACGCTGGTGCCCGACCGGCTGGAGGATGCGCCGGCACCGGCCAGCCGCGGCACCGCCCTGCTGGCAACGGCCATCGCCTTTTTCCTGGTGGAGATCGGCGACAAGACCCAGGTGGCCACCATTGCGCTGGGCGCCCGCTTTCAGGCGGTGGCCGCCGTCACCATCGGCACCACGGCCGGCATGCTGATGGTCAATGTGCCGGCCGTGATCTTGGGCGAACGCGCGCTGGGTCTGGTGCCACTGGCGCTGGTGCGCCGCCTGGCCGCGCTGATCTTTGCCGGGCTGGGCCTGTGGTTGCTGGTTGAAAGCCTGCCGGCGCTGCGCGGTTGAACGATGGCTGCTGGGCGCATCCGATGCGCTGAATGGCCTGCGGCCGATCGATCTGCTGATGGCAGCGACGATGATTGCGCGCGTGCGCTGCGCCTGGCCACCAGCCTGGAGGAGTGAGGCAATGAGCCGCCCGGGTGTGCCCAGCATCTCACACCCGGCCGGATTCCGTTTCGTGCGCGTGCACAATCGCCAGCAGGGGCCGATCCATTCGCCGCGGTGGGGCCATCGGTGCCGATCCCCATCGCCGTGGCTGAAGCCATTTTGGCGAACCATGGCGGCCGGTTGATCTGGCTGGATGACGAAGGCAGCGTGCCGGCCTGAACCGGCCGGCGGTCAGCGCGGGGCCAGGCCGATGGTGTTGCCATCCTTGTTGCGGCGGAAGACATAGTTTCCGCCATCGGCCAGCGGCCAGCGCTGGCGCAGCACCGGTTCTTCGCAGCGGATGTCGCGATAGGGGCCCTGCACCGTCACCGTTTCCATCGGCTCCAGCTGGATGGTCATCGCGGTGTCCTTGCCTTCGCTGGACAGGCGGCAGCGCAGGCCGGCGGTGGTTTCGTTGCGAAAGCCATGGCCAACTGCCGCCGCCGCCGGGCTGGCAAGACAAAGCGCGAGGGCAAGGACAGGCAGGGCAGATTTCATTCCGGAAGGCTCCGCAGCGGTGGTGGCATCAGATGATGCCACGTTGGCGCAAATCGGCAAGCGCGGCGGCATCCAGGCCCAGCAGCTCGCCATAGACGGCATCATTGTCCTGCCCGATGGTTTCGGGCGCGCGGCGGCGCACGCTGCCGGGGGTGGCCGACAATTTGGGGAAGACATTCTGCATCTTCACTTCGCCCCAGCGCGGGTGGGGCACGCCGATGATCGCCTCGCGCGCCTGGAAGTGCGGATCGGCCAGCATGTCGGCCGGGCGGAACAGCTTGCCGGCCGGCACGCCGGCGGCGATCATCCGCTCTTCCAGTTCGGCAATCGTCAGGGTGCGCGTCCATGCGCCGATCAGCGCGTCCAGCTCGTCCTGGTGCCTGCCGCGCGCGACATGGGTGGCATAGCGCGGATCGCTGGCCAGTTCGGGGCGGCCCATGGCGGTGCACAGCCGGCTGAACACCGTATCCTGATTGGCGCCGATCAGATATTCGCCATCGCTGCACGGATAGACATTGCTGGGCGCAATGCCCGGCAGCACCGATCCCGACCGTTCGCGGACATAGCCCGACGCGACATATTCGGGCACCTGGCTTTCCATCACCTGCAGCACCGCTTCATACAGGGCGGAATCGACGATCTGGCCCTGGCCGGTGGCGTGGCGGTGGTTGAGCGCGGCCAGCGCGCCGAGCGCGCCATAGGTGGCGGCCAGCGTGTCGCCGATCGAAACGCCCATGCGGCTGGGCGGGCGATCGGGATCGCCCACGATGGCACGCCAGCCGCCCATCGCCTCGCCGATGCCGCCAAAGCCCGCACGCGCCGCATAGGGACCGGACTGGCCATAGCCGGACACGCGCACAATGATCAGGCCGGGGTTCAACGCGTGCAGGGTTTCGGGTGCCAGCCCCCATTTTTCCAGCGTGCCGGGGCGAAAATTCTCGATCAATATGTCGGCCCTGGCAATCAGGTCGCGCGCCAGTTGCTGGCCCTGCGGCAGGCGCAGGTTGCACGACACCGCGCGCTTGTTGCGGGCCACCACTTCCCACCACAGCGGATAATCGCCGCGGCCCCAGACGCGCATCGGATCACCCCCGCCCTTGCCGATTTCGCCGGGCGGTTCCAGCTTGATCACGTCGGCGCCCATGTCGCCCAGCAACTGGCCGCAGAAGGGCCCGGCGATCAGCTGGCCCATTTCGACAACGGTGATGCCGGCGAGCGGCCCGGTGACGGCGCTGGTCATTGCGCCGCCTCGGCCTGCTGCCACACCGGCGGCCTGGGCGCGGGCAGGCCGGTTTCGGCTTCACAGGCGGCGCGCAGCTGCTCCACCGTGCCGCCGCGGTTGAAGATGGCGGGTTCGGCCGGCCCGGCCGCGGCCAGTTCGGCGCGCAAGCGCGCGGTGGCGGCGGCGTCTACCACACCATCGGCATCGGCGACCACGCCATAGGCGCGCGCGCCCGCCGCGCTGACCAGCCCCTGGCGGATTTCCAGGCCCACCAGCGCCGGATCGCGATCGAGCGGGTTGCCCCAGCCGCCGCCGCCCCAGGTGATGAAGTGCAGCTGGTCGCCGGCCGCCACGTCCAGACTGTCCAGCTTGTTGGCGACGATGGTCTGGGTGCCATCGGCCTTTTCGAGGATCTTGCGGGCGCGGGCACCGGGTTCGCCGCCGTTCACGCCCCAGGGATAGGTGAACCAGCGATCATCATGGATCGAGACGGTGCCGGCCGACAGGAAGCGGTAGGACATCAAGATGCCGTTGCCGCCGCGATATCTGCCGGCACCGCCGGTATCGGCCAGCGCCTCATAACGTTCGATGCGCAGCGGGAAATAGCGTTCCAGGAATTCGTTGGGCACGTTGGTGAAGCCGGGCCACAGCGAATGGCCGTCGGGGCCATCGCCGAACGGCTTGCCGGGGATGCCGCCGAAACCGATCTGGAACAGCTGGAACCATTCACCGCCCTTGCCCGGCCGCTGATCACGCCCGGAATACATCAGGTGCGGGGACGAGGAGAAGCCGGCGGCGCACAGGAATTCCGGCGTGCGCTGGCCGAGCAGCGCGCCCAGCAGATCGAAGATGCGGCCAAGCGCATGGGTGCGGCCCGACAGGGCGGCGGGATAGCGCGGCTTGAGCAATGATCCTTCCGGGATCTTCACCTCGATCAGGTCATAGAAACCATCGTTGAACATGATCTGCGGATCAAAGACCATGATCATGTAGATGCCGAAGAACATCTTGAACATGTTTTCGTTCAGATAGAAATTGATCGCGGCATCGGATTGCGGATCGGTGCCGGCAAAATCCAGCACCACCTTGTCGCCCACCCGGCTCATCGTGCATTTGATCTTGTAGGGGCCATAGCCCACGCCATCATCGCAGACGAAATCTTCAAAGCTCACCTTGTCAGTGGAGACCGACGCGGCGATCAGCGCCTTCATGGCGCGGTGGTTGCGGGCCAGCAGCGCGTCCATCGCGGCCACCAGTTCATCCTCGCCAAAGCGGGCGCACATTTCATCGATGCGGCGGGCGGCCACCCGGCACGAGGCGATCAGGGCGTTCAGATCGGCGGCGCACCAGTCGGGCTTGCGGGTCTGGTGCATGATCAGCTTGACCAGATCCTCGTTATATTCGCCCTTCCTCCAGATCTTCACCGGCGGGATGCGCACACCCTCTTCGAAGATCGAGCGGGCATCGATCGGCATCGAGCCGGCAACCTTGCCGCCAATGTCGCTCTGGTGGCCGAACATCGCCGTCCACGCCAGCAGCCGGCCGGACCGATAGACCGGCAGCAGCACCAGCCAGTCGTTGGAATGGCTGATCGCGCCCTCGCAGCTGTAGGGATCGGAGAGGAAGATCATGTCACCCTCCTCGATGCTGCCGTCCCAGCCGCGCAGGAACCCATCGATGAAGCTGCCGAACTGGCCCACGATCATCTTGCCCGCCGGGTTGGCGATCATCGGGAAGGCATCGCCCTGTTCGCGGATGCCGGGCGACATGGCGGTGCGCACCAGGGTGGCGTCCATCTCGATGCGGGCGTTGCGCAGGGCATTTTCGATGATGTCCAGGCTGACGGGATCGATCGCCCGGGGCGCGAACGGCTGCGGATTGGTTTCGATGATGCGGGCGGGCATGTCCGTTTCCTTCAACCAGGTCTGTCAGGGTTTGCCGGTGGTGGCGAAACGCACCAGCCGGGCGAAACCGGCGCTCATCACGGCGTCCACCGGCGCTGCCAGCGTGTCCAGCCCGTCGGCCGCCGTGCCGCCGACGCGATAGACAAGTTGCAGCCGGGTGCCGCCGGCTTCGGGTTTCAGGCTGATATCAAGCACGGCATTGACCGGCAGCGATTGCAACGGGCCAAAGCCGCCCGACAGGCGCAGCAGCGCCGGCGGCATCACGGTGAGCACGCTGGCGTGGATGGTGCTGCCGCCCGGCCAGCGCTCCACCAGCCGGCCGCCGGCGCTGGCTTCCAGCGTGATCGTTCCCGGCGTGCCGCCATAGCTGTGCGCCGGGTCCCACCAGGCGCTCCAGTTGGTCAGCGCGGCCCAGACGGCGGCCGGCGGCAGCGGCAGCAGCGCGGTGCTGGAAGAAACAAAGCCATCGGCGCTCTGGCTGGCCAGCCGCGCCTGGGCCGGTCGCGCCATCAGCACGGCGGCCAGCAGCAGCCAGCCGGCCAGCCACGGCAGCGGCCATGGCCGGCGCGGGGCGACGGCGGCCGACGGGCCAGGGCGACGCGGGCGGCGCATCACGCCGGCGTGATCAGCAGATTGCCGACATCGTCCACCGTGGCGATATGGCCGTTGTGGACCAGCGTGGTCGAATCCATCTCGGTGATCACCGCCGGGCCGGGCACGATGTCGCCGGCGCGCAGCAGCGCCCGGTCATAGATGGCGGCGGCGCGGGCCTGGCCGTCCATCCACAGTTCATGGTCGCGCAGGCGGGCGGCCGTGGGGTTGCCGTCCCCTCTGGCGATGCGGGTGGCCGAGACATTGGCGGCCTTGCCCAGCGCCACGACGCGGATGTTGACAAGTTCCTGCGGCACCGAAAGATTGAAGGTGAACAGGCGCTTGTGTTCGGCATCGAAGCGGGCGGCCAGGCTGGCGATGCTGGTGCCGGCGGGCGCGTGCAGCGGAACTTCAAAGGCCTGCCCGGCATAGCGGATGTCGATTTCGGTGCGGATGTCCACGTCGCTGGCGGCCACGCCTTCGGCGACCAGTTCGGCGCTGGTCTGGGCGATCAGTTCATCGATCACCGCGCCCACTTCGCCATCGCTGGTGTGGGTGACAAGGCGGTTGAAGCTGCGCTGCGCATCGACGCGCAGCCGGGTGGTGGCATCGCCATAGGCGCACAGCACCCCGGGCGAGGGCGGGATGATGACCGGCCATGATCCCATCAGCATGCCCATGGCGTTGCCGTGCAGCGGGCCGGCGCCGCCAAAGGCCATCAGGGCAAAATCGCGCGGATCATAACCTTGCTGCACGGACACCAGCCGCAGGGCGCCGAACATGGTTTCGTTGACGATGGCGATGATGCCCGCGGCGGCATCCAGCAGCGGCAGGCCCAGCGCGTCGGCCACCGTCTGCACCGCGCGCCGGGAGGCTTCGCGATCAAGCCTGAAGGCGCCGCCGAGCAGATTTTCGGGCAGATAGCCCAAGACGACATTGGCATCGGTGACGGTGGGCAGTTCGCCGCCGCGGCCATAGGCGGCCGGGCCGGGCACCGCGCCGGCCGATTGCGGGCCGACGCGCAGCGCCTTCGTCAATTCCGGCACGGTGGCGATGGAGCCGCCGCCGGCGCCCACCGTCTTCACGTCCAGGCTGGAGGCGCGCACGGTGAGATGGCCAACGCTGGTTTCGCGGCGCAGGCGCGGCTGATAATCCTCGATCAGGGCGACATCGGTGGAGGTGCCGCCCATGTCAAGCGTGAGGACGTTGGGCAGCTGCGCGTTCTTGGCGATCCACACCGCGCCGGCCACGCCGCCGGCCGGGCCGGACATCAGCAGGTTCACCGGTGCCGTGCGGCTTTTTTCGGCCGACATCAGGCCGCCGTCGGACCGCAGCAGGTTGAGCTTGGCCGGCGTGCCCCAATCGGCCAGGGCGCGTTCCAGATTGCCGACATAACGGCTGACGGTGGGGCGCACCGCGCTGTTGGCCACGGTGGTCAGCGCCCGCTCATATTCCTGCATTTCGGGCAGGATATCGGCCGACAGCGACACCGGCAGGCCGGGCAGTTCCTCGGCACAGATCTGCGCGATGCGGCGTTCATGGGCATCGTTCATGTAACTGTTGATCAGGCAGACGGTGATCGCCTCCACCTTCTCCTCGGCCAGCCGCTTGAGGCTCTGGCGCAGGGCGGCTTCATCCAGCGGGCGGACGATGGCACCATCGGCACCGATGCGTTCATCGGCCTCGATCGTGGCTTCCAGCGGGGCCATCGGGGTGGGCTTGGGCCACACGATCCAGGCCGCCAGGCCGCCGGGCACCAGGCTGCGGGCGATCTGCAATATGTGGCGATAGCCGGTGGTGACGATCAGGCCGACCCGCGCGATCTTCTGTTCCAGCACGGCATTGGTGGCGACCGTGGTGCCGTGCAGGAACAGCGAGAGATCGGCGGCGGAAATTCCGGCCCTGGCCGCCAGCGCCTGTGCCCCGGCGATCACCGCTTCGGATGGATCATGCGGGGTGGATGGCACCTTGTCGCGCACCGCGCGGCCGGTTGCTTCGTCGATGACGATCAGATCGGTGAAGGTGCCGCCGACATCGACGCCCAATCTGTAACTTTGCGGACGATAGCTCACAGGCTTGCTCCGGTGGGAAGGGGGCGCGCGACAAAGTCACCGGCCTTGCCGGCCCGGCTGGGCAGGGCGCGGCCCATGATGGTGGCAAACCAGGCGTTGGCCGCCAGGGTGGTTTCCAGATCAAGGCCATGGGCAACGCCCGACCGGCCGAACAGATACAGAAGTTCCTCGGTGCCGACATTGCCGGCCGCCCCCGGCGCGAACGGGCAGCCACCCAGGCCGCCCAGCGCCGAATCAAAGGTGCGGCAGCCGGCCTGATAGGCGGCCCAGGCATTGGCCGGCGCCAGCCCGCGCGTGTCGTGCAGGTGCAGGCGGATGGGGATGGGGGCGATGGCCTCGATCACCCGCTGCGTCAGCTCGCCCACCTGACCCGGCACGCCCACGCCGATCGTATCGGCCAGCGCGATTTCCTGCGCGCCGGCGTCGGCCATGCGCCGGGCCAGATCGACGATGCGCTCGGCCGGCACCGGGCCTTCATAGGGGCAGCCGAAGGCGGCGCTGATCGTCACCTGCGCGAACAGGCCGGCAGCCTTCGCCTTGGCCAGCATGGCGCTGTTGGCGGCGATGCCGTCGCTGATGCTCTGGCCCTGGTTGACGATGCCGAAACTGTCGCTGGCCACCAGCACGCAGCCGGCTTCGTCCAGCGGACGGCGGCCGGCCAGCGTGGCGATGGCACGATCGACACCGCGTTCGTTCAGGCACAGGCCGATGAAGCGCACGCCGGGTGCCGCGGGCAGCCCGGCGATCACCGCCTCGCCATCGGCCATCTGCGGCACCCGGCGCGGATTGACGAAGCTGGCCACCTCGATCCGGCGCGCGCCGCAGGCGACCAGATGCTCTACAAGTGCGATCTTGCTGGCCGTTTCAACCAGTTGCGCCTCGTTCTGGAGGCCGTCGCGGGGGGAGACCTCGACGATCTGGATGGGGGGCAGGGGAGACATGGGTTTTGTATACAAAGCTGACAGGCCGCTGTATAGACGGCATCACGGCGAAAGGGTTGCGGATGGTTGACGCGGCGGCGGATTATCGGGGCGCGGGGTTCGGCCAGGGGCTGGCGCCGGGCAAGGCGCCGGCGCTGCTGATGATCGATTTTGCCCGGGCCTATTTTGCGGCCGGATCGCCGCTCTATGCCGCGGTGGAGGCGGTGCGCGATGTGGCGGCGGGCGTGCTGGCAGCGGCGCGCGCGCGCGGCGTGCCGGTGCTGCACACGCGGGTGGAATATGAACCGGGCGGTGCCAATGGCGGGGTTTTCTATCGCAAGATCGCGGCGTTGCAGGTGTTTGACCGGGGCAGCCTGCTGGGCGATTTCGAACCGCCGCTGCTGCCGGCGCCCGGCGAGGCGGTGATCACCAAGCAATATCCCTCGGCCTTTTTCGGCACCGATCTGGATGCGCGGCTCAAGGCTGCCGGCATCGACACGCTGGTGATCTGCGGGCTTTCGACATCGGGCTGCGTGCGGGCCAGCGCGGTGGATGCCATCTGTTGCGGCTATGTGCCGCTGGTGGTGGAAGACGGCGTGGGCGACCGGCTGGACAGCGTGCACCGGGCCAATCTGTTCGATCTGGCGGCCAAGACGGCGGAAATCCGGCCCGCTGCAAAAATAATCGCCTATTTCGAAGGACTTGCGGTGCGGAAGGCGTGAAGCGCGCGGTGGATGTGGGCGGCCATCACCGCCTTGGCCCATTCCGCATCGCGCGCTGCAAAGGCTTGAATCAATTGATCATGTTCATGGGCTGATCGCATCAGATCATCGCGGGCATAGCGGGTGGCGGTGCGCCGCACGATCGGCTGTTCCACCAGGCTGGCCAGCATGGTGGCCAGCCGCGCCGATGCCGATGCGCCGATCACCAGATCGTGGAAGCGCCGGTTTTCGGCCAGAAACCGCGCCACATCGGGCGCGTCGCCGGCCACGGCGGCCTGCAGGGCCTGGTTACACGCCTTCAGCGCCAGCAGCGCATCGGGCGTGATGCGGCGGGCGGCGCGGGCGGCGGCATGGCCTTCCAGCATGGCGCGCAGGGCAAAGATTTCCGCCACGTCATCGCCATCCCAGGCCGCCACCACCAGCCGGCCGCCGGAGGTGCGGATGGCATAATGTTCGGCCTCCAGCCGTTTCAGCGCCTCGCGCACCGGGGTGCGCGACACGCCCACGATATCGGCCAGCGCCTCTTCGCGCAGCGGTGTGCCGGGGCTGGCATCGCCGGCCAGGATCAGGCCGCGGATTTCGGCATAGGCTTTGTCCGATGCGGTGGTCATCAGGGGAACGATCCGAAGTGGGCGCGATACTGTTGCAAAGCGGTGACGCTCGCCCGCGTTTGCACCCGTGTGGCGCATTGGCACCTTGCCAGCACGGGGTTTTGTATACAAGAGCTGCACGTCAACGCGGCAGGGAGCGGCCGCAGAGCAACCGGGAGTGGGCAAGATGCGCGATGTGGTGGCAGGTTTTCGGGTCCCGGTGACGGCGCGAGGCGCGCTGGTGACGGCGCTGCTGGCATCGGTGGCCGCTCTTGCCGCCCCGGTGGCCGCGCAGCAGGCCGCAAGCGAGGATGCCGCCGAGGAGATCATCGTCACCGCCCGCCGCAACAGCGAGAAGTTGCAGGATGTGCCGGCCACCGTGTCGGTGATCACCGCTGAAACCCTGGCCGCCACCGGCACCTTCCGGTCGCAGGAAATGTTGCAGCTCACCCCCGGCGTCACCATCGTGTCGGGCACGGCCGAGGCGGGGGACACCCAGATCAACATCCGTGGCCTGAACGGCGCGCGCGACGCCGAATCGAGCGTGGCGCTGGTGGTGGACGGCATCTTGAAGACCAACACCGCCCAGCTGAACCAGGTGCAGGGCACGCTGACCCAGGTGGAAGTGCTCAAGGGCCCGCAGGGCGCCATCTATGGCCGCAATGCCGCCGCCGGCGCGATCGTGATGAGCACGGTGAAGCCGGGCGATGTGCTGTCGGGCAGTTTCCGCGCCAATTATGGCGAGCTGGCCACCGGCCAGGCCTTTGGCCATGTCGCCGGGCCGATTGCCGATGGCGTCGGCTTCGTGCTGTCCGCCAATTACCAGACGACCGATGGCTTCTGGCGCAACGAGTTCCTGGGCAATGCCAAGGTGGTGGACGATCAGGAAAATTATGGCCTGGATGGCCGCATCGTGGCGAAACTGGGCGATGCCACCACGCTGGACGTGAAGGCCCGTCACGCCCACCTCCAGGGCGCGTCGATCAATTTCAACGCCAGTTTTCACCTGCCCAATTTCGCCGCGGTGAACCCGGCCTTCTATGAAAATGTCAACGATCGTCAGTTCCGTTATTATGGCAACATCCGCCCGACCAACGAACAGACGACCTGGGAAGCCAGCGCCCGCATCGAACATGAATTCGACAAGGGCCGGCTGACGGCGTGGACGCTGTTTTCCGATGTTGACCAGGCGCTCACCGCCGATGGCACCTCGGCCGATTTTGCCCGTTACATCAGCAACATCAACAACCCCACCAGCCAGGCGGTGAACAACCGCTGCTTTGCCACCACGGCCCAGCTGCGCGGGTTCCCGCTGGCCCAGCCCACCTTCATCGGCCAGATCCCGGTGCCGTTCATCTTTGCCCCGGCCAATGGCTCCACCTTTGGCGCCTACAGCCCGACCACCTGCGACGGCACCCAGTTGCAGACGCGCCGGCAGAAGGATGTTTCGGCCGAAATCCGCTATGCCAGCACCGGCGACGGGCCGATCAACTGGTCGGCCGGGCTTTATTATCTCAACATCGATCGCGAAACCGGCGTCAGCCTGGGCGCCGATCTGGGCCAGGGCGTGTCCCCCACGCTTTACAACGCGCCGGGTTCGACCAACCCGACCAGCCAGTTGTTCAACGACCGGTTCGATACCAATGTCTATGCCGCCTTCGGCACGCTGGACTGGAAGCCCAGCGAGGCGTTCACCGCCGGCCTGGCCATGCGCTATGACATCGAACGGCGCAGCGCCACCAATCTGGTGCCGCTGGTGAACGATCCGATCACCGGCGGGCCGATCAACCCCGGCCAGAATGGCGCGACCATCGCGCCAGTGGCAAATACGTTCCGCCAGCTGCAACCCAAGATCAGCCTGGGATACAAGCTGAACGACGATACCAACCTCTTTGCCAACTGGGGTGTGGGCTTCAAATCGGGCGGGTTCAACAACCAGGGTTCGGCCGCGATCGTGGCGCAGAATTTCAACAATGGCACGGTGCCCGGCACCATCAACGCCGGCGTGCGCATCAATGATCAATATCGTCTGGAACGCAGCTCCGCGTTCGAAGCCGGGGTGAAGGGCAGCCTGTTCGATGGTCGTGTCAGCTATGATCTGGCCGCCTTCTACACCCAGGTGCGCGACATGCAGTTCTTTGAATTCTTCGTGGGCGGCTTTGGCCTGCTGCGCGTGGTGTCCAACATCGATCGCGTGGATGTGTGGGGCGCCGAAGCCAATGTGAACGCCAAGCTGCTGGATGGCTGGACGGTGTTTGCATCGGGCAATGTGAACGGCAGCGAGATCAAGAAGAACAGCAGCCGGCCCGACACGGTGGGCAACAACAGCCCCTATACCGCCGATTACACGCTGAACCTGGGCACGCAATTGAGCCTGCCGATCAGCGACGGGCTGAAGGCCAATCTGCGCGCCGATTACCGGTTGACCGGGCCAACCTGGTTCCACAGCGTGCAGAATCAGGAAAAGCCCACATTGTTCAGCGGCCTGCTGCCGATTTCGGCGCTGGCGCTGCCCGCCGTGGTGGGCAACGCCCGGTATGACGTGACGCGCCGCGATGCGTTCGGCATCGTCAACCTGCGCGCCGGCATCGAAGCCAGGAACTGGACGGCCACCGTGTTTGCCAACAATCTGCTGGACCGGCAGTGGCTGAACGAAGTGATCCCGGCGATCGAATTTGGCGGCAGCTTCATTTCGCCCGGCCAGCGCCGGGTGATCGGGGCTGAAATCGGCTTCAAATTCTGATATTGGTCCAGCGTGCTGCCTCCCCCCGGGGCAGCCGCTCTGGCGGGGAGGGCCCGCCCGGCCCCTCGCTCCACCCCCACCCAGGAGCGAGGGGCCGTTTGGCCCTCGCCACAAAGGCTCGCGAGGGGCCGCTTGCGGCCCCCGCCACCAATGCTTGCGAGGGGCCGCTTGCGGCCCCCGCCACCAATGCTTGCGAGGGGCCGGTTGCGTTTGGGCGTCGGGCTGCGCCGTTGAGGGCGGGTGTTCGGCCCTTGCCCGGTGGCGGTGAACAGGCAAACATGCGGCCATGATCGACGCCTATCGCCAGCGGCTGGGGGAATTGCACGAGCAGACGGCACAAACGCCGTTGTTCAACCCGGTGTTCCAGCTGGGGCTGGAGATTTCCCGTGCGCTGGAGGCGGGCGCGGTGACGCTGGCCGGGCTGGCGGGCGTGATTGCCGAACTGGGCCGCGACGGGTTGCAGGCCCGCGCCGATCGGCTGGCCGGGTTGCTGGCGCCGATCGACGATGCCGCCAATCTGGCGGCGTTCCGGGCCCAGGTGGAAACCAGCGCCGCCGATGGCCTTGCCGCATTCCGGGCGCGGTGGGAGGCACCGCTGCTGCACATCGTGTTCACCGCGCACCCGACCTTTTTGTTGACCGGGGCCGAATATGATGCGGTGGCGCACGGCGCGGTGACGGGGGTGCCGGTGGCGCTGGCCCCGGCGGTGGAACGGCCATCGCCCGCGCTTGAGGATGAGCATGACGCGGTGCTGGCGGCGATCACCCGCGCCGCAGCCGCGCGCGATCGGCTGCACGGCGTGGTGCTGGATGTGGCGGCCGCGGCCTTTCCCGATGACTGGCGGGGCCTGACGCCCTGCCTGTTCCGGCTGGCGACCTGGGTGGGGTATGACATGGATGGGCGCACCGATATCGGCTGGGCGACATCCCTGCGCTTTCGCGCGCGCGAAAAGGCGGTGCGGCTGGGCCACTATGCCGATGCCGCCGCGGCGCTGGGCGAAGATGCGCTGGCCGCGCGGCTGGCGCGGGCCGCGACCCAGGCCGCCGGGGTGGCGGCGCTGCTGGCCGGCGACACCGATGATCCGGCGGCGCTGTCGGCCATCGCCAACCGGGTGACGGCCGGCGATGCCGATGCGCTGACCAGCCTGGAGCCGATCATCGCGCAGTTGCGCGCGCGCGGCCATGTGCGGCTGGCCGCCGCGATGGCGGCCGATGGCCTGGGCATGGGCCATGTGCATTTCCGGGTGAACGCGGCGCAGCTGCACAACGCCATCCGCCGCCGCATCGATGGCGATGGCACGCTGGACATGGGCAGCGCGCAGGCACTGGCCCAGCTGCGCGCCCTGCTGGCCGGGGTGCAGCCGCTGCGCAGCAATTTTGCCGCGCTGGCGGTGGAAAGCACCACCGCGGTGCGCCAGTTCCTGGCGATGGCGGCGATGATCAAGCATATCGATGCCGATGCGCCGATCCGCCTGCTGATCGCCGAATGCGAACAGCCGCAGACGGTGCTGGCCGCGCTGTATTTCGCCCGGCTGTTCGGCATTGCCGATCGGGTGGACGTGTCGCCGCTGTTCGAGACGGAGACGGCGCTGGAACATGGCGGGCGGTTTCTGGATGCGCTGCTGGCCGAACCGGCCTATCGCGACCATGCCCGCGCGCGCGGCCGGGTGGCGATCCAGACCGGCTTTTCCGATGCCGGGCGCTTTGTGGGGCAGATTCCGGCGGCGCTCGCCATCGAACGGCTGCAGGGGCGGCTGGCGCGCGCCATGCTGGCCAATGGCCTTGCTGATGTGGCGGCGCTGATCTTCAACACCCACGGCGAATCGATGGGGCGCGGCGCGCATCCGGGCCGCTTTGCCGATCGGCTGGCCTGGCCGCTCAGCCGCTGGGCGCGGGCGCAGTTTGCGCAGGCCGGCATCCGTGTGGAGGCCGAAGCCAGCTTCCAGGGCGGCGATGGTTTTCTGTTTTTCGGGGCCGACCCGCTGGCGCTGGCCACGCTGGCCCGCATTGCCGATATCACGCCGGGGCTGGCGGGCGGCGGCGGCGATGATCCCTTCTATGCCCGCACCGATCTGTCCCTCGATTATTACCGCATGATCCGCCGCCACCAGCGCGGCCTGTTCGAAGCGCGGCCCTATGCCCGCGCCATCACCGCCTTTGGCCTGGGCCTGATTCCCACCACCGGTTCGCGCCGGTTGAAGCGGCAATCCGATCTGGGCCGCGATCGGGATGCCAGCCTGCGATCGATCCGCGCCATTCCGCACAACGCCATTCTGCAGCAGCTGGGCTATCCGGTGAATGTGCTGGCCGGGGTGGGCACCGCCGCTGTGGGCGCGGCCGAAGGGCTGGGCGCGCTGCTGGGCCAATCGGGGCGCGGCCGGCAGATATTGGGCCTGGTGGGCGCGGCCAATGCCATTGCCAGCATCAAGACGCTGGCCGCCTATGGCGAGCTGTTCAACAGCGCCTATTGGGCGACCCGCCCCTATCGCGGCACCGAAACCGCGCTGGCCCGGCCCTGCCTGGCGCTGGCGGAACGGCTGGTGGAGGATGACCGGTCGGGCCAGTTCCGCCGCCTGGCGTCGATGCTGCGGGTGGACAATATCAAGCTGCGCCAGCTGCTGGCGCATGTGCCGGTCGACGCGGTGGCCGCCCCGGCGGCCGAGGCGACGCGGCGCACGCTGGGCGTGCTGCACGCGGTGCGGCTGGCGTTGATGCAGCACATGTTCCTGCGCGTGGTGGAGGTGCCGGCCTTTTCGGCCCGCAACGACATCAGCCGCGATGACGTGATCGAAATGGTGCTGAGCCTGCGGGTGGACGAGGCGCTGGCGCAGTTGACCCGCGCCTTCCCGGTGGCGGCCCCCGATCTGGGCGATTATGCCATGGCCGAGCCCAGCGACTGGCCCGATGGCGATCCGGCCGCCTATGCCGGCATCCAGCGCCGCTTCATTGCGCCGATTGCCGATGCGGCGCGGCTGATCCCGTTGACCAGCATTGCCATTGCCAATCATTTCGGTGCCCATGGTTGAGACAGGCTGTCGCTGCCGGCTTGACGCGGCCGCCTGATCGGTGATGGACAGCGGCGATGATGCTGCGTGCCTGCCTTGCCCTTGTGATGCTGCTGCTGCCCGTGATGGTGCGGGCGGCCACCCACGATCTGGTGGTGGAAGCGCGCCAGATGCAAATTGTGCCCGGCCGCACCGACCGGGTGATCGCCATCAACGGCAGCGTGCCCGGCCCGGTGTTGCGTTTCCGCGAAGGCGAGACGGCGGTGGTGCGGGTGACCAACCGGCTGGACCGGCCGACATCGATCCACTGGCACGGCCTGCTGGTGGATGGCCCGTTCGATGGCGCGCCGGGCTTCAACGGGTTCAAGGGCATCGCACCGGGCGAAACCTACAGCTACCGCATCCGGGTGCGGCAGAGCGGCAGCTATTGGTATCACGCCCATAGCGAGGGCCAGGAACAGGCCGGCCAATATGGCGCGCTGGTGATCGATCCGGCCGGCGACGATCCGTTGCGGGCCGATGCCGAACAGATCATCCTGTTTTCCGACCACACGCGCGAAGACCCCGGCCGGGTGATGAAGAATCTGAAGGCCGACAGCGGCTATTACAACTGGAACAAGCGCACGCTGCCCGATCTGCTGCGCGATGCCGGCAAGTTCGGCATGAAGGCGACGCTGGCCGAACGCCGGGCCTGGGGCCAGATGCGCATGGACGCGACCGACATTGCCGATGTGTCGGGCTATGCCCTGCTGGCCAATGGCCGGCCCACGGCGGCGCGGCCGGCGGTGGCGTTCGTGCCCGGCCAGCGCCTGCGCCTGCGCCTGATCAACGGCAGCGCCATGAGCTTCATCGACGTGCGCATTCCCGGCGTTGCCATGACAGTGGTGGCCGCCGATGGGCGGCCAGTTCAGCCGGTGCTGGTCGATGAACTGCGCATCGGCGTGGCCGAAACCTTCGATGTGATCGTGGAACCGCCGGCCGGGGCGCACGCGCTGTGGGCCGAAACGCTGGATCGGCGGGCCAGCGTGCTGACAGTGCTTGCCAGCGACCCGGCGTTGCGCGTGGCCGCCCCGCCGCCGCGGCCGAAACAGGTGCTGCTGCTGGCCGAAATGGGCCATGCCATGCCCGCACCGGGGGAAGCGTGCACGGCCGCGCATGCCGCCATGGGCCATTGCACGCCGGCCGGGGCCACGCCGGCGGCCACCGATCCCGATTGCCCGCCCGAACACGCGGCGATGGGCCATTGCACGCCCAAGGCGCCCGCGCCCGGCAGCCCGCGCGTGGGCAGCGCGGTGGCGCTGGCCAGCCGGCCCGATGGCGGCACGCCGTTTCCGGTGGTGGATTATGGCTATGGCCGCGATCCGATGGCCGGCATGGGGCCGATGAAGGGCATGCCGCTGCTGGGCCGCGAAGGCGATACCGATGGCAGCGGCCGGGTGTTCGGCTGGGCCACCGGTGCGCCCTATGGTGCGCGGGTGCTGTCGATCCGCGATCTGGCCGCGGCGCAACCCCTGGATCAGCCGCCGCCCGGCCGCGAGATCGTGCTGCGCCTTCAGGGCAACATGGAACGCTATATCTGGACGCTCAATGGCCAGAAGTTCGGTGAAGGCCCGCCGATCATGGTGAAATTCGGCGAACGGGTGCGCATCACCTTCATCAACGAAACCATGATGGCGCATCCGATGCACCTGCACGGCATGTTCTTCACCGTGGAAAACGGCCAGCCGCCCGGCCTGATGCCCGAAAAGAACGTGATCGCGGTGGCACCGGGGCGCACCCAGTCCATCGTGTTCACCGCCAACGAAGCCGGCGAATGGCCGCTGCACTGCCACCTGCTCTATCACATGAACAGCGGCATGATGGCGAAACTGGTGGTGGCCAGCGCCGATGGCCGCCTGCCTGCCGGGCACGTGCATTGATGCGGGCGCTGCTGCTGGCGGCCCTGATCGCCGCGCCGGCGCTGGGGCAGACCGGCCATGGCCACGGCGATGCCATCAACAATTTCACCCTGGTGGAAGAGGCCGACATCACGCGGTTCGATGGCCGGCTGGTCGCCAATTGGGAAGCGCAAGGGTGGATCGGCGGCGACATCAACAAATTCTGGTGGCGCACCGAAGGCGAAACCAAGGGGCCGCGCCTGGAACAGAGCGAATTCCAGGCGCTGTACAGCCGCAACATCGCCATGTTCTTTGATCTACAGGCCGGCGTGCGCCACGATATCCGGCCCGATGCCCGCAGCTATGCCGTGGTGGGGGTGCAGGGGCTGGCGCCGCTGTTCTTTGAAACCGAAGCGCATCTGTTCTTCGGCCTGAAGGGCGATGTGCTGTTCCGCCTGCGCCAGAGCTTTGATCTGCGGCTGACCAACCGGCTGGTGGTGCAGCCCCTGTTCGAAACCGACATCTATGCCACCCGTGTGCCCGAACGGCTGATCGCGCCCGGCCCGGCCATTGTCGAGGCCGGCATCCTCACCCGCTATGAGATCACCCGCCGGGTTGCGCCCTATGTCGCGCTGATGTTTGAACGCCGCCTGGGCGAATCCAGCCGCCTGGCCCGCGCCGCCGGCGAAAATCCCGGTGGCTGGTCGCTGCGCACCGGGGTGCGCGTCTGGTTGTAGCTGCTGTATCAGGCCATCAATACGCCGCTTGACGATTACATACGTAGTCGATAGAACGATTACAAATGTAGGCGAATCGGGTGACGGGATGAGCGAGCGGATCAGCGAGGCCGAATGGCAGGTGATGGAGGTGTTGTGGCACACCAGCCCGCTGACGGCGCAGGATGTGGCGGCGCGGCTGGATGACAGCGGCTGGAGCCTGGCGACGGTGAAAACCCTGTTGTCACGCCTGGCGGCCAAGGGCGCGCTGGCCACCACCGAGGATGGCCGCCGCTATCTTTATGCCCCGGCGGTGGATCGGGCGGCGGTGGCGGCGGGTGAATCGCGCCGGCTGGTCGATCGGCTGTTTGGCGGCCGGCCGGCGCCGCTGGTGGCGCATCTGGCCGAACGCGGCGAATTGTCGGCCGCCGATATCGCCGAACTGGAAGCCCTGATCCGGGAGCTGAAGCCATGACCGCATGGATCGATACCGCCTGGCTGGCAGAAGCGCTGATCGGCGCCAGCCTGTTGATGCTGCTGGTGCTGGCGGTGCGGCGCACCGTGGCGCGGCTGTGGGGCGCGCATCTGGCCTATGCGCTGTGGGCGCTGCCGGCGGTGCGCATGTGCCTGCCGGCGCTGCCGGGCTGGCAATCGCTCTATGCCGCCGATGCGCCGCCGCCGGTGGTGACGCCGGTGCCGCTGCCGGCCGAAGCCGCGCTGTACAGCCAGCCGCTGGCCCCCATGCCCGAACCGGGGCTGGTGGCCGATTGGCCGGCGTTGCTGCTGGCTGTGTGGCTGGTGGGGGCGCTGGCCTTTCTGGCGGTGCAGTGGACACGCCATGCCCGCTTCATCGGCCGGGCGGTGCGCGATGGCGAACTGCTCAGCCGGCCGGGCGGGGTGGAAGTGATCATGTCCGCCCATGTGCCCGGCCCGATGGCGGCCGGCATCTGGCGGCGGCGCGTGCTGTTGCCGGCGGATTTCCTGGCGCGTTATTCCCCGGCCGAACGCCGGCTGGCCCTGCTGCACGAAGCCGCCCACCATGATCGGCTGGATCTGCTGGCCAATCTGGCCGGGCTGGTGGTGCTGGCCGCGCACTGGTGGAACCCGATTGCCCACGCCGCCTGGGCCGCGTTCCGGTCCGATCAGGAACTGGCCTGCGATGCCAGCGTGCTGGCCGGCAGCGATGGCGAAACCCGCGCCGCCTATGCCGGGGCCCTGTTGAAATCGGCCTGCGTCACCACCCCGGTGGCGGCCTGTGCCATGAACCACAAGCATCAACTGAAGGAACGTATTGCCATGATGAAGGATCGCAAGCTGGGCCGCGCCGCCCGCATGCTGGGCGGATTGGCCGTGGCCAGCCTGGCCGCCGCTGGCCTGATCGCCACCGCATCGGGGGCGCAGCCGGCGCCGCCCGCCGCCCCGGTTGCGCCCGCCCCGCCCGCCGGTGCCGCCGCGCCGGCCCCGCCGGCTCCGCCGGCCGCCCCCGCCGCGCCGCGCGTGATGATCTTCACCCACAAGGTGGAGGACAAGGACGCCAAGGGCGAGAAGGACGCCAAGGGCGAGAAGACGGTGAAGACCGTGGTGCGCACCATGATCATGAAGGATGGCAAGATCATCAGCGAAACCAGCGAAGGCCCCGGCCCGCACATGATGATGCTGCACGGCGGCCCCGATGGCATGGCGAGGGATGGTGCCATGCCCAAGGATGGCGATGTGCAGGTGATGAGGACCGACGATGGCCGCCAGATGGTGATGGTGCGCCGCTTTGCCGGGCCGGGTGGCCCCGGTGGCCCCGATGCCGCCATGGCCGCGATGGCCGGCAAGGAGGCCCAGGCCCATATTGCTGCCATGAAGGCCGACATGCGCGCCCGCTGCGACAAGGAAGGCATCAAGCTGTCGGCCGATGCCGATCTGCCCCAGCTGGCCACCTGCGGCATGGACATGCAGAAGAAGCAGCGCGAGGCCATGGCCTCGGCCCGCGCCGCCATCGCGCAAGCAAAGGGGCTTTCGGCCGAACAGCGCGCCCAGGCGCTGAAGGGCATCGACGCCGCCATGGCCAACATGAGCCGCGAATTCGTGCTGAAGATCGAGAAATGAGCTGAGCGCGGCGCCCGCCGCGATCAGTTCAGCAGGCTGGCGTCCAGCAAGAGCCCCGCTGCCGCTTCCAGCCCGGCCCGGTCGTCTTCATCGAAGCGGCCGGGTTTCGGGCTGTCGAGATCGAGCACGCCGATCAGCCGGCCAGCCGCGATCAGCGGCACGACGATTTCGGACCGGCTGTCGGCATCGCAGGCGATGTGGCCGGGAAAGGCGTGGACATCGGGCACCAGCTGGGTGATCCGCGTGGCCGCCGCCGTGCCGCACACGCCGCGGCCCAGCGCGATGCGGATGCAGGCCGGCTTGCCCTGGAACGGCCCCAGCACCAGCTCGCCATCCTTCAGCAGATAGAATCCGGCCCAGTTGAGATCGGGCAGCTGGTGGAAGATCAGCGCGGCCATGTTCGCCATGTTGGCGACAAAGTCGCGTTCATCGCCGATCAGCAGGGCCAGCTGCTGGTGCAGCTGCGCATATTGGTCGGGCCGGGAGCCTTCGAGCGGCGGGGCAAGGAATGACATGGCTGCCCGTTAGCGCCGTGACGGCTGGAAGGCAAATGGGGTGGCTGTTGCCCAGGCCATGGGTCATGCCGAACCTGTTTCAGCATCCATGGCCTGCCACGCATTGGCTGTGTGCCCGGCCGGGCTTTGGCCCCATGGATGCTGAAACAGGTTCAGCATGACGACTTGCTGATGGCCGGTGGTGGCCTGCGCCTATTTCGGCGCGATCACCATCAGCATCTGGCGGCCTTCCAGCCGGGGCAATTGTTCCACCTTGGCCAGTTCGGCGGTTTCGTCGCGCACGCGTTCCAGCAGCTTCAGGCCCAGTTCGCCATGGCTGAGTTCGCGGCCGCGAAAGCGCAGGGTGAGCTTGACCTTGTCGCCTTCTTCCAGAAAGCGGTGGATGGCCTTCATCTTGGTGTTGTAATCATGCTCGTCGATGTTGGGACGCATCTTGATCTCCTTGATCTCCTGCGTCTTCTGATTCTTGCGGGCGGCAGCGGCCTTTTTCTGCGCCTCGTACTTGAACTTGCCGACATCGAGGATCTTGCACACCGGCGGATCGGCGCCGGGAGA
This sequence comes from Alphaproteobacteria bacterium, assembly GCA_018970445.1. GTDB lineage: Bacteria > Pseudomonadota > Alphaproteobacteria > Sphingomonadales > Sphingomonadaceae > Sandarakinorhabdus. The sequence continues at coordinate 38,286 of JAGWWF010000004.1, read as the reverse complement.
GACTTCCACCAGATTGAGCCCGGCTTCCTGCGCCATTGCAATGGCTTCGCGGGTGTAGAGCACGCCCAGATTTTCCCCATCCTGGTCGATCACGCGAACCTTGGGGGATTTGATGAACTCGTCATAGAGCGGGCCGGAAATCGGTGCCGGGGTGCTCATGAAGCGGCGCGGGGGCGGTGGTATGGCAGTCTCTCCTGAAATGGTTGCGCGCGCCTCATAGCGCGGCGGTGGGGGCAGCGGCAAGAGGCCCCGGCACGGCGGTGCGCCGGGGCGCCCGCCCTGGGGTCCAAACTCAATCGGGACAGGGGTCGGCATGGGCCGGAGCGGCGATATGGCGAGGCGCGGGAGCGCTGGCGGGGCTTTGCCCCCCGGCGAGCGACTGCAACGACGCCATATCGCCGCTCCGGCCCACCCTGCGGGCGCTGTCAGGAAGGCCGACAGCGCGCTCGTTCGATTGCCGGATAGTGCTGCTATCTGGCTGCACTCACTCACTTCCATCGGCCTTCCTGACAGCGTGACGACCCCTGTCCCGATTGAGTTTGGACCCTATTTGCGCGCTGCCAGCGCCGCCTCCAGCGCGGCCACCCCGGCGCCGGCGATCAGCCCGTCCTCCTGGGAGGTGCCGCCCGACACGCCCACCGCGCCGATGGTGCGGCCATTCAGCTTCACCGGCACGCCGCCTTCGGACGGCACCATGGGAAAGCTGAGATAGCGCAGCTGGCCTTCCTTCTGCAGCCTTTGCTCATACAGGGCGGTGGGGCTGCCGAAGCGCGCGGCGGTCTGCGCCTTGCCGGTGGCGATGTCGGGGCCGGGCTGGGGCGCATCGTCCATGCGGCGCAGGGCAACCGGCACGCCGGCCGGATCGACAACGACGATCGTCACCTTGAGGCCGCGCTTTTCCGCTTCGGCCTGGGCGGCATCGGTGATGATGCGCGCTGCGGCCAGGGTGAGCGACGGCTTGTCGTGCACCAGCTGGGCCGCCACGGGGGCGGCCAGCAGCGCCGCCAGCGCGAACAGGGCGCGCATCACGCCGGCATCCGGTGCAGCGCGCACAGCTTGTTGCCGGCCGGATCGCGCAAATAGGCCAGATAGAGCGGGCCCATGCCGCCGGCGCGCACGCCGGGCGGATCCTCGCACGCGGTGCCGCCATTGGCGAGGCCGGCGGCGTGCCAGGCATCTGCCATGGCGGGGCCGGCCACGGCAAAGCCGATGGTGCTGCCATTGCCGCAGGTGGCGGGCTGGCCATCGATCGGCGGGGTGATGGCAAAGATGCCGGTGGGTGTCATCCAGAACACCCGGCCCTTGTCGTCGGCAAAGCCGGGCGCGATGCCCATGGCGGCAAAGGTGGCATCATAAAAGGCCTTGGAAACAGCGGTGTCGTTGGCACCGACCATGATGTGGCTGAACATGTCTGTGGCGTCTCCCCGGGACTCGATGGCGGCGATGGAAGCATGGCCGGATGCCATTGTCGAGACCGGACCGCCGCGCTGCCGGCCGATCGGGCCAGCCTGGGGTATGTCCAGAATGGAGGCAGTTCGGCTTAGTGGCAGCGTTAGGCAGGTGTTAACCATTGTGCCGGGTCACAGGAGGGAATCAATCATGTTCATCATCAACGACGTGCCATGCCGGCACGCCAGCGCCGAAACCGCGCGCCGCATTGCGATCGACATGCCGGCGGGCGACGACGCCGAATCGGTGCGCCTGATGTTCCAGATACTGGGCTGGCAGGTGACGGACGGACCGGATGCCGGCGCGCGCCTGCAGGTGCATTGCCGTGATGGCCTGCTGCATGTGGCCACCGGTGATGCCGGGCTGGCCGCCGCGCTGGCCCGCAACGGGCTGGACCGGATGCCGTTGCCGGTGGCGCTGCCGGCGCTGGAACAGCTGATGGTTGTTGCCGGCTAACCATCTTGGCGGGCAAGGCGGCGGCGGCCCGGCCGTTGTGGCTGGCACGATGCCGTTGCCTCCCGTGCCTTGCCTGCCCCATATGGGCGATGCCTGCCCGCCGCTGCGACTGGCGCTGATCGGCGTGCCGGCGGCGCTGGCCGAACCGGTGGCGATGCTGGCCGAGATCATGGGCTGGCAGGTGATCCGCCTGCCGGCCGGCCCGGTGATGCGGCCGGCGGCCCGGCTGTGCCTGGCCATGCTGCCGGGGCCGGCCGGCGATTTTGCCCCGCTGGCGGCCTGGTCGCCCGATGCAAAGCTGAATGAACATATTTCCGCGGCCGGACTGTCCATAATGGATCATCCTCCCTGCCTGTCTGGGCTGGAACTGCTGCTAGGGCTGGCTTCCTCTCAGGCAAGTGGCGGGGGCGTGGCCGATGATGCATTCCAGGGTGACGGGCAGGAATGGCGGGCGCACGGCGGGCCCGTTGCCGCGATCGCGCCGGGCCGCTGGCGTGGGGGTGCCTGATGGTGCCGGCACCGATCCCACCCAACGCCCTGATCTGCGGGCCGAACCTGCCACTGCGGCCGCGCGCGCCGATCATGCCCTTATCGAACAGGCGCTTTCGGCCATTGCGGCCGATTTTGGCGCGCTGGATCTGCCGATCGGCCGCGCGGATGGCCGGTCGCTGCCGGCCGGCCCCGGCCCTGCCGGCGATCCGGCCGTGACGATCGCCCGCCAGGTGGCGGACATGGCGCAGGGCCTGGCCGCGCTGGCCGATCGTCTGGTGGGCCAGGCGGCGGTGCCGGCCGATCCGGGCGTCGCCGAAGGCGATTGCATCGCCTTTCTGGAAACCCAGTTCCGCATCCGCCGGCTGCGTGGCCGCCATCTGCCCGGCCTGGCGCTGGGCGAACCGGCGTGGGACATGCTGCTGGATCTGGCGGTGGCGCAATATTGGCGGCGCGAAACCTCCGTCACCAGCCTGTGCATCGCCGCCGATGTGCCCAGCACCACCGCGCTGCGCTGGATCAACAGCATGACAAAGGCCGGCCTGATCGTGCGCCGCCCCTGCCAGCGCGACGGCCGCCGCAGCTTTCTGGCGATCTCGCCCGACAGCTATGCCGCCATGCTGGCACTGGCCGCCGATGCCCTGCGCACCGAAACGCGCGTGCGCAGCCGCTATCAGCGCCGCAACGCCGCCTGACAGAAACGCCGCCTGACAGGCTTGAACCGCCCGGCATCCGGGGTAAGATGCGGCGGTGACCCTTCTTCAGCCGGGCCTGGCCCGCGCGCCCGCCCTGTTCAACATCCCCCTGCACGTCGGCTTTGCCGATGCGCTGGCCGCTGGCCTGCTGGCCCGCTGTGACGGCGATCCGCTGCGGCTGGCCGGTGCCCTGGTGCTGCTGCCCAACCGCCGGGCGGTGACGGCGCTCACCGAAGCGTTCGTGCGGCAGTTGCCGGGCGGCAGCGGCGGCCTGCTGCTGCCGCGGCTGGTGCCGGTGGGCGATCTTGATGATGGTGGCTTTGCCCGGCTGGTCGAAGGCGCAGAACCGCTGCCGCCGGCGGTGCCGGCGCTGGTGCGGCGGTTTGAACTGGCCCGCCTGTCGGATCGGCTGCCGGGGGGCGCACGCACCGCGGTGGAGCGGCTGCGGCTGGGCGATGCGCTGGGCGCGGTGCTCGATGCGCTGCTGGCCGCCGAAATCCCGCCCGAAGCCTTGCGCGCTGCGGCCGATGGCCAGGATCTGGCCGATCATTGGCAGAAAACCCTGGCCTATCTGGAACTGATCATCGCCATCTGGCCCGAAGCGCGCGGCCAGATGGGCCAGGATGACGGGTTGACCCGGCTGGCCGCTCTGATCGATGCGATGATTGCCCGCTGGCAGGCGGCGCCGCCGGCCGGGCTGGTGGTGGCGGCCGGCATCGCCAACCCCACCCCGGCGCTGGTGCGGTTGCTGGCCGCGGTGCTGCGCCTGCCCGATGGGATGGTGGTGCTGCCCGGCCTGGATGACGACAGCAGCGCCGCCGGCGACGCCCGCTGGCAGGCGCTGGCGCTGGCCGATCCCGATGATCCGGCCAGCCGCGATGCCGCCGGCCATCCGCAATGGGGCCACAAGCGCCTGTTGGCCGGGCTGGGCCTGCAACGCGCCGATGTGCGGCCCTGGCCGAACGGGGCCGGCCGGCTGGATGGCCCGCCCGAACGTGCCGCGGCCATGCTGGCGGCGCTGGCCCCGGCGGTGGCTGCCTCGACCATGGTGCCGGGGCCGGCGGCGCGCGCCGGGCTGGCGCTGGCCGAATGCGCGACGGCGGCCGAGGAAGCGCAAGTGGTGGCGCTGGCGCTGCGCGAGGCGCTGGAATCGCCCGGCCGCCGCGCGGCGCTGATCACGCCCGATCCGGTGCTGGCCCGCCGGGTGGCGGCGCATTGCCGGCGCTGGGGCATCGCCATCGACAGTTCGGCCGGCACGCCGCTGGCGCTGATGCCGCCGGGCGCGCTGGCGCTGGGCCTGGCCGATGCGCTGGCCGAGGATTTTGCCCCGGCGCGGCTGCTGGCCGTGCTGAAGAACCGGCTGGTGCGCGTGGGCGATGCCGAATTTGCCGCCGGCGTGGCGCTGGCCGATCTGGCCTTGCGCGGGGTGCGCCCGCCGGCCGGGCTGGACGCAGCCGGCGAGCGCATCAGCGACTGGGTGGAGGATCAGCGGCGGGATCGCGCGGTTGCCATGGCGGCCTGGTGGCAGGCTGTGGCCAGCGCGCTGGAACCGCTGGAGGCGCTGCGCGAGGCACGGCAATTTGGCCTGTCGGCGCTGGCCGCGGCGCTGCGCCGGGCGATCACGGCGCTGGCCGGCGATGCCGGCTGGGCCGGGCCGGATGGCCGGCAGCTGGCCGCGCTGATCGCCGCGCTGGAGGCCGATGGCGAACGCTTTGGCTCGCTGGAGGCGGGTGACGCGCCGGCGGTGCTGGCCGTGCTGATCGGCGGGGTGGCAGTGCGGGTGCCGGGGCAGGGCCATCCGCGCCTGGCCATATTGGGCCCGGTGGAGGCGCAGCTGGCCCGCGCCGATCTGCTGATCCTGGCCGGCCTGAACGAGGCGACCTGGCCGGGCCGGCCATCGCCCGATCCCTGGCTGGCGCCCGCCATCCGCGCCCGGCTGGGCCTGCCCGGCACGGCGCTGGCGCAGGGGCTGGCGGCGCAGGATTTCCTGCGGGCGGTGTGCGCGCCAACGGTGCTGATCACCCGGGCACGGCGCGATGCCGGCGGGCCGCAGGTGCCATCGCGGCTGTGGCTGCGCCTGATCGCCCAGTATGAACGGGCCGGCCAGCCGGCGCTGCCGCGCCGCGATGATCTGGTGGCGCTGGCGCGCGCCCTGGATGGCGCGACGGGCAGCCCGCAGCCAGCGGCCGCGCCATTGCCCAACCCGGCGCTGCACCTGCGCCCCCGCCGCGTGACCATCACCGAAATGGACACGTTGGTGGCCGATCCCTTTGCCTTTCATGCCCGCCGCATCCTGAACCTGAAACCGCTGGACCCGCTGGATCAGGACCCGACCCCGGCGATGCGCGGCACGCTGGTGCATGCGGTGCTGGAACGCTGGATCGGCCAGGGCCATGGCACGCTGGCCCAGCTGGACCAGATCGCGGTGGCGGCGCTGGAAGGGGAAGCGCGGCATTTCCCCAGGCTGGCCGCCGCCTGGGTGCCGCGCATGCGCCGCGCGCTGCTGTGGGCCGGCGAGCGTATCCTGGCCGAGGAGGCCGCCGGCTGGCGCATGCGGGCCGAAGTGAAGGGCGAACTGCCACTGGGCGGCGGCGTGGTGCTGCACGGCAAGATCGACCGGGTGGACCGCCATGACGATGGCCGGCTGCGCGTGGTGGATTACAAGACCGGCCCGCCGCCATCGGGCGTGCGCGTGCGGGCGCTGGACGCCAACCAGCTGGCGCTGGGCCTGGCCATGGCCGCCGCCGGCGGCCTGCGCCACCAGGGCCAGCCGCTGCCCGGCGGCACGGCGGCGGCAATCGAATATTGGCAGTTGAAGGGCGCCCGCAAGGAGGCCGGCACGGTGAGCAACCCGCTGGGCAAGGATGGCGATGCCCCGGCGCATGTGGCCGCCGTGCTGGCCCATGCCGCCGATCTGGCCGGCCATTATCTGCTGGCCGAACAGCCGTTCCGGCCCAAGCTGCGGCCAGCCTGGGCCTGGGATGATTTTGACCATCTGGCCCGCGTGGGCGAGTGGATCAACCGGCCGCAGGCCAGGCCATGAAGCGGCTTGATCCCCTGCAGCCCGAACAGGCCGCTGCCGCCGATCCGCAGGTGCATGCCTGGGTGGCGGCAGCGGCCGGCACCGGCAAGACCCAGGTGCTCAGCGCGCGGGTGCTGCGCCTGCTGCTGGCCGGGGCGCGGCCGCAGGCGATATTGTGCCTGACCTTCACCAAGCTGGCGGCGGCCGAAATGCAGGGCCGGGTGATGGCGCGGCTGGCGCACTGGGCCGGCTGCCCCGATGCTGATCTGGCCGCCGATCTGGCCGCCATCGGGGCCGAACCGGATGCCGCCACGCAGGCGCGCGCGCGCGGGCTGTTTGCGGCCGTGCTGGAAACGCCGGCCGGGCTGGCGATCCAGACCATCCACAGCTTTGCGCAAGGGCTGATCGCCAGTTTCCCGGTGGAGGCCGGCATCACGCCGGGGTTCCAGACGCTGGATGATCGCGCCGCTGCACAGTTGCGCCGCCGCGTGCTGGCCGATGCATTGACCAGCGCTGATCCGGATTTTCTGGCCGATGTTGCCGAAATCGCCATCGATGGCGGCGAAGGCCGGCTGGACGAGATCATGGCCACGCTGGGCCGCCACGGCGCGGCGCTGGCGGCGCTGCGGGTGGAAGGGGTGACGCCCCTGCTGCGCCGGTCGCTGGCCCTGGCCGAAGATGACAGCGCGGCCGCGGCGCTGGCGCGCGGCATGGCCGGCCTGCCCTGGGATGCCCTGGCCGAAATGGCGCGCGCGCTGGGGCAACAGACCGGCGCCAACGCCCTGAAACTGGCCGATGGCCTGGCCCAGGCCCTGCAGGCCGATCGCGCCGCGGCATGGCCGCGCCTGTGGAGCCTGTTCTTCCGCGCCGACAACGAGCGGCGCCAGACCAGCGGCCTCATCCCCAAGGCGCTCGACGCGGCCGAACCGGAATTGCGCGGCTTTTGCGAACATGTGCAGACGCGGCTGCTGGCCATCCGCGCCGAACAGGAGCGCTGGCAGCTGCTTGACCATGCCGGCCGCCACCTGCGCGTGGCGGTGCGGCTGGGCCAGGACATGGCCGCCGCCAAGGCCCGCGCCGGGGTGATCGATTATGACGACATGATCGCCGCGGCCGCCCGGCTGCTGGGCGGCGATGGCGCGGCCGACTGGGTGCGGTTCAAGCTGGATGGCCGCATCGATCATGTGCTGGTGGACGAGGCGCAGGACACCAACCTGCAGCAATGGGAGGTGATCCGCGCCCTGGTGGAGGAGTTTTTTGCCGGGCAGGGCGCGCGCGATGCGTTCCGCAGCCTGTTCGTGGTGGGCGATTTCAAGCAATCCATCTTTGGCTTTCAGGGCGCCGATCCGCAGATCTATGCCGACAGGAAGGATGATTTCGTCCAGCTGTGCGAGGCGGAGCCGGAGCGCTGGAAGGAGCTGGCGCTGAGCGTCAATTTCCGATCGGTGCCGATCATCCTGGATGTGGTGGACCGGGTGATTGCCCATGTCGGCGCGGATGATTTCGATGCGCGCGGGGTGCCGCCGCACATCGCCCACAAGGCGGGCGCCGGCACCGTGCTGCTGTGGCCGCCGCTGCTGCGCGAGACGGCGGCCGCCGATGCGGAGGCGGACGACGCGCCGCTGGCGCTGGACATCGATCTGGCCCAGCGCATCGCCGCCAGCATTGCCGGCTGGCTGGGCGATGCGGATCCGCTGATCCTGCCCGGCAGCGGCCGGCGGGCGCAGCCGCAGGACATATTGGTGCTGCTGCGCAAGCGCGGCGGGCTGATGAACGCGCTGGTGGGCGCGCTGCACGAAGCCGGCGTGCCGGTGGCCGGGGTGGACCGGCTCAATCTGGCCGAACCGCTGGCGGTGGCCGATCTGCTGGCGCTGGTGCAGTTTGCCTTGCAGCCGGGCGATGATCTGACCGTGGCGGCGCTGCTGGTCTCCCCCTTCTGCGGGCTGGATCATGACCGGCTGACCGCGCTGGCCGCCGGGCGGCCGGCCAGCCTGTGGGCCGCCGTGCTGGCCAGCGATGATGCAGCGGTGGCGGCGGCGCGCGACTGGCTGCGGGCGGTGCAGGCGCTGGCCGGCGAAGCATCGCCCTATCGCTTTTTCGAAGCCGTGCTGTCGGGGCCGCTGGCCGGCCGTCGCCGGCTGCTGGCCCGGCTGGGCGAAGAGGCGCGCGATGCCATCGACACGGTGCTGGATCAGGCGCTGGCCTGTGAAGCCGCCGGTGCGGCCAGCCTGCAGGCCTTTCTGGCCTGGATGGCGGCCGACAATCTTGAGGTGAAGCGCGATCCGGAAGCCGCGATCGCCGCGGTGCGGCTGATGACGGTGCACGGCGCCAAGGGCCTGCAGGCCCCCATCGTCATCATGGCCGATGCCGGCAGCACGCTGGGGCCGGAACGCGGGCCGGTTTCGGTGCCGCTGGGCAATGGCCCCGATCTGCCGCTGTGGCCGCCGGGCGGGCTGGTCGCCCCGCCCGACTGGCTGGCCGAGGCCGAGGCCGGGCGCGCGGCCCGCGCCCGGCTGGAGCATCGCCGGCTGCTGTATGTGGCGTTGACCCGGGCCGAGGAGATGCTGTGCATCACCGGCATCGCCCGGCCGACGAAGGAAGGCGAGCTGCCGCCCGAATGCTGGTATCGCATGGTGGCCGGCGCGCTGGCCGATGCCGGGTTGCAGGCGGTGGACGATCCGCGCTGGGCTGCGCCGGTGCTGCGCCTGCACGCCGGGCCGCCGGTGGTGGTGCAGCCGGCGGCGATTGCGCCCGATGCGGCCCGCCTGGCCATTGATGGCTGGTGGCAGCGCCCGGCCCCGGCCGAAGCGCGGCCGCCGCGCCCCTTGAGCCCATCGGCGCTGGGCCCCGATCCGGTGGCCGCGCCGCCGCCCGATGCCGGCCGCAGGGCCGCCGCCCGGCGCGGCACCGCGCTGCACCGCCTGTTCGAAACCCTGCCCGGCCTGGATGTGGCGCGGCGCGATGCGGTGGCGCGGGCGTGGTGCGCGCTGAACGTGCCCGATCTGGATGCCGATGATCTGCTGGCCACGGTGGTGGGCGTGCTGGACGATCCGGCCTTTGCCGCCGTGTTCGCCCCCGGCGCCCTGACCGAGGCCCCGGTGGCCGCCGTGGTGGGCGACGCGGTGATCGCCGGCAGCATCGACCGGTTGCTGGTGACCGATGCCGACGTGCTGGCGGTGGATTTCAAGACCGGCGCGCGGGTGCCGGCCGATCTGGCGGCGGTGCCGCCGGCGCATGTGGCGCAGATGGCGGCCTATGCCGCGGCGCTGGCCGCGGTGTTTCCCGGCCGGCGCGTGCGCGCGGCGCTGCTGTATACGGCCGGCCCGCGCCTGATCGAACTGGATGGCGATGCGCTGACAACATGGCAGCCAAGCGCCGCATTGCCGCCGGGCGATCCAGTCACTATCTATCCGGCGTGACAGCGATTGGAGTGACGAGAATGACCAAGCAGGTGACCGATGCCAGTTTCGAAGCCGATGTGATCAACGCCGACAAGCCGGTGCTGGTGGATTTCTGGGCGGAATGGTGCGGCCCGTGCCGGATGATCGCCCCGGCGCTGGACGAGCTGGATGCCGAGCTGGACACGGTGGACATCGTGAAGGTGAACATCGATGACAATCCCGATGCGCCCGGCCGCTATGGCGTGATGTCCATCCCCACCATGATCCTGTTCAAGGGCGGCAAGCCGGTGGCGACGCACGTGGGCGCCCGGCCCAAGGGCGAGCTGAAGGCGTGGCTGGAGGGCGCGCTGGGTTGAGTTGCGATCCTCCCCCATTGGGGGAGGAACTGGCGCATCAAACCGGCACGACCACCTGCCCCAGGCGCGGAAAGTGGACATGGACGGTGAGGCCCGGTGCCGCCTCCCGCGCGATGCTGATGCCGGTTGAATCGCAGCGTAGCAGCCGGCCCGTGCTGGGCGTGTCCCGGCTGCCCTCCTGCGTGACGGCCACCATCATGCCCGCTTGAAAGGGCGCGTCCACCCCGCCGTGGATGGCGGCAGGCGGCGCGGCGCGGGCGGCGGCCAGCGCATCCTCGCCCGTCACCTCCTGCCGGTTGCCATGGCCGAACCCGGCCATGCGCCCAAACCAATCGGCCACGTGCGGCAGCGCCAGTATCGCTGCCGCATTGGCCGCCGCGGTGGGCACCGCATTGACGAACCAGATGTTGCTGTACAGCGCCAGATCGCCGGCCCCGGCCGCATCGCCGCCGATGAAGGCACGGCCATCGGCCAGCGTGAGTGACAGCCAGTGCGCCGCCACCAGCGCCTGGGCCGAAAGATGCGGCGCGGCCTTGCCCAGGGCGGCCAGATCCATGCCAAAGCGCGCCTGCCGATCCTGGATGAAGGCGTCGCCCATCATCGCCGGCGTCAGGCCGCCCATCGCCGCGCCGACATGCGCAAGAAACTGCGGGCCATTGGCCCAGCTGGCCACCAGCCGGTGCAGCGGCCCCAGCGGGGCGGGATAGAGGCTGGGCCCCGGCAGCGCGTCGAGCGCCGGCAGGATCGCCCCGGTGTCGCAATGGATGTCGGCCCCCAGCTGCACCACCGGGGTGCGGCCATAGCCGCCGGTCAGCCGGGTCTGATCCGGTTTGGGCAGGATGTTGGGCACGGCCAGGCTGCCCCAGGCCAGGCGCTTCAGCCCGAAGCCTGTGCGCACCAGTTCGGCAAAGGGGGAGGCGGGATAATGATACAGGATCGGGATCATGGCCCGGCATGGCGCGCATCGGCCGCCTCCGGCAATTGGCGCAATCGTCAGGCCCGTTCCAGCAGGCTGGTGCGGATGCGGCCCCACTGCACCACCGGCCAGCCGCGTGCCGCCGCGATGGCGGCCAGTTCGGCCGACGGATTGGCGCAGCGCACGCTGCCGCCGCTGGCCAGCGCCAGTTCGAAACAGGGCAGATCGCTGTGATGGTCGCTGGTGAAATGCAGCACGGCATCGGCCAGGCCGTTGGCCGCCAGCCAGCGTTCCACCGCCTGCCGCTTGGCCGGGCCATAGCAATTGTCGCCCTCCAGCCGGCTGAGCAGCCAGGTGCCGTCACGCACGGCCTCGGTTGCCACCACATCGGCCACGCCCAGCCGCGCCGCGATCGCCCGCACATAAAAGCCATGGCTGGCCGATGCGATCAGCAGGCGGCGGCCGGCGGCGGCATCGGCGGCCAGCGCGGCGCGCGCCGGGGCCAGCGCGTGGGCAGCGACAAAGCGGGTCGCAAAGGCTTCGGCATGGGCGGCCATCCGGTCGGCCGCCACCCGCCGGCCGATCAGCCAGCGGTGCGACCAGGCCTTGATCTGCCCGCGCGACATCAGGCCGGCGCCATGGGCCAGCCCGCCCAGCGCCACCAGCGGCAGGAAGATGATCCGCCACGGCGCGGCATGGCGCAGCCAGTGGGCCAGGAAATGCACCCAGCTGCCGGTATCGGTGAGCGTGCGATCCAGATCATGGATCGCGATATGGGTGCAGGTGGCGGCCATTGTTCCCCTTGGCTTTTGCGCGGCCATAGCCCAGTTTGGCCGCCATGGGCAGCAGCATCGGCTGGGATCAGGCAGAAGACGGCAGCGCGCGCGCGCGGCTGGCCGGCCGGCTGACCATCGATGATGTTGCCGAACTGGCCGCTGCACTGGCCGCGGTGCCGCCGGCCGCGCCGGGGCTGGTGATCGATCTGGCCGGGGTGACGGCGATTGATACCGCCGGCGCCTGGGCGGTGAACAGCGCGGTGACGCGCTGGCAGGCGGCCGGGCACGCGGCCTGCATCACCGGGGCGGCACCGGCCATCGATCGGCTGGTGCAGGCGCTGTGCACGCCGCCGCCGCCCGCGCCCACCCGGCCCGATACCGGCAACCCGCTGGCCGCCCGCGTGGCCCGCATCGGCGCTGCCGTGCTGGCCCAGATCGACAATATCGGCGCGTTCCTGGCCTTTCTGGGGCAGACGCTGCTGGTGCTGGGGGCCAGCCTGGTTGGCCGGCGGCGGCTGCGCTGGCACGGCGTGGTGCATCAGGCCGAAGCCATTGGCGTGAACGCGCTGGGCATCATCGCGCTGCTGCTGTTTCTGGTGGGGCTGGTGGTGGCGCAGCAGGGCGCGGTGCAGTTGCGGCAATTCGGTGCCGAAGTGTTCACGGTCAACCTGATCGGGCGGGCGACCACGCGCGAACTGGGCATATTGCTCACCGCGATCATGGTGGCGGGTCGATCGGGATCGGCGTTTGCCGCGCAGATCGGCGCGATGAAGCTGAATCAGGAGGTGGATGCGCTGAAGACCATCGGCCTTGATCCGATCGAGGTGCTGGTGGTGCCGCGGGTGATTGCCTGTTCGCTGATGCTGCTGGGCCTGGCTTTTTATGGCGGGCTGTGGGCGCTGGTGGGTGGCGGGCTGTTCGTTTGGGCGGAACTGGCGATGCCGCCGGCGGCCTATCTGGCGCGCCTGCAGGAAGTGATCATGATGTCGGATTTCGTGGTGGGCATGGTGAAGGCGCCGGTGTTCGGCTTCATCATCGCCATCATGGGCTGTTTCCATGGTTTCCAGGTGACGGGCAATGCCGAATCGGTGGGCCGGCGCACCACCCAGGCGGTGGTGGAGGCGATCTTCGTGGTGATCGTGTTCGATGCGTTCTTCGCGGTGTTCTTCAGCGCGCTGGGTTACAACTGATGCTGGCCCCCACCCTGCCGGATGATGCCGATGTGGCGCTGCGGGTGCGCGGGCTGGTGACGGGCTTTGGCAGCGAAACGCTGCACCGCGGCCTTGATCTGGATGTGCGGCGCGGCGAGGTGCTGGGGCTGGTGGGCGGTTCGGGCAGCGGCAAATCGGTGCTGATGCGCGCCATCATCGGCCTGCAGCCGGTGCGCGCCGGCACGGTGCAGATCATGGGCCAGGATGGGCTGAACGGCGATGGCGCGGCCCAGCGGCACTTGCGCCGGCAATGGGGCGTGATGTTCCAGGATGGCGCGCTGTTTTCCGGGCTGACGGTAGCCGAGAATATCCAGGTGCCGATGCGCGAATTTCTGGCGCTGCCCGAAGATGTGATGGCAGCCTTGGCTGCCACCCGGCTGCGCCAGGTGGGCCTGCCGCCAGAGGCCGGGGCCAAATATCCATCCGAACTGTCGGGCGGGATGCGCAAGCGCGCCGGGCTGGCCCGCGCGTTGGCGCTGGATCCGCCGTTGCTGTTTCTGGATGAACCCACCGCCGGGCTGGACCCGATTTCGGCGGCGGCCTTTGATGCGCTGATCCGCCTGCTGGCCGAGACGCTGGGCCTCACCCTGTTCCTGATCACCCATGATCTGGATACGCTGATCGCCATCTGTGACCGGGTGGCGGTGCTGGGCGATGGCCGGGTGCTGGCCTGCGGCACGGTGGACGAATTGCGCGGTTTCGCGCATCCGTGGGTGCAGCACTATTTCGGCGGCCCGCGCGGCCGGGCGGCGTTGGAGACACGGGGCTGATGGAAAACCGCAGCAACCAGATGATCGTTGGCAGCGTGGCCCTGGCCATGATGGCCGGCATCATCGTGATGATCCTGTGGCTGGCCCGCTATTCGGGCGGGGAGCGCAAGGAATATGACATATTGTTCGCCACATCCGTGACCGGCCTGGCGGTGGGATCGCCGGTGCAGTTCAACGGCGTGACGGTGGGCAAGATCAACGCCATCAGGCTGTTGCCGGATCGTCCCGAAAATGTGCGGGTGCGCATTGCCATCAATGATGATGTGCCGGTGTTGAAGGACACCACCGCCGGCATCGAGGGCGTGGGCTTTACCGGCGTGTCGCAGATCCAGTTGCAGGGGGCGATGCACGGCACCGCGCCGTTGACCGCGCCCGGCCCGTGGGGCGTGCCGCTGATTCCGCCGCGCGGCGGCGGCCTGAACGATCTGCTGGCCACCGCGCCGATGGTGCTGTCGAACGTGTCGCGGCTGACGGAGCGGTTGAACGATGTGCTGAAGGATGAAAATCGCGCCGCGCTGGCCGGCATATTGAAGAACACCGATGTCGCCACCGCCGCGCTGGCCAAGGGGGCGCCCGATCTGGCCGCTGCACTGTCCGAAGCGCGCAGCACCATGGTGCAGGCCACCGCCACCCTGCAACGCATCGAGGCGCTCACCGCATCGGGCCAGAGCCTGGTGGACGGCGAGATGCGGCCGCTGGCGGGCGATCTGCGCCGCACGCTGGCCCGCACCGATGCCACACTGGCCCGGGTGGAGGCGCTGGCCGGTGCCGCCCAGCCCGGCGTGGAGATGCTGGCCAGCCAGACGGTGCCGGAAACCACCCAGCTGATCCGCGAACTGCGCGAAACCACCAGCCGGCTGGGGGCGATTGCCGCCAAGCTGGATGAAGACCCGGCCGGCGCCCTGATCGGTGGCCGCCGCCTGCCCGAATATCAGCCGCCAAAGGAGCCGCGCCGATGATGCGAGCATGTGCAGCGCTGGGCCTGAGCCTGGCCCTGGCCGGTTGTGGCCCGCTGGTGCAGCTGGGCGGCAACAGCCCGGCCCCGGCCACGCTGCTGGTGCTGCGCGCCGCCGCGCCGCCGCCGGAATGGCGCGGCCCCACCCCGCTGGGCGAAACCCTGGCCGTGGCGGTGCCCGATGTGCCGGCCGAACTGCAAACCCTGCGCCTGGCCGTGCAGGTGGGGCCGGCCGGGGTGCAATATCTGGCCGGCGCCAGCTGGGCCGAACAGCCCGGCCGCCAGTTCCAGCGGCTGCTGGCCGATACGCTGGCCGGGGCCGGGGTGGCGGTGCTCGATATGCGCGCCGGCACCGTGTCGCCGGCGCGGGCGCTCACCGGCCACTTGCGCGAATTCGGGCTGGATGTGCGCGGGGCAGCAGTGGTGCGGGTGCGTTATGATGCGCAACTGGCCGGCCCGCGCGGCGGCGGCACCGTGGCGCTGCGCCGCTTTGTGGCCGAAGAACCGGTGGCCAGCCAGCAGCCCGAAGCGGTGGCGGCCGCGCTGGGCCGCGCCGCCAACCGGCTGGCGGCGGAGGTGGCGGCCTGGGTGAAGGGCTGACCCGCCAAATTGCGCGGTTGCCCCGCCCTGCCGCCGCAGTAGAACAGGCCAAATCCTGTGGAGTTTCACCATGCCATATGTTCGCCCCGATGTTGCCAATCTGCTTGCCATGATGGCGGCCAACCCCGGCCCGCAAATCGCCGATCTCAGCCCAGCCGATGGGCGCGCCATGTATCAGGGCATGGGGCAGATGCTGGAGATGCCGCGCGGCGAGATCGGCAGCACGGAGTTGACGCTGCCCGGCGGCATCAAGGCCCGGCTTTATACACCGGCAGCGCTGGAGGATGGCACGGTGGTGGCCTTTTATCACGGCGGCGGCTGGGTGATCGGCGATCTGGAAACCCATGATCCGCTGTGCGCCGAAATTGCCCGGAACCTTGGCCGCCGCGTGCTGGCGGTGGATTATCGCCTGGCCCCGGAACATCGCTTCCCGGCGGCGGCCGAGGATTGCATCGCCGCCACGCGCTGGCTGGCCGGCTCGCCCGCCGAACTGGGTGCCCCCGTCACCGGCATCATCCCGGCCGGCGACAGCGCCGGTGGGCACATGGCGGCGCTTGTCACCCGCGAACTGCATGGCCAGTTGCCGGTGGCAATCGTGGCGCAATGGCTGATCTATCCGGTGACCGACATGACGGCGGCCGAAGGCTCGATGGTGGAGCTGGCCGAAGGCTATGTGCTGACCAGGGCCACGATGGACTGGTTCATCGCCGCCTATATGGGCGGGGCGACCGACACGTTGCTCCACCCCTGGGCCAGCCCGCTGCACGCCGAATCGCTGGACGGCCTGCCGCCGGCGATGCTGCTCACCTGCGGGCTGGATCCGCTGCGCGATCAGGGCCGTGCCTATGCGGCGCGGCTGATCGAAAGCGGCGTGCGCGTGGTGTTCCGCGAAGCCGCCGGACAGATCCACGGCTGCTTCACGATGCGGCAGGGCATCCCGAGCGCGCAGGATGATCTGCTGGGCTGCATCGCCGATCTGAAACGGCTGCTGGCATGACGCCCCCGTCTGCCATCCCGCGCGAACACCCCTCTGGCCTGCCCTATCGCCCCTGTGTGGGCGTGATGCTGGTGAATCCCGCTGGCCTCGTCTTCACCGGCCAGCGCCTGGATCAGATGGTCGAAGCCTGGCAGATGCCGCAAGGCGGGATCGACCCCGGCGAAGACCCGTATCAGACGGCCCTGCGCGAATTGTGGGAGGAAACCGGCGTCGATCCGGCGCTGACGTCCTTGCTCGGCGAAACGCCGGACTGGCATTATTATGATCTGCCCGACGAACTGATCGGCCGCATCTGGAAGGGCCGTTATGCCGGCCAGCGCCAGAAATGGTTTGCCCTGAGGTTCCACGGCACCGATGCGGATGTGAACATCGCCACCGAACATCCGGAATTCCGCGCCTGGCGCTGGAGCCCGGTTGACACGCTGGTGGACATGGCCGCCCCGTTCAAGCGGGAGTTGTATGCCGATGTGATCGGGGTGCTGGGGCCGCTTCTGTAAACGCGCGCCTGATCCTGATGATACTCCCCGTCTGGGGGAGGCGGACGGGGTGCCCCAACGCGACAGCCCCCTCCGCCCTTCGGGCACCTCCCCCAGAGGGGGAGGAGTATTCAGATCAACCCGGCCAACGGGCTTGATGGGTCGGCGTAGCGGCGCTTGTTCATGCGGCCCGCACGATAGGCGAGGCGGCCACTTTCCACCGCCAGTTTCATGGCGCGGGCCATCAGGATCGGGTCCTTGGCTTCGGCGATGGCGGTGTTCATCAGCACGCCGGCGCAGCCCAGTTCCATGGCCACCGCCGCGTCCGACGCGGTGCCCACCCCGGCATCGACCAGCACGGGCACGCGGGCATTCTCGATGATCAGGCGCAGCGTCACCGGGTTCTGGATGCCCAGGCCGGAGCCGATCAGGCTGCCCAGCGGCATGATGGCGGCGGCGCCCAGGTCTTCCAGCTTCTTGGCGGCGATGGGATCATCGGCGCAATAGACCATCACGTCGAAGCCATCCTTCACCAGTATTTCGGTCGCCCGCAGGGTTTCGGCCATGTCGGGATAGAGGGTGCGGGCCTCGCCGAGCACTTCGAGTTTGACCAGATTCCACCCCCCCGCCTCGCGCGCCAGGCGCAGGGTGCGGATGGCATCATCGGCGGTGAAGCAGCCGGCGGTGTTGGGCAGATAGGTGAAGCGTTTGGGATCGAGAAAATCGGTGAGCATCGGCTGGCTGCGATCGGTCACGTTCACCCGCCGCACCGCCACTGTCACGATCTGTGCCCCGCTGGCTTCGGCCGCAGCGGCGTTCTGGGCATAATCCCGGTATTTGCCGGTGCCGACGATCAGCCGGCTGGTGAAGCGGCGGCCGGCGACTTCCCAGCCATCATCATCCTGGCCGCCGCCAACGAAATGCACGAGTTCCAGTTCGTCGCCTTCGGCCAGCAGCACATCGGCGAATGTGGAGCGCGGCACGATGGCGCGGTTGCGTTCCACCGCCACCTTGTCGGCCGGCAGATCGAGGCGGCCGAGCAGATCGCTGATGCGGCTGCCGGCGGCGATGCGGTGGGGTTCGCCGTTGAGGGTGAGGCTGATCATCATCATCGTCACTGGTCGGTGGCGGCGGCCAGCACGGCGGCGCGCAGTTCGGGGATGCCAAGGCCTTTTTCCGCGCTGCTGGCGATCACCTGCGGATAGGCGGCGGGGTGGATGCGGCTGGCGCCCAGCGTCGCTTCGGTGAGCGTCTCCAGCGCGCTGGGCTTGATCTTGTCGGCCTTGGTCAGCACCACCTGGAAGCTGACGGCGGCCTTGTCGAGCAGGGACATGATCTCGCGATCCACCGGCTTGATGCCGTGGCGGCTGTCGATCAGCACCAGCACGCGTTTCAGCACGGCGCGGCCGCGCAGATAATCATACACCAGATGCTTCCACTGCCGCACCACATCCTTGGGCGCATCGGCAAAGCCATAGCCGGGCATGTCGATCAGCCGGAACAATGTGGGATCGCCCACGTTGAACACGTTCAGTTCCTGCGTGCGCCCCGGCGTGACCGATGCGCGCGCCAGGCCGTGGCGGCCGGTGATGGCGTTCAACAAAGAAGATTTGCCCACGTTCGATCGGCCGGCAAAGGCGATTTCCGGCACATCGGCAGGCGGCAGATATTTCAGTTCGGGGGCCGACAACTGGAAGGCCACCGGCCCGGCAAAGCGCCGCCGGGCCAGCTCGATCAGATCATCGGGTTCCAGGGCGGTGTTCACTTCTTGCGCCGCCGGCTGGCGGGCGGGTTGGGGCGGGGATTGGCGGGCTTGGGCGCCGGGTTGGGCTTCACATCGATCACCGCTGCGGCCGGCGGCGTGGCCGGGGCCGGATATTTGCGGTTCATGTACAGCTGCTGGGCGATGGAGACGAGGTTGTTGATCGTCCAGTACAGCTGCAACCCGGCGGCAAAGGGCGCCATGAAGAACATGAACAGCCACGGCATCAGGGCGAATACCTGCTGCTGCACCGGGTCCATCTGGGCCGGAGAGAGTTTCTGTTGCAGCCACATGGTGACGCCCAGCAGGATCGGCAGCACGCCCAGCGCGATGAAGGCCGGCGGCTGCCAGGCGATCAGGCCGAACAGGTTCAAGGGGGTGAGCGGATCGGGCGCGGACAGATCGGTGAGCCACAGGATGAACGGCTGGTGGCGCATTTCGATGGAGATCAGCAGCGTCTTGTAGAGCGCATAGAAGATCGGGATCTGCAGCAGGATCGGCAGGCAGCCGGCGAGCGGATTGACCTTTTCGGTCTTGTAGATCGCCATGATTTCCTGCTGGGCGCGCAGCTTGTCGTCGCCATATTTTTCCTGGATCGCCTTCATGCGCGGGCCGATCAGGCGCATTTTCGCCATGGATTCATATTGCTTGTTGGCGATCGGGAACATGATCGCGCGCACCACCAGCGTGAGGCCGATGATGGCAACGCCGAAATTGCTGGTCAGCCTGAACAGATAATCCAGCAGATAGAAGATCGGCTTGGCGATGATTTCGAACCAGCCCCAGGACACGGCGCGATCCAGCCGGGGGATGCCGGCCTCGCTGTAACGGTCGAGCAGGTCGACCTCCTTGGCGCCGGCGAACAGGCGGTTGGTGGTGGCGATGCGGCCGCCGGCCGGCACGCTGACGGCCCCGGCCAGCCAATCGGCCTGGAACTGGCCAGCGGCATGCTGGAAGCTGGCGGCAATGCGCGCCTTCTGATCGGGCACGCTGGCGGCCAGCCAGTATTTTTCGGTCAGGCCCAGCCAGCCGCCGGTGGAATTGAACCGCTGCGGGCCATCATCCTTCAGCTTGGCATATTCCAGATCGCTGTCCTTGAGCATGTTGTCGAGCACGGCGACAGGGCCGACGTGGACATTGGTCTCGGCCGCCGCCGCCTCCCCCCGACGCGACACCAGGCCAAAGGCGGCCAGGCTGACCGGCTGCGCGCTGCGGTTCTCGACGCTCTGTTCGATGCTGAACAGAAAATCGCGGTCAACGCTGATCCTCTGGCGGAAGATGAGACCCTGCGGGCTGGTGTAGCTGAGCGTGACCGGGGTTGTTGGCGTGAGCGTGGCGCGATCGGCCGTCCACACCGCACCGGCCGGCGGGGCGAGCGCGCCGGTCCAGCCGAACTGGGCGAACTGCGCATCGGCGGTGCGACTGGGCGAGAACAGCCGCACCGGCGGCGAGGCCTTGTCCTGCGTCTGATGATAATCGGGCAGCACCAGATCATCAAAACGGCCGCCGGCCAGATTGATCGAGCCTTTCAGGCGGGGCGTATCGATGGCAACCCGCGGGCTGGCAGCCAGCGCGGCCGGGCGCGCGATGATCGCCCCGGCCCCGACAACGCCGGGCGAAGTGCCGGGCTGGGCCGGCGCGGCGGTGGCCGCCGCGGTGGTCGCCGCCGGGGCGGGTGGCGGCGGCAGGAAGCGATCCGACAGGAAGGTCCAGCCGATCAGCACCAGCGATGAAAGCACCACCGCAAGCACGATGTTCTTCGTGTCGGGGGTTTGATTGTCCTGAGGCAAAGGATGGTCCGTCCGTTGGGATTCGCGAATATGGGCGCTGCTATAGCTGGTCAGGGCACCGGGTCATAGCCCGAACCCCCCCAGGGGTGGCAGCGGGTGATGCGGCGCAGCGCCAGCCAGCCGCCGCGGGCCGGGCCATGGCGCAGAATCGCGGTGATGGCATAGGCCGAACAGCTGGGCGAAAAGCGGCAACTGGGCGGCAGCACGGCGGAAAACGTGATCTGCCACAGCCGGATCGGCGCGATCAGCAACTGTGTCAGCAGGCGTGTCATCGGCCGCCCTCTCCCCTGGGTCTGGGCGGAAGATGGGCCTTGGCCAGCGCCTTTTCCAGATCGGCCTGCAACTGGGCGAAATCGCGGGTGAGGCCGCCGTCGCGCCCGATCAGCACATGATCGGCGCCGGCATGGCCATGATCGGCCAGGGTGCACCGCACGATGGCGCGCAGCCGGCGCTTGAGCCGGTTGCGGGTGACGCTGTTGCCGATCTTCTTGGTGACGGTGTAGCCGGCGCGCATGGCCGGATTGCCATCGTCGCGCTGACGAACGAGCAGCACAAAGCCGGCGGATGGCACCCGCCGGCCCTGATTTGCAGCCAGGAAATCCCGCCGCTGCCGGATGGTCTCCGGCGCGCGCATATGATCAGGCCGAAAGCTTCTTGCGGCCGCGGGCGCGGCGGGCCTGGATCACCTTGCGGCCGCCAACGGTGGCCATGCGGGCGCGGAAACCGTGGCGGCGGGCGCGGACAAGCTTGGACGGTTGATAGGTGCGCTTCATGGCAGGCAGTCCCGAAAATGCAGATACAGGCTGGCCGCGGTTGCCCACGCGCCAGAAGAAGCGTGCCGATAATGTGGGCGCTGGCCAGAGTCAACGCACTTGTGGCTGGACAAGCCGGATTCTGCTGGCAAAGGCACAGCCATGCAACGCTCGCCGCTCGCCCTGCCCTTTCCCGATCTGCCCGCCATTGCCGGCGTGCGCATCGGCACCGCCAGCGTGCCGTACAAGCCGTGGACGCGCGATTGCGTGACGCTGGTGGAACTGGCAGCGGACACGGCGGTGGCCGGGGTGACGACGCGATCGCAATGCCCGTCGCCGGAAGTGGAATTGTGCCGTGCCAGGCTGCCCGGTGGCCGGGCGCGCGGCCTGATCGTCAATGCCGGCAACAGCAATGCCTTCACCGGTGCCGCCGGCCGCGCCGCGGCGCACGCCCAGGCGGCGCGGGTGGCCGAGGTGCTGGGGTGCAGTGCCGATGCGGTGTTCAGCGCCTCCACCGGGGTGATCGGCGTGCCGCTGCCGGTGGATCTGGCGCTGGCCGGGGTGGACAAGGCCCATGCCCGGCTGGGCCAGGCCGACTGGCTGGCCGCCACCCACGCCATCGGCACCACCGACACCTTCCCCAAGGCCGCAACCACCAGCGCCATTGTGGGCGGGGTGCGGGTGAAGCTGGTGGGCATCGTGAAGGGCAGCGGCATGATCGCGCCCGACATGGCGACCATGCTGGGCTTCATCTTCAGCGACGCGGTGATCGCGCCGGCGCTGTGGCAGCAGATGCTGAACGCGGCGGTGGCCGGCAGCTTCAACTGCATCACCGTGGACAGCGACACCAGCACATCCGATACCGTGCTGGCCTTTGCCACCGGGGCCGCCGGCCATGCCGAGCTGGCCAGCATGGATTCGCCCGGCGCCGATGCGCTGGCCGCCGCGCTGGCCGATCTGTGCCGGCAACTGGCCATCGCGGTGGTGCGCGACGGCGAAGGCGCGCAGAAACTGATCACGGTGACGGTGACAGGCGCGGTGGACGATGGCAGTGCCCGCCGCGTGGCGATGAGCATCGCCAATTCGCCGCTGGTGAAGACCGCCATTGCCGGCGGTGATGCCAACTGGGGCCGGGTGGTGATGGCGGTGGGCAAGGCCGGCGAACCGGCCGAGCGCGACAGCATCGCCATCCGCTTTGGCGACACGCTGGTGGCCAGCGCCGGGGCGGTGGTGCCGGGCTATGACGAAGCGCCGGTGGCGGCGCATCTGGCCGGGCCAGAGGTGCGCATTGCGGTGGATCTGGGCCTGGGGCCGGGCCGCGCGCAGGTGTGGACCTGCGATCTGACCCATGGCTATATCAGCATCAACGCCGATTACCGCAGCTGAACGCCGGTCAGCGCGGCCGCCGCAGCAGGGTGGCAATCGCGATCCCGCACCAGATGATGTTGAGCACCATCGACGGCATCGCGCCGTGCCAGGCCGTGTTGACCACGAAACCGGCGGCCCCGATCAGATTGAGCCACTGGAACAGCGGCGAGCGGCCATCCAGCCGGCCGGCGCTGGCCAGCGCATAGCCGGCCAGCACCAGAACCGCCCCGATCCAGCCCGCCGCCTCGACGGCGATGGTCTGGGCCGACATCAGGCCGCGAGGTTGCGCAGCACGTAGGGCAGGATGCCGCCAGCGTAATAATATTCCAGTTCCTGTTCGGTATCGATCCGGCACAGCGCCTGGAAGCTGCCCGACGAACCATCGGCACGGGTGAAGCGCACGTCGATCATCTGGCGCGGCTTCAGATCGGCCAGGCCCGACACGTCGAACAGTTCATCGCCGGTCAGGCCGATCGACTTGCGATCGGTGCCGGCCGCAAATTCCAGCGGCAGCACGCCCATGCCGACCAGGTTGGAACGGTGGATGCGCTCGAAGCTTTCGGCGACGACGCAGCGCACGCCCAGCAGCGTGGTGCCCTTGGCCGCCCAGTCGCGGCTGGAGCCGGTGCCATATTCCTTGCCGGCAATCACCACCAGCGGCGTGCCGTCCGCCTTGTAGGCCTGGGCCGCATCATAGATGGCCATTTGTTCGCCGGTGGGCACATGGCGCGTCACGCCGCCTTCCACGCCCGGCACCATTTCGTTGCGGATGCGGATGTTGGCGAAGGTGCCGCGCATCATCACCTCGTGGTTGCCGCGGCGCGCGCCATAGCTGTTGAATTCGGCCTTGGTCACCTGCCGTTCGGTGAGGTAGCGGCCGGCCGGGCTGGATTCCTTGATGCTGCCGGCCGGGCTGATGTGATCGGTGGTGATCGAATCGCCGAACATCGCCAGCGCGCGGGCGCCGGCAATATCGGCCACCGGGCTGGGCGTCATCGTCATCCCCTCGAAATAGGGCGGGTTCTGCACATAGGTGCTGCTGGGGTTCCAGCGATAGGTGGCACCGCCTTCCACCTGCACCGCCTGCCAGCGTTCATCGCCGTCGAACACATTGGCATAGCGCGCGGCAAACATTTCGGGCGTGACATTGGCCATCACCATGCCGGCCACTTCGGCGTTGGTGGGCCAGATGTCCTTCAGATACACCGGGCCGGCGGTGCCTTCGCCGATCGGTTCCCTCGTCAGATCCTTGCGCATGGTGCCGGCCAGCGCATAGGCGACGACCAGCGGCGGCGAGGCGAGATAATTGGCCTTCACGTCCGGGCTGACGCGGCCTTCGAAATTGCGGTTGCCCGACAGGACGGAGGCCGCAACAATGTCGTTGCCGTTGATCGCTTCGGAAATCGGTTCGGGCAGCGGGCCGCTGTTCCCGATGCAGGTGGTGCAGCCATAGCCGACCAGGTTGAAGCCCAGCGCATCCATGTCGGCCGCCAGGCCCGACTTGTCGAAATAATCGGTGACGACCTTGGAACCAGGGGCAAAGCTGGTCTTCACCCAGGGCTGGTTCTTCAGGCCCAGGGCGCGGGCCTTGCGGGCCACCAGGCCGGCCGCGACCAGCACGCTGGGGTTGGAGGTGTTGGTGCAGCTGGTGATGGCGGCGATCACCACATCACCATGGCCGATATCGTAATTCGCGCCGGCCACGCCCACGCGCTGTTCCATCCGCTCGGCCTTGCCATAGCCGCCGGCCAGTTCCTTCTCGAACGCCGGCTTGGCATCCGAAAGCAGCACCTTGTCCTGCGGGCGGCGCGGGCCGGCCAGGCTGGGCAGCACGGTCGACAGATCCAGTTCCAGCACGTCGGTGAAGACGGGATCGGGCGTGTCGGCTTCGCGCCACAGGCCCTGCGCCCTGGCATAGGCCTCCACCAGGGCCACGGTTTGCGCATCGCGGCCGGACAGCACCAGATAATCGATCGTCTTGGCATCGACCGGGAAGAAGCCGCAGGTGGCGCCATATTCGGGCGCCATGTTGGCCAGCGTGGCGCGATCGGCCAGCGTGAGGGCATCAAGGCCGGGGCCGAAATATTCGACGAAGCGGCCCACCACGCCCTTCTTGCGCAGCATCTGGGTGGCGGTGAGCACCAGATCGGTGGCCGTCACGCCTTCGGGCAGCGTGCCGGTGAGCTTGAAGCCCACCACTTCGGGGATCAGCATCGAAACCGGCTGGCCCAGCATGGCGGCTTCCGCCTCGATGCCGCCCACGCCCCAGCCCAGCACGCCCAGGCCGTTGATCATGGTGGTGTGGCTGTCGGTGCCGACGCAGGTATCGGGATAGGCGACCAGCGCGCCCGACGTGTCGGTGCTGCTCCATACGGTTCTTGCCAGATATTCCAGATTGACCTGGTGGCAGATGCCGGTGCCGGGCGGCACCACACGGAAGTTGCGCAGCGATTTCGAACCCCAGCGCAGGAATTCATAGCGTTCCAGGTTGCGGGCATATTCCAGCGCCATATTGTCTTCAAACGCCGTGGCATTGCCGAATTCATCCACCATCACGCTGTGATCGATCACCAGATCCACCGGCACCAGCGGATTGATCTTCACCGGATCGCCGCCCAGTTTGGTGATGGCATCGCGCATGGCCGCCAGATCGACCACGCAGGGCACGCCGGTGAAATCCTGCATCAGCACGCGCGCCGGGCGATAATTGATCTCGTGGGTGGAGGTGCGCGTGGCCTGCCAATCCACCACCGCCTGCACATCGGCGCGGGTGACGGTGCTGCCATCTTCAAAGCGCAGCAGATTTTCCAGCAG
The DNA here is from genome assembly GCA_018970445.1 of Alphaproteobacteria bacterium. Classification (GTDB taxonomy): domain Bacteria; phylum Pseudomonadota; class Alphaproteobacteria; order Sphingomonadales; family Sphingomonadaceae; genus Sandarakinorhabdus. The sequence goes on along the minus strand of JAGWWF010000004.1, from coordinate 13,231 downwards.
CACCTTCATCGAATAGGGCAGGCGGGAGACATCGCCCAGCGTGGCGGCGGCGGCCTCCAGGCTGTAATAGGCATAATCGGTGCCACCCACAGTCAGCGTGCGGCGGGTGTTGAGGCTGTCCTGCCCGATGGCGGTCATCTGCGGTCTCCAATCATGCTTGGCGCCTTGTGCGGCTTTTTTGACAATATGTCGCAGGTCTAGCCCAGATGGTGCAGCGCGAAAAGCCCGTTTGGCCGGCAATTCGTGTCAAAGCCCGCACAGCTTGCGCGGGTAAAAGGCTTCACCGATAAGGGGGCCATGGCGTCACCCGAAATCGAAGCGCTCACCCAGGCGCTGGCCCGGCTGCCGGGGCTTGGCCCGCGTTCGGCGCGGCGGGCGGTGCTGCATCTGATCAAGCGGCGCGAACTGGCGCTGGTGCCGCTGCTGGATGCCTTGCGCGCCGTGGCGGCCAATCTGGTGGTGTGCGGCCGCTGCGGCAATGTCGAAACCAGCGACCCGTGCGCCATCTGTCGCGATCCGCGCCGCGATGCCGGGCTGTTGTGCGTGGTGGCCGATGTGGCCGATCTGTGGGCACTTGATGGCAAGCATCTGTTTTCCGGCCGCTATCATGTGCTGGGCGGGCGGCTTTCGGCGCTGGATGGCATAGGCCCGGATGATCTGGCCATCCCCGCGCTGGTGGCCCGCGCCAGCGAGCCGCAGCTGCGCGAAGTGGTGCTGGCGCTGTCGGCGACGATGGAGGGGCAGGCGACCATGCATTATGTGGCCGACGCGCTGCGGCCCACCGGCGTCAAGGTGAGCCAGCTGGCCCAGGGCCTGCCGATGGGCGGCGAACTGGATTATCTGGACGAAGGCACGCTGGCGCTGGCGCTGAACGCCCGCCGCCCGGTGGGGTAATTCGCCCCTCCCTGCACGCAGGGAGGGGGACGTTGACTTAAAGCTTCACCACCATCTTGCCGGTGTTCTTGCCTTCGAACAGGCCGATGAAGGCGGCGGGGGCGGATTCGATCCCCTCCATCACCGTGTCCTGCCATTGCAGCTGGCCTGATGCGATCCAGTCGCCCACTTCGGCGGCGAATTCGGCCTGCAGGCCCTGGAATTCGATCACGATGAAACCACGCATCGTCAGCGATTTGCCCACCACCTGGATGATGTTGCGCGGGCCGGGCGTGGGTTCGGTGTCGTTGTAGGCGGAAATCATGCCGCATTCGATCAGCCGGGCAAAGGGCCGGGCGCATTCGATGGCGACTTCCAGATGCTCGCCGCCCACATTGTCGAAATAAATGTCGATGCCGCGCGGGGCAGCGGCCTGCACCGCGGCCAGCAGATCGCCGCAGGTGCGATAGTTGATGACATGATCGATGCCGAGGCCGCGCAGCCAGTCACATTTTTCGTCGCTGCCGGCGCTGGCCACCACGGTGCAGCCCTTCAGCCTGGCCACCTGCGCCACGATGCTGCCGACCGCGCCGGCGGCACCCGACACGAACACCGTGTCGCCGGGCTTGGGCTTGCCGATCTGTGTCAGGCCGGCCCAGGCGGTGAGGCCGGGCATGCCCAGCACGCCCAGAAACGCCTGCAACGGCACGCCGGCCGGCACATCCAGTTTCTGCAGCGCGGCGGCCGGGGCCACGAACGCCTCGCGCCAGCCGAACATGGACGAAACGACATCGCCCACCTTCAGCGCGTCGCTGTGGCTTTCCACCACCACGCCGATGGCGCCGCCCTGCAGCGCTTCGCCAATGGCAAAGGGCGGCACATAAGAGGGGCGATCATACATGCGGCCGCGCATGTAGGGATCGACGGACATGAACCTGTTTTCAACCAGCACCTCGCCGGGGCCGGGGGCGGCAAGCGTGCGGCTGGCCAGTTCGAAATTGGCGGCCGCGGGTACGCCCACCGGGCGGCTGGCAAGGCGGATTTCGCGCGAGATGGTCATGGCAGGGGGGCTCCTTCGCCTATGCCATAGCCGGCTTGGCGCAATCATGCGCCCTCCCAGCCGCGACAGCTTGACCTTTGGGCCGCACGTGGCAGGGCAGGGGGCAAACACCGGATTGGGAGACGCGCATGGCCGGGCCGCTGAAGGGGATCAGGATCATCGAACTGGCCGGGATCGGGCCGGGGCCGTTTGCCGGCATGATGCTGGCCGATCATGGCGCAGAGGTGATCCGCATCGATCGGCCGGGCGCCCGCATCGATGCCCGCGATCCCCTGCTGCGCGGGCGCCGGGTGATCGGGGTGGATCTGAAAAGCGCCGACGGCCGTGCGCTGGTGCTGGATCTGGTGAAATCGGCCGATGCCCTGTTCGAAGGCTTCCGCCCCGGCGTGACCGAGCGGCTGGGCCTGGGCCCGGCCGATTGCCATGCGGTGAACAGTCGCCTCGTCTATGGCCGGATGACCGGCTGGGGCCAGTTTGGCCCCTATGCCCACGCCGCCGGGCACGACATCAACTATATCGCGCTGGCCGGCGCCCTGCATGGCTATGGCCGGGCCGGGGACAAGCCGACACCGCCGATCAACATGGTCGGCGATTTTGGCGGCGGCGGCATGATGCTGGCCTTTGGCATGGTGGCCGCCCTGCTGCATGCGAAAACCACCGGCCAGGGCCAGGTGATCGATTGCGCGATGACCGATGGCGCCGCCGCGCTGATGGCGATGATCTGGGGGTTCCGCGCCAACGGCATCTGGAAGGATGAACGCGGCGTCAATCTGCTGGATACCGGCGCGCACATGTATGACACATATGAATGTTCAGATGGCAAGTTCATCAGCATCGGCAGTCTGGAACCGCAGTTCTATGCGCTGTTGCTGGAAAAGACCGGGTTGAAGGATGATCCCGATTTCGCCGCCCAGATGAACGCCGCCAACTGGCCGATGTTGAAGGATCGCTTGACTGTGCTGTTCAAGACCAAGTCGCGCGATGACTGGTGCGCGATCATGGAGATGACCGACATCTGCTTTGCCCCGGTGCTGTCGATGGCCGAAGCGCCGCACCATCCGCACAATGCGGCGCGCGGCACCTTCGTGGAGGCCGATGGCGTGATGCAACCGGCCCCGGCGCCGCGCTATTCCGCCACGCAAAACGCTGGCCCGCGCATGACCAAGGCCTTGGAAAGCGATGCGATTCTGGCCGAACTGGGCTATGATGATGGCCGGGTGGCGGCGTTGAAGGCAGCCGGGACGGTGCGTTGACGCGGGCCCCCTATGCGTGCCGGTGGGAAGCCTCCCGCGGGCGGCTGCATGCACAGGCCCCGTCGGCCACCCGCAGCCCGTTCGCGCGCGATCGGGATCGCATCATCCATTCGGGGGCCTTCCGGCGATTGCGCTATAAAACTCAGGTATTTGTGGCACCCGATGGCGATCATTTCCGCGTGCGCCTCACCCACAGCCTGGAGGTGGCGCAGATCGCCCGCAGCCTGGCCCGGGCGCTGACGGTGGACGAGGATCTGACCGAGGCGCTGGCGCTGGCGCATGATCTGGGCCACCCGCCCTTCGGCCATAGCGGTGAGGACGCGCTGGAACGGGTGATGGCGCCGTGGGGCGGCTTTGATCACAACGGCCATGCCCTTCGAATCGTGACGAAACTGGAAAGCCGCTACCCCGGTTTCGATGGCCTGAACCTGTGTTGGGAAACGCTGGAAGGGCTGGCCAAGCACAATGGCCCCATCCATGAACCCGGCTGGGCGCTGGCCGGGGTGGATGCGGCCTGGCCGCTGGATCTGGCCAGCCATGCCGGGCTGGAGGCGCAGCTGGCAGCGATTGCCGATGATATTGCCTATGACAATCATGATCTGGATGATGGCATCAGGGCCGGGCTGTTTTCGGTGGAAGAGGTGGCGGCAGAGGTGCCGTTCGTGGCCGATTGCTGGGCCGCCGTGACAGCGCGCTGGCCGGGCGTGACGGCGCGGCGGCGGCTGGTGCCCGAACTGGTGCGCGAACAGATCGGCCGCATGGTGGACGATCTGCTGGCCACCACCCGCGCCCGAATCGCCGCGGCCGATGCCCGTTCGGTTGCCGATGTCCGCGCCGCCGGCCGCACCCTGGCCGGCCTGTCAGACGGGCTGGCCGCGCAGGTGCACGGCCTCAAGCAGTTCCTGCGCGCCCGCATGTATCGCGCCCCGGCGGTGGCGCGGCTGCGCGATCCATCCGAACAGGTGGTGGAAGGCCTGTTCGCCGCCCTGCATGCCGATCCGGCGCGTCTGCCCGGCGACTGGGCCGCCACCTGCCCGGCCGACGAACCGGCGCGGGCCCGCCACGTGTGTGATTTCGTGGCTGGCATGACCGATCGTTATGCGCTGAAACTGTACAGGCAATTGGTGGGGCCATCGCCCCTGCCCGAGGAGATGCTATCATGAGCGACGTGCACGGCCTGGTTGATCCGCGCTTTGAAGGGGTGCGCGCCACTCTGGCGGCCTCGCTGGCGCGCGGCGATGACATCGGTGCCAGTTTTGCCGCCACGCTGAACGGCGAGCCGATCATCGATATCTGGGGCGGCTGGGCCGATGCCGAACAGACACGGCCCTGGCAACGCGACACCATCGTGAATGTCTATTCCACCACCAAGACCATGTGTGCGCTCACCGCGCTGTGGCTGGCCGATCAGGGCGCGCTGAAATTCGAGGAGAAGGTGGCGCATTACTGGCCGGAATTTGCCCAGGCCGGCAAGGCCGATGTGACGGTGGCGCAGCTGATGAGCCATAGCGCCGGCCTGTCCGGCTTTGTGCGGCCGATGCAGCGCCACGAGATTTATGATTGGGACCTGGCGTGCAGCACCCTGGCGGCGCAGGCGCCTTACTGGGAACCGGGCACGGCGGCCGGCTATCACGGCCTCACCCAAGGGTTTCTGGTGGGCGAGGTGGTGCGGCGCATCAGCGGCAAATCGCTGGGCACGCTGTTTGCCGAGGAACTGGCCGGGCCGCTGGGGGCGGATTTCCACATCGGGCTGGCCGCCGAACATGATGCCCGTGTTGCCGATCTGGTGCCGCCGCCGGGCGGCGCATCGATCACCGCCGGGCCGCAATCCGATCTGGCGAAGAACATGGGCGGCAACCCGCCGATCGATCCGCTGGAAACCCGCACGCGGGCCTGGCGGGCCGCCGAACTGCCGGCGGCCAATGGCCATGGCAACGCCCGCAGCGTGGTGGCGGTGCAGACGCTGGTGGCCAATGGCGGCGTCGCTGGCGGCAAGCGGCTGCTTTCCGAAGCCGGGGTGCGCCGCGCGCTGGAATTGCAGATCGACACGCCCGCCGATCTCGTGCTGGGCATGCCGGTGCGTTATGGCCTGGGCTATGGCCTGCCCGGCCCGTTGCGGCCGTTCCCCAGCCCGAACAGCGTGTTCTGGGGCGGTTATGGCGGCAGCCTGGTGGTGTGCGACATGGATCTGAAATTGTGCATGAGTTTCGTGATGAACAAGATGGCCGCCACCACCATGGGCGACATGCGCGCCGGCATGTTGCTGGCCGGCGTGTGGGGCGCACTGCTGTCATAAGCCTGGCGGCGCTGCCTGTCTGCGCCGTTGAGAACAGGATCGCCTTCTGATCATCTGGCCGCCCCGCCGGATGCCGGCGTCCGCCACGGCGGCGTGACTGGACTGTAAAGCTGGACTTGATTGCGTTTGGGTTGAATCGAAATCCGCTCATGCCGAGCGTGTCGAGGCATGCTCCAAGCGGCGTGCGTGCCTCGACACGCTCGGCATGAGCGGTTCAGTCAAAGCGCAATCGAGTGTAAATTGAAAAATGGTTGACAAAGCATTTACAACAATGGTGTGATTGCATGGGTTGAGGCATGAAGAGGGGATGGGGCGATGAAATTTTTCCTGCTGGCCGGTGTTTCGGCCGCCACGCTGCTGGCCACGGCGGCCCAGGCCGCCTCCTTCGGCTTTACCGGCAACATCACCCAGTGGACCGCACCGCGCGCGGGCGTGTTTGTGATCACCGCCAGCGGTGCCCAGGGCGGTCAGGTCTTTACCCATTCGGGTGGCCTCGGCATCGCGCTCAGCGGCCGGTTCACGCTGTTTGCCGGCCAGCAGCTTGATATCGCCGTTGGCGGTGCCGGTGGCTATGGCAGCAGCGCCTATTTCGGCGGCGGCGGTGGTGGCGGCAGCTTTGTTGCCAGCGAAGGTGCGGCGCTGCTGATCGCTGGCGGCGGCGGCGGGGCCATGGCCTATGGCAACGGCGGCAATGCCAGCAGCGGCCCCGATGGCGGCAATGCCGGCCCCGCCAGCGGCGGCACCGGTGGCCTGGGCGGGGAAGCCGTCAACGCCGGCGCCGGCGGCGGTTTCCGTTCGGCCGGCGGCGATGGCGGCAATGGCACGGGCGGCGGCGGCTTTCCAGGGCTGGCGGGCGGCACCGGCTTTGCCGCCGGTGGCTTTGGCGGCGGCGGCGGCGGCGGCTTTTTTGGCGGCGGCGGCGGCGGCGGCTACAGCGGCGGCGCCACCCACGAACTTGTGCCCGGCGGCGGCGGCGGTTCGTTCAACGGGGGCAGCCATCAGCAGATATTGGGCTTCAACACCGGCCATGGCAGCGTGAGCATTGCCGCGGTGCCGGAACCATCGGTGTGGTCGATGCTGTTGTCGGGCTTTGGCCTGATCGGCTTTGCCCTGCGCCGGCGGCTGCGCGCGGTGGCACAGCCGGCCTGAACGGTCGCCCCGGCCGTGCCAGCTGACCGCGCATGAACAATGGCCTGCATTTCGTTGCCGGATTGCCGCGCGCCGGTTCCACCCTGCTGGCCGCGCTGCTGCGGCAAAATCCGCATTTCCACGCCGCCATGAGCAGCCCGGTGGCCAGCCTGGTGCAGGGGCTGGCCCGGTTGATGAGCCAGGAAAATGAGGGCGCGGTGTTCATCGATGATGATCAGCGCGCCCGCATCCTCACCGCCGCGGTTGCCGCCTATTATTGCGATATCCATCCGCACCAGTGCGTGTTTGATACCAACCGCCTGTGGCCCACCCGCCTGTCGCTGCTGGCCCGATTATATCCGGATGCGCGGATCATCGCCTGCGTGCGCAATCCGGCCTGGGTGCTGGATTCAATCGAAAGCCTGACCCAGCGCAACCCGCTGGAGCCATCGGGCCTGTTCAAATTCGATCCCGGCGGCACGGTGTACAGCCGCGCCGATGGCCTGATGTCGGCCAGTGGCATGATCGGCTTTGCCCTGGCCGCCGTGCGTGAAGCCGTGTTTGGCGCCCATCGCGACCGCATCATGCTGGTGCGTTATGATACGCTGGCGGCCGAACCGCTGGCCACGCTGTCGGCGATCCACAGCTTCATCGGCCAGCCGATGTTTGCTTATGATCCCGATCATGTCGAACAGGATTATGATGCGCTGATGTTCGATGCGCGGCTGGGCGCGCCGGGGCTGCACAGCGTGGGCAGCCGGGTGGGGCTGCGGCCCCGGCCCACCATCCTGCCGCCCGATCTGTTCGAACGCCAGGCCGCGCTGGCCTTTTGGGACAAGGGCGAGCTGCCGGACGGGGTGAGGATCGTCTGACGCCGCGAAACGAACCATATAGGCACATTTTATATTGACATGCGTGACGGTGTTGGTTATATATTCGTCATGCCTGCGGAATCGGCCTGAACGGGTCCGGTCAAGCGAAAGGGCCTTCTGGCGATGATGGATGAACTGATGCTGGCTGGACAGCCAGCGGCGCCGGTGCGCGTGCGCGCCAATGGCGCGCGGCCGCGCACGCGGCTGGGGCGGCGGGTGTTTGGCACACGGGCCAAGCGGCTGGTGTTTCTGGATGCGCTGGCGCGCAGCGGCGATCCGGCGGTGGCGGCCAGGGGGCTGGGGATTTCGGTGTTTGATGCCTATCGCGTGCGCGATGCCGATGCCGAATTCGCCGCGCAGTGGCAGGATGCCATCACCATCGCCTGGGAACGGGTGGAAAACCGCCTGTTGTCGGAACTGCTGAGCGAGGCCGACGCCGGCGAGGGCAAGACCAGCAATTTGCGCGACAGCAAGCTGGCGCTGGCCATATTGGCCCGGCGCGATGCCGGCACAACCCGCGCCGGCGGCAGCGCCGGGCGGCCGGTGGATGGCGCCCATGTCGCGCGGCTGCGCGCCGAATTGCGGGCGCTGGCCGATCCGGGCTGAACCGCCCGAACAAGCAGGTGCACCGGGGGGGTGATGCGGCCGCGTGCGGCCCAAGGCAAGGGACCGGGCGGCCGTGGAGCCGGCCCGCGCGCGGGAGCAGCCGCCCATGGCCAATGCAAAGCCGGCAGCATCGCTGCTGGAGAATTTTCGCGCGTTGCCGCGTGCCGTTCAGCAGCGCCTGTTGAACCAATATGGTGAGAATACAGTGCTGGCGACGCTGGCCGGGGCCGGCGCGCTGCGCCCGCCGCAACTGGCCCCGGCCGGTGATTGGGGAATCTGGGTGATCCTGGCCGGGCGCGGGTTCGGCAAGACGCGCGCCGGGGCGCAATGGGTGCATGATCTGGCCTGCGCCGGCCGTCGGCGTTTTGCGCTGGTGGCCCCCACGTTGGATGCCGCCCGCGCCGTGATGGTGGAAGGCGAATCCGGCCTGCTGGCGCTGTTGCCGCCCGAACAGCGGCTGACCTGGCAGCCAGCGGCCAAACGGCTGATCTGGGGCAATGGCAGCGAGGCCCGGCTGTTTTCCGGGGCCGAACCCGATGGCCTGCGCGGCGGCCAGTTCGATTATGCCTGGGGCGACGAATTTGCCCATTGGGCCCATGGCGAGGACACGGTGATGAACCTGCGCATGGCGACCCGGCTGGGCCGCAGCCCCCGCATCGTGCTGACCACAACGCCGCTGCCGCTGAACTGGCTCAAGGCACTGCTGGCCGAACCCGGCGTGGTGACCACGCGCGGGCGGACGCGGGACAATGAGCAGAATTTGCCAAAAGGGTTCGTTGGCCGGCTGGAACGCCGCTTTGGCGGCAGCATCACCGGCCGGCAGGAGCTGGAGGGCGAGATTGTCGAGGATCTGGACGGCGCCCTGTGGACCCGCGCCCTGATCGATCGCCAGCGCCGGCCGCGGCCGGCCACGCTGGTGCGGGTGGTGGTGGGGGTGGATCCGCCGGCCGGCGGCGGCACCTGCGGCATCATCGTGGTGGGCCTGGGGCCGGACGGCTGTGCCCATGTGCTGGACGATGTGAGCCAGGTGGCGGTGCGCCCGGAACAATGGGCGCGCGCCGTGGTGGCCGCGGCCGATCATTGGCAGGTCGATCGCGTGGTGGCCGAAGTGAACCAGGGCGGCGCGATGGTGACGGCGATGCTGAAATCGGTGGATTCCGGCCTGCCGGTGGCAGCGGTGCGCGCCGCGCGCGGCAAGGTTGCAAGGGCGGAACCGGTGGCGGCGCTCTATGCCGAAGGCCGGGTGTTTCATGCCGGCGTGTTTCCGGCGCTGGAAGACCAGTTGTGCGGCCTGCTGGTGGATGGCCGCTATGCCGGGCCGGGCGCATCGCCCGACCGCGCCGATGCGGCGGTGTGGGCGCTTTCCGCGCTGTTGCTGGGTGATCGCCTGAGCCTGCCGGGCATCAGGGAATTGTGATCCTCCCACCGCCGGGGCGGATCTGAAACCATTGCACATGAAGGGGTTGATCCATGCGATTGCCGTTCCTGCGGACCAAGTCCGCCACCCCGCCGCTGCCCCGCGGCATCCCGGCCTGGGCCAGCCCGCTGCAGGATGAGGCCAGTGATTATGGCGGCCAGGTGCGGCAGGCCTTTCTGGCCAATCCGGTGGCGGCGCGCGCCATCCGCATGATCACCGAAGGCGCCGGCGGCGCACCGGTGCTCAGCCGGCCGGCCGATCACCCCGCGCTGGCCCTGCTGGGCAGCAGCGGCAGCGGGCCTTCGGGGCCGGGCCTGATCGAAACGCTGGCGGGGCATCTGCTGCTGCACGGCAATGCCTATGTTCTGGCCGGCTGTGGCGGCGATGGCCTGCCGCGCGCCCTGTTTGCGCTGCGGCCCGAACGGGTGCGGGTGGAAACGGATGCCCAGGGCTGGCCGGTGGCGCATGTCTATCGCGCTGGCGGCCAGGAACGCCGCTATCCGGTGGAGGGCGATGGCTGCCTGCTGCATCTGCGCAGCTTTCACCCGCTGGACGATCATCTGGGCGCGGGCTGTCTTGCCGCGGCGGCGGGCGCGGTGGCGATCCACAATGCCGCGGCGCGCTGGAACCGGGCGCTGCTGGACAATGCGGCCCGGCCCAGCGGGGCACTGGTGTACCAGCCTGGTGAGGGATCGGTGTTGAGCCCCGACCAATATGCCCGCCTGAAGGCCGAGATGGAGGCCGCCTTTGCCGGGGCCGCCAACGCCGGGCGGCCGATGCTGCTTGAAGGCGGCCTGAGCTGGCAGGCGCTGAGCCTGTCGCCGGCGGAGATGGATTTTGCCGGGATGCGCGAGGCCGCGGCGCGCGACATCGCGCTGGCGCTGGGGGTGCCGCCGCTGCTGATCGGGCTGAAGGGCGACAACACCTATGCCAATTATCGCGAGGCCAATGTGGCGCTGTGGCGGCTGACCCTGCTGCCGCTGCTGGCCCGCATCCTGGGCGGGCTTTCGGCCTGGCTGGGCTGGTGGTGGCCGGGGCTGGGCCTGGTGGTGGACAAGGATGATGTGCCCGCCCTGGCCGAGGATCGCGCCCGCCTGTGGGAACAGGTGCGCGGCGCCGATTTTCTGGAACCCGATGAAAAGCGGCGGATTTTGGGCCTTTACCAAGGGGATGGCCAATGAGCACGATATTGGAAGGGCTGCTGGCCCAGGCCGAGGCGCAGGGCGCGGCGCGGGTGACGTTGCAGGCCATGATCGAGGAGGCCGCCGAGGCCGGCGCGGCGCGCGCCCTGGCCCGGCTGGGCCTGATCGACGACAAGGCCGGGGCCGATATCGGCGAGCTGCGCCAGCTGGTGCAGGGCTGGCGGGACGTGAAGTCATCGGCGCTCAAAAGCCTGATCGGCTGGGCGGTGCGCAGTCTGGTGGCGCTGCTGCTGGTGGGCATCGCCTTCAAGCTGGGGCTGGTGGAAGGCGGCCGGGCATGATGCGGATCGCGGGATATGCCAGCGTGTTTGACCAGCCCGACAAGGGCGGCGACGTGGTGGTGAAGGGCGCCTTTGCCGGGGCCGCCGCGCCGCTGCCCCTGCTGTGGCAGCACAAGCAGGACGAACCGATCGGGTTCGTTGACAGCCTGACCGAGGATGGCCGCGGCCTGCGCATCACCGCCCGCATCGTGGGCGAGGGGCGGGGGCAGGCGGCCGCCGCGCTGGTGAAGGCCGGCGCCATCGATGGCTTGAGCTTTGGATACCGGGTGAAGGCCGCCAGCCCGACCCGGAATGGCCGCCGGCTGGAGCGGCTGGAGCTGGTGGAAGTCTCGCTTGTGACCTTTCCCATGCAGGGCGAGGCGCGGGTGCTGGGCTGGCAGGAGGAGCAATGATGATGCTGGAACTGAAATCTGACAATCTGGCCGGCGTGTTCGATGCCGGCGTGGAAATTCCGGGCCGACCGGCGCTGGAAGCCAAGGCGGTGACGATGACGCCGCCGGCCAAGGGCGGCCTGGGCGTGCCGCTGGAGATTGACGACACGATCAACCGCGTGCTGCGCGCCGCATCGCCGATCCGCAGCATCGCGCAGGTGGTGGAGGTGGGTTCGGCCAATTATCGCCGGCTGATCACCACCACCGGCGTGGTTTCGGGCTGGGTGTCCGAAACGCAAGGCCGCCCCGAAACGGACACGCCGGATTTTGCCGAGATCGCCCCGCCGATGGGCGAGCTTTATGCCAATCCGGCCGCTTCGCAGGCCATGCTGGATGATGCCGGCTTCAATGTCGAAACCTGGCTGGGCGAGGAGATCGGCCGCGAATTTGCCCGCGCCGAGGGCGTGGCGTTCGTGACCGGCGATGGCGTGAACAAGCCGCGCGGGTTTCTTTCCGCCCCGGTGGCGGCAACGGCGGATGCCACCCGGCCGTTCGGCACGTTGCAGTTTGTCACGTCCGGCGCGGCCGGAGCCTTTGCCGCGACCAATCCGCAGGATCGCCTGATCGATCTGGTGCATGCGCTGGCCAGCCCCTATCGCCAGGGCGCGGTGTGGGTGATGAACAGCGCCACGCTGGCGCGCATCCGCAAGTTCAAGACCAGCGATGGCGCCTTCATCTGGCAGCCGGGCCTGGGGCCGGATCAGCCGCAGACGCTGCTGGGCTATCGCGTGGTGGAAGCCGATGCGATGCCCGATGTGGGCACCGACAGCCTGAGCATTGCCTTTGGCAATTTCCAGGCCGGCTATCTGATCGCCCAGCGCCGCGAGACGCAGGTGCTGAAGGATCCCTACAGCAACAAGCCCTATGTCCACTTCTATGCCACCCGCCGCGTGGGCGGGGCGGTGCTGGACAGCCGCGCCATCAAGCTGATGCGTTTTTCGGCCTGATGCGTGTGCCGGGGCCGGCGGTTTCCCCCCGCCGCCGGCCCCACATGTTTCCCAATCCTGTGGCCGTGGAGAATTTCATGCCCGACAATGTGACTGCGCCCGCCGTGGGCGTGGCCTTTGCCACCGACGAGATCGCCGGCGTGCACTGGCCCTTTGCCAAGCTGGCCTTTGGCGCCGCCGATGCCGCGCTGCGGGTTGCCGATGCCGATGGCTTTCGCCTGCCGGTGAGCCTGGGCGGCAGCCTGCCGGGCTTTGCCGCCACCCCCACCTTCAACATCGGCACGGCCCCCACCCTGGCCGTGGCCGGGCCGTTGACCGATGCGCAACTGCGCAGCGCTGCCGTGCCGGTGGCGGTGCAGGCGCTGGCCACCACCACCCGCGCCTATGAGTTTGCCGCCGGGCAGCGCATCACCACCGCCGGCAGCGGCCAGGTGCGATCAGCCGCAGTGGCGGCCAGCGAAGTGCTGCTGCACGCATCGGTGCGCGGCTTTTTCCGGGTGGGCGATGCCAGCGTGGCGGCCAGCGTGGGCGCTGGCAGCATCCCGCTGGCGGCCGATGAAAAATTCCATCTGCGCATCACCAGCGGCCAGTTCATCAGCTTTGTGCGCGACGGCGCGGCCGATGGCAGCCTGACGATCATGCCGGTGCTGCAATGATCGGCCTGATCGGCGCGGTGGGGCGGGTGGGGCGGTTTGGCGCTTTTCGCCCCGCCCCTGCCGGCACCCCGGATTTCACCCTGTCTGCCGCCACGGCCACGCCGGCCTGGAACAGCGCGGTGGCGTTCGGCGATCTGATCCCCAATGCCGCCACGCCGGCCGGGGCCTATTTCGTGCTGGTGGGTGAACCTGCCGGCCTTGCTGTGGTG